>NZ_KQ969037.1:725907-1003179 GCF_001578705.1 Streptococcus oralis | reverse complement strand
CTTTGTCAACTGTAGAGGGTGAGATCTAACTAAGCATGAGAGAGAATCAGATTGCTTCTCTCTTTTTTAACATTCAAAGTGACGAGAATTATCATTCTAAATTTTTGAAATTTTGAAAATCAAATACTAGACATCTTATATTCTTGCTGATTGCTTTCAACTAATGGCGAAGTTTACCAGAACAAGTCAACGTCTGGCTGTCAATCTTACAAGGTGTTAAAGTTTCCCTGAAAATTTGAGGATAAAAGGCTTTATTATAGCGCGACTGATATGTTGGAATATGTGAAATTTATTCAGTATAATTTTGGTATTTTGAAGTAGTGTGATGATGGGATCTGGCTGTTAAATCTGTCTACAGTGAACCGCTTTCACTTGTTCCTGAACTTTCTCTAAGGCGTTTGTAGAAGTAGTATTTGGTGGGTGATTGCTCTTTTTTGCCTTGGCTTTCATGAAAATTTAAATTTTTAAAGAATCTTAATTTTGCTTGAAAATATAAGGATTTTCTTCAAAAATTCACACAAAACTCTTCAATTTGGGTTTGTGGAAATCGGTTTTTTATGATAGAATATTAAGGAATGTATGTCATTCGATAAACAAATTTAATGAGGTAAAAACATGGAAATCATGACCATTGCGATTGTTGTTTTTGCCGTCATCATTGGTTTAGTCATTGGATATGTCAGCATCTCAGCTAAGATGAAATCATCTCAAGAAGCTGCAGAGTTGATGCTTCTAAATGCTGAACAAGAAGCAACTAATTTACGAGGACAAGCTGAGCGCGAAGCGGATTTATTGCTAAATGAAGCCAAGAGCGAAAGCAAGTCTCTTAAAAAAGAAGCACTATTGGAGGCCAAAGAGGAAGCCAGAAAATACCGTGAAGAAGTGGACGCTGAATTTAAGTCAGAACGTCAGGAGCTCAAGCAAATTGAAAGTCGTTTGACGGAGAGAGCTGCGAGCCTTGACCGTAAGGACGACAATTTGACGAACAAAGAAAAAACACTTGAACAAAAAGAACAAAGTATTTCTGATAGAGCAAAAAACCTTGATGCACGTGAAGAGCAATTAGAGGAAGTCGAAAGACAAAAAGAAGCTGAACTTGAACGTATCGGTTCCCTTTCCCAGAGTGAGGCTCGAGATATTATCTTGGCTCAGACAGAGGAAAATTTGAGCAAGGAAATTGCTAGCCGCATTCGTGAGGCTGAGCAAGAAGTGAAGGAACGTTCAGACAAGATTGCGAAAGATATCTTGGTTCAGGCTATGCAGCGTATCGCTGGTGACTATGTAGCAGAGTCAACAAACTCGACGGTTCACCTACCAGATGATACCATGAAGGGGCGCATTATCGGTCGTGAAGGTCGAAACATTCGTACCTTTGAAAGTTTGACAGGGGTTGATGTGATTATCGACGATACACCGGAAGTGGTAACCTTGTCAGGATTTGATCCGATTCGTCGTGAAATTGCTCGTATGACCATGGAAATGTTGCTCAAGGATGGCCGTATCCACCCAGCTCGTATCGAGGAGTTGGTGGAGAAAAACCGTCAGGAGATTGACAATAAAATCCGCGAATATGGTGAGGCTGCTGCCTATGAGATTGGTGCGCCAAACCTCCATCCAGACTTGATGAAAATCATGGGACGCTTGCAGTTCCGTACTTCATATGGACAAAATGTCTTGCGTCATTCGATTGAAGTTGCTAAGTTATCTGGTATCATTGCGAGTGAACTTGGTGAAAATGCAGCTCTTGCTCGTCGTGCTGGATTCCTTCACGACATCGGGAAAGCTATTGACCGCGAGGTTGAAGGTAGCCACGTTGAGATTGGTACAGAGTTGGCTCGTAAGTACAAGGAACACCCAGTTGTGGTGAATACCATTGCTAGCCACCACGGCGATGTCGAACCCGAAAGTGTCATTGCAGTGATTGTTGCTGCAGCAGATGCCTTGAGTGCAGCGCGTCCAGGTGCTCGTAGCGAGTCTCTTGAAAGCTATATCAAGCGTCTCCATGATTTGGAAGAAATCGCCAATGGCTTTGAAGGAGTGCAAAATAGCTTTGCCCTTCAAGCAGGACGTGAAATCCGTATCATGGTTAATCCAGGACAAATCAAGGACGACAAAGTCACAATCTTGGCTCACAAAGTTCGTGAGAAAATTGAAAACAATCTCGATTACCCAGGAAATATCAAGGTAACCGTGATCCGCGAACTTCGTGCAGTAGATTATGCTAAATAAATAAGAAAGAGCAGTTGAAAAATTACTGCTTTTTTGTTACACTAGATAGAAAGACTGTAGAAGGATAACTGACGCTATCATCAGTATCCGAGAGAAATTTTACTTTATTTCACAGACTAACTAAAGGAGACATAATGGCAGACCGAGGCTTGCTAATCGTTTTTTCTGGTCCTTCAGGAGTTGGGAAAGGAACGGTTAGAAGAGAGATTTTTGAGAGTTCTGAGAATCAATTTCAATACTCTGTATCGATGACGACGCGCGCGCAACGTCCTGGTGAAGTGGACGGAGTGGACTATTTCTTCCGTACTCGTGAAGAGTTTGAAGAGCTGATCCGTCAAGGTCAGATGTTGGAATATGCAGAATATGTCGGTAACTACTATGGAACTCCTCTGACCTATGTCAACGAAACCCTAGATAAGGGAATCGATGTCTTTCTTGAGATTGAAGTTCAGGGAGCTCTTCAGGTTAAGAAAAAGGTTCCAGATGCTGTCTTTATCTTTTTAACGCCACCAGACTTGGATGAATTGCAAGATCGTTTGGTAGGTCGTGGAACAGATAGCGCTGAAGTGATTGCCCAACGAATCGAAAAAGCTAAGGAAGAAATTGCCCTCATGCGTGAGTATGATTATGCCATTGTCAACGATCAGGTGCCCCTCGCTGCTGAACGTGTCAAGCGTGTGATCGAAGCTGAACACTTCCGTGTGGACCGTGTCATTGGTCACTACCAGGAGATGTTGCCAAAATCTCCAACTACTCGATAAACTATAGGAAACAGGTACAAGCAAATGATGTTAAAACCCTCTATTGATACCTTGCTCGACAAGGTGCCATCAAAATATTCACTCGTAATCTTGGAAGCAAAACGTGCCCACGAACTAGAAGCAGGTGCGCCAGCAACTCAAGAGTTTAAGTCTGAAAAATCAACTCTTCGTGCTTTGGAAGAAATCGAGTCAGGAAATGTAACCATTCACCCAGATCCAGAAGGAAAACGTGAAGCGGTTCGTCTCCGTATTGAAGAAGAAAAACGCCGCAAAGAAGAAGAAGAAAAGAAAATCAAAGAGCAAATCGCTAAAGAAAAAGAAGATGGTGAAAAAATTTAAGGTTGGGGGGACTCAATCTTATTTTTTCTATTGCAAGAATTTACTGACAAGGAGGAGGTGAGAAGATGGCAATCGCAAAGATTATTGTGGATGTTCCCCTGATGCAGACGGACCAGCCTTATAGTTACAAGATCCCTGAGGAATTTGTAGAAATGCTGGAAGTCGGTATGCGGGTCCATGTTCCTTTTGGCAAAGGCAATCGTTTGATACAAGGGATTGTGCTTGGCCTGGAGTCCCAGTCGGATGAAGAGATGGAAGGTCAGGACTTGAAGGAGATTGCAGAGGTGCTAGACTTTTCTCCCGTCTTGACTCAAGAGCAACTCTGGCTGGCTGAGGAGTTACGCAAGTCCGTCTTTTCTTACAAAATCTCCATCCTAAAAGCCATGTTGCCTGGATTTTTAAACTCCAGTTATGATAAGATTCTCTATCCTCTGGAAGGTCTGAGTCAGGCAGATCGAGAGCGTCTGTTTGGTTCAGAAGATTCGCTAGTCTTTTCTTCTCTAGACCTTGCCAAACAGGCAGAAATGATGCGCTTGACCAGAAAAGGGCTACTCCGCTTAGAATACCAGGCAGTCGATCAAAAGAAGGTCAAGACCCAGTCTTGGTATGAGGTTGATGCTACTCGACTAGAGCAGATTGAGATTTCTGCGCGTGCTAAGAAAAAGGCAGAGCTGAGAGACTATTTGCTGTCTCATCCTGAAAGTGCTCCTCTGGCTAGTTTGTTAGAATTCTACTCACGCGAGCAAGTCAACTTCTTTGTGGAACAAGGTGCTGTATCCATAGTCCAAAAGGAAGTGCAACGTTCAGCTGCTTATTTTGAAGGCATTGAAGCAAGTACACCTTTGGAGCTGAACCCAGAGCAAAGACAAGCTCGCGATGCGGTTGTCAGTGCTATTGGTAGTCAACAGCCTCCATTCCTCCTTCAAGGGATTACAGGAAGTGGGAAAACGGAGGTTTACTTGCAGATTATCCAAGGAGCCTTGGATAAGGGTAAGACGGCTATTTTGCTGGTGCCTGAGATTTCTCTGACGCCACAAATGACGGAGCGTTTTATTGCTCGATTTGGTGAGAAAGTAGCTATTCTCCACTCAGGCCTGTCTAATGGTGAAAAGTACGACGAATGGCGCAAGGTTGAGCGTGGCGATGCCCAAGTTGTTGTTGGCGCTCGATCAGCTATCTTTGCTCCTTTGAAAAATCTAGGTGTCATGATTATCGATGAAGAGCATGAAGCTAGCTACAAACAAGACAGCAATCCCCGTTATCATGCTAGAGAGGTCGCCATTCTACGGGCCCAGTACAATCAAGCAGCCCTAGTTCTTGGTTCAGCGACACCAAGTCTGGAAAGCCGTGCGCGGGCTGGAAAAGGTGTCTATCAACACTTACGCCTGACCCAACGGGCCAATCCTTTGGCCACTATTCCTGAGGTTCAAGTGATTGACTTTCGGGACTATATTGGGCAGAATGAGACGTCAAACTTTACGCCTCCTTTGCTAGAAGCCATCCAAGACCGTTTGGATAAAAAAGAGCAGGTGGTCCTCATGCTCAACCGACGAGGTTATTCTAGCTTTGTTATGTGTCGGGAGTGTGGTACTGTGGATAGCTGCCCCAACTGTGATATTTCTCTGACTCTCCACATGGATACCAAGACCATGAACTGCCATTACTGTGGCTTTTCTAAGGGGATTCCTCATGTCTGTCCCAACTGTCAGAGCCGCAGTATTCGTTACTACGGTACAGGGACTCAGAAAGCCTACGATGAGCTGTCAGAGCTCTTTCCTCAGGCCCGCATTCTGCGGATGGATGTGGATACGACCCGCAAGAAAGGCAGTCACCAAGCTCTTCTTGACCAGTTTGGCCGAGGGGAAGCAGATATCTTGTTGGGAACTCAGATGATTGCCAAGGGCTTGGATTTTCCCAATGTGACTTTGGTCGGGGTTCTAAATGCAGATACGGCCTTGAATCTGCCTGATTTCCGTTCTTCTGAGAGAACCTTCCAGCTCTTAACTCAGGTGGCAGGCCGTGCAGGTCGTGCAGAAAAGGCTGGTCAGGTCTTGATCCAGTCTTACAATCCTGAGCACTATGCTATTCGATTTGCCAAGGATCAGGACTACGAAGGATTTTACACTTATGAAATGGGCATCAGGCGCCAACTCGGCTACCCGCCTTATTATTTTACTATTGGGATTACCCTCTCTCACAAGAAAGAAGAAGAGGTTGTCAAACGAGCCTATGAAGTCATGGGGATTTTGCGCTCAGGATTATCGGAAACTAGTAAAATCCTTGGACCGACGCCAAAACCCATCGCCCGTACCCACAACCTTTATCATTACCAGATTTTGATTAAATACCGTTTAGAAGATGAGCTAGGTCCAACTCTCAATCGAGTTTTGGTCTTGACTCAAGAACGGGAAAATAGCGAGCTTCGTCTCAGCATTGACCATGAGCCGCAGCAATTTTTATAAGAAGGAGAAGAAATGACAAAACTAATCTTTATGGGGACTCCCGATTTTTCAGCAACAGTTTTGAAGGGGTTGTTATCAGATGATCGTTACGAGATTCTAGCTGCTGTGACCCAGCCAGACCGCGCTGTCGGCCGTAAAAAAGTAATCCAAGAAACCCCAGTCAAGCAGGCTGCCAAAGAAGCTGGTCTTCCCATCTACCAACCTGAAAAATTATCTGGAAGCCCAGAGATGGAAGCCATTATGAAGCTAGGGGCAGATGGAATTATCACTGCTGCTTTTGGGCAGTTTCTCCCAAGTGAACTTCTTGATAGCATGGATTTTGCAGTCAACGTTCATGCTTCCCTCCTTCCCAAATACCGTGGTGGCGCCCCTATTCATTATGCCTTGATTCAGGGGGATGAGGAAGCTGGTGTGACCATTATGGAGATGGTTAAGGAAATGGATGCAGGGGATATGATTTCTCGTCGCAGCATCCCCATCACAGATGAGGACAATGTCGGCACCTTGTTTGAAAAATTAGCAATCGTTGGTCGCGATTTGCTTTTGGATACGCTACCTGGCTATCTAGCAGGAGAAATCCAACCTGAACCACAAGATCCTAGTCAAGTCACTTTCTCGCCAAATATCAAGCCAGAGGAAGAAAGACTGGATTGGACTAAAACTAACCGTCAACTCTTTAACCAAATCCGAGGGATGAATCCATGGCCTGTTGCCCATACTTTTCTCAAGGGAGACCGCTTTAAGATCTATGAAGCCCTACCTGTAGAAGGTCAGGGAGCTCCAGGCGAGATCCTCTCAATTGGCAAGAAGGAATTGATTGTCGCTACGGCAGAAGGGGCTCTGTCTCTCAAGCAAGTGCAGCCAGCTGGGAAGCCTAAGATGGACATTGCTTCCTTCCTCAATGGAGTGGGACGGACATTGACTGTAGGAGAACGATTTGGTGACTAAAGTAGAAACGGCTAGAAGTCTAGCTCTTGCAGTGCTAGAGGATGTTTTTGTTAATCAAGCATATTCAAATATTGCATTAAATAAACACCTCAAGTGCAGTCAACTCTCAGCAGCAGACAAGGGATTGGTGACAGAGATTGTCTACGGAACGGTAGCCCGAAAACTGACTCTAGAATGGTATCTGTCCCACTTTATCGAAGACCGGGATAAGCTAGATAACTGGCTCTATATCCTGCTCCTTCTGAGCGCCTACCAACTTCGGTATCTGGATAAGGTTCCCAATCACGCAGTGGTCAATGAAGCGGTAGAACTAGCCAAAGCCCGTAAAAAAGGCAGTGAAAAACTGGTCAACGCCATCCTTCGTCGTATTTTGCGAGAAGGCTGGCCAGATATTGACAGCATTAAGCGAAAAAATAAGCGTGATTCCATTGCCTATTCTCTCCCAGTTTGGCTAGTATCTAAGCTCAAGGAAGAATACGGCGAAGAGCGAGCGCAAGCTATTTTTGAAAGTCTCTTGGTGCGTAACAAAGCCAGTATCCGGGTGACCGACTTGAGTCGAAAAGAGGAAATCAAAGCTTTGTTAGAGGCGACTGATTCTCTCTTGGCAACCACTGGTCTGGTCAAGGAGCAAGGTCACTTTGCAGGACATGATTTGTTCGCCGAGGGGGTCATTACCATCCAAGATGAGTCTAGTCAACTGGTTGCACCCACTCTTGATTTACAAGGAGATGAGCAGGTTCTAGATGCCTGTGCGGCTCCGGGTGGAAAAACAGCTCATATGGCCTCTTACCTCACATCGGGTAAGGTGACGGCTTTGGACCTTTATGATCACAAGTTGGACTTGATCCAAGAAAACGCCCAACGTTTGGGGATGGCAGATCGAGTGCAAACGCAAAAATTGGACGCCAGAAAAGTTCATGAGTTTTTCGATCGTGACTCGTTTGACAAGATTTTAGTAGATGCTCCTTGTTCTGGGATTGGACTCTTGCGTCGCAAACCAGATATCAAATACAATAAAGAAACGGCGGATTTCGCATCATTACAGCAAATTCAGCTGGAAATACTAGGTAGTGTTTGTCAAACCTTACGAAAAGGTGGTATAATAACGTATAGTACCTGCACTATCGTCTCAGAGGAGAACTTTCACGTCGTTGAGGCATTTTTAGAAAGTCATCCCGAGTTTGAGCAGGTTAAACTAGAACACGAATGTAAAGATATCCTGAAAGATGGCTGTATCTTGATCACTCCTGAATTGTACGGAAGTGATGGATTCTTTATCAGCCAATTCCGCAAGATATCTGATTAGGAAGGAACTGACACAATGGAAATAGCATTATTAACAGATGTTGGTCAGAAACGAACAAATAACCAAGACTATGTCAATCACTTTGTCAACCGAGCAGGACGCACCATGATCCTCTTGGCTGATGGGATGGGAGGACACCGTGCAGGCAATATCGCTAGTGAGATGGCGGTAACAGACCTGGGCGTGGCTTGGGTTGATACCCAAATCGACACCGTCAATGAGGTCCGTGAATGGTTTGCCCACTATCTGGAACTTGAAAATCAAAAAATTCATCAGATGGGGAAAGACGAAGCCTATAAGGGGATGGGAACAACGCTTGAAGCAGTAGCCATTATTGGAAATCAAGCTATTTATGCCCATATCGGTGATTCTCGTATCGGTTTGATCCGTGGTGAAAATTATCGCCAGCTCACAAGTGATCATTCTTTGGTTAATGCTCTGCTAAAGGCTGGTCAGCTAACTCCAGAGGAGGCAGAAATTCATCCGCAGAAAAATATCATTACCCAATCCATTGGGCAAAAAGATGAAATTCAACCAGATTTTGGTATGGTTAGCCTAGAGTTAGGAGATTACCTCTTGCTCAACAGTGACGGCTTGACCAATATGATCTCAGGAAGCGATATCTACGATATTGTAACGAGTGATATTTCCTTGGCAGACAAGGCGGCAACTTTGATTCGTTTTGCAAACAATGCAGGAGGCTTAGATAATATCACGGTTGCCCTTGTTCACATGAATGAGGAGGAAGTAGAATGATCCAGATCGGCAAGATTTTTGCCGGACGATATCGGATTATCAAACAGATTGGTCGAGGAGGCATGGCGGATGTTTACTTGGCCAAGGATTTGATCCTAGACGGGGAAGAAGTGGCGGTTAAGGTCCTGAGGACTAACTATCAGACAGATCCGATTGCTGTGGCACGTTTTCAACGTGAAGCGAGAGCCATGGCGGATCTGGATCATCCCCATATCGTTCGAATAACAGATATCGGTGAGGAAGACGGTCAGCAGTATCTAGCTATGGAGTATGTGGCAGGGCTTGACCTCAAACGTTATATTAAAGAACACTCCCCTCTCTCAAATGAAGAAGCCGTCCGTATTATGGGACAGATTCTCTTGGCGATGCGTCTGGCGCATACGAGAGGGATTATCCACCGAGATTTGAAACCTCAAAATATCCTATTGACACCAGATGGAACTGCCAAAGTTACAGACTTTGGGATTGCCGTGGCTTTTGCAGAGACCAGTCTGACACAGACTAACTCCATGCTCGGTTCAGTCCACTATCTCTCACCTGAGCAGGCCCGTGGTTCCAAGGCAACTGTGCAGAGTGACATCTATGCTATGGGGATTATTTTCTATGAAATGTTGACTGGACATATTCCTTATGATGGGGATAGTGCGGTGACTATTGCCCTCCAGCATTTCCAAAAACCACTTCCATCTGTTATTGCTGAGAATCCAGCAGTACCACAAGCTTTGGAAAATGTTGTTATCAAGGCAACGGCCAAGAAATTGACAGATCGCTATCAGTCTGTATCAGAAATGTATGTGGACTTGTCAAGTTGTTTGTCTCACAATCGTAGGAGAGAACCAAAGCTAGTCTTTGATGAGGCAAGCAAGGTTGATACCAAGACCTTGCCTAAAGTTCCACAAAGCACTCTGACCTCTATTCCGAAGGCTAATCCACAGCCAGAACGACCTCAATCAAAACAGCAGACTCAGCAGGTGGTAGATGAAGCACCAGTACCAAAACCAGCGAAAAAACGGAAGTTTAAAGCTCGCTATATGATTTTACTGGCCAGTGCCTTGCTAGTTGCAGCCTCTTTGATTTGGATCTTCTCCCGAACTCCAGCGACTATTGCTATTCCAGATGTATCGGGACAGACAGTTGCTGAAGCTAAAGAAACACTGAAGAAAGCTAATTTTGAAGTAGGTGAAGAAAAGACCGAGGCCAGCGACACAGTAGCTGAAGGTCGCGTCATTCGAACAGATCCAGAAGCTAGAAGCGGTCGAAAAGAAGGAAGCAAAGTAAATCTAATCGTTTCATCAGGTAAGCAATCCTTCCAACTAAGTAACTATGTAGGACGTAAGTCCTCGGATGTTGTCGCAGAGCTCAAAGAGAAAAAGGTTCCAGAAAATCTTATCAAGATCGAGGAAGAGGAATCTAGCGAAAGCGATCCAGGAACAGTCATTAGGCAAACCCCAGCTGCAGGAAGTACTTACGATCTCACGAAAGCCAGCACGATTACCTTAACAGTTGCTAAGAAGGTGACCAGTGTTTCGATGCCAAGTTACATTGGTTCAAGTCTCGAATTTACTAAGAACAATTTGACTCAGATTGTTGGTGTAAAAGAGGCCAATATCGAAGTTGTGGAAGTATCAACTGCTCCTGAAGGAACTACTGCAGGAACAGTTGTTAGTCAGGACCCTAAACCTGGAGAAAAGGTAGATCTCAATAAAACACGTGTTAAGATTTCTATTTATAAACCAAAACCACTTCCTTCTTCATCAAGTTCGTCTCAACACGGAAATTCAGGAACAGACACGACGCCTTCACAGAGTAACAATCAAGGTAGCAACCCTACAACGGATTCTTCAGATGGCGGTAGAACGTCAAGCAATGAACGAAATTAACCCAATCTTTGTCATGAAATCATGACAAAGATTTTTTTTCATGAACTTTTGTGATAGAATAAAGGGAGTAGAAAATAGGAGTAGAAAATGGACGAATCAAAAGAGTTAAATGCTGTCATTGATGTGATTATGCTAGCTGGAACCATTCTCTTGAAAAGTGGTTCGGAGATTCATCGGGTTGAGGACACCATGATTCGCATTGCCCATTCACAGGGAATAGTGGATTGCAATGTTCTTGCCATGCCCGCAGCTATTTTCTTTTCGATTGAAAACACCAATATTTCTCGGATGAAACGGGTGACGTCATCCTCCTATAACATCGAAAAAGTCTGTGATGTCAACCAAGTATCACGAGAACTTGTGGGTGGCCAGATTGATCTTTCTACAGCTTTTAAAAAGCTGAAGGAAATCAGAAATCAAGCTCTTCCTTATAGCAAGCTTCAAGTGACTGTAGCAGCAACTCTCAGTGCTCCTTTCTTCTCGATTATGTTTGGTGGCAATGTCTATGATGCTTTTGGAGCAGGCGTTGCGACCTTGTTTGGTTTTGCCTTCTCTCTCTATGTCGAGAAGTTTATCCGAATTCCTTTTGTAACAGCTTTTGCAGGTGCCTTTGTTTTTGGCTTGATTGCCCAGTTCTGGGCTCGCTATACTGGATTTCCTTCGACGGCAGACCTGATCATAGCAGGAGCCGTCATGCCCTTTGTTCCAGGGATTGCTCTGACCAATGCGGTTCGAGATATCATGACCAATCATATCAACTCTGGTATGAGCAAGATGTTTGAATCCCTGCTCATTACCCTCGCTTTAGGGGCCGGCACCTCTGTCGCCCTGGTTTTGATGACATAAGATGACTCTAACAAGTATTTTACTCCAAGCGGTGGCAAGTTTGCTCGCCATTATAAACTTTCTAATCGTACTAAATGTCCAGCGTTCCATGCTTCTGCCTGGTGGGGTCTTGGGAATGGGTGTTTGGCTCCTCTATCTCGTGCTCAAAGAACCAACCAATGTTATTATTGCGACCTTTATCGCAGCGGTGGTTGGTTCTTGTATCAGCCAGATTTTAAGTATTGTCTATAAGACGCCAGCGGTGGTTTTTGTCTTGGCTATTCTCGCCCCTTTAGTACCCGGTTATCTATCCTATCGGACGACAGCCTTCTTTGTGACAGGCGATTACAGTCATGCCCTTGCAAGCGCGACTTTGGTGGTTATGTTAGCCCTCGTTATTTCTATCGGAATGGCAAGTGGAACGGTAATTCTAAAGCTTTATTACTATATCCGAAAACAACGAGGAATCTCTTCCTAATGCAGTCAAAGCAAAGACTTGATTTGGTGAATCAAGTCTTTTTTCTCTCTTTTGTCCCTATTTGTGATAAAATAGAATGAAACGATTTTTTACAATGAATGAAAAAACAGAGGTAAATATGACAATCGGTATTGATAAGATTGGTTTTGCGACCAGTCAATATGTCTTGAAATTACAAGACTTAGCAGAAGCGAGGGGAGTTGACCCCGAAAAATTTAGCAAGGGACTCTTGTTAAATGAAATTAGTATTGCGCCACTGACTGAGGACATTGTTACCTTGGCTGCTAGTGCAAGCAACTCTATTTTAACAGACAAAGAAAAAGAAGAAATCGATATGGTCATCGTGGCGACTGAGTCAGGGATTGACCAGAGTAAGGCGGCAGCGGTCTTTGTTCATGGCCTATTAGGCATTCAGCCTTTTGCCCGTAGCTTTGAAATCAAAGAAGCCTGCTATGGAGCAACAGCTGCCCTCCATTATGCCAAGTTGCATGTGGAAAATTCTCCAGAGTCCAAGGTTTTGGTCATCGCCAGTGATATTGCCAAGTATGGTGTGGGAACTCCTGGTGAGCCTACTCAGGGTGCTGGAAGTGTGGCGATGTTGATCACCCAAAATCCACGCATCATAGCCTTTAACAATGATAACGTTGCCCAAACGCGCGACATCATGGATTTCTGGCGTCCGAACTACTCAAGCACTCCTTATGTAAACGGCATGTACTCGACCCAACAGTATCTTGATTGCCTGACAACGACTTGGGGTGAATACAAGAAACGCTATGATTGGACTATGGATGATTTTGCGGCTATCTGCTTCCACTTGCCTTATCCTAAGTTGGCCCTAAAAGGCTTGCGCAAGATGATGGACAAAACTTTGTCTAAAGAAAAACAGGATAGTTTACAAGAAAACTTTGATAAGTCCATTCTCTATAGTCAGATGATTGGGAATATCTACACAGGTTCCCTCTTCCTCGGCCTCCTTTCTCTTTTGGAAAATGCAGAGACTTTGAAGGCTGGAGATAAAATTGCCCTCTACAGTTACGGAAGTGGAGCGGTTTCAGAGTTCTTTAGTGGAGAGCTGGTCGAAGGTTATGAAACTTACCTTGATAAGGATCGCTTGAGCAAACTCAAGCAACGTACAGCATTGTCAGTTGCAGACTATGAAAAAGTCTTCTTTGAGGAGGTACAGTTGGATGAATCTGGTTCAGCCCAATTTGCAGGCTATGAACATCAAGACTATGCTTTGGTGGAAATTGTCGACCACCAACGCCGTTATAGCAAGGTTGAAAAATAATGAAGATAAGTTGGAATGGATTTTCTAAAAGATCATACCATGAGCGCCTGGAGTTGTTGCGAGCTCAGGCGCTCCTTAGTCCTGAAAAGCAAACGAGTCTGGAGCAGAATGAACAAGTCAGCTTGGCAGTTGCAGATCAGCTGAGTGAGAATGTCGTGGGAACTTTTTCTCTGCCTTATTCCATCATTCCAGAGCTTTTGGTGAACGGTCAGGACTACACAGTTCCCTATGTGACAGAAGAACCGTCTGTGGTTGCTGCGGCCAGCTATGCTAGTAAAATCATCAAGCGAGCAGGTGGCTTTACTGCTCAGGTTCATGAGCGCCAGATGATTGGTCAGGTTGCCCTTTATCAAGTTACTGATCCTGAACAAGCGCAAGCGAAGATTGCCAGTAAGAAGGCGGAGCTCTTGGAACTTGCCAATCAAGCCTATCCTTCTATCGTTAAACGAGGAGGTGGGGCGCGTGATTTGCATGTAGAGCAGATCAAAGGTGAAACAGACTTTCTCGTTGTTTATCTCCATGTCGATACTCAGGAAGCCATGGGAGCCAATATGCTCAACACCATGCTGGAAGCTTTGAAGCCAGTCTTAGAAGAACTCAGTCAGGGACAGAGTCTTATGGGGATCCTGTCCAACTACGCGACCGATTCTCTGGTGACTGCAAGCTGTCGCATCGCCTTCCGCTACTTGAACCCTCAAAGGGACCAAGGTCGAGAAATTGCGGAGAAAATAGCCTTAGCTAGCCAGTTTGCGCAGGCTGATCCTTACCGAGCAGCTACTCACAATAAAGGGATTTTTAACGGTATTGATGCGATTTTAATCGCCACGGGTAATGACTGGCGTGCCATCGAAGCCGGGGCCCATGCCTTTGCCAGTCGAGATGGACGCTATCAAGGCCTCAGCCGATGGAGACTAGATAGGGACGCAGAAGAATTGGTCGGTGAGATGACCTTACCCATGCCTGTAGCGACTAAGGGTGGCTCTATCGGTCTCAACCCACGTGTGGCTCTTAGTCACGAACTATTGGGAAATCCTTCTGCCAAAGAATTAGCCCAGATTATCGTTTCGATGGGGCTTGCCCAAAATTTTGCGGCCCTCAAAGCCTTGGTGAGTACGGGAATCCAGCAGGGCCATATGAAATTGCAGGCAAAATCCTTAGCTCTCCTAGCTGGGGCTAGTGAGTCTGAAGTTGCTCTCCTAGTTGAGCGCCTCATCGCAGATAAAACCTTTAACCTAGAGATAGCCCAGCGCTATCTGGAAAATTTAAGATCATAAAAAAACTCAGACGAATTGGTCTGAGTTTTCTTGTGTTTAAATACTTTTACCGGGTAATAGAGTAACGGGTAAGAAATAACCAGTTGTCGCGACTTCCTTGCCTTCAATCTTCTGCAGGAGAAGATCGACAGTGAGTTGGGCAATCTCTTTCATAGGTTGCTTAATCGTTGTCAAATGAGGGTAGTAGTTCTCGATAAAGTAAGTCCCATCATAGCCAATGACCTTGAGCTCTTCAGGAACAGAAATTCCCAGTTCCTGAGCAATTTTGATAACCAGGATAGCTGTCAAATCATCCGAAGCAAAAATCGCATCTGGTTTCTGATGGGTCAAGATATTCTTGATTTCCATTTCTTTTCTGACGGGAGAAAAGTCACTCGAAACATTGATAATAGGCGCTTTTGGGAGTACAGAGGCAAAGCCAGCATGGCGCAGTCCAGTCGGTGAGTTGGAATTGTCATTTCCTGTAATCATGATGATAGATTGGGCGCCTGTCTTGACCAAGGTTTGGGCGGCGAGAACCCCGCCACCGTAGTTATCAGAGGAGACGACAGGGATGTCTGGAGACAAGTTTCGGTCAAAGGAAATGATCGGTGCCGTCACACGATTGTAGTCTTCGATTCCCAAGTTGTGACTTCCAGAAATGATACCATCCACCTGATTGGCTTCCAGCATTTCAATGTACTCGCGTTCTTTTTCAGAGTCGTGTTCGCTGTTACAGATGATGGTCTTGTAGCCATTCTTGAAGAGTTGGTGTTCCAACTTGTCAATCAACTCCGCATAAAAGACATGACTGATGTTTGGAAAAATAAGTCCAATCAACTTAGCCGATTTTCCTTGGAGGCTTCGAGCTAAATTATTGGGCTTGTAGCCTAGCTCTCGCATGGCTTCATTAACCTTTTGAATGGTTTTCTCAGATAGATAACCCTTTTTATTGATAACTCGAGAGACGGTAGTGGGGCTGACGCCTGCAAGTTTTGCGACATCAGTTAGTTTTGCGACCATAATCTAATTCATAGTAAGTTCCAGTTGGGTTTCCAGACTTGATCAAGATACCGTTTTGGTCCGCATGTGGGAAGACACGACCAGAAGATACTTTTTCTCCTTTATTGATGAAAATTTCAAAGACTGACTTGTCGATGAAGATAGTAGCAGTAGTAGCTTGGTTATTGATAGGGCAAGAACGTGTCGTACCAAATTCTTGGGCGTACTGTTCACCAGCCTGACTACGATCCACTGTCACCTGTCCATTGACAAGGTCAAAGTTGATGGAAAGCCCCTTGCCTTCTTTGTCAGCGAGCAAGACAATCTCGCTTTGGCTATTGGCCTCCAAGTTGAGCTCCAGTTCATAGGTGTTATTGGTTTGAGTACGATTTGAGAAGACCTCTTCAGAAGAACGAAGTTCTTTGACGGCTGAGACAGGATATTGGTAGAGTTTGCTATCTTTGATAGTGAGTTCTTTGACCAATGAGAAGGTTCCTTGGTGGTCAAAACAGTCAGATGGGTAAGAAACATCTGGTAACCCAAGCCAACTTACTGCTAGTGCACGTCCATCTGGAGCGTTGAAGGCTTGCGTTGCATAGGCTTCAAAACCATAGTCTAGATTTTGCAATGGAGACACATCGACCATTTTGGCATTTTCAGGATCAAAGGAAGCACCGATTTTGTACATGTTTGGATAGATATTGTCATAGTCTAGAACGTCCTTATCCAAACCTTGTGGGCAGTAGAGAAGGACAGGTTGCTCCCCTACAAAGACTAGATTTGGACATTCCATCATGTAGGCAGTGCGGTCGTTAGCAAAGTTAAGGTCGCCAACCGCTTGCCAGTTTGTGTAGTCATTGTCCACAGCCTTGTAGAGACGGACGAAGCCTTTTTTCTCCAAGTCCTGTCCACCGACGATAGCATAATATTGACCTTTAAAGTTAAAAATTTGTGGGTCGCGGAAGTGGTCAGTGGAGTCTGCTGGCTGGTCAATCAAGATCTTGTCAATCTTTGTAATCTTGCCATCCTTATCCATCAAAGCCCCAATCTGGTAAGGGTGACGGATCCAATTTTCATCACGGACATTTCCAGTATAAAATAGGAACAACTGATCGCCGAACTGCATGGCAGAACCAGAGTAAGCACCGTGGCTATCTAATGGAGTATCTGGCAAAACTTTGACTCCAGTTTCTGTAAAGTGTACTAAATCATCACTTTCAAGCTGCACCCAAGACTTCAACCCATGGGCTGCACCAAAGGGGAAGTTCTGGTAAAAGAGAATCCATTTGCCATCGAAATAAGAAAAACCATTTGGATCATTGAGAAGCCCTGTTTTAGGCTCGACATGGTAACGAGTATGCCAAGGAGATTGTGCCATCTTTTCCTTGATTTGCTTGATTTCATCATTAGACCAATCTTCATAGCGTCTATAACGGCGCTCAGTTGTCCATTCCATTTTATCTTTCCTCCATAAGTTCTATTCTATTATTAATAGTAAACGTTTTCGACAAAAAAAGCAAGTCTTTTATGTTAAAAAAGAGAAAAATATGTCAAACGATTACCATGAATCAAGTAAAGGGAATCTGGCAAATTTTCACGAAAAAATGAAAGAAAATGTAAATAAAAAGCTTTGAATCCTCTAATATAAAGATATTTTTTTGAGGACAAAGAGAATATCCCTCAAAAACAAGCAAAAATAATCAGGAACAAAAGAAAGGAAATAAAAAATTCTGCAAAACGCTTGACATATTTTAGAAACGTGATAAAATAATAGTCGTAGGGCGAATAAAATCGCTTTCAAACAAGAACAAAATTTTATAAGGAGATTTTTGCAAATGAATAATCAGGATATTGCAAAAAAGGTCATCGAAGCCCTTGGCGGACGTGAAAATGTCAACAGTGTAGCCCACTGTGCGACTCGTCTACGTGTCATGGTCAAAGATGAAGGGAAAATCAATAAGGAAGTGATTGAGAACTTGGATAAAGTTCAAGGAGCTTTCTTTAACTCAGGTCAATACCAAATTATCTTTGGTACTGGTACAGTAAACAAGATGTACGACGAAGTCGTTGCGCTCGGTTTGCCAACATCTTCTAAAGAAGACATGAAAGCTGAAGCTGCTAAACAAGGAAACTGGTTCCAACGTGCTATCCGTACTTTCGGTGACGTTTTCGTGCCAATCATTCCAGTTATCGTAGCAACTGGTCTCTTCATGGGTGTTCGTGGTCTCTTGAACGCTCTTGGAATGACACTTCCAGATGATGTGAAGATTTACTCAGAAATCCTTACAGATACAGCCTTCATCATCTTGCCAGGTTTGGTTGTATGGTCAACCTTCCGCGTATTCGGTGGTAACCCAGCTGTTGGTATTGTCCTCGGTATGATGCTGGTTTCTGGTTCGCTTCCAAACGCTTGGGCAGTAGCATCAGGTGGTGAAGTAACAGCTATGAACTTCTTTGGCTTCATTCCTGTTGTTGGTTTGCAAGGTTCTGTTCTTCCAGCCTTCATCATTGGGGTGGTCGGAGCCAAGTTTGAAAAAGCTCTCCGCAAAGTGGTCCCAGATGTCTTGGATCTCTTGGTGACACCATTTGTGACACTTTTGGTTATGTCTATTCTTGGACTCTTTGTTATCGGACCAGTCTTCCACGTTGTTGAAAACTACATCCTTTTCGGAACAAAAGCAATTCTTGGCTTGCCATTTGGTCTTGGTGGTTTGGTCATCGGTGGGGTTCACCAATTGATCGTCGTTTCAGGTGTACACCACATCTTCAACTTACTTGAAGTGCAATTGCTTGCTGCTGACCATGTGAACCCATTCAACGCCATCATCACTGCAGCGATGACAGCTCAAGGGGCTGCAACTGTTGCCGTTGGTGTTAAAACTAAAAATCCTAAACTGAAAACACTTGCTTTCCCAGCTGCTCTTTCTGCCTTCCTCGGTATTACAGAGCCTGCTATCTTCGGGGTGAACTTGCGCTTCCGTAAACCATTCTTCCTTTCATTGATCGCTGGTGCTATCGGTGGTGGATTGGCTTCTATCCTTGGACTTGCTGGTACTGGTAATGGTATCACCATCATCCCTGGTACAATGTTGTACGTTGGTAACGGTCAATTGTTCCAATACCTTCTTATGGTAGCTGTATCATTCGTTCTTGGTTTTGCCCTTACTTACATGTTCGGTTACGAGGATGAAAAAGAAGTTGCTTCTGAAGTTGCGACAGAGCGCTTGGTCCAAGAAGAAACAACTGGTAACATTCCAGTAGCTCCTCAAAATGAAACAATCCAAACTCCAATTGTTGGTGATGTCGTTGCTCTTGAGAATGTTAATGATCCAGTCTTTTCAAGTGGCGCAATGGGACAAGGAATCGCAGTAAAACCAAGCCAAGGTGTGGTTTACGCACCAGCTGATGCAGAAGTATCAATCGCCTTTGCTACAGGACATGCTTACGGTTTGAAGACAGCGAATGGAGCTGAAATCTTGATCCACGTTGGTATCGATACTGTATCTATGAACGGTGAAGGCTTTGAACAAAAGGTTGCTCAAGGCGACAAGGTCAAAGCTGGTGATGTTCTTGGAACTTTTGATTCAAGTAAAATCGCTGCTGCAGGCCTTGACGACACAACAATGGTCATCGTAACCAACACAGCAGACTACGCTTCAGTGACACCAGTCGCAAGCGGTTCTGTTGTCAAGGGTGACGCTATCATCGAAGTGAAAGCCTAGTCTTCTTCGAAAATCAGATTTAAAAACAAAACGAACAAATATTATGTTTGTTCGTTTTTACTTGGATGGTAAGATTTACAGAGGAAAATCTAAAATATTGAGAAATCTAGCCCTTTAAAATGTGCTATAATAGAGAAAATAAAGATAAGAGGTTTATCATGACAAAATTATATGGAAGCTTAGAAGCGGGCGGTACAAAGTTTGTCTGTGCTGTCGGAGATGAAAATTTTAATGTTGTAGAAAAAACACAATTTCCTACAACAACTCCTATCGAGACCATCGATAAAACCATCGAATTCTTTTCAAAATTCGATAATCTTGCAGGTCTTGCCATCGGTTCCTTCGGTCCCATCGATATCGATAAAAACTCAAAAACCTATGGCTTTATCACAACGACTCCAAAACCTCACTGGGCAAATGTAGACCTACTTGGTGCCCTTCGTCGTACCCTCAACGTACCCATGTATTTCACCACTGACGTAAATAGCTCTGCCTATGGTGAAGTGGTTGCTCGTAACAATGCTGGCGGTCGTATCGAAAACTTGGTTTACTACACGATTGGTACAGGGATCGGTGCAGGTGTTATCCAACGTAGTGAGTTTATTGGTGGTGTGGGTCACCCTGAAATGGGTCACTACTATGTAGCCAAACACCCAATGGATGTAGAAAAAGAATTTAATGGCGTTTGTCCTTTCCACAAGGGCTGTTTGGAAGGCTTTGCGGCTGGTCCAAGCCTCGAAGCCCGTACAGGTATTCGTGGTGAAAACATCGAACTCAACAGTTCTGTTTGGGACGTCCAAGCCTACTATATCGCTCAAGCTGCGGTCAATGCTACAGTAACTTTCCGTCCAGACGTCATCGTCTTTGGTGGTGGGGTTATGGCCCAACAACACATGCTGGACCGTGTGCGTGAGAAATTCACAGCTCTTCTCAACGGCTACCTACCAGTACCAGACGTGCGTGACTACATCGTGACTCCAGCAGTTGCTGGAAATGGTTCTGCCACACTTGGAAACTTTGTCCTTGCTAAGAGTGTCGCAAAATAAAACAAATAAAATATCCGCTTGGGAAACCAAACGGATTTTTCTATTCTCAAAACATCTGCCAGAAGAAATCAATAATATAAGTCAAACCATAAGTGTAAACCACTAGGGTAAAGGGTTTGGTCAGAATGATGATAATCATATAGCGCTTGAAGGTCATCTTGGTAAGGGCGGCCAGCATACAGAGAAAGTCAGCTGGGCTAACAGGCCAGATCATCATAAAGATAAAGAACCGCTCGAAACGATTGCCCTTATCTAGCCAACCTATGTACTTGTCATAGGTGCGCTTGCTGACGACAGACTGGACAAAGGCAGCCCCATAGAGACGGACGAGGTAAAAGATAATGGCACAGCCAATCACGATGCCGATATAGTTATAGATAGTTCCGATGATGTGGCCGTAAATAAAGACCCCAGCCACTGAGGTCAAAGCTCCCGGAATAATCGGAACAACAGTTTGTAGGATTTGTAAAAAGATAAAGAGTGGTGGCCCCCAAAGCCCAGCTTGCTGAATAAAGTCTGATAGGGTTTCCTTTGACTGTAAAACACCCGCCTGATAGGCCCAAATACAGAAAATCAAGGTGCCGACTCCCCCGACGATAGATGAGATATTGATGACTTGCTGTAGAAGGGGAGAAACAGCTTTCATTTGTTTATGCTGTGACATAGAAACTCCTTATAGATAGTATGGTTCTACTATACCATATTTTGATAATAAAAACTAATTTAAGTTCTTAATAAGATAAGTAAGAAGTCATTCTATCTATCGAATGGGTTTGTTTGCTAAAGTTTATATGTATTCTAAGCTTCGAATGATAAGAAATACATAAATTTATGAGTATTCTAAGCCTCGGATAGTCTTTCTGAGAAAGTTTTGAGGTCTTCGAACTTTCGAATAGTCGTTTTTCCTAAAGTTTATATGTATTCTAAAGCTAGAAAAGTTAAAATCTAAAAATAGTAAGAGTCTCTAGCTGACAGACGGATGTGTTTCCAGTCAGATAGGGATTTTTTATTTTGGAAGTAAAAGATTTGCCCTGAGAAGTGCATTTTAGATGGAAAAATTGATAGTTGAGAGGAAGGGGGACAAGTAACTGTTAGAATGGATTTAAAAGTTTACATAATGAAAAATAGAAAGGTTACCATCATGACAAAAACATTCACCATCCGTCCGCTAAGCTACACCAACTTTACCAACCGTGAGTTTGAAAGTCTCATGGTAGACACGGGTCAACTACTAGAAGTTTTTGCTAAGGCACATAAGGACGAGCCTATGTATAGCAAGCACCTTGCTTCCTTCAAGAGCAAGCTAGCAGATTTCCAAGCTCAACTAGCTATCGTAGAAAAGAAAGAGGCGACGAATCTGACCGAAGTCGATCGCAATCGTGACGGTGCCTTAGTCGGTCTCTTTACCCTTCATAGAGGATTTGCTAAGATCAAGGAGACCAAGCTCAAAGAAGCCCATGAGACCTTGAAACCAGTCTTTGCCAAGTACAAGGATATCACCAAGCACAGCAATGATGTGGAAATGGCAGAAATTAAGAGTCTGCTCAAAACTCTCAGCGAAGAACCCTACCACACGGCAGTGACCAGTCTAGGATTGATCCCTATGCTAACGGCGGTGATCAGTGCGCAAGAGGAGTATGATCAGGTGGAAAGTCAGGCGCGTGCGCATAAGTCTGCCAAGGAAGTCGGCAAGACCAGACAAGTCCGCACCGAACTAACCAGTATCTACGACCTTTTTATGCGCTATACCGCAGCCAGTGCAGAAGCCTATCCTGAGAAGGAACACCTGACCAAACTTCTCAAGGACCTGAATACAATCCGAGATAGCAAGCGACGATTGACTGGTTCAAGTAAGAGGGATAAAAAAGTTAAAGTAGAAGAAGCAGAACAAGTAGCAGGATAAAAAACAAACGCCTTTAGATATATTATTATCTAAAGGCGTTTTTTGGTGGATTCGTGGTATAATTTTGGTAAGAACTTGAAATTGATATTCAGAGTTTTTGTCAATAAAAAGTAGGTGGTTAGAATATGAAGTTAGAATTTAAAAATTTAAGCTATAATGATGTTCAAAAAAAATTTAACTATATTCAAGAAGTTTATGATAAAGGTGATAATGATCCACAGTTAGAGATAGATTTTTGTAAATTGAAATGGACAGAACCTATCGGAATGTTATTCTTTGGAGCTAAATTACGAGAGTTTTCAAGAAATAATCCTGAAGTCGAAATTACATTAGGAAATATTAGACAAGATTCTGGTTATTTTGAATGGATGGGCTTATATGACTATTTTATCCCAGATTCTAATATTGGTAAAAAAGTTGGACATGTTTTTGGAAATACTAACTATATTCCTATTACTAAAATTAATGTAAAAGCAGAGTATGGTGAAAGTTTCAAGAATGGTAATATATATGCTGATAGAGGAGAGTTTATTGAAGTAAGGGCAAATCAATTAGCTCAAATTGTTACTAGTGATGGACAATTGGAAAAAATATTGACCTATATTATCAGAGAGATTATAAGGAATGTCCCAGAACATTCAGGTATTGATGAATTTTGGATTTGTGGACAAGCATGGCATGGTAAATTAAATAAAGCACAAATTGCAATATTAGATGAAGGTCAGGGAATCTTTAACAGTCTTACATCTAATATTTTCCATAGAAGAGAAATTGAATCAAATACTGAGGCGTTACAATCAGCAGTACAACCTGGAATTTCTAAGGCATTTAAAAGAGGTGGTACCAATCGTAAGTCTAATGATGTTTGGGCTAATTCAGGATACGGATTATACGTAGTTAGCGAAATATGCAGGGATTGTAATGGGAAATTCGGTTTAATTAGTGGTGAAAATATCCTTATTAAAAATAATGACGCTTCCTGTCCTCCTAATGGTATTGTTGGAGATAATTGTTTTAACGGAACAGCAATTATTATAGAGCTACCATTTATTAATGATTACAGTAGTATTAGCATTTCGGATTATGTTACACGGGGAGAAAAATTAGCAAAGCAAGAAATTAATTCTATTCATCAAGCATCTATTCCTTCAAGAGGATTATTAGAATGATAATTATGGTTTATAAGGAAAAATAAACATGAAAAATCTACGATTACAATTTAGAAATATTGGGACTAGTTGGAAACAATTAATATTAAGCGATATTACTAATTACTTTCAAAGTGGTAGCCACCGCCCAATGCAAAAGAAATTTGGTGTTGGAACGGTAATATTTCTTGGATACAGTCCTCTGGTTTTGAGATAGATAAATTATTTGATGTTGAACAACAGTTCCTATCATGCTTTAAAGGGTGATAGGGGGAATTGATCCGCTCATAATTCGATCATTTTTAAGGTACAACTTTGTTTCCATATTTCCTGGAAACGGATAGAAAACAAGGAGAAACATGGAACAAATTAACCAAAAATCCCAGTGTCAACAACTCTGGGCTAGAAACAAATACCTCGTTTTGAGTCATTCTAGCAATATTTACAATGAGATTCGCCAATACTTGAAGCATGAACAGGTGGAGGTGAGTCAGGTTCAAGAGATGATTGACCGTGCTTGCCAGATTCCAGAACACAGAGGTCAGGTTTGCAATGCCTTTCAGCATATTTGGGGCTATTTCAAAAAGAAAGCGACAGATGCTGAGCGCAAGGACTATATGCTCTTGCTGGATCGCTACCGCTTTGGTCAGGCTTCTAAGGAAGACTTGATTGCTAAGACTAGAGAGTTGCTTGATCGCTATCCCAATACCTACTTGCAACATTCGACTTTACTGAAAGGAGACTCCCATGAGACTTTGGCATGAGGCTTTGATTTCCCAACTTCCCCGTCCCCAACTTTTGGGACAACATCGAGAGTGCTGTGCTCTTCGTGGCAATGGCTGGGGCAGAAAGCATGCGACGGTGGACTATGTCTTTACCCACTCGCCTTATAGTCTCTATGCCTATCATCGCTTGATCATGGAGGAGATGGCTGGCCGTGGCTACAATGTCAGTCCAGAGTGGCTGGACAAGAACTACCGTGGCAAGACCTGTCCTCCTTATGAAGACTTGCCCGAGGAGAAGCTAGGCAAGCCCATCTATAGTGAGCATGATGCAGAATACTATGAGGAGTGTCTGGCTAATCTCCGAGAGAAGGGGATAGAGTTGGAGTAAGAGTCAGGATTATCTCTAATTTATAACTCTTCTCATAATTTTTTCGAATAATAAAAATGAGACCTTTAGAATGATTCTAAGGTCTTCTTTTTATGGGTATTAGGATTTACTTTTAATAACTTTTGAGTTATAATTTAATTAGAAAGAGGCTACTTGGTGCATACGATTTACTTCTATAAGGACAAAAATGGAAATGAGCCAGTCTTAGATTATATGAGAGAATTGGCTAGAAAGAAGAGTAAGGACAGTCGCATCAAACTCAATAAACTAAATGACTATATCGAGTTGCTTAGTCAGCATGGGGCTAGAGCTGGTGAACCCTATATCAAACATTTGGAAGATGAGATTTGGGAACTAAGACCTCTGAGGGATAGGATATTATTTGTGGCTTGGCTTGATGGGAGTTTTGTTCTCTTACATCATTTTGTCAAAAAGACTCAGAAAACTCCTAGGAGAGAAATTGAAAAAGCCAAGCGTGAACTGAAGGAAATAAAAGAAAGAGGGGTAAGTGATGAAGAATAGTGCCATTGGAAGTAATTGGAAAGATATCCGATCTGAACTCTTTACCAAGGAGGAAATCCTTGAAAGTGATATGCGAGTGGCTATCATGAGTGAGTTGATAGAAGCTAGACATGAGCAAGGTATCAGTCAGAAAAAACTAGAAGAACTCAGTGGAGTGAGCCAGCCTGTCATAGCTAGGATGGAAACAGGAAAGACCAGTCCTCAGTTGGATACGGTCTTAAAAGTTTTAGCCAGTTTAGGAAAGACACTAGCAGTCGTACCACTTGAACAGGAAAAAAGTTGATAGAGATGAGATTATTTTGTTTGCTAAAATCATCCACAGGGTAATTTTACCTCCCGTCCGCACTTTTTAAGGGAAATATCAAAATTACCAAAGGATAACTAACCTATAGTCTTTTCTAATAGCAAGCCATAGTTACTGATGAGAATCGTCAATAGCTCGTTTGAGCATTCCAACTAAAATACAGCTATAAAACAAGCTATACAAAGGATTTGAGACGCTGGTCTCAAGTCTTTTTCTTTTGTTCAAAAGAGTGATATAGTTTCAAACTATATCAAAGCCTAATTATTTACAATTATACAGACCCTTTCTTTTCTGTTAAGATAGTTTCAATAACAAATTTTGGAGGACAAAACATGTCAACTACAATTATCGGTTTCCCTCGTTTGGGCGAATTCCGCGAATTAAAATTTACAACTGAAAAATACTTTAGAAAAGAAATCTCAGAAGAAGAACTCTTGGCTGCGGCTAAAGAATTGCGTGCAAAACACTGGAACATTGTCAAAGAAAAAGGCATCACTGAAATCCCATCAAATGACTTTTCTCACTATGACAACTTCCTAGATGCAGCTTTCCTCTTCAACGTGGTACCTGCTTCAGTTCAAAACTTGGACTTGTCAGACCTTGAACGCTACTTTGCTTTGGCTCGTGGTTACCAAGGTGAAAAAGGGGATGTTCGTGCCCTTCCAATGAAGAAATGGTTTAACACCAACTACCACTACATCGTACCTAAATTTGAAAAAGACACTCAAGTCAAACTTGCAGGTCACAAGATCTTTGACGAATTCCAAGAAGCAAAAGAACTTGGTCTCAACACTCGTCCAGTCCTTGTAGGTCCATTCACTTTCCTTCAATTATCAGACTTTGAAGAAGGCGTGAAAGCAGAAGACTTCGTAGACAGCTTAGTAGCTGCATACCAAGAAGTTTTTGCTAAATTGGCGGAGCTTGGTGCAACTCGCATCCAACTCGACGAAGCGGCTCTTGTCAAAGATTTGACAGCTGAAGAAAAAGCCCTCTTCTTGAACATTTACAACAAACTTTTGGCTGACAAGAAAGGTCTTGAAGTCTTGCTTCAAACTTACTTCGGAGACGTTCGTGATGTCTACGCTGACCTTGTGAAATTGCCAGTAGATGCCATCGGTCTTGACTTTGTCGAAGGTAAGAAAACTCTTGAACTCGTTAAAGGTGGTTTCCCAGCTGACAAGACTCTCTATGCAGGGATTGTCAATGGTAAGAACATCTGGCGCAATAATTACGAAAAGAGCTTGGCTGTTCTTGAACAAATTCCAGCTGAAAACATCGTTTTGACAAGCTCATGCTCACTTCTTCATGTGCCGTTTACAACTGCTAACGAAGAATTTGAACCAGCTATCTTGAACCACTTTGCCTTTGCAGTTGAAAAATTGGAAGAACTTCGTGATTTGGATGCTATCCGCAATGGTCAAGGTGCAGAAGCTCTTGCTGCTAATAAGGAACTCTTTGCGACTGAGCGTGTGGGTGAAAATGCAGAACTTCGTGCACGCATCGCTGGATTGATAGACGCTGACTACACTCGTTTGCCAGCCTTTGCTGAACGTGAAGCCATCCAAGAAGAAGCCTTTAAACTTCCAGCCCTTCCAACAACAACCATCGGTTCATTCCCTCAAACTAAGGAAGTTCGTGCCAAACGTTTGGCTTACCGTAAGGGTGAATTGTCACAAGAAGAGTACGACGCTTTCCTTGCTGAAACCATCGACGAATGGATCAAATGGCAAGAAGAAGTTGGATTTGACGTGCTTGTACACGGTGAGTTCGAGCGTAACGACATGGTTGAGTACTTCGGTCAAAACTTGTCCGGTTACCTCTTCTCTAAGAATGGTTGGGTACAATCATACGGTATGCGTGGGGTGAAACCACCAATCATCTGGGGTGATGTCACTCGTCTCAACCCAATCACTGTTAAATGGTCTAGCTACGCACAAAGCCGTACTGACAAACCTGTTAAAGGTATGTTGACAGGACCTGTTACCATCCTTAACTGGTCATTCCCACGTGAAGACATCTCTATCAAGGACTCAACTCTTCAAATCGCCCTTGCTATCAAGGATGAAGTTCTTGACCTTGAAGCTGCAGGTGTGAAAATCATCCAAATCGACGAGGCTGCTCTTCGTGAGAAATTGCCACTCCGTCGTAGCGACTGGTACGAAGACTACCTTGACTGGGCAATCCCTGCCTTCCGCTTGGTACACTCTACAGTAGCGCCAGATACTCAAATCCACACTCACATGTGTTACTCAGAATTTACAGATATCATCCCAGCCATCGACAACATGGATGCGGACGTTATTTCCTTTGAAGCAAGCCGTTCAAACCTTGAAATCTTGGACGAACTCAAAGCGAAAAACTTCCAAACAGAAGTGGGACCTGGGGTTTACGATATCCACTCACCTCGTGTGCCAAATGAAGGCGAAATCGACCACACAATCGATGCTATCCTTGCGAAAGTACCAAGCAAGAAAGTTTGGATCAACCCTGACTGTGGTTTGAAAACACGTGGTATTCCAGAAACAAAAGAAAGCTTGATCCGCCTTGTCGAAGCAGCAAAAGCTGCGCGTGAGAAATTGTAAGATAAGATTTCTCTCGTGACCCTGACTGATCAAGGAACTGCTTGGCCTAGCTGGCTCAGCAATATTGAAATCAAAAAGAAAAGGATAAGGACTATGTCACGCCAAACGCCATCACTTTCATTTGAAGTGTTCCCTCCAAACCCAGCTGTGGGTAATGATAAAATTATTTCAGCCTTGCAGGATATGCGGGAGCTGACACCGCACTTTATCAGTGTGACTGCCAGCAATAATAAATTTAATATCAAGGAAACAACGGTTCGTTTGGCTGACTTTATCCAGAATGACTTGGCGATTCCAACTATTGCCCACTTGCCAGCTATCTATCTGACCAAGGAGAAGGTTGCAGAGACACTTGCGGACTTGGACAAGGTTGGTGTGCGAAAAATCTTGGCTCTACGTGGGGACATCATTCCTGATGTGGAACCGCAAAAGGATTTCCGCTACGCAACGGACTTGATCGAGTTCATCAAGGAACAAGCCCCTCACTTTGATATTGTCGGAGCTTGCTATCCAGAGGGGCACCCTGACTCGCCAAACCAGATCTCGGATATTCAAAATCTCAAGAAGAAAGTGGACGCAGGCTGTTCAAGCCTCGTAACGCAACTTTTCTTTGACAATGAGCGCTTCTATGATTTCCAAGATAAGTGTACCTTGGCAGGGATTGATGTTCCCATTCATGCGGGAATCATGCCTATTCTTAACCGTAACCAAGCGCTTCGTCTCTTGAAAACATGTGAGAATATTCATCTTCCACGCAAATTTAAGGCCATCTTAGACAAGTATGAGCATGACCCTGAGTCGCTCAGAGCAGCAGGGCTTGCCTATGCAGTGGATCAGATCGTGGACTTGGTAACCCAGGATGTTGCTGGAGTGCATCTCTATACCATGAACAATGCTGAAACAGCTAAGTACATCCACCAAGCAACCCATGCCTTGTTTAATCATCAGTCTTTAGGGTAATAAAAACAAACCATTCTTCTCAAGCGAGGGGGATGGTTCCTTTTTAATAGAAAAGCCCGCACTTTTTAAGAAAAATATGATAAAATAGACTCTGTACGTACTTGATACAAAGATGAGGGTATAAAAAGATTTTTAGCAATTTAAATCTAACAAAAATAGACAGATTCTAGAGAATATTATTCTTAGATATTTCAAAGTATCTAGATAGTTGAACACGGGCTAAATCCCTAGTGAAAAAGATAGATTTCCTGGTGTGCATCGCACACTGCGTCAATCTCCTATTTTCATACGGGATTCTTTACGCCCTTTGTATCCTGATTTTTGTAGGCAAGGCGTATAATTTCATCAATCCAAAGGGGATTAAAATGACAAAACAAGTGTTTCAAACGACTTTTGCGGGTCGTGAGTTAATCGTAGAGACTGGTCAGGTTGCTAAGCAAGCAAATGGCTCTGTTGTCGTCCGTTACGGTGAGTCAACTGTCTTGACTGCTGCCGTTATGTCTAAGAAAATGGCAACTGGGGATTTCTTCCCACTCCAAGTCAACTACGAAGAGAAAATGTATGCGGCCGGGAAGTTTCCTGGTGGCTTTATGAAACGTGAAGGACGTCCTTCAACAGATGCGACTTTGACAGCGCGTTTGATTGACCGCCCAATCCGTCCTATGTTTGCGGAAGGTTTCCGTAACGAAGTGCAAGTGATCAACACCGTCCTTTCTTATGATGAAAATGCCTCTGCTCCAATGGCGGCTATGTTTGGTTCATCTTTAGCGCTTTCTATCTCAGATATTCCGTTTGACGGACCAATCGCTGGGGTACAAGTGGGCTATGTCGATGGCCAAATCATCATCAACCCTAGTCAAGAACAGGCAGAGCAATCTCTTCTTGAATTGACAGTAGCTGGTACCAAACACGCCATCAACATGGTAGAGTCTGGTGCCAAAGAATTGTCAGAAGAAATCATGTTGGAAGCCCTTCTTAAAGGGCATGAAGCAGTCAAAGAATTGATTGCCTTCCAAGAAGAAATCGTTGCTGCAGTTGGTAAAGAAAAAGCAGAAGTGGAACTGCTTCACGTAGATGCTGAATTACAGGCTGAAATCATCGCAGCCTACAACAGTGACCTCCAAAAAGCGGTCCAAGTAGAAGAAAAATTGGCTCGTGAAGCTGCAACTCAAGCAGTTAAAGACCAAGTGACTGCGGTGTATGAAGAAAAATATGCAGACCATGAAGAATTTGACCGTATCATGCGTGATGTGGCTGAAATCTTGGAACAAATGGAACATGCTGAAGTACGCCGTTTGATTACAGAAGACAAGGTTCGTCCTGACGGTCGTAAGGTCGATGAAATCCGTCCTTTAGATGCGCAGGTCGACTATCTTCCTCGTGTACATGGTTCTGGCCTTTTCACTCGTGGACAAACTCAAGCTCTTTCAGTTTTGACTTTGGCTCCGATGGGAGAAACTCAAATCATCGATGGATTGGATCCAGAGTACAAGAAACGCTTTATGCACCACTATAATTTCCCTCAATACTCAGTAGGGGAAACAGGTCGTTATGGTGCGCCAGGTCGTCGTGAAATTGGTCACGGTGCTCTTGGTGAGCGTGCTCTTGCGCAAGTCTTGCCAAGTTTGGAAGAATTCCCATACGCGATCCGCTTGGTAGCTGAGGTCTTGGAATCAAATGGTTCTTCTTCTCAAGCTTCTATCTGTGCGGGAACGCTTGCCCTTATGGCTGGTGGTGTGCCAATCAAGGCGCCAGTAGCTGGTATTGCTATGGGACTTATCTCAGATGGAAATAACTACACTGTCTTGACAGATATCCAAGGTTTGGAAGACCACTTTGGAGACATGGACTTTAAGGTTGCCGGTACTCGTGACGGGATTACAGCTCTTCAAATGGATATCAAGATTCAAGGGATTACTGCAGAAATTTTGACTGAGGCTCTTGCTCAAGCCAAGAAAGCTCGTTTTGAAATCCTTGATGTGATTGAAGCGACTATTCCTGAAGTTCGTCCAGAATTGGCTCCAACTGCTCCGAAAATTGATACCATCAAGATTGATGTGGACAAGATTAAGATTGTCATCGGTAAGGGTGGAGAAACCATCGACAAGATCATCGCTGAAACAGGCGTTAAGATTGATATCGATGAAGAAGGTAACGTATCTATCTACTCTAGCGACCAAGATGCCATTAACCGTACCAAAGAAATCATTGCTGGTTTGGTTCGTGAAGCCAAAGTGGATGAAGTCTACCATGCTAAAGTTGTTCGTATCGAGAAATTCGGTGCCTTTGTCAATCTCTTTGACAAGACAGATGCCCTCGTTCACATCTCAGAAATGGCTTGGACTCGTACCAACCGTGTCGAGGACTTGGTAGCTATCGGTGATGAAGTCGATGTTAAGGTTATCAAGATTGATGAAAAAGGCCGTATTGATGCCTCTATGAAGGCTCTTCTTCCTCGTCCACCAAAACCAGAACACGATGAAAAAGGTGAAAAGGCTGAACGTCCTCACCGTCCACGTCATCACAAGGACCACAAACCGAAGAAAGAATTTACAGATACGCCAAAAGATTCAGAATAAGAAAAGGAGAAATGTATGGGATGGTGGCGCGAAACCATTGATATTGTAAAAGAAAATGATCCAGCGGCACGCAACAGTTTGGAAGTTTTGCTGACTTATCCAGGTGTCAAGGCCTTAGCTGCCCACCGTCTCTCGCATTTTCTCTGGAATCATGGCTTCAAACTCCTGGCTCGGATGCACAGTCAGTTTTGGCGCTTTTGGACCCAAATCGAGATTCATCCGGGTGCCCAGATTGACTCAGGTGTTTTTATCGACCATGGTTCAGGTCTGGTGATTGGAGAGACGGCGATTGTTGAAAAAGGCGTTCTTCTCTATCACGGAGTAACACTTGGTGGAACAGGGAAGGATGTTGGGAAACGCCATCCGACTGTGCGTAAAGGAGCTCTCATATCAGCCCATGCCCAAGTCATCGGACCGGTAGAAATCGGTGAAAATGCCAAAGTCGGTGCTGCTGCAGTAGTCGTGGCAGACGTGCCTAGTGATGTGACCGTAGTTGGAATCCCTGCCAAGATTGTGCGCGTCCACGGTCAGAAAGACGAGCCGACCATCCACGAGGTGGAAGAACAGCGAGAATATTATCTGGACAAGCTGGAGCATGCCCGCGAAGCCAGCCACCATTCGTCGGAGCTCTAAGAAAGACTTGTTTTGAACAGTAACAAGACATCTTACGGAGGTCTTGTCAAGGAATGCTTTAGCAAACTGTAACCCAATAGAAAAGATGAAAGAGGCTTTGCTGAAGTCCTAAAGAAAGAGAAGTTATGTTATTAGAGGAATTCGAAGATGTAGCTGGGGTTGTTGAGCCAACAGATAGGCAGATTATGGACAAGGGTGAGGTTTGTGAAACTATCATCCTGTCCTTTAATGGCGAAATTCTGAAACGTTTGATTGAGTCAGAAAAAGTCTATCAAGGAGGCTATTTAAAAAATCTTAACGGTCAATTCCCTTGGTATGTATATAATTATGATGGAAATCAAGTTGCGGTCATGACTGCGCTTATTGGAGCTCCATCAGTGATTGGCCAACTGGAGGAGTTGGCGGCCAGAGGCTTCAAGAATTTCATCATTCTAGGTTCTTGTGGCGTTTTGGATCGCTCAATTGAGGCGGACAAGATTATCCTGCCGGCTGCTGCTTTGCGAGATGAAGGCACTAGCTACCACTATGCCCCACCGGGTGATGAAGTCGCTTATGACGAGTCTCTGTTAGTTAAGCTTGAAGCTATCTTTGACAAGTACGATATTGAGCATATCCGCACCAAGTCCTGGACCATAGATGCTTTCTATCGGGAAACGCCTGATAAGGTCAAGCGTCGCTTGGCTGCTGGAGCCAAAGTGGTGGACATGGAAGCTTCAGCTATCATGGCTTGGAGTCAATTTCGCAAGAGTAAAGTCTATCAGTTCTTCTACACAGCTGACTATGTGGATCATCATAACCGAACCTGGGATGCCCGCCATGAAGAACGGACAGCTGATGCCATGACTTTTTTCACTATCGCTTTGACAATAGCAAAGGAACTAGAAAGGTAACTACAAGAATGGCAGTATATTTTTACGGCTGTATCACCATGGATGGCTACTTGGCAGACAGCCAGCACAGGATAGACTGGCTGCATCAGCTTGGTTCTGTAGAGGATACAGGCTATGATGACTTTTACAGGCAAATGGATATCACCATCATGGGCAAGCGGACCTTTGAGGAAATCCAAGATTTGCAAGATGTAGAAAGTTTTTATCAAGCTACGGAAAACTATGTCTTTACGCATGATAGGCACCTGCCTGTCAGCAATTACCAGCCAGTAGCTGGGGATGTGGTGGACTTTGTTCACCAGATTGACAAAGGCAAAAATGTCTTTGTGATTGGTGGTAATTCCTTGGTAGGACCGCTCTTGGATGCGGATCTTTTCGACCACCTCATTATTCAGATAGCGCCCCTTATCCTAGGAAAGGGGGTTCCCCTCTTTACCCAAGAGGAAGGGCAGCGCTTTTACCAACTGGATAGCCTCAGACAATTTGGCCCTTTTGCAGAGCTGGTTTTCAGCCGAAAAAGTCAGAAATAGAGAAGGGAGTGGACCGCATGATTAAAATTTACGACACCATGACCCGCAGCCTACGTGAATTTGTGCCCATTGAAGAGGGCAAGGTTCGCATGTATGTCTGTGGGCCAACCGTCTACAACTATATCCACGTTGGGAATGCTCGTTCAACGGTAGCCTTTGATACCATTCGTCGCTACTTTGAATATCGTGGCTATGAGGTTGCCTATATTTCCAATTTTACGGATGTAGATGATAAGATTATCAATCGCGCCAAGGAAGAAGGCATCACGCCTCAAGAGGTTGCGGACAAGTACATCACTGCCTTTCGTGAGGATGTGACGGCCTTGGGCGTGAAACCTGCTACCCGCCATCCGCGTGTAGTGGAGTTTATGGATGACATCATTCGTTTTGTCGCTGACTTGATTGAAAAAGGTTATGCTTACGAGAGTCAAGGGGATGTTTACTTCCGCGTGGAAAAATCCCACAACTACGCCAAATTGGCTAATAAAACCTTGGAAGACTTGGAACTAGGTGCTTCAGGTCGAACAGATGAAGAAACGGCTCGTAAGGAAAATCCTGTAGACTTTGCTCTCTGGAAGGCAGCTAAGCCAGGTGAGATTTCTTGGGACAGTCCTTGGGGAGCAGGCCGTCCAGGCTGGCATATCGAGTGTTCGGTCATGTCGACAGAGATTTTGGGCGATACCATTGATATTCACGGTGGTGGAGCCGATCTGGAGTTTCCACATCATACCAATGAAATTGCCCAGTCAGAAGCCAAAACAGGCAAGACTTTCGCCAACTACTGGATGCACAATGGCTTTGTCAATATCGACAATGTCAAGATGTCCAAGTCCTTGGGGAACTTTATTACTGTCCATGATGCCCTCAAAACCATCGATGGCCAAGTGCTTCGTTTCTTCTTTGCCACTCAGCATTACCGCAAGCCTATTAACTTTACAGAAAAAGCAGTGCGGGATGCAGAGACTAATCTCAAGTATCTGAAGAATACTTATGAGCAACCATTTACTGAAAATGTGGATGCTCAAGAGTTACAAGACTTTAAAGATAAGTTTGTAGCGGCTATGGATGAGGACTTTAACGCTGCCAATGGTATTACAGTTGTCTTTGAAATGGCCAAGTGGATCAACTCAGGCAACTATGATGCAAGTGTTAAGGAAGCTCTTGGGGCTATGTTGGAAGTCTTCGGAATTGTCTTTGTTGAGGAGGTTTTGGATGCAGACATTGAAGCCTTAATCCAAAAGCGCCAAGAAGCGCGTGCTAATCGTGACTTTGCGACAGCGGACCAAATCCGTGACCAATTGGCAGCTCAAGGAATTAAGCTCCTTGACACCAAGGATGGAGTGAGGTGGACTCGTGATTGATGTCAATCTCATTAACGGGATTGCGCTAGCTTTTGAAGGAGATGCGGTTTATTCCATGTATATTCGCCGCCATCTCATCCTCAAAGGCATGACCAAGCCCAATAAACTTCACCAAGAGGCGACTAAGTATGTCTCAGCCAAGGCTCAGGCTCGCCTGATTGCCCTCATGTTGGAGGAGCAAGTCCTTACGGAAAAAGAAGAAGAAATCTATAAACGTGGTCGCAATACCAATAGCCACACAAAGGCTAAAAATGCTGATGTGGTGACTTACCGTATGTCTACTGGCTTTGAAGCGGTGATGGGCTATCTCCATCTGACTGAAAATGTGGAGCGGCTAGAGACCTTAATTTCTTGGTGCATCCAAAAAGTGGAGGGCTAGGATATGATTGCAAAGGAATTACAAGACTGGTTTCCTGAGGCTCAGATTTCAGATCAGCCGATTGAGAAACCAGGCTATCTCACCCTCCCTTTAGCTTCTCAGCAGTGGATTTTACTGGGGGAAGCTGGGCTCAGCGAGCGTGAAAAGCAGCTGGTTGCCCTTTTGACCCAGCAGGAGCAGGCTCGTTCGCTCAATCCTTGGTATTCCTATTTGATTGAGGGTAAGGGGCAAGCACCTCAAGCTTTCAAAAAGATTCAGCTGGTTTATTGCCATCTTTCCTATTTCCAACAGGAAAATCTATCCTCTTGGCTAGATATGATGCAAACTCTCTTTCCCAACTGCCAGACAGTGCTACAGGTCGGTGCTCAGGATTATGTATTTGTGCTTCAACAAGATAAGTACACCTCTGTACGAGCTATTTTAAGTGATACGATTGAAGCAGTGGAGTATGACTTTGGTCTTCGTCTGTCTATCATGTTAGGACAGGTTTGGTCACAGGCTGGGTATCAGGCTCTGTCAGATTTAATCCAAGCAGAGCGAGACTTGTTTAAGACTTGGTGGCGTCAGGGTCACCAAGGTGTTCATACCTTTTCACAACTCTATCTTTGGAGTATGGGAGAAAGGAGCGTGGACTTGAAGGTAATCAAGGAATGCCTGCACCAGATGATTTTGGATCAGGATCAGATTCAGGAAATCATTCTCTCTCTTTGGGAAAATAGTGCCGTTCTCACTAAAACAGCCCAACAACTCTACCTGCACCGCAATTCTCTCCAATACAAGATTGATAGATGGGAAGAATTGACAGGGCTACAGTTGAAGGAATTGACGGATCTCACCCTTTGTTATCAGTTGATTTTACCAGATATTCTTTAAAGTTTTGTGCAAGTTGCACAGAACTTTTTTATTTTTTTGGTCACCTTGCCATAGAAATGTAAAGCGTTTTCATTTATAATATAACTATCAAAAATAAAAGGAGTTCACCTTCCATGGTAGAATTAAATCTTAAAAATATTTACAAAAAATATCCAAACAGCGAACACTACTCAGTTGAAGACTTCAACTTGGACATCAAAGACAAGGAATTTATCGTTTTTGTAGGTCCTTCAGGATGTGGTAAATCAACAACTCTTCGTATGATTGCTGGTCTTGAAGACATCACTGAAGGTACTGCATCTATCGATGGTGTGGTTGTCAATGACGTGGCTCCAAAAGACCGTGACATCGCCATGGTATTCCAAAACTACGCTCTTTACCCACACATGACTGTTTATGACAACATGGCTTTCGGTTTGAAATTGCGTAAATACAGCAAAGAAGACATCGACAAACGTGTACAAGAAGCTGCTGGGATTCTTGGTTTGAAAGAATTCTTGGATCGTAAACCAGCTGACCTTTCAGGTGGTCAACGTCAACGTGTTGCCATGGGGCGTGCCATCGTTCGTGATGCAAAAGTATTCTTGATGGACGAACCTTTGTCAAACTTGGATGCCAAACTTCGTGTATCTATGCGTGCTGAAATTGCGAAAATCCACCGTCGTATCGGTGCTACAACTATCTACGTAACTCACGATCAAACAGAAGCGATGACACTTGCTGACCGTATCGTTATCATGTCAGCAACTAAAAACCCTGCTGGTACAGGTACTATCGGACGTGTTGAACAAATCGGAACTCCTCAAGAAGTTTACAAAAACCCAGTTAACAAATTCGTAGCAGGATTCATCGGAAGCCCAGCTATGAACTTCATCAATGTGAAATTGGTTGGTAGCGAAATTGTTTCTGACGGTTTCCGCTTGAAAGTTCCAGAAGGTGCTTTGAAAGTTCTTCGTGAAAAAGGTTACGAAGGAAAAGAGTTGATCTTCGGTATCCGTCCAGAAGACGTGAATGCAGAACCTGCTTTCCTTGAAACATTCCCAGAATCAGTTGTAAAAGCAACTATCTCTGTATCAGAATTGCTTGGTTCAGAATCTCACCTTTACTGCCAAGTTGGTAAAGACGAATTTGTTGCTAAAGTGGATGCTCGTGACTACTTGCAAACAGGTGCAACAGTTGAACTTGGATTTGACTTGAACAAAGCACACTTCTTTGACGTAGAAACTGAGAAAACAGTTTACTAAGATAAATAAAATAACAAAGCACTGCAGAGTCTCTCTTGCAGTGCTTTTTCTTTTAAATGCTTAGTCTAGGCATGAAAACAGGCTTTTCTAGTTTTAATATTCTTAAAAAAGTGATAAAATGGTAGGAAGAATTGGAGAGAATAAATGCCGAAAGAAGTGAATTTGACGGGCGATGAGGTTGTCGCTTTAACGCAAAAATATTTATCGAAAGAAGATGTTGCTTTTGTACATAAAGCCTTGGTTTACGCAGTTGAATGCCATAGCGGTCAATATCGTAAATCTGGCGAGCCCTATATTATTCATCCCATTCAGGTGGCAGGGATTTTAGCCAAGCTCAAGCTAGATGCCGTGACAGTTGCCTGTGGTTTTTTGCATGACGTGGTTGAAGATACGGATGCGACACTGGATGATTTAGAGCAAGAGTTTGGTCATGATGTTCGCATTATTGTTGATGGGGTGACTAAGCTTGGTAAGGTCGAGTACAAATCAATCGAGGAGCAATTAGCGGAAAATCACCGTAAGATGCTCATGGCCATGTCTGAGGATATCCGTGTTATCTTGGTCAAACTATCTGACCGCTTGCATAATATGAGAACGCTTAACCACCTACGAAAAGACAAGCAAGAACGTATCTCCAGAGAAACCATGGAAATTTACGCACCACTTGCTCATCGTCTGGGGATTTCCAGCGTCAAGTGGGAGTTAGAAGACTTGTCCTTCCGATATCTCAATCCAACTGAGTTTTACAAGATTACTCACATGATGAAGGAAAAACGCAGAGAGCGTGAGGCTTTGGTCGATGAAGTAGTAACCAAGTTGGAGGAGTACACTTCCGAACGCAATCTAAAAGGGAAAATCTATGGCCGTCCCAAGCATATCTATTCAATCTATCGCAAGATGCAGGATAAGAAGAAACGCTTCGAGGAAATCTATGACCTGATTGCCATTCGTTGTATTTTAGAGACTCATAGTGATGTCTATGCCATGCTTGGCTATGTGCATGAGCTTTGGAAACCAATGCCTGGGCGTTTTAAAGATTATATCGCTAACCGTAAGGCCAATGGTTACCAGTCTATCCATACGACTGTCTATGGACCAAAAGGACCGATTGAATTCCAGATTCGTACTAAGGAAATGCACGAAGTTGCTGAGTACGGGGTTGCTGCTCACTGGGCTTATAAAAAAGGAATCAAAGGTCAGGTCAACAGCAAAGAATCAGCTATCGGGATGAACTGGATCAAGGAAATGATTGAGTTGCAAGACCAGGCTGACGATGCCAAGGAATTTGTCGAGTCTGTTAAGGAAGAGTATCTGGCGGAGGAGATTTACGTCTTTACTCCAGATGGTGCAGTTCGCTCCCTTCCAAAAGATTCAGGCCCGATTGACTTTGCCTATGAAATTCATACCAAAGTCGGTGAAAAAGCAACTGGTGCTAAGGTCAATGGCCGTATGGTTCCTCTGACAACCAAGCTCAAAACTGGGGATCAGGTTGAAATTATCACCAACCCCAACTCGTTTGGCCCGAGTCGTGACTGGCTCAACATGGTTAAGACCAGCAAGGCACGCAACAAGATTCGTCAGTTCTTTAAAAACCAAGACAAGGAATTATCCGTCAACAAGGGCCGCGAACTGCTGATTAATCAGCTCCAAGAGAATGGCTATGTGGCTAATAAGTATATGGACAAGCGGCACATGGACCAAGTTCTTCAAAAGACCAGCTACAAGACAGAAGACTCCCTCTTTGCTGCTATTGGTTTTGGAGAAATCAGTGCTACTACCGTCTTTAACCGTCTGACTGAAAAGGAACGCCGTGAAGAGGAACGTGCCAAAGCTAGGGCAGAGGCTGATGAGTTAGTTAAGGGTGGCGAGGTTAAGGTTGAGAATAAGGAGAAGCTCAAGGTCAAGCATGAGGGCGGTGTGGTCATTGAAGGCGCCTCAGGTCTCCTAGTTCGGATTGCTAAGTGTTGTAATCCAGTGCCGGGTGACAACATTGTCGGCTACATTACCAAGGGGCGTGGTGTGGCCATTCACCGTGTGGACTGTATGAACCTTCGCGCCCAAGAAAACTACGAACAACGTCTCCTGGATGTGGAATGGGAAGATCAATTCTCAAGCAAGGAATATATTGCCCACATCGATATCTACGGCCTCAACCGTACAGGTCTCTTAAATGATGTTCTGCAAGTTCTTTCCAACACAGCTAAGAATATCTCAACCGTTAACGCCCAACCAACCAAGGATATGAAATTTGCTAATATCCATGTGTCCTTTGGAATCTCAAATCTCTCAACTCTAACGACAGTAGTTGATAAGATTAAAAGTGTGCCAGAGGTCTACTCTGTTAAACGGACCAACGGCTAATTGTCCTAGCTCTTACTAGAAAGGCTATTATGAAAATCATTATTCAACGGGTTAGAAAAGCCCAAGTGAGTATCGAAGGTCAGGTTCAGGGGAAAATCAATCAGGGGCTCTTATTACTGGTCGGTGTTGGCCCAGGGGACCAAGAGGAGGATCTGGATTATGCTGTGAGAAAACTGGTCAACATGCGGATCTTTTCAGATGCAGAAGGCAAGATGAACCTATCTGTTAAGGATACTGAAGGGGAAATCCTTTCTATTTCTCAGTTTACCCTCTTTGCAGATACTAAGAAGGGCAATCGTCCAGCTTTTACAGGAGCAGCTAAGCCGGATATGGCAGCTGACTTCTATGAGGCTTTCAACCAAAAGCTAGCTCAGGAAGTGCCTGTTCAGACAGGCATCTTTGGAGCGGATATGCAGGTGGAGCTGGTCAATGACGGACCAGTCACCATCATTCTTGATACTAAAAATAGATAAGAAAACCAAGCCCAGTCGGCTTGGTTTTTGCTTATAAACACTTCCAGAAAGAAATGTGTTTGTCGTAAAAGTCTGGATAGTTTTCTCTTAGGTAGTTAGCCGTCAGATAATAAAAAGTAGAATGGCAAGAAGTGACGATTGGCATAAGAGAGGAAAATCGCTGAGAACTGGTGAAGACTAAAAGGATCAATAACAGAAGATCAACTGAGAGAATCCCTAAGTAGTAGAGGCGATTTTTTTTACTAATCTGAGGATAAATCTCAGCGAATTGATTTTTGAGTCGGTTGACTAAGCGAAATAGCAGTAATCCCTGAGCAAGGATGAAAATAAAGCCAGAGAGTAGCATCCACTCTACAGAGGGATCGGTTTTGGAGATAAAAATTGCTAATAGTAGCAAATCACTGAGTGCAATGGTTGCAAAATGGATTCTAAAGAGCTTTTTCATAAGATGACCTCCCTCTTTTCTCTAACCTCATTCTACACCAAAAGAATGGGACTTACAACTAAAATAATAAAAAATCCCTGAAAGAAGTTTCTTTCAGGAATAAGGGGTTAGTTGATTTTTTCAACATAGAGTTGTTTGGCGATATCGATACCAACTTGGAGGTCTTCATCCTTGTTGACCAGTGTAAAAGTATTGGAAAAATTATCAAACTGTTTGACTTGGAGTTGGTCACCGATATGAATTTCATGCTTTTCTAAGTATTTGAGTAGATCAAAGCTATCATGAACCCGAGTCAGGAGATAGTTACCGGCTTCTTTGGTATCTGCTAGAGGTAGGTCGTTAATTTCGACCAAGAGCTCTCCCTTGGCTGGGATGGTTCCTCCGTGGGGGCAGGTTTTAGGAAAGCCCAGTAGTTTATCCAGTCTCTCTACGAAGAGGTCGGATACAGTGTGCTCTAGGACCTCAGCTTCCTCATGGATTTGATCGCTGGTATAGTCGAGATGGTGAACTAGAAAGACTTCAATCAACCGATGCTTGCGATAGAGCTCAGAGACCAGTTCGAGGCCGATATTTGTCAATAGATAGCCGTTCTCCTTGTCCTTGAGAATGAGATTTTCACTTTTCATGCGTTTGATCATCTCTGTTACGGCAGGTGGAGAGACCTGCATACGGGCAGCAATTTCTTTATTGGTGATTTTTTGCATTTCCGTACCGATTTCATAAATACATTTTAGGTAGTCTTCTTTATTTGGCGTCATTCGTTCCCTCTTGTCTTTTCTCTCCATCTAGTATATCAAAAAAAGCTAGATTTCTCTAGCCTTCTGCCGTAATGGCCTTGATTTTAGTCCAGTTCTTTCACTGCAGCAATAGCAGCTTCAAAGTCTGGTTCCGTGTTGATGTTGTCAACGTATTCCACATAACGGATGACATTGTCAGTATCGAGAACAAAGACAGCACGTGCAAGGAGATGCCATTCGTTGATCAAGAGGGCATAGTCACGTCCAAAAGAATGATCAAAGTAGTCTGATAGCATGATGGCATTGTCAAGACCTTCAGCCCCGCACCAGCGTCCTTGGGCAAATGGTAGGTCCATAGAAACGGTAAGAACGACGGTGTTGTCAAGGTTGGCAAGTTCTTGGTTGAATCGACGTGTTTGCGTTGAGCAGATACCAGTATCGATAGATGGGACAACGCTCAAAACCTTTTTCTTTCCTTCAAAGTCGGCAAGACTTTTTTTAGAGAGATCGGTTGTAGTGAGGGAAAAGTCGAGTGCCTTGTCTCCGACTTGCAGTTGTTTACCTGTAAAAGTTACAGGATTTCCGAGAAAAGTGGTCATGAAACTACTCCATTCTTTTTTCTTTTATTTTACCGAGAATTGTCAGATTTTTCCAATGATTTGACCGGAAAGTGTAAAAAAACGCCAATTCCGTGAGAACGACGTTTTTTAATGGATTATTTTGACAAACCTTCAGCAATCTTGTCAAGGTTGTATTTCATCATGCTGTAGTAGCTGTCGCCTTCTTTACCTTCTTCAGCGATTGAGTCAGTAAAGATTTGTGCGTAGATTGGGATATTTGTGTCTTGTGAAACAGTCTTCATTGGACGGTCATCGACACTTGATTCAACAAAGAGTGATGGAACTTTTGTTTGGCGAAGTTTTTCAACCAAGGTCTTGATTTGTTCAGGTGTTCCTTCTTCTTCCGTGTTGATTTCCCAGATGTAGGCACTTGGGACTCCGTAAGCTTTAGAGAAGTATTTGAAGCATCCTTCGCTGGTTACGATGAGTTTCTTCTCAGCAGGGATATTGTTAAATTTCTCTTTGGCTTCCTTGTCTAGTTTGTCTAGTTTTTCAGTATAGTCTTTGAGATTTTTTTCGTAGAATTCCTTGTTGCTAGGATCCTTAGCGATGAGCTGTTTAGCGATATTTTTAGCATAAATCATCCCATTTTCAAGGTTGAGCCAAGCGTGTGGGTCTTCTTTACCTTTTTCGTTTTGACCTTCAAGGTAGATGATGTCTACGCCGTCACTAACTGCAAAGTAGTCTTTGTTTTCAGTTTTCTTGGCATTTTCAACCAATTTGGTAAACCAAGCATTGCCACCAGTTTCAAGATTGATTCCGTTATAGAAAATCAAATCAGCTTGAGAAGTTTTCTTAACGTCTTCAGGAAGTGGTTCGTATTCGTGTGGGTCTTGACCAACAGGAACGATACTGTGAAGGTCGATCTTGTCACCAGCGATATTCTTGGTAATATCAGCGATGATTGAGTTTGTAGCAACAACTTTTAGTTTTTGACCAGAAGCAGCATCTTTTTTTCCGCTAGCACATGCGACAAGTGCAATGACGGAAAGAAAGAGTACAAGCAATGTACCTAATTTTTTCATTAGATTCCTCCAGAAGGGTTTCCCCGTTATTTAATGATTTTTTTGTTTTTCAGTTTCAAGTATCGTTGCTTAGGAGAGATAAAGAAACTGATTAAAAAGAAGCTGGCGGATGTGAGCACGATGCTGGATCCTGCTGCGAGATTGAAGCTGTAGCCGATAAAGAGTCCCAAGACAGAAGCGGTTGCCCCTAGGGTTGATGAAAGAAAAATCATGCTCTTTAGGCTATTAGCATAAAGGTAAGCCGTCGCAGCTGGGGTAATCAACATGGCCACGATAAGAATAGTTCCAACACTTTGCATGGCGGTGACTGACACAAGGGTCAAGAGCACCATGAGCAGATAGTGGTAGAAATTGACGGGCATTCCCATGGCTTTAGCCAAAAGCTCGTCAAAGGATGTAATCAATAGTTGTTTAAAGAAAATCCCGATAATCAAAAGAATCAATGCCCCCACACCAATGGTGATCCACATGTCCGTATCTTGGACAGCAAGGATATTCCCAAAAAGGATATGGAAGAGGTCTGTCGAACTCTTGGCAACACTAATCAAGATGACACCTAAGGCTAAGAAAGATGAAAAGGTAATACCAATGGCAGTGTCACTCTTGATGATAGAGTTTCCCTTGATGTAGGTAATGATGATGGAAGCCATCAAACCAAAGATGATCGCTCCAATAAAGAAATCAATTCCCAGGATAAAGGAAAGGGCTACGCCAGGCAAAACTGCGTGAGAGATGGCATCTCCCATGAGAGACATTCCACGCAGGATGATAAAACATCCCACAGCTCCAGCAACGACTCCAATGACAATAGCTGTGATCAAGGCGTTTTGTAGGAAATGGAAATTTTGCAATCCATTGATAAATTCTGCTATCATAGGTCACCTCCATTGAAAAAGAGTTTGCTACCGTAGGCCTTTTTGAGATTGGCCTCGGTAAAGGTTTCTTTAGTTGGACCAATAGCTACCAATTCTCGATTGAGAAGCAGAACTTGGTCGAAATAATGGGGGACTTTACTGAGGTCATGATGAACGATAAGAACTGTTTTACCAGCTTTTTTAAGGTCTCTCAGCGTATTCATGATAATCTCTTCACTAACCGAGTCAATCCCGACAAAAGGCTCATCTAAAAAGATGTAGTCAGCTTCCTGCACTAAGCAACGGGCAATCAACACACGTTGAAATTGTCCTCCTGAGAGCTGGCTGATTTGGCGGTCAGCATAGTCTGAGAGTCCAACGATTTCAAGTGCATCTGCCACTTTTTTCCAGTGGTTTGCCTTTAAGGTGTGAAAGAGTGGGATGGATGGATAGAGTCCCAGAGAGACGCATTCCTTGACCTTGATAGGGAAATTGTAGTCGATATGGATTTTTTGCTCGACATAGGCAACTCGATGTAAAGATTTCTTGAATTCTTTGTCATCGAGAAAGGCCTGACCTTCGTGTGGGATAATTCCCAACATACTTTTTAATAAAGTTGATTTTCCAGCACCGTTTGGACCAATAATTCCGGTAATAGTTGGTCCTTGGAGCACTAGTGAAATATCCTTTAGTGCCAACGTTTCTTTGTAGGAGACACTGAGGTTTTCAATACGTATCATACAGTTGTTTTCCTCCTGTATTTTAATATACCTTAAAAAAAAATTAAGTCAAGTTAATTTTTGAAAAATTTAAAATAATAACTGAAAAATGAAGAAAAAAGAGAAACCATTTTTAATTGCATTCCCAAGTGTTTTTTGCTAAGCTAAGAATAAGTGAAAAAATGAAAGCGAGAACAAGATGACACGTTATCAAGACGATTTTTATGATGCAATCAATGGCGAATGGGAAAAAACAGCTGTCATTCCAGCTGACAAATCTCGAACTGGTGGTTTTATTGACCTTGACGAGGAAATTGAAGAGTTGATGCTGGCGACTACGGACAAGTGGTTGGCAGGTGAAGAAGTCCCAGAGGATACTATCCTCGCAAATTTTGTTAAGTACCATCGTATGGTACGTGATTTTGACAAGAGAGAAGCAGATGGAATCAAGCCTGTCCTTCCTCTACTTAAGGAATACCAAAATTTGGAGAGTTTCGCAGATTTTACCAGCAAACTGGCAGAGTTTGAACTAGCAGGCAAGCCAGACTTCCTTCCATTTGGTGTATCACCAGACTTTATGGATGCCAGAACCAATGTTCTCTGGGCCAGTGCACCAGGGACGATTTTGCCAGATACAACCTACTACGCTGAAGACCATCCTCAGCGTGAGGAACTCTTGACGCTTTGGAAGGAAAGTACTACAAATCTTCTCAAAGCTTACGATTTCTCAGACGAGGAAATCGAAGACTTACTAGAGAAGAGATTGGAATTGGACCGTCGTATCGCAGCAGTGGTTCTTTCAAACGAAGAAAGTTCAGAATATGCCAAACTCTACCATCCATATGCCTATGAAGATTTCAAAAAATTCGCCCCTGCCCTACCTTTGGATGATTTCTTCCAAGCAGTTCTTGGACAAACGCCAGATAAGGTTATCGTAGACGAGGAACGTTTCTGGCAAGCAGCAGATCAATTCTATAGTGAAGAAGCATGGCCTTTGCTTAAGGCGACTTTGATTTTGGGCGTAGTCAATCTTTCAACCAGCTATCTCACAGACGAGATTCGTGTTTTGTCAGGTGCCTATGGACGTGCCCTTTCAGGTGTTCCAGAAGCTCAGGACAAGGTCAAGGCAGCTTATCATTTAGCCCAAGGTCCTTTCAAGCAAGCTCTCGGTCTCTGGTATGCGCATGAAAAATTCTCCCCAGAAGCTAAGGCAGACGTAGAGAAAAAAGTGGCGACCATGATTGATGTCTATAAGGAACGCTTGGCTAAGAACGACTGGCTCACTCCTGAAACGCGTGACAAGGCCATTGTCAAACTCAATGTCATCAAGCCTTATATCGGTTATCCAGAGGAATTGCCAGAACGCTACAAGGACAAAGTAGTGGACGAAACTGCCAGTCTCTTTGAGAATGCCCTAGCCTTTGCGCGTGTGGAAATCAAGCACAGCTGGAGCAAGTGGAACCAACCTGTAGACTACAAGGAGTGGGGAATGCCAGCTCACATGGTTAATGCCTACTATAATCCTCAGAAGAACTTGATTGTCTTTCCAGCGGCTATTTTGCAGGCGCCTTTCTATGACTTGCATCAGTCGTCCTCAGCCAACTACGGTGGAATTGGTGCGGTTATTGCCCACGAGATTTCTCATGCCTTTGATACAAATGGCGCTTCCTTTGATGAAAATGGTAGCCTCAAGGATTGGTGGACAGAAAGCGACTATGCTGCCTTTAAAGAAAAAACACAAAAGGTCATTGACCAGTTTGATGGCCAAGAATCTTACGGCGCAAGGATCAACGGGAAACTAACCGTATCAGAAAACGTTGCGGACTTGGGAGGGATTGCTGCAGCTCTTGAAGCTGCCAAGAGAGAACCAGACTTCTCTGCTGAAGAATTCTTCCACAACTTTGCTCGTATCTGGCGTATGAAAGGCCGTCCTGAGTTGATGAAACTCATGGCCAGTGTCGATGTGCACGCGCCTGCCAAACTCCGAGTCAATGTCCAAGTACCAAACTTCGATGACTTCTTTACAACTTATGATGTCAAAGAAGGCGACGGTATGTGGCGTTCACCAGAGGACCGTATGATTATTTGGTAAAACAAAAACCAAGGATAGCATCCTTGGTTTTTTGCTTGCTAGAAAAAGGGATTAAAGGTCTTTTCGTGAGCGATAGTCGTAGCTGGACCATGGCCGGGATAGACGTCGTAGTTAGGAAGAGTGAAGAGTTGAGTCTGAATGCTATGGAGGAGTTGTTCCATGCTACCAGTAGGGAGGTCGGTCCGTCCGATGGTTTCGCGGAAAAGAGCATCTCCAGTCAAGACTAGATGGGCATCAGGAAAGACCAAGGAAACACCACCGATAGAGTGTCCAGGAGTAGGAAGTACAGTAAAGCGGAACTCTTCGATCTGGTATTCTTCATGAAAGACATAGGTGTGTTCAGCAGGTTTTGTGACCACATCTTCCATGTCATCATGTCGAGGGAGACCAGAGAGATTATCTACAGGTGTATAAAGCCAAGATGCTTCACTCTCTGCTACATAAACTGGAGGATTTCCAAAAGTCTCACGCACCAAGTCGAGACTCATAATATGGTCGTAGTGGGTGTGGGTCAGCAGAATCGCGCAGACTGGTTTGTCGATTTTTTCGATAGTCTTGCGGATAGCTTCCCAATGGCTACCAGGGTCAACCACAATCAGGTGATGGTCTCCCTCTATGTAGTAGGTGTTTTCATAGGCAACAGGATTGACAGTTTTATGGATTTTCATAGGATTTCCTCTCTCAAAGAATGTACTGATATCAGTATAACACAGAAGAGAAGGCTTAGGGTATCAGAAAGTATTTTTCTACCTTAACGATTTTTCCAAGCTTGGTAGCGGGTGTCGATCAAGAGTTGGGTTAAGCGTCCCATGGTTTCTCTTTCTTCAGGAGTGAGGGATTGAGCTTGGATAAAGAGATGGTGAATGTGTTCAATGACCTTGAAGGAAGAAAGGTCATTGATAGAAGAGATGCCTGCATCGAGAATGATTCCAAAAAAGAGGTCGAAGTAGAGTTGCAGTTCCTCGTCAGGAACTGTTTCAACCCATTCCTTGAAGGTAGTATCGACTTGCTGGCTGTCACTATTGGTCTCGTCCAGTTGGACAAAGTGTTTGTCTTCAACTTGCCAACTAAAGGTGTCATGCTGGGCGATACCACCTAGGGCAGTGCTTCGAACGACGATTTTTTTATCAGGAATTTCCAGCATCATCCCGATGATAGACCCTTGTGGGACAAATACTTTCGTTCTTTCCATCATGTTTTGATAGCCAGCTGTTTCGGTTAGTTCCTTGTGAAGCCCAGGCGCATCAAAAGTATAGACAGCGACAATGTTTTTTTGTAAAAGGGAATCAAGGTGACTGGCAGCATAGACGGCTAGATTGCCCCCTTTTGAGTGTCCTGCCAGAATAACTTTTTGGTTAGGATGTTGAGCAAAAAAGTCCTGTAAATACTGAAGGGCGTGTTTTTGAGCTGGGATTTCCGTCATATAGGTCATATGGAAATCTTCTTTCCAACCAATGATACTATCATCCGTCCCACGAAAAACAAGCACATAGGTATCGAGACTGATACGATAAGTCATGGCTGCAAACTGTTTTTGCAATTCAGGGTCAATATCATTGATAAAATCTGAGAGCTTGCAATTTTTAAAACGTTTGTGTTGAGCGAGTTGATCCAATAACTGGAGGCGGTTTTTGCTAATCAACATCGTCGTTTCTCTAGGGATTTGAGGTGCAAGATCTATGAGGCGCTGGGGTTCTTGGGTGACTACACCATCAAAAGTAAGGTAGGTTAATTCGGTCAAGGCAAGAACATCTAACTCGTTCACGGGGAGGTCATAAAAGGAATCGTATGCTACATCATTCAAGTAGTCAAAAATATTGGCCATAAAAGCTCCTTTCTCTATGTTTATCCTATCACATTTACCTAGAATTAGCTAGTGGGCTTGTTCGAATGACCTAGTAGGGTTTGATTGAAATACATAGAAGATAGATTGCTCCTATTTCAAACCTCTAAACGAGCTTACTTGTATGTTTTTGCTATCAATCCCATTTTCCTTTAAAAAATTCTTCATCTCATTTACATCATCAGGCTGACCTGTGATGAGATAGCTGGCTTGATTGCCGTATTCATCAATAGCACGTTTTAAAAATGCTTGACTTTGAGAAAGTTCATTGCTAGTTTTATAAGTAAAATTCGATGTTTTCTGAGCTAGTTCCTTCATTTCTTTATCAAAAATAGTCACTCCTTTGTCAAAATGATTGAGTACAATCGGGCATTTACCAGCCCATTCTTTGATAAGGGGGCGTAGAGCAGAAATGCCGACATCAGATGCAAAGCAAACTAGTGGCTGATTCATATCTTTAATGGTTAAAGAGGAATCCAACCAACTCATCTCAATCTCACTGCCAGCCGGTAAATGTGTCAAAGTTTCCTTAAAGTGGCTACCACTATTATGAGTTAAAATGAGGATTTCATCTTCATCAGGTGTGGAGGCAATGGTTAGCCATCGGCTGGTTTGCTCTCCCTTAGCTTCGTTTTTATTAGTAGTAGAAGAAGTATCAGGGAGTGTAAACTTGGCATAAGCCCCAGCTTTCCAGATTTGATGACTTGGTTTTGTGATATGAATTAAATACAGATCTCCGCTGGGGTTTTCGATGGATTTTATCGATAATGTCTGGCTTCGTCCAAGGTAGGCGATGGCACCCCAAGTTATAAGGCCTAAGACTCCAAGTGTTGATAGAATGATAATAAACATTTTTTTACCTCTTTTCATTTTTTATGACTCCTGTTCTCAATTTTATGAATGAACTAAAAACAAATTCATTCATATTTTTCCAAAAAATAAAGAAATCCATTCTTTATTTTAGAACTCCTTTAATGAAGTTGGTTGCAAGTATTTCAACAGTTTTGCCAATATCAGGAAAATCTTTTTCCGTGATATGCATATCCATATAGTAAAACAGATTATAAACTTGTAAAATATCTTGAATCTTTTCTGGCGAGTACCCTTCAACCTGCATACGATTTGTAAAAGTTTTAACTAAAAACTGATGAAATGGATTTGCGACTTTGCCTTCCTCCGAGGAATAGTAGCTGTGCAACTCATCTGCGATGGCAGGATTGTACCATTCTGCAAGGATTTTATTGGAAGAAACGAGTGTTCTGGACTGAGCAAAGAGTTGACCAATGAGGTCGGTCATGTCAATTTCCCAATCCAGTTCTTCGATCATAGCTTGGCGAACACGGTTGTTTTCATCTATATAGATGTCTAGAAAAATGGCTTCTTTACTTTCGTAATAGTTATAAAAAGAACCAACTGCCACCCCAGCTTGCCTAGCAATTTTTGAAATTCCTGTCGCCTTGTAACCTTTTTTCGAAAAAACTTCATAGGCCGCTGCCTTTAAAGCTTGTTTTTTGTCCAATCTGATTTAACCCCCTTTATTTAATGAATGAATAAATTAATTTATTCATTCACATTCTAACAAATCATGGCTAGCTTGTCAATAAGAAGGCCAGATCTATTAAATAAGTGAAAGAAGCGCTAACTAAATGAATACAAAAAGGAAAATGTAGGATAAGGCTGGAACTATACCTAAAAATAAGGTATGATATCAATGGGATGATTCTCTATTTAGCGTCCGTTTACTAATCTGAATTTGAAAAATAGGTAGCTAGACAATTGAGGTACTAATCCAGAGAATTTTTTTAAGGGTTTTGATATTTTGAGAAATAACAAAGGAGGAGCTAATGCACAAAATTTTGCTAGTAGAGGATGACCAAGTCATTCGGCAACAAATTGGGAAACTGCTTTCAGAGTGGGGCTTTGAGGTTGTGTTGGTAGAAGATTTTATGGAAGTATTGGGCTTATTTGCCCAGTCGGAACCTCATTTGGTCCTCATGGATATTGGCCTGCCTCTTTTTAATGGCTATCACTGGTGCCAGGAGATTCGCAAGATTTCCAAGGTACCGATCATGTTTCTGTCTTCGAGAGATCAGGCTATGGATATCGTCATGGCGATCAATATGGGAGCGGATGACTTTGTAACCAAGCCTTTTGACCAGCAGGTCCTCCTTGCCAAGGTTCAGGGCTTATTGCGCCGTTCCTATGAGTTTGGGCGGGATGAAAGTTTGCTAGAGTATGCAGGTGTCATTCTCAATACCAAGTCTATGGACCTGCACTATCAGGGTGAAGTTCTGAGTTTGACCAAGAATGAATTTCAAATTTTGCGAGTTTTGTTTGAACATGCGGGCAATATCGTGGCGCGTGATGATCTGATGCGGGAACTCTGGAACAGCGACTTTTTCATTGACGACAATACCCTATCTGTCAATGTTGCTCGTTTGCGTAAAAAGTTGGAGGAACAAGGCTTGGCAGGCTTTATCGAAACCAAGAAAGGGATAGGATACGGACTGAAACATGCTTGATTGGAAACCATTTTTTTTAGCCTATCTGCGCTCTCGTAGTCGCATCTTTATCTATATTTTTTCATTGGGTTTTCTTGTCCTACTCTTTCAGTTTCTGTTTGCTAGTCTAGGATCTTATTTTCTTTATTTTTTGCTGCTCAGTAGTTTTTTGACCTTTTTATTTTTGGCTTGGGATATGTTTGCAGAAGCTCAGGTTTACCGACAGGCAGTTCTCTATGCTGAGAGAAATCCCAAGTCTCCTCTGGAATGTGCGCTGGCTGAGAAACTCGAAGAGCAAGAGTCTGAATTGTATCAAAAGAAGTCGGAAGCCCAAAGCAAGCTGACAGATTTGCTTGATTACTATACCTTATGGGTTCACCAGATTAAGACGCCCATTGCGGCGAGCCGTCTCTTAGTAGCAGAAGTCTCTGATCGGGAGGTCAAACAGCAGCTGGAACAGGAAATTTTCAAGATTGACTCCTATACCAACCTGGTTTTACAGTACTTGCGTTTAGAGAGTTTTCACGATGACTTGGTATTTGAAAAGGTTCAAGTGGAGGACTTGGTCAAGGAGATGGTTCGTAAATACGCTCTTTTCTTTATCCAGAAGGGGCTGACAGTTAATCTGCATGACTTAGACAAAACCATCGTGACCGATAAGAAATGGTTGTTAGTCGTCATTGAACAAATTCTTTCAAACAGCCTCAAATACACCAAGGAAGGTGGGTTAGAGATTTATATGGAAGGCCAGGAGCTCTGTATCAAGGATACAGGAATCGGGATAAAAAATAGCGATGTCCTCCGAGTCTTTGAACGTGGCTTTTCAGGCTACAATGGCCGTCTGACCCAGCAGTCATCTGGACTGGGCCTCTACTTATCCAAGAAAATTTCTGAAGAACTGGGTCACCAGATTCGCATCGAGTCTGAGGTTGGGGCAGGAACAACAGTACGCATCAAGTTTTCCAATATGAATCTGATGATTGAGTGAGCATAGTTGATGATAACCTTATCTATCTGTGGAATTTTTGTTCTAGTCTATATCTCTATTTTCATGATAACGTCTAGAAGTTACCGTAAGATTGTCCAGATGTAAAAAATGTTACACTAGGAAACGACTAGAATATAGTCAAAAAATAAAAGAGGCAAAAATGAAAGAAAGTTATTTTGACGGAGGAATCCTAGATTATATTGGATACTCTATCTTAGTAGCCATAATTTTCGGGCTTACCTTGGGGATTGCAACACCTTGGGCGGTTTGCATGATGCAAAATTGAAAATCAAACACACGGTAGTAGATGGTCAACGTCTATACTTTGACGGGACTGGAACACAACTATTCGGCAACTGGATCAAAGGGTTTCTTCTAACCATCATCACGTTTGGGATCTATGGCTTCTGGTTGAAAATAAAAATGGAGCAATGGATTGTCAAACACACTCATCATGTTTAAACATTAAAACGGCATCTTCTTTCAGAGGAGATACCGTTTTTTCTTTTTCAGATAAGGAAACAAAAATTTCTTCCTTTCTCTATCTGTTCAATTGGTAGATTTCTTCAGAGAAAGACTGTAAAATTTTTGATATAATGTTAAGGATAGACTGACGGATGCTTAAAGGATAATTTTCAAAAAAATAACAGGTGAGAAGAAAAATATGTAAGATTGAAAAGAAGTCTCTCTGCCATCATCCAAGCAGAAACAAGAGTATATGAAATAAAAGGAGTAACCAATGACCAGAAATTATTCAACACGTGAATACCGTGAGAAATTATATGATGATATTCATGTTCGATTAAGAGATACAGTGATTTTGATGTGTGCGATTTTTATTGCCTCTATAGGTTTAAATATGAATTCAACAGCTGTCATTATTGGAGCCATGCTGATTTCCCCTCTTATGACATCGATTGTTGGACTCGGATTTGGTTTAGCTATTTTTGATACGCGTTTAATCAAGCAATCTCTAGAGGTTTTGTTTACTCAAGTATTGGTCAGCTTGCTTGTCTCGACTCTGTATTTCTGGATTTCTCCCTTATCTTATGCAAGTAGCGAGTTGATTGCACGAACCTCTCCAACCATTTGGGATGTTCTCATTGCTATTGCTGGTGGGATAGCAGGTGTAATTGGATCAAGGAAAAAAGAAGCAAACAATATCGTGCCAGGAGTAGCCATTGCAACAGCTCTGATGCCCCCTATCTGTACTGCAGGCTATGGTTTAGCTAACGGAAATGTACGATTTTTATTTGGGGCTCTCTATCTTTTCTTGATCAACTGTATCTTTATCATGCTAGCCAACATTGTTGGAACAAGAATTTTGATGAGAAAATCTCCCTTAAGTTCATTTAAAAAGCTAAACATTAAAATGAAAATTGGCTTGATATCCTTGATTGTATTATTGGTTCTTCCAGCCAGTTATTCAGCAGTCACTCTGACGATAGATCAAGCGCGAAAAGAAGGAATCAAACAGTTTGTAGCAAAAGAGTTCGCCAATCACACGGTCATTAATCAAGTCTACAAGTCAAGAAACAATGAATTGGTCTTAACGGTTGTTGGAGATCCGATTTCAGACGAAGAATTAGAAACGCTCCATCAAAAACAAGCCTCTTACGGTATTCAATCTGTTCAATTAAAAGTCAATCAAGTCCATAATTCGACAAAATTAGATAGTGAGATGACCAAGGAATTTTATGAAAACATTAACAAGTATATCGATCAAAAACTCTCTGAAAAGGATTCGCAAAAAGATCTCGTAAAAGAAAATGAAGCAGATAAGGATTGAGGATATTGATCTTATCTAACTCATGAAAGCAAATTTTGTGTGGTGGTTTGACCAATCACTACTGGCTCAGATTAAATAAAATATAAAAAGCAACAGCTGTTTCAGTTGTTGCTTTTTCTGGCTCTGAAAAATGTTTCTCAGACTGTGATTGTTTTATTTCTCAACCCGTGATTTGTTGGCGATATCAGTTAGAATAGCTTGAACAAAGTCATCAACTGGGACAGTTTGTGTTTCTTTTTGTCCGTAGCGACGAACGTTGACCGTTCCGTCTTCCATTTCCTTGTCACCAACGATCAATTGGTAAGGAATTTTGCTGGTTTGTGAAGCACGGATCTTGAACTGCATTTTTTCATTGCGCTCATCCACATCAGCACGGACACCGCGGTCACGGAGTTTCTTAGCCACTTCCCAAGCGTAGTCCACGTGTTTTTCGTTCGATACTGGGATGAGGGTCACTTGGTGTGGTGCAAGCCATGTTGGGAAGGCACCCTTGTAGTTCTCGATCAAGATAGCTGTGAAGCGTTCCATGGTTGAAATAACACCACGGTGGATCATGACTGGACGGTGTTCCTCACCATCAGCTCCGATGTATTTAAGGTCGAAACGTTCTGGAAGCAAGAAGTCAAGCTGAATAGTAGAAAGGGTTTCTTCTTTTCCAAGGGCAGTCTTAACTTGGATATCCAATTTTGGTCCGTAGAAGGCTGCTTCACCTTCAGCTTCAAAGTAGTCAACACCCATTTCATCAAGGGCCGCACGAAGCATAGTTTGGGCATTTTCCCACATCTCATCGTTATCAAAGTACTTATGAGTATCTTGAGGGTCACGAAGAGAGAGACGGAAGCGGTATTCAGTCAAGTTGAAGTCTTCATAAACATCGATAATCAACTGAAGGGCACGTTGGAATTCTTCTTGGATTTGTTCTGGAGTGACAAAGAGGTGCCCGTCGTTAAGAGACATTTCACGTACACGTTGAAGACCAGTCAAGGAACCTGATTTCTCATAGCGGTGCATCATTCCGATTTCAGCGATACGGATTGGCAATTCACGGTAGGAGTGAACATGGTGTTTGTAGACCTGGATGTGGTGTGGACAGTTCATTGGACGAAGAACAAATTCTTCCCCGTCACCCATGTCCATAGTCGGGAACATATCTTCTTGGTAATGGTCCCAGTGACCAGAAGTCTTATAAAGCTCTACAGAAGCCAAAGGCGGAGTGTAGACGTGTTGGTAACCAGAAGCCAACTCTTTGTCAACGATGTAGCGCTCCAATTCACGACGGATCGTCGCACCGTTTGGCAACCAAAATGGCAAACCTTGTCCCACTTCTTGTGAAATCATGAAGAGGTCCAGTTCTTTACCGAGTTTACGGTGATCACGTTCTTTAGCTTCTTCACGCATTTGAAGGTAGTTTTTCAAGTCTTTCTTGTCAAACCAAGCTGTCCCGTAGATACGTTGCATCATAGCATTGTCGCTATTTCCACGCCAGTAAGCACCTGCTACATGGAGAAGGTGGAAGATTTGGATACGACCTGTCGATGGAACGTGCGGGCCACGGCAGAGGTCCACGTATTCACCCTGACGGTAGATGGTCAAACCACCCTCGTCTTCAGAGTGCTCTTCAATCAATTCCAACTTGTAAGGGTCGTTTTTGAAGATTTCACGGGCTTCATCTTTAGTCACTTCTTCACGAATAGATGGGAAGTTTTCTTTAACGATCTTTTGCATTTCTTCTTCGATACGAGGAAGGTCTTCGTTGGAGATTTGACCAGCTGTGTTGTCTGTATCGTAGTAGAAGCCATCTTCGATAGCTGGACCGACTCCCAAGTGAATATCAGGGAAAAGGCGACGTGCTGCTTGGGCAAACAAGTGAGCGGCTGAGTGGCGCAAGATTGGAAGGGCGTCTTCGTGATCAGGTGTCACGATTTCGATGCTACCATCCTCGGTGATAGCACGAGTCGTGTCGATGAGCTTGCCGTTGAATTTACCAGCCAAGGCTTTTTTAGCTAGGGAATTGCTGATGCTTTGCGCAATTTCGAAAGTTGTCACGCCAGATTCGAATTCACGAACAGCGCCATCTGGGAAAGTAATCTTAATCATGGTTTTCTCCTTAAATATTTATTCTTTTTTTGTTGGACAATTTTAAGAGCCGAGCAACTTCTTCCGCAGTCTGATTCTCTGATTGACTACCATCTGTTACGAGACTAGAATAACCTAATTTCATCGCTTCCTTACGCACCATTTGAGCAAAAAGAATGTCTCGTTGCATCCAGTTTTCAAAAGCTTTCTCAGGATTGGTAGTACCCTCTAAGACATAAGGAACCCATTCTCTCTGTTTATAGTACTTTTTCTGAAAATCAGCTGTCGGAGTCAAGCATAGATAGGAAGACGCTAGACATTCAAGCTCCGTTACCAAGTGAGGCAAAAGTCCTGCTCCCTCCACCAAGAGAGGTCTGTTTTGATTTTTTATCAAGTAAGATTTTACATAAGGAAAAATCTCTTCATAAAAGCGCCATTCTTCATCTGCCATCTCTTCTGGATTTCTCATCCAGATTTGTTCTGGATTTCTATCCTGCCTAAGAAGGCAAATTGGCTGTGAGTCTGCACTTGCTTGACTCATCATCTCTTCTACCAAATCATCCAGTTTGATATGAAGTAGTTGATACTGTCTAGCAAGAAGTGAGGCAATTGTTGATTTTCCGCTACAAGGCGATCCGCCAATCATATAAAGCATCATTCTTCCTCCTTCTGACAAAATAAAAACGACATCCTAAAAGGACGTCGCAACGTGGTTCCACCTTCATTTATGTTCCTCAAAAAAGAGGGACACCTCTGATTGGCTCTAACGTGGCCACCGTTTTATGTTTTCATAAAAGTCAGTAGAGTAGTATCAGTTTAGGCTCTCTATGCGTTTCCAGCAACCACGCACTCTCTAGTAGAAAGGGACTAAGTGACTTGTCTCTATGCATTATTATAGCATGATTGCGAGAATTTTCAAGGATTTTGTGAAAGTTTTTTGTTTTTTCCTTGCCGGAGCATATATTTAATACCTGAACCTGAAGCCATACCAAGTAGGGCAAAGAGTTCATAAGCTAGGAAATAAACGAGAATGAATTCATTGAAAGTGATGATGGTAAAGTAATAGAGAAGAGCAATACCGAGCAGCCACCACAGTGAGAAGTGGAAACGGTAGCTATAAAGAAGAGACACGATGAAGGTTGCCAAAGGTGAAAAGAGGATGATGTTATAAATGTAGAGCCCTTTCAGCGTATAAGGGTCAGAAATCAGCAGTAAAAGCAACTCATAGAGGGGCCAGTAAAAGAAGAAAATGACAAGGTAGTATGGGATATACTTAAGATATTTCCGCATGGCAATAGTCCTCCAATCTGCAAAAATAGAGAGATGTTGAAGACCACATGATCCTAAATGAAGGGGAGCTCTCTACCTATATTATAGCACGATTTGGAAGCTCTTACAAGTTAATCTGGTAAGCAGTGATAGTGATTTTTTGGAGTGTTTTCTGCTATAATACTAACAAAAGAAGTAAGAGGAAATGAGGAGAAAGAATGACTAAAATAGCAGTTCTTTCAGACGTACATGGGAATACGACAGCCTTGGAAGCTGTACTGGCTGATGCAAGAGCAGCAAAGGTGGATGAGTACTGGCTTTTGGGAGATGTTCTTATGCCGGGAACAGGACGTAGAAGGATTTTGAACCTCTTGGCTGATTTGCCCATCACAGTAAGAGTACTGGGTAATTGGGAGGATAGTCTCTGGCGAGGCCTGCATCGTAAGCTAGATTTAACAAAAGCTAGTCATCGCTATCTCCTGCGCCAATGCCAGTATATCTTAGAGGAAATTTCTCCAGAAGAAATAGAAGAGCTCCACAATCAACCCATGCAAATTCATCGTCAGTTTGGGGATTTGACGGTAGGAATTACTCACCACCTCCCTGATAAAAATTGGGGAAGAGAGTTGATTCATATGGGAAAACAGGAAGATTTTGATAGATTAGTGACGAATCCACACGCCTCCATCGCAGTATATGGCCATATTCACCAACAGTTGCTTCGTTATGGAAGTGACGGACAGTTGATTCTTAATCCAGGATCCATTGGGCAACCCTTCTTTTTAGATGCGTGGTTGCGTAAGGATCTACGTGCCCAGTATATGATCTTAGAGTTTGATGAAGTAGGTTTGGCTGATGTTGATTTTCGTCGAGTGGATTATGATGTGGAAGCCGAATTGCAGCTGGCTAGGGATTTGAAGCTCCCCTATTTCCAAATCTACTATGAAAGTCTGGTAAACGGAATTCATCACACGCACAACCAAGAGCTTCTACATGAAATTGCCCAAGAGCAGGGACATGATGTTGAGTTGGATGAATGGTTGGGGAGTGGTAATGATTGACATTACAACGTAAAAGGGTATAATGGATATCAGATAGGATGTGAAAGGAGAAGAAGATGCAAATTTCAAGTCGATTTACCATTGCAACTCATATGCTGATTATCATTGCCCTAGAGGGACAAAAAAGTAAGGTGACAAGTGATTTTTTGGCAGGAAGTGTCGGGGTCAACCCAGTCATCATTAGAAAGACCTTGTCTCAGTTGAAGAAAGCTGAGTTGATTTCGGTTGCGCGTGGGACAGGCGGTGCAGAGATTGCCAAGGACTTGCAACAAATCACACTTCTGGATGTTTATCAGGCAGTGGAGTGTCTGGGGAAAAAGGGTGAACTGTTTAGTTTTCACGAGAATCCAAATCCCAATTGCCCCATCGGTGCCAACATCCATAGTGTGCTAGATAAAAAGTTGATTGAAGTCCAGCAAGCAATGGAAAACCAACTTCGTCAGACAAGCCTGGCTCAGGTTGTGGCAGATGCTGAGGCGAAAATGCCTAAGTAAGAGGATTTTATTCCTCTTTTTTGTTTAGTAGCTACCTTCTAATAATTGAATAAAAATATGGAAAACGATATGTAATGGTTGACATTACAACAAAATATGATATACTTTTTATTGTAACCAATAAATTTACAACAAAATGGAGGAAAGAAAATGAAAATTGCAGTAGTAGCAGCAAATGGTGCAGCGGGTCAATTGATTGTTAAAGAAGCTTTGGAACGTGGTCATGAAGTGACAGCAATTGTCCGCTCTGAGAATAAGAGTCAAGCAGAGAAAGTCCTTGTAAAAGATTTATTTGATTTGACTAAGGAAGATGTGGCGGATTTTGATGTTCTTGTCTCAGCTTTTGGAGCCTTTACTCCTGAAACACTGCCTTTACATAGCAAATCAGTTGAACACTTTAATGACTTGCTTGCAGGCAGTGATACGCGTTTAGTGATTGTGGGAGGAGCAGGTAGCCTGTATGTAGATGAAACTAAAACCATGCGTCTTTTGGACACACCAGATTTTCCTGATGAGTTCAAACCGCTTGCTAGTGCCCAGGCAGATGAATTGGATTTGATTCGTCAGAAAAACAATTTGAAATGGACCTTTGTGAGTCCCGCAGCGGATTTTGACCCAGAAGCGCCAAAAACTGGAAACTATGTGCTAGCTGGCGAAATCTTTACTGTTAATGACAAGGGAGATAGTTTTATCAGTTATTCTGATTACGCCGTAGCAATGCTAGACATTATTGAATCAGGAGAGTATGAGCAAGAACGCATTTCTGTTCGAGGAAAATAGAAAAAGAATGATGAGAGAAACATGAGCAGTAGAAGTGCTCATGTTTTTTAGCAAAAATTCAAATAGAGAAATACCTCGAATCATGTTATAATGAAAGGATAGAATCGTTAGAAAGAGTGGGTATCTTTTGTGATAACTCCTACCTATAATTGGAAATTTATGCCGCAAGTAGAAGACGCGGATTTTAATAAGATAGCAAAGAAAGAAGGATTGGGGGCTGATGTAGCTCGTCTCTTGCTGGAGCGTGGAATTTCAGATCAAGTTGCGCTCAAGCGTTTTTTAGAGCCTTCCTTGGAGGATTTGTATGATCCATATCTTCTGAATGATATGAGAAAGGCAGTAGAACGGATTCGTCAGGCGATTGAAAATTACGAGCAAATTTTGATTTATGGTGACTACGATGCAGACGGAATGACCTCGGCTTCGATTGTCAAAGAGGCGCTGGAACAGTTAGGCGCAGAGTGTCAGGTTTATTTGCCTAATAGATTTACAGACGGTTATGGGCCTAATGCTAGTGTTTACAAATACTTCATTGAACAGCAAGGAATTTCCTTAATTGTAACTGTAGATAATGGTGTTGCAGGACATGAGGCGATTGACTTAGCTCAGTCTATGGGAGTAGATGTCATTGTGACTGATCATCATTCCATGCCTGAAACCTTACCAGATGCTTATGCGATTATCCATCCAGAACACCCAGATGCAGATTATCCCTTTAAGTATTTAGCGGGTTGTGGAGTGGCTTTCAAGTTGGCTTGTGCCCTACTAGAGGAAGTGCAACTGGAGTTGCTAGATTTAGTAGCTATTGGAACCATTGCCGATATGGTCAGTCTGACAGATGAAAATCGGATCTTGGTTCAGTATGGTTTGGACGTACTGCGAAGCAGCCAACGGATAGGTTTGCAGGAGATGCTGACTATCGCTGGAATTGCAGCTACTGAGCTGACAGAAGAAACTGTTGGTTTTCAGATTGCTCCCCGTTTAAATGCCTTGGGACGTTTAGATGATCCCAACCCTGCTATTGATTTACTAACAGGTTTTGACGATGAGGAGGCGCATGATATTGCCCTTATGATTCATCAAAAGAATGAAGAGCGCAAGGAAATTGTCCAATCAATCTATGACGAAGCCAAATTGATGGTAGATCCTGAGAGACAGGTGCAAATCTTGGCTAAAGAAGGCTGGAATCCAGGCGTACTTGGAATCGTTGCAGGTCGTTTGCTGGAAGAACTTGGTCAGACAGTTATCGTTTTGAACATTGAAGAGAATCGAGCCAAGGGAAGTGCCCGTAGTATAGAAGCTGTCGATATATTTGAGGCCTTGGACCCACATCGAGACCTTTTTATCGCCTTTGGAGGGCACGCTGGTGCGGCTGGTATGACGTTAGCCGTCGAGAAAATACCAGTTTTGTCAGAAGTGCTGGAAAGTTATATTCGTGAAATAGGTGCAGATGCTACTGGGAAAAATACCTTGAACTTGGACGAAGAGTTGGAGCTGGAAAATCTGAGTTTAGAGACAGTGAAAAACTTTGAACGTTTGGCACCTTTTGGAATGGATAATCAAAAACCAGTTTTTTACGTCAAGGACTTTCAAGTGGAACATGCTCGTGCCATGGGAGCAGGCAACGCTCATCTCAAACTAAAGATTTCCAAGGGTGAGGCGGGTTTTGAAGTGGTGGCCTTTGGACAAGGTAGCTGGGCGACAGAATTTTCTCAAACCAAGAATCTAGAATTGGCAGTCACCTTGTCTGTCAATCAATGGAATGGCCAAACTGCCCTCCAGTTGATGATGGTGGATGCGCGTGTGGAAGGTGTTCAACTCTTTAACATTCGTGGGAAGAACGTAGCCCTGCCAGAAGGGGTTCCAGTCTTGGATTTCTCTGGAGAGGTGCCAGATTTAGCGACTAGTGAAGCGGTTGTTGTGAAAAATATTCCGGAAGATATTACCTTGCTGAAGGCCATTTTTCAGAAACAACATTTCTCTGCTGTCTATTTCAAAAATGACATTGACAAGGTCTACTATCTGACAGGTTACGGGACTAGAGAACAGTTTGCCAAATTGTACAAGACTATTTACCAGTTCCCAGAGTTTGATATTCGCTACAAGCTCAAAGATTTGGCGACTTATCTCAATATCCAACAAATCTTGCTGGTCAAGATGATCCAAGTATTTGAAGAGCTGGGCTTTGTGACGATCAAAGATGGTGTCATGACAGTCAATAAAGAAGCGCCGAAAAGGGAAATTGCTGAAAGTCAGATATACCAAAATCTCAAACAAACCGTCAAAGACCAAGAGATGATGGCGCTGGGGACGGTACAAGAAATGTATGATTTTTTGATGGAAGAAAACTAGAAGATAGGAAAGAGTTGGGTAACCAGCTCTTTTTTGAAAACAAATCTTCATTTTGAAAATAATCAAAAAAATGGTATAATGGTAGGAAAAGATTCGGCTGAAAGTTTTAGAACTTTTAGAATAAAAGGGTAAATTCGCCCTATAATCAAGATAAATGAAGTTTCGGAGGAAAAATGAGTAATATTAGTTTAACAACACTAGGTGGTGTACGAGAAAATGGTAAAAATATGTACATCGCTGAAATCGATGGTTCTATTTTTGTTTTGGATGCAGGGCTTAAATACCCTGAAAATGAACAACTAGGGGTTGATGTCGTCATTCCAAATATGGACTACCTTTTTGAAAATAGCGATCGTATCGCAGGGGTCTTTTTGACCCACGGACATGCGGATGCCATTGGTGCCCTGCCTTATCTTTTGGCAGAGGCTAAGGTGCCTGTGTTTGGTTCGGAGTTGACCATTGAGTTGGCCAAACTCTTTGTCAAAGGAAATGATACGGTTAAGAAATTCAATGACTTCCATGTGATTGATGAAGATACGGAGATAGACTTTGGAGGAACTGTGGTTTCCTTCTTCCGTACAACTCACTCTATCCCAGAAAGTTTGGGAATAGTCCTGAAAACAGCTGAAGGTAGCATCGTTTATACAGGGGACTTCAAGTTTGACCAGACAGCTAGCGAATCCTATACGACGGATTTTGCTCGTTTGGCAGAAATTGGTCGTGATGGTGTCTTGGCACTCCTCAGTGATTCAGCCAATGCAGACAGCAATATCCAGGTGGCGAGCGAGAGTGAAGTTGGAGACGAAATTACCCAGACCATTGCAGACTGGGAAGGTCGTATTATCGTTGCCGCAGTTGCCAGCAACCTTTCTCGTATCCAGCAGGTTTTTGATGCTGCAGCAGATACAGGTCGCCGAGTTGTTTTGACTGGATTTGATATTGAAAATATCGTCCGCACTGCGATTCGTCTCAAAAAATTATCTCTGGCCAACGAAAGTCTCTTGATCAAACCCAAAGAAATGTCTCGTTTTGAAGACCATGAGTTGATTATTCTAGAGACAGGTCGTATGGGTGAACCCATCAATGGACTTCGCAAGATGTCTATTGGACGCCACCGTTATGTGGAAATCAAGGACGGTGACCTAGTTTATATCGTAACGACTCCATCTATCGCTAAAGAAGCTGTCATGGCACGTGTTGAAAATATGATCTATCAAGCTGGTGGTGTGGTAAAACTCATTACCCAAAGCTTGCGAGTATCAGGACACGGGAATGCGCGTGATTTACAGTTGATGATCAATCTCTTGCAACCAAAATACCTCTTCCCTATCCAAGGGGAATATCGTGAATTGGATGCACATGCCAAGGCTGCCATGGCGGTTGGAATGTTGCCAGAGCGCATTTTTATCCCTAAAAAGGGAACCACCATGTTCTACGAACACGGGGACTTTGTCCCTGCTGGCGGAGTTTCCGCAGGTGATGTTTTGATTGACGGAAATGCCATCGGAGATGTTGGAAATGTTGTTCTTCGTGACCGTAAGGTCTTGTCAGAGGATGGGATTTTTATCGTGGCTATCACTGTCAACCGTCGTGAGAAGAAAATTGTGGCTAAGGCACGAGTTCACACGCGTGGATTTGTCTATCTCAAGAAGAGTCGTGACATTCTCCGTGAAAGTTCAGAACTGATCAACCAAATCGTGGAAGACTATCTCCAAGGTGAAGATTTCGACTGGGCAGATCTCAAAGGCAAGGTTCGCGACAATCTGACCAAGTACCTCTTTGATCAAACCAAGCGTCGCCCAGCAATCTTGCCAGTCGTGATGGAAGCAAAATAATAAGCAGCATACCTACAGAAAAAGTCGAAATTCGGCTTTTTCTTATAGAATAGTAAAAGGAGAAAACCATGGCAGTTATGAATATTGAGTATTACTCAGAAGTTTTGGATATGGAGTGGGGTGTTACCGTACTCTATCCGGATGCCAGTCGGGTGACTGAACCAGATTGCACAGATATTCCTGTCCTTTATCTTTTGCACGGAATGTCAGGAAACCAAAATAGCTGGCTCAAGCGTACCAATGTCGAACGCTTGTTGCGCGGAACCAATCTCATTGTTATCATGCCCAATACAAATAATGGCTGGTACACCGATACCCAGTATGGTTTTGACTACTATACAGCTCTAGCAGAAGAACTCCCCCAAGTCATGAAACGCTTCTTCCCTAATATGACCAGCAAGCGAGAAAAGACCTTCATTGCGGGTCTCTCCATGGGAGGCTATGGTTCCTTCAAGCTGGCTCTCGCAACCGATCGTTTTTCTCATGCGGCTAGTTTTTCTGGTGCGCTCAGTTTTCAGGAATTTTCTCCTGAAAGTCAGGATTTGGGCTCTCTTGCCTACTGGCGAGGAGTTTTTGGAGAAATCAAAGACTGGACAGCTAGCCCTCATTCGCTTGAAAGCATGTCTGCAAAATCCGATAAAAAGACCAAACTATGGGCTTGGTGTGGGGAGCAAGACTATCTCTACTCTGCCAATAAGCTCGCTGTGAAAAATCTCAAAAATCTTGGTTTTGAGGTGACCTATAGTCATAGTCCAGGTAAGCACGAGTGGTACTACTGGGAAAAACAATTGGAACGTTTTTTGGCTACTCTACCAATTAACTTTGTTTTGGAAGAGCGCTTATCTTAGTTTTAGGTTTCTTTCAGTTTTTTTTCAGTAAAATAGAGAATCTATCTTGATTATGGGAGACCATCGATTTCAAGATAGGTTCTTATTTTTATGAAAGGTGGAGTGTCATGTTCTGGATTATTCGATTATTATTCCGATTTCTTTTGGGAATTTGGCGTTTCTTCTGGCGTCTGGTTTGGACCGTGGCTAGTCTACTTCTCATTGCCTTTGGAGTGGTTTGGTATCTGTCTGGTGATTTTCATTCTGCGGTCAATCAGCTTGAAAAAATGAGCAAGATTGGTCAAGGTGGCTGGAATCAATGGAAAGAGACGGGAACGCTGGAAGTCTTGTCTCAGACAGACAGTCACCAACATGCAGAAGGCAAGTGGGCTCAGTCCTCAGCTCGCATCTATATTGAGCCTCAAATGGATGAGACCTTCCAAGGTGCCTATGCAGAAGCCATAAAAAACTGGAATCAAACGGGAGCCTTTACCTTTGAGGTGGTTGCGGATCCTAGTCAGGCAGATATTGTGGCAAGTGAGATGAATGATGGATCGACCGCTGTAGCAGGTCAAGCCGAGAGTCAAACCAATCTCTTGACCAATCAATTTATATCTGTAACAGTTCGCTTGAATCACTATTACCTATCCAATCCAAACTATGGTTATTCTTATGAACGGATCGTGCACACGGCGGAGCACGAGCTGGGGCATGCCATCGGATTGGATCACACCAACGAGACTTCTGTCATGCAGCCAGCAGGTTCCTACTATGGGATTCAGCCCCAGGATGTGACAGCTGTTCAAAAACTTTATACCAGTAGCGACTAGATGAAGTCAGTGCAATCCGAAATGAAATCAAAGCTCCTCCATCAAGTGATCGGTGGGGCTTTTTGTTCGTCCTGTTACAGGCTTTTTGCTATAATGGAACTATGAATAACTTGATCAAATCAAAACTAGACCTCTTGCCGACCAGCCCTGGTTGTTACATTCACAAGGATAAAAATGGCACTATTATCTATGTAGGAAAGGCTAAAAATCTACGCAATCGCGTGCGTTCCTATTTCCGTGGAAGTCATGATACCAAGACCGAGGCTCTGGTGTCTGAGATTGTGGATTTTGAATTTATCGTCACTGAGTCTAATATCGAGGCCCTCCTGCTGGAAATTAACCTTATCAAGGAAAACAAGCCCAAGTACAATATCATGCTCAAGGATGATAAGTCTTATCCTTTTATCAAAATCACCAATGAGCGCTATCCTCGTTTGATTATTACCCGTCAGGTTAAAAAGGACGGTGGTCTTTATTTTGGCCCTTATCCCGATGTGGGAGCGGCCAATGAAATCAAGCGACTGTTGGATCGGATTTTCCCTTTTCGTAAGTGTACCAATCCACCGTCTAAGGTTTGTTTTTACTATCATATCGGCCAATGTATGGCCCACACCATCTGTAAGAAGGATGAGGCCTATTTCAAGTCCATGGCTCAGGAGGTTTCTGATTTCCTAAAAGGACAGGATGACAAAATCATCGATGACCTCAAGGGCAAGATGGCAAAGGCAGCTCAAAGTATGGAGTTTGAACGTGCGGCGGAATACCGTGACCTGATTCAGGCGATTGGAACACTTCGGACCAAGCAACGGGTCATGGCCAAGGATCTCCAAAATCGGGATGTATTTGGCTACTATGTGGACAAGGGTTGGATGTGTGTGCAGGTTTTCTTTGTCCGTCAAGGAAAACTCATCGAGCGGGATGTCAATCTTTTCCCCTACTACAATGATCCGGATGAGGACTTCTTGACCTATGTGGGGCAGTTTTATCAAGAAAAATCCCACCTGGTTCCCAATGAAGTGCTGATTCCGCAGGATATTGATGAAGAAGCTGTCAAGGCCTTGGTGGATACCAAGATTCTCAAACCCCAGCGTGGAGAGAAAAAGCAACTGGTCAATCTGGCTATAAAGAACGCTCGAGTCAGTCTAGAGCAGAAATTTAACCTGCTAGAAAAATCTGTCGAAAAGACCCAAGGGGCTATTGAAAATCTGGGACGCTTGCTCCAAATACCGACTCCAGTCCGTATCGAGTCTTTTGATAACTCTAATATCATGGGGACCAGTCCTGTTTCAGCTATGGTGGCCTTTGTCAATGGAAAACCGAGTAAAAAAGACTACCGTAAGTACAAGATAAAAACCGTTGTGGGTCCAGACGATTATGCCAGTATGAGAGAGGTTATCCGCAGACGCTATGGCCGAGTTCAGCGTGAGAGCTTGACCCCGCCAGATTTGATTGTCATCGATGGGGGACAAGGTCAGGTCAATATCGCAAAGCAAGTCATCCAAGAAGAGCTAGGTTTGGATATCCCAATTGCAGGTCTGCAAAAGAATGACAAGCACCAAACCCATGAACTGCTCTTTGGAGATCCGCTGGAGGTGGTGGAGTTGTCTCGCAATTCTCAGGAATTTTTCCTCCTCCAACGCATCCAAGATGAGGTGCACCGCTTTGCTATCACTTTCCACCGTCAACTGCGCTCAAAAAATTCCTTTTCTTCACAACTGGATGGGATTGACGGTCTAGGACCTAAACGTAAGCAGAATCTCATGAAGCATTTCAAGTCTTTGACTAAAATCAAGGAAGCTAGTGTGGATGAAATTGTCGAAGTTGGAGTGCCAAGAGCAGTCGCAGAAGCTGTGCAAACCAAGTTGAACCCGCAGGAAGAAGTGGAATTGGCTCAAGTGGCGGAAGAACAAGTAGATTACCAAACAGAAGGAGAACACAATGAATCATAAAATTGCAATTCTATCAGATATTCATGGCAATGCGACAGCCTTAGAAGCAGTTATTGCAGATGCTAAAAATCAAGGAGTCAGTGAATACTGGCTTCTGGGAGATATTTTTCTTCCTGGTCCAGGTGCAAATGACTTGGTCGCTCTGTTAAAGGAACTTCCTATCACAGCAAGTGTTCGAGGCAATTGGGATGATTGTGTCCTTGAGGCTTTAGATGGGCAATATGGCTTAGAAGACCCACAGGAAGTTCAGCTCTTGCGTATGACGCAGTATTTGATGGAGCGAATGGATCCCGATCAGATCGCTTGGCTGCGGAGCCTGCCTATGGTTGCGAAGAAAGAAATTGATGGGCTGCGTTTTTCGCTCTCTCACAACTTACCTGACAAAAACTATGGAGGAGACTTGCTGGTTGACAATGATACGGAGAAATTTGACCAGCTACTTGATGAGGAGACAGATGTAGCAGTTTACGGTCATGTCCACAAGCAGTTGCTTCGTTATGGAAGCCGAGGGCAACAAATCATCAATCCAGATTCGATTGGCATGCCCTATTTTGATTGGGAGGCGTTAAAAAATCACCGTGCTCAGTATGCCGTGATAGAAGTAGAAGATGGGGAATTGGTAAACATTCTATTCCGAAAAGTTTCTTATGACTATGAAGTGGAGCTAGAATTAGCCAAGTCCAAGGGGCTTCCCTTTATTGAAATGTATGAAGAGCTACGCAGAGAAGACAACTATCAGGGGCACAATATGGAACTTTTAGCTAGTTTAATTGAAAAGCATGGATATGTAGAGGATGTGAAAGATTATTTTGATTTTCTGCAAAGTTAGAAATAAAATGGACGCCCTTAATTTGAAGTGAGATTTGTAGTCGAATCGCTTAGAAAAGAGTCAGACAATAAGGAAGAAAAGATGGCTTAGCTAAAGTTTGACAATGAAATTATTTTGTTATACAATGAACTTAATTCTTAATAAAAAGGAGAACATTATGAAGAAAATTATTACAGCCAGTATGGCTCTTTTATCTGTTGTTGTTTTAGCAGCATGTTCAGGGAAAACAACGTCTGATTCTTCGACTAAGACTTCAAGCTCTGTAGAACAAACTTCTTCTTCAGAGACTTCATCAACAACGTCTAGTTCAAAGACAGAAAATAATGAGGTTGTTTTGATCACCGATGAAGAAATTGACAATGCTAAAACTGTTGGAGATGTGAAGAAAGTCTTTGGTAAACTAGTCGACAATTATAAAAAGCATGCAGTTGAAATAGGGGAGAAAATTCCAGAGAGTGGAAAAGAAGCATATAACGCCCAAGTTGAACCAGCGCTTAAGTCTATGGAGACTGTAAGAGAGTCATTTAACGAAAGCCTTTCAAGTATTGGTTCTGATGATACAGTAGTGCCAGAACAAACTCGTACTCTATTTGTTCAACAGTTGAAAACTGGACGTGACACAATGAAGAAAGCGCTGGAAGCGGCTTATAAAGCAATTGCTCCATACACATCTGGTCAATAATATAAGAAAGTAGGTGTTCGATCACCTGCTTTTTGATTGCTTCAAATCTAAAGCGATACCTACTTAAAGAGCTCCAAATTAATAGCAGAGAGTTTGAAAGAAGTACTAACTCTATGAAAAATCCCTGCAAGCTCTTTCAAAATATGGTAGAATGGAAGCAGTAGAATTAGAAAAGGAAATCGATTATGAAATTTCTTGAATTAAATAAAAAACGTCATGCGACCAAGCATTTCACTGATAAGCCAGTTGATCCCAAAGATGTTCGCACAGCTATTGAAATCGCAACTTTAGCCCCAAGTGCCCACAACAGCCAGCCATGGAAGTTTGTGGTTGTTCGTGAGAAAAATGCTGAATTGGCAAAATTGGCTTATGGTTCGAACTTTGAGCAGGTATCATCAGCACCTGTAACCATTGCCTTGTTTACAGATACGGACCTTGCTAAACGTGCTCGTAAGATTGCCCGCGTTGGTGGTGCAAAGAACTTCTCTGAAGAGCAACTTCAATATTTTATGAAGAATTTGCCTGCTGAATTTGCGCGTTACAGTGAGCAACAAGTCAGTGACTACCTAGCCCTCAATGCAGGTTTGGTTGCCATGAACTTGGTTCTCGCTTTGACAGACCAAGGAATCGGTTCTAATATTATCCTTGGATTTGACAAATCAAAAGCCAACGAAGTTTTAGATATCGAAGACCGTTTCCGCCCAGAACTCTTGATTACGGTAGGTTACACAGACGAAAAATTGGAACCAAGCTACCGCTTGCCAGTAGATGAAATCATCGAGAAAAGATAGAAGGAAGAAAAAATGACAGCAATTGATTTTACAGCAGAAGTAGAAAAACGCAAAGAAGACCTCTTGGCTGACTTGTTTAGCCTTTTGGAGATTAACTCAGAACGTGATGACAGCAAGGCGGACGCTCAGCATCCATTTGGACCTGGTCCAGTAAAAGCCTTGGAAAAATTCCTTGAAATCGCAGACCGTGATGGTTATCCAACTAAGAATGTCGATAACTATGCTGGACATTTCGAATTTGGTGATGGAGAAGAAGTTCTCGGAATCTTTGCTCACATGGACGTGGTGCCAGCTGGTAGTGGTTGGGATACAGACCCTTATACACCAACTATCAAAGACGGTCGTCTTTATGCGCGTGGAGCTTCAGACGACAAGGGGCCTACAACAGCTTGTTACTATGGTTTGAAAATCATCAAAGAATTGGGCCTTCCAACTTCTAAGAAAGTTCGTTTCATAGTAGGAACAGACGAAGAATCAGGTTGGGCAGATATGGACTACTACTTTGAACATGTAGGACTTGCGAAACCAGACTTTGGCTTCTCTCCAGACGCTGAATTCCCTATCATTAATGGTGAAAAAGGAAATATCACAGAATACCTTCACTTTGCAGGTGAAAATACAGGTGTTGCCCGTCTTCACAGTTTCACAGGTGGTTTGCGTGAAAACATGGTACCTGAATCAGCGACAGCAGTCGTTTCAGGTGACTTGGCTGACTTGCAAGCTAAACTAGATGCCTTTGTTGCAGAGCACAAACTTAGAGGAGAACTCCAAGAAGAAAACGGTCAGTACAAGGTGACTGTGATTGGTAAATCAGCCCATGGTGCTATGCCTGCTTCAGGTGTCAACGGTGCAACCTACCTTGCCCTCTTCCTCAGCCAGTTTGACTTTGCAGGACCTGCAAAAGACTACCTCGACATCGCTGGTAAGATTCTCTTGAATGACCATGAGGGTGAAAATCTCAAGGTGGCTCATGTGGATGAAAAGATGGGTGCCCTTTCTATGAATGCCGGTGTTTTCCGCTTCGATGAAACAAGCGCTGACAATACGATTGCCCTCAACTTCCGTTATCCAAAAGGAACAAGTCCAGAGCAGATCAAGTCAATCCTTGAAACCTTGCCAGTTGCTTCTGTTAGCCTTTCTGAACACGGTCACACACCTCACTATGTGCCAATGGAAGATCCACTTGTGCAAACCTTGTTGAATGTCTATGAAAAACAAACTGGACTTCAAGGTCATGAACAAGTCATCGGTGGTGGTACCTTCGGTCGCTTGTTGGAACGTGGGGTTGCCTACGGTGCTATGTTCCCAGACTCAATTGACACTATGCACCAAGCCAACGAATTTATCGCCTTAGACGATCTCTTCCGAGCAGCAGCAATCTATGCCGAAGCGATTTACGAATTGATCAAATAAAGCTATAGAAGTCTGAGATGTTATGCTTGGACTTCTTTTTGGAGGGAAAACAGATGTCTCAAATCGAAAGAATCAAGCAGGCCATTATGGCGGATCCACAGAATACCAGCTATACAGAACGTGGAATCGAACCTCTCTTTGCGGCGCCAAAAACTGCTCGCATCAATATTGTCGGTCAAGCTCCGGGGTTTAAAACGCAAGAAGCTGGGATTTATTGGAAGGATAAGAGTGGTGATCGCTTGCGGGACTGGCTAGGTGTAGATGAAGATACCTTTTACAATTCAGGTTATTTTGCAGTTCTGCCCATGGATTTCTACTTTCCGGGACATGGCAAGTCAGGTGATCTTCCACCTCGTACAGGTTTTGCAGAAAAATGGCATCCGCAACTCTTGCAAGAGTTGCCCGATATCCAATTAACTCTCTTGATTGGGCAATATGCCCAAGCCTATTATTTACAGGAGAAAGTTAGTGGCAAGGTGACAGAACGGGTAAAACATTACCAGAACTACTTACCAACCTATTTCCCACTAGTTCACCCCTCGCCACGAAATCAAATCTGGATGAAAAAAAATCCTTGGTTTGAGTCAGAAGTAGTGCCAGAGTTGCAAGCATTGGTACAAAAGATTATTCATCAATAAAGGAGAAAAACTATGGACGCTTATCAACAAGTAGCTAATACCTTGCAAGAGTTGGGTATCGTCTATGATGTGGTAGAGCATCCACCTGCATTTACGACAGAGCAGGCGGATAGCTATATTGAAGGCCTAGAAGGAGTTCGAACCAAGTCCATGTTTTTGACCAACAAAAAGAAAACCCAGTATTATCTGCTCATCATGGATGATCATAAACCATTGGATATGGATGACTTTAAAGAGCAAGTGGGAGCTAATCGGATTCGCATGGCTTCATTGGACTCCTTGGCTGAGAAAATGAACCTACCAGCAGGAACAGTATCACCTTTTGGTTTGTTAAATAATGATGAAAAAGACATTCTAGTTTATTTTGATAAGGACATTGTATCGGAGGATATCATGACTTTCCATCCCAATACTAATGAAAAGACCATCTTTATTAAAACCCAAGACTTGTTCCGATTTTTAGAGTCTATTGACTTTAGCTACGAAATTCTAACACTTCCATAACAAATTCTATAGGAGAAATCATGAAAGAAATTCCATTTTCGAGTTTTTACCAAGCTTATCAGAAAGAAAACTTACACGTTCTCGATATTCGTGAGCAGGAGGAGTATGATGCCCTTCACTTAGAAGGAGTCCAGCTTCTTCCTCTTTCTGAGTTAGCAGATCGCTACCAAGAGTTGGAACTTGACCAACTCTATTATGTCATCTGTAAGTTGGGCATTCGTTCAGCTCGTGCTTGCCAGTTCTTAGAGGAACATGGATACAAGGCCATCAATGTTCAAGGTGGCATGATGGCCTTTGAAAATCTTTAAAGTTTTGCATTTCTCTTACTTGGTGTGGACTAGGTAGGAGAAATTTGTTTTTAGACAATTCTTATTTTTTAAAATATTGAAAACATTCAATGATTAATTTTGGATGCTTTTTTCAAAATCTTAATCATGGTATACTAGGTCAGTATTTTAGAAATATGAAGGAGATTTTTATGGCTAAAAAAGGTGCCCTAACAGGCTTGCTCCTGTTTGGAATATTTTTTGGTGCGGGGAACTTGATTTTTCCGCCTTCTCTAGGTGCTCTATCTGGAGAACAGTTTCTTCCTGCCATCGCAGGTTTTGTCTTTTCAGGCGTCGGTATCGCCGTTTTGACCCTTATTATTGGAACGCTCAATCCTAAAGGATACATTCACGAGATTTCTAAGAAAATCTCACCTTGGTTTGCAACTCTTTATCTTGCAGTCCTCTATCTATCGATTGGCCCATTCTTTGCCATCCCACGTACAGCAACAACAGCTTACGAGGTCGGCATCAGCCCCCTCTTGTCTGAAGCAAATAAAGGCCTAGGATTGATTATCTTTACCGTGCTTTACTTTGCCGCAGCCTATCTGATTTCACTCAATCCATCAAAGATTTTGGATCGTATCGGCCGTATTTTAACACCAGTCTTTGCGATTTTGATTGTTATCTTGGTTGTACTAGGTGCCTTCAAATATGGTGGAACCAGCCCTCAAGTAGCTTCAGAAGCCTATCAAGCTTCTGCTTTTGGTACAGGTTTCCTAGAAGGTTACAATACCTTGGATGCCCTAGCCTCAGTGGCCTTCAGTGTCATCGCTGTTCAAACCTTGAAACAGCTTGGATTTTCAAGTAAGAAAGAATACATCTCAACTATTTGGGTGGTTGGTATCGTTGTAGCTCTTGCCTTCAGCGCTCTTTACATCGGTTTAGGATTCCTTGGAAATCACTTCCCGGTACCAGCAGAAGCGATGAAGGGTGGAACACCAGGTGTTTATATCTTGTCGCAAGCAACTCAGGAAATCTTTGGTTCGACAGCTCAACTCTTCCTTGCTGTTATGGTAACTGTAACCTGCTTCACAACGACAGTTGGCTTGATTGTGTCAACAGCTGAGTTCTTTAACGGACGTTTCCCACAAATCAGCTACAAGGTTTATGCGACAGCCTTTACCTTGATTGGATTTGCCATTGCCAATTTGGGTCTTGATGCAATCATCAAGTACTCAGTTCCAGTACTGGTAATCTTGTACCCAATCACGATTGCCATCGTTATGATTGTCATTGTCAACAAATTTGTGGCTCTTTCAAAACCAGGTATGCAGTTGACAATTGCTGTTGTTACAGCTATTGCCATTGCAAGCGTACTAGGAAGCTCGTTTAAGGTTGAGTTTCTTGCAAATCTTGTCAACGCCCTTCCTTTTGCCAAGGCATCTCTCCCATGGTTGGTGCCAGCCATCGTAGGAATCTTGCTCTCATTGGTTCTACCAAACAAGCAAGAGAGTGACGTTTTTGAGATGGAATAATCACTAAAATCACTTTTGTAGCCAAGTCTACAGGAGTGATTTTCTTTTTTTATCCGATGATAAATGTGTTATAATAGGTAGCAAAAGAGGTGAAGAAATGAATCAAACTGTAAACTATATCAAAGAACTAACCGCAATTGCATCTCCGACGGGCTTTACTCGTGAGATTTCAGACTACCTAGTCCATACTTTAGAAGAGCTTGGTTACCAGCCTGTTCGCACAGCAAAGGGCGGTGTCAATGTGACCATTAAAGGTCAAAATGATGAGCAACACCGCTATGTGACTGCCCATGTGGATACGCTGGGTGCTATTGTTCGTGCAGTCAAACCGGATGGCCGTCTCAAATTGGACCGTATCGGTGGTTTTCCTTGGAACATGATTGAAGGGGAAAACTGTACGGTTCATGTGGCTAGCACAGGTAAAAAGGTATCTGGAACCATCCTCATCCACCAGACTTCTTGTCATGTCTACAAGGATGCAGGAACTGCAGAACGCACACAGGACAATATGGAAGTGCGTTTGGACGCCAAAGTAACCAATGAAAAAGAAACCCGTACCCTTGGAATTGAAGTCGGCGACTTTATCAGTTTTGACCCACGAACGGTCGTGACAGAGACTGGCTTTATCAAGTCACGTCACTTGGATGACAAAGTCAGCGCAGCAATTTTGCTCAATCTGCTTCGTATTTATAAGGAAGAGAAGATTGAGTTGCCAGTAACAACTCATTTTGCTTTTTCAGTCTTTGAAGAGGTGGGTCATGGTGCAAACTCTAACATTCCTGCTCAGGTAGTGGAATATCTAGCTGTGGATATGGGAGCTATGGGAGATGACCAGCAGACGGATGAGTACACAGTATCTATCTGTGTCAAGGATGCTTCCGGTCCTTATCACTATGACTTCCGTCAACACTTAGTTGCCCTGGCGAAAGAGCAAGATATTCCATTTAAGCTGGATATCTATCCATTTTATGGTTCGGATGCTTCCGCAGCTATGTCAGCAGGAGCAGAGGTCAAACACGCCCTCCTTGGAGCTGGTATTGAGTCCAGTCACTCTTACGAGCGCACCCACATTGATTCAGTAGTAGCGACTGAGCGTATGGTTGATGCTTATCTTAAGAGCGAGTTGGTGGACTGAAGGGGCGATAAAGTATTATGTATGAAATACTGAAACAATTAGCAACGCCTGCTATAATAACAGGGATAATTTCGGGTTTGTATGCTTATTTCCAAAAGAAAAAAGAGGAATATCGTAAGTATGTGTATGAAAATAAACAAGAAAACTTTAAAGAACTAGTTGTTTATGCTGATGAACTGGTAGATAAAGGGATTACTAATCCAGATTTAGAAAAACTACTTTTTAGAATTTCTCAAAACATTAATCCGTATGGACGAAAAATAAAAACTTTTGGAAAATATCAGTGGATAGAAGATGATGGATATATATGGTATCAAATAGAAATTATAGAGAAAAAACTTGCTTCTCAAATACTTCAAATAGAGGATTTAAAAGAACTAGCTCATCGGATACAAATTGCTAAACGATTACTAGATATAAAAGTAGAAAAAAATATTCCGATCATAAGTTCAGTTAAAATATGGTTTTATTTATTTCAGTATGCGATGTTATTACTTCAGCTATTTTTCATTTACTCTGGGTACAAAAGTTTTATCGAACAACCGACTGAATTCTCTCCGTTATTAGCTTGTTGCTTGATTATGGTAGTAAGTTTAATTTTTTTACTTCCAGAATTGAGTGTTGATGGAAGCGATGATGGAAGATCTGGAATATTTATTACAGTGTCCCTTTTCTATATTGTCGTAGTTGATACTGTAGTATCGTATTATTTGTATAAAAATTTATTTATTGTTCTTATTGTTGGAATAGTTTCACTTTGTCTAAGTATTTGTGTAGTATTTTTTAAAGCTATTATTTTCGGAGAAAGTGAAATTAGTAAAGTATCTACAATTTATATCGAAGAATATAGAAAACTGCAGGGACCTAAGTTAAGTAAGAGACGCTTTATAGATAATTTTACAGTTATTCCATTTTTTAGTAAGATTAAGAATTTATTTCACAAAGATAAGAGGGAGGGGAATGATGACCTATAAACATCGACTCTTTGACCTTGGCTGTTCCCTTCTCAACTTTGAAACAGTTGAGGATTAGGGGGAGTCTGATATCAGATATTCAAGGGGTAAATAAAGCAGGGATTGACAGTGAGTGATTTAATCCCTAGATACTTGAGAATACAAGCACAGCTATCCCAAACTGTCAGATTCAAGGTTGAAGATATTATAATTAAAAGGAGAGACTCATGTGCTTCATCTGTCAGAGAATTGAACTCATCAAAGTTGGGCAAAACCCCTACTTTGTCAAAGAACTAGAAACAGGCTATGTAGTTATTGGAGACCACCAATACTTTAAGGGCTATACCTTATTTTTAGCAAAAGAACATGTTACAGAACTCCACCATATGGAGACTCCTGTAAAACTTCGCTTTTTAGAGGAAATGAGTTTGGTCCAAGAAGCAGTCGCCAAAGCATTTGAGGCTGAAAAGATGAATATTGAGCTCCTAGGAAACGGTGATGCCCACGCTCATTGGCATCTGTTTCCGCGAAGAGCAGGTGATATGAAAGGTCACGGACTTAACGGCCGTGGCCCAGTCTGGTGGGTGCCCTGGGAAGAAATGGCAGCAGAAGATTACCAAGTGCAATCTCCAGAGCTGGAAGAGATGATTAAAACCTTATCTCATGAATTGGAGAAATGCTTGGCCTAAGAGAGGAAGAAAGAAATGAAAAAAAGATATGTCATTTTATCTGGTTTATTAGCGTTGATCCTTGCAGCTTGTTCGCAAGAAAAACCAAAGTTGAAGAAAATACTCAAAAGACGGAGCAAAGCAGTCAACCTGAAGGAACTGTGGGTAGCAAATCCCAAACTTCTAGCCAGAAAAAAGCAGAGGTTGTAGATAAAGGAAGTTATTATAGTATCCAAGGGAAATACGATGAAATTATCATTGCCAATAAACGCTATCCTTTGTCAAAAGACTACAATCCAGGAGAGAATCCAACAGCCAAGGCAGAGTTGCTCAAACTAATCGCAGCCATGCAGGCTGAGGGCTATCCAATCAGTGACCACTACAGTGGTTTTAGAAGTTATGAAACTCAGGCTAAGCTATACCAAGACTATGTCAATCAAGACGGGAAGGAAGCAGCAGATCGCTACTCATCCCGCCCAGGTTACAGTGAACACCAGACGGGTCTTGCTTTTGACCTTATTGGTACAGATGGTGATTTAGTTACTGAAGAAAAAGCAGCCCAGTGGCTCTTGGACCATGCGGCTGACTATGGCTTTGTTGTTCGCTATCTCAAAGGCAAGGAAAAAGAGACAGGTTACATGACAGAAGAATGGCATCTCCGCTACGTTGGAAAAGAAGCCAAAGAAATTGCTGCAAGTGGTCTCAGTTTGGAAGAGTACTATGGCTTTGAAGGTGGCGATTACGTCGATTAAAAATGAAAGTTTTCTCTTGCATTTTTAGATAAATAGTGTATAATGGAAAGGTATGTGTAAAGCATACTTGTGGGAGGTAAAAATCTTACATTACCGCCAAAACCACAAAGGAGGATTTAAAAATGGCTAAAAAAGTCGAAAAACTTGTAAAATTGCAAATCCCTGCTGGTAAAGCTACACCAGCTCCACCGGTTGGACCTGCTCTTGGTCAAGCTGGTATCAACATCATGGGATTCACAAAAGAGTTCAACGCTCGTACAGCTGATCAAGCTGGTATGATCATTCCAGTTGTTATCTCAGTTTACGAAGACAAATCTTTTACTTTCATCACTAAAACACCACCAGCTGCTGTTCTTTTGAAAAAAGCTGCAGGTGTTGAAAAAGGATCAGGTACACCTAACAAAACAAAAGTTGCTTCAGTTACTCGTGCACAAGTACAAGAAATTGCAGAAACTAAGATGCCAGATTTGAACGCTGCAAACCTTGAGTCTGCAATGCGTATGATCGAAGGTACTGCTCGTTCTATGGGATTCACTGTTGTTGACTAATCAATAACATCCCTATATAACCCGCAAGACTTCATCATTTCGAGAAGTGACGTGGGAGATGAAAATCGATTGAACCACTTACAAGGAGAATAGAAAATGGCTAAAAAAAGCAAACAACTTCGTGCTGCTCTTGAGAAAATCGACAGCACAAAAGCGTACAGCGTAGAAGAAGCTGTAGCTCTTGCAAAAGAAACTAACTTTGCAAAATTTGATGCAACTGTAGAAGTTGCTTACAACTTGAACATTGACGTTAAAAAAGCTGACCAACAAATCCGTGGAGCAATGGTATTGCCAAACGGTACTGGTAAAACAGCTCGCGTTCTTGTATTTGCACGTGGTGCAAAAGCTGAAGAAGCAAAAGCTGCTGGTGCAGACTTCGTAGGTGAAGATGACCTAGTTGCTAAAATCAACGACGGTTGGTTGGACTTCGACGTAGTTATCGCTACACCTGATATGATGGCTCTTGTTGGACGTCTTGGACGTGTCCTTGGACCACGTAACTTGATGCCAAACCCTAAAACTGGTACTGTAACAATGGATGTTGCTAAAGCAGTTGAAGAGTCTAAAGGTGGTAAAATCACTTATCGTGCAGACCGTGCAGGTATCGTACAAGCTATCATCGGTAAAGTTTCATTTGAAGCTGACAAGTTGGTTGAAAACTTCAAAGCGTTCAACGAAACAATCCAAAAAGCTAAACCAGCTACTGCTAAAGGAACTTACGTAACAAACTTGACAATCACAACTACTCAAGGTGTTGGTATCAAGGTTGACGTGAACTCACTTTAATTAACTAGAATCTCTGACTTCGGTCAGAGTTTTTTTATTCAAATCTATTAACAAAGGATTGGAGGAAATAAAATTGTTGAGAGAAGCTGTACAGGGGGATTTATTTGAGTTATTAAATCTCTACCTATCCTTACATGAGAAAGAAATCCCAGAAGATAGTCTTCATTTGCAGCAAGTATGGAGTGAGATGATTTCTGACCAGCGCCATCATGTTATCGTGAAAGAGGTGGAAGGAAGAATAGTCTCCTCCTGTATTTGTGTCATTATTCCCAATTTGACGAGAGGTGTGAGACCCTATGCTTTGATAGAAAATGTGGTGACCCGAGAAGAAGATAGAGGGAAAGGGTATGCAAGTGCCTGTCTTGAATATGCTAAACAGATAGCTAAAGAGGAAAATTGTTATAAGATGATGCTCCTGACAGGTTCTAAAAATGCAAGTACTCAGAATTTTTATAAGGGAGCTGGTTATAATAGTGAAGATAAAACAGCCTATATTCAGTGGTTGGATTAAAGCTTGAATCTCAAATAGTCAGAACGAAATCATGGATTAGCAAATAAAAATCTTCTATTTCTTCTTTCACAGAAAATATGGTATAATAGAGAGTAAAAACTTTGAAAGAAAGAAAAAGATGAATTTAAAAGATTATATCGCAACGATTGAAAATTATCCTAAGGAAGGTATTACCTTCCGTGATATCAGCCCTTTGATGGCAGATGGAAATGCTTATAGCTATGCTGTTCGTGAAATCGTTCAGTATGCAACGGACAAGAAAATCGACATGATCGTGGGACCAGAAGCCCGTGGTTTTATCGTTGGCTGTCCCGTTGCCTTTGAGTTGGGGATTGGCTTTGCACCTGTTCGTAAACCAGGGAAATTACCACGTGAAGTGATTTCTGCTGACTATGAGAAAGAATATGGTATTGATACCTTGACCATGCACGCTGATGCAATCAAGCCAGGCCAACGCGTTCTCATCGTAGATGATCTCTTGGCAACAGGTGGAACTGTCAAGGCAACGATTGAGATGATTGAAAGACTTGGTGGAGTTGTAGCTGGTTGTGCTTTCTTAATTGAGTTGGATGAGCTTAAAGGGCGTGAAAGAATCGGAGATTACGATTACAAGGTACTTATGCATTATTAATGAAAAACAGTCCTTGGGGCTGTTTTCTCTTCATCTGCTATATAAATTAACTATAGCTAGTTAGAGAAAAACTATAATTGAAAACTATATCTTCATACAGTATAATAAAGGGAAGAAGTATTTGGAGGTTTTTACTTTCAAACAGACAACATCATTCCCGAAATAGAGAACTGTTAGGAGGGTATTATGCCGATTCGAATTGATAAAAAATTACCAGCTGTGGAGATTTTAAGGACAGAAAATATCTTTGTTATGGATGACCAACGGGCCGCTCATCAGGATATTCGCCCCTTGAAGATTTTGATTTTAAATCTTATGCCTCAAAAGATGGTGACAGAAACGCAGCTCTTGCGGCATTTGGCCAATACGCCCCTGCAGTTAGATATTGATTTCTTGTATATGGAGACGCATCGTTCAAAGACAACTCGTGCCGAACATATGGAAACCTTCTATAAGACCTTTCCTGAGGTCAAGGATGACTTTTTTGATGGGATGATCATCACAGGAGCTCCGGTGGAGCACTTGCCTTTTGAGGAGGTGGACTACTGGGAGGAGTTTAAGCAGGTCATCGAATGGTCCAAGACGCATGTTTTTTCAACCCTCCATATCTGTTGGGGGGCACAAGCAGGTCTTTATGCTCGCTATGGAGTTGAAAAGCACCAGATGGCTCAGAAATTGTCAGGCATTTACCCGCAGGATACCTTGAAAGAGGGCCATCTTCTCTTTAGAGGTTTTGATGATAGCTATGTGGCTCCCCATTCTCGTCATACAGAAATCTATAAGGAAGAGATTTTAGGAAAAACCAATCTGGAAATCCTCTCTGAGGGAGAACAAGTTGGCGTTTCTATTTTAGCCAGTCGGGATCTTCGTGAGATTTATAGTTTTGGTCATTTAGAATATGACCGTGATACTCTAGCAAAAGAGTATTTTCGTGATTGTGAGGCAGGGCTTAATCCTCACATTCCAGAAAATTACTTCAAAAATGATGATGTGAATGAGACACCGTGTCTCTGTTGGTCTTCTTCAGCTGCTCTCTTTTTCAGTAACTGGGTTAACTATGCAGTTTATCAAGAAACCCCTTTTGACTGGAGAAAGGTAGAGGATGATGCGGCTGCATTTGGATATTTATAAGAGGAATTATGACATATTTTGACGCTTTCAAATCAGGGAACTTGGTTTTGCCAAGTGCCCTGCTCTTGCATTTTAAGGAACTCTTTCCTTCTAGTGATGATTTTCTCGTCTGGCAATTTTTTTATCTACAAAATACATCTGCTTTGGATGAGCTATCGCCAAGCCAAATTGCAGAAACTATTGGAAAAGAACTTGCAGATGTCAACCAATCCATTTCAAACTTGACTGAAAATGGGCTACTACAATATCGAACGATTGAACTAAATGGGGAAATTGAGCTTATTTTTGATGCTAGTTTGGCCTTTGAACGCTTGGATAGCTTGTTGGACAGCCAGATTCCAGCTACAACTGCCCCAAACCTGCAAAATCAATTGAAGGATCTTGTTGAGACTTTTCAGCAGGAATTAGGACGCTTGCTAACGCCGTTTGAAATCGAAGATCTTTCCAAGACTGTCAAAGAAGACGGTATCAAGGCGGATTTGATCAAGGAAGCTCTCCGAGAGGCTGTTCTAAATGGCAAACCAAACTGGAAATATATTCAGGCCATCCTTCGGAATTGGCGCCATGAAGGCATCCAGTCTGTGGCTCAGGTGGAGGCTAAACGAGCTGAGAGAGAAGCAAACAATCCCAAACAAGTGCAAGCTTCAGCTGATTTCCTTGATGCCATGAATTTGTGGCAAGAGTAGCCGCTTGGAAATTCTTGTAAATTAGAGTAAGATTTGCAAGCTCCTTATAAATATGATAAAATAATAGAAAATAAAATGAAAAAAGAGGTATGTGAAATGTCACGTAAACCATTTATCGCTGGTAACTGGAAAATGAACAAAAATCCAGAAGAAGCAAAAGCATTCGTTGAAGCCGTTGCCTCAAAACTTCCTTCATCAGATCTTGTTGAAGCAGGTATCGCAGCTCCAGCTCTTGATTTGACAACTGTTCTTGCTGCTGCTAAAGGTTCAAACCTTAAAGTTGCTGCCCAAAACTGCTACTTTGAAAATGCAGGTGCTTTCACTGGTGAAACTAGCCCACAAGTTTTGAAAGAAATCGGTACTGACTATGTTGTTATCGGTCACTCAGAACGCCGTGACTACTTCCATGAAACTGACGAAGATATCAACAAAAAAGCAAAAGCAATTTTTGCAAATGGTATGCTTCCAATCATCTGTTGTGGTGAGTCACTTGAAACTTACGAAGCTGGTAAAGCTGCTGAATTCGTAGGTGCTCAAGTATCTGCTGCATTGGCTGGATTGACAGCTGAACAAGTTGCTGCATCAGTTATCGCTTACGAGCCAATCTGGGCTATCGGTACTGGTAAATCAGCTTCACAAGACGACGCACAAAAAATGTGTAAAGTTGTTCGTGACGTTGTAGCGGCTGACTTTGGTCAAGAAGTTGCGGACAAAGTTCGTGTTCAATACGGTGGTTCAGTTAAACCTGAGAACGTTGCTTCATACATGGCTTGCCCAGACGTTGACGGTGCCCTTGTTGGTGGTGCGTCACTTGAAGCTGAAAGCTTCTTGGCATTGCTTGACTTTGTAAAATAATCTAGTTTTTTCCAGACAGACAGTCAAAAGTATCAGGTAACTTTGACTGCCTGTCTTGTTTTTACTTGGAGTATTCTTGTGAAAGAGGAATTTTTCCGACTAGGGAAGTTCCTTAGGGAAGGAAAGGCGTGCGGATGCGCGCTCTTTTCTGTATCAAAAAGTTATGAAAGGAGGAGTTATGCTCTATATTTGGTCTTATTTGAAAAAATATCCCAAGTGGTTATTCTTGGATTTCTTTGGAGCGATTTTCTTTGTTATCGTTAATCTTGGATTGCCAACTGTTCTGGCTCGGATGATTGATGAAGGTGTGAATAAAGGGAATGAACATCAATTGTATGTTTGGGCGGCAATCATGCTGGTGATTATCCTATGTGGAACCTTGGGGCGTATAGTCTTAGCCTATGCTGCTAGTAAGCTGACGACCAATATGGTTAAGGATATGAGGGATGATCTCTATGCCAAATTGCAAGAGTATTCTCATCATGAATATGAAAAGATTGGAGTATCTTCACTGGTTACTCGTATTACCAGTGATGCCTTTGTTCTCATGCAGTTTGCAGAACAGACCTTAAAACTGGGTGTCATCACTCCCATGATGATGCTATCTAGTATTTTAATGATCTTTCTAACCAGCCCGTCATTAGCTTGGATAGTGGCTTTTGCAGTACCTTTCTTGGCTGTGGTGGTCATTTATGTTGCTGTTAAAACTCGCCCTTTATCAGAGAAACAGCAGAAAACTTTGGACAAAATCAATCAATACGCTCGTGAAAATCTGATGGGGCTTCGTGTCATTCGTGCCTTTGCTCGTGAGAAGTTTCAAGAGGAACGCTTTGCAGGACAAAATGCGGTCTATGCAGCTAATTCCAATCGTCTGTTTAAACTAACCGGTTTGACGGAACCTTTGTTTGTTCAGATTATCATTGCCATGATTGTGGCTATTGTCTGGTTCGCTCTGGACCCTATCAAACAAGGTTCTCTGCAAATTGGGGACTTGGTAGCCTTTATCGAATATAGTTTCCACGCTCTCTTGTCCTTCCTTTTCCTATCCAATCTCTTCACCATGTATCCTCGTACAGCCGTTTCGAGTGAACGTTTGAAAGAAGTCATGGATATGCCGATTTCTATTGATCCAAATGAAGGAGGAGTCAGAGAGACAGAAACTCACGGTTATTTGGAATTTGAAAATGTCACATTTGCCTATCCTGGTGAGACGGAAAACCCTGTTTTGCATAATATTTCTTTCAGCGCTAAACCAGGTGAAACCATTGCCTTTATCGGATCGACCGGATCTGGTAAATCCTCTCTTGTGCAATTAATTCCTCGTTTTTACGATGTCACCCTTGGAAAAATCAAAGTGGATGGTGTTGATGTGAGGGATTATCGCCTCAAGTCTCTCCGTCAAAAGATCGGTTTTATCCCGCAGAAGGCCTTGCTTTTTACAGGAACTATCGCTGAAAATATTCGCTATGGGAAGGAAGATGCTAGTCACAATGACCTACATCAGGCAGCGGACGTGGCGCAAGCCAAAGATTTTATCGAAAGCCGAGAAGAAGGCTTTGCGACTCATCTAGCTGAAGGCGGAAGCAACCTTTCTGGAGGACAGAAACAACGTCTCTCAATTGCCCGAGCGGTTATAAAGAATCCTGATATCTATATTTTTGACGATTCCTTCTCAGCCTTGGATTATCGCACGGATGCTATTTTACGCCGTCGTCTCAAGGAAGTAACACAGAATGCTACAGTTTTGATTGTCGCTCAACGTGTCGGAACCATCATGGATGCGGACCAGATTATTGTTCTTGATAAGGGAGAAATCGTGGGTCGCGGTCGCCATGAGGAATTAATGGAAACCAATGACATCTATCGTGAAATTGCTGAGTCGCAGTTGAAAAATGCATCTCTAACAGAAGAATAGGAGGAAATATGAAAACACAATCTAGTTTGGCTCGTTTGTGGAGCTATTTGAAAGCCTACCGTTTTTCTGTCTTTTTTGCCGTCTTTCTAAAAGTTTTAAGCGTAGTCATGAGTGTCTTGGAGCCTTTTGTATTGGGGCTAGCCATTACGGAATTGACAAAGAATCTCATAGATATGGCTAATGGTTTTGCTGGTGCTCGTATCAACACAGCCTACATCGGAACGGTTTTAATCATTTACCTCTTTAGAGGTCTCTTGTATGAACTTGGTTCTTATTATTCCAATTATTTCATGACCAATGCGGTCCAGTCTATGACCCAAGATCTGCGAAATGAAATGACCGAGAAAATTAATCGTATCCCAGTGTCTTTCTTTGACAAACACCAGTTTGGTGATTTGTTGGGGCGCTTTACCAGTGATGTTGAGACAGTGTCAAACGCTCTTCAGCAGTCTTTCCTCCAAATTGTCAATGCCGTTTTGACAATTGTTCTCGTGATGGGAATGGTTTTATACTTGAACTTCCAACTAGCTATAGTGGTGATTCTATCCATTCCAGTGACCTATTTTGGTGCTAGAAGCATCCTGAAACGTTCTCAGCCTTATTTTAAAGAACAGGCGGCTATTTTAGGACGGATGAATGGTTATGTGCAGGAAAATCTTACAGGTTTTAATGTCTTGAAACTCTACGGTCGTGAGGAAACTTCTCATAAAGAATTTTCTAAGATTACAGACGATCTCCAACGTGTTGGTTTTAAAGCCAGCTTTATCTCTGGGCTCATGATGCCAGCCCTTCATGCTGTATCGGACTTGACCTATCTGATCGTTGCAGTTCTTGGTGGTTTGCAAGTGATTGCGGGTCGTTTGACAGTGGGGAATATGCAGGCCTTTGTTCAGTACGTTTGGCAGGTCAGTCAACCAATCCAAAACATCACACAACTTGCGGGTCAAATGCAAAGCGCCAAGTCTTCGCTCGATCGTATTTTCGACATCTTAGATGAGACTGAGGAAATCAAGGGAGAAGAACTCGAAATCCTTGAACCTTTAACGGGTCAGGTTAGCTTCAAGCAGGTTGACTTCCAGTATGTTGAAAACAAACCATTGATTCGAGACTTTAATCTAGAAGTTCAACCGGGAGAGATGGTGGCGATTGTTGGTCCTACTGGAGCTGGTAAAACGACCTTGATCAATCTGCTTATGCGCTTTTACGATGTCACAGCAGGCGCAATCTTGGTTGACGGGCAGGATATTCGCCAGTTGTCACGTCAAGATTACCGCCGTCAGTTTGGGATGGTCTTGCAGGATGCTTGGCTTTATGAAGGTACTATCAAAGAAAACCTACGTTTTGGAAATCTTGACGCCAGTGACGAGGAAATAATAGAAGCTGCCAAAGCGGCAAATGTAGACCACTTTATCCGAACGCTTCCTGGTGGTTACAACATGGAGATGAACCAAGAGTCAAGTAATATTTCCCTCGGACAAAAACAACTCTTAACCATCGCGCGTGCTCTCCTAGCCAATCCTAAAATTCTCATTCTGGATGAAGCGACTTCCTCAGTTGATACCCGTTTGGAACTCTTGATTCAAAAAGCTATGAAACGCTTGATGAAGGGAAGGACCAGCTTTGTCATCGCTCACCGTCTCTCGACCATTCAAGAAGCAGACAAGATTCTTGTTCTTAAGGACGGACAGATTATTGAGCAGGGAAATCATGAAAGCTTGCTCCAAGCAAAAGGCTTTTATTATGATCTGTACCAAAGCCAATTTTCGGGTAAATCTGATCAAGTCAGCTAATCAAAACGGTCTAGACTATTCTTAAATTATCAGTCTATTACAACTTTTTTAATATGAGTTAATTCCCTTGCTTTTGTATACCAGGAGTAGTATACTTAGGTAGTAATCAATAAATTGGTTACAAAAATAATATTACGAGGTAAGAAAAATGGTTGAATTGAAAAAAGAAGCAGTAAAAGACGTAACAACATTATCTAAAGCAGCGCCAGTAGCATTGGCTAAAACAAAGGAAGTATTGAACCAAGCAGTGGCGGACTTGTATGTGGCTCACATCGCCCTTCACCAAGTTCACTGGTATATGCGTGGTCGTGGCTTCCTCGTTTGGCATCCAAAAATGGATGAATATATGGACAGTCTTGATGGCTATCTTGACGAAATTAGCGAACGTTTGATTACCCTTGGTGGCAAACCTTACTCAACTTTGACAGAGTTCCTTCAACACAGTGAAATCGAAGAAGAAGAAGGAGAATTCCGTAACGTTGAAGAAAGCTTGGAACGTGTTCTAGCTATTTATCGCTACCTCATCACTCTTTTCCAAAAAGCTTTGGATGTAACTGACGAAGAAGGTGACGACGTTACAAACGATATCTTTGTTGGGGCTAAGGCTGAACTTGAGAAAACAGTTTGGATGCTTGCGGCAGAACTTGGACAAGCTCCTGGTTTGTAAAATATAGTTGTACCCCTTTTATCATGAGGTGCTTGATAAGTGCCCATGACCAATCATCTTTTAAAAGTCATGTAACTGTAAAAAGTTGCATGATTTTTTTGTCTGCTGGACTTAGGACACATTGTCAAAAGTAGGATTTTACGGTATAATAGTTGCTGTTCGAGAAATTTTGATTGTCAAAAAATAGTGAAATGTTATAAGGAGAACCCATGAACAACTTACCAAATTGCCCAAAATGTAATTCAGAATATGTCTACGAAGACGGAAGTCTCTTGGTCTGCCCAGAGTGTGCCTATGAGTGGAATCCTGCAGAAGTTGCAGAAGTAGAAGAAGGCGTTGTCGCTATCGATGCCAATGGAAATAAATTGGCTGACGGCGATACTGTGACCCTTATCAAGGACTTGAAAGTAAAAGGTGCGCCAAAGGATTTGAAACAAGGAACTCGTGTTAAAAATATCCGTATCGTAGAAGGTGACCACAACATCGACTGTAAGATTGATGGCTTTGGAGCTATGAAACTCAAATCAGAATTTGTTAAGAAAATCTAGCCATGAAACTGAACTACAAATTTATCTTTTATAGCCGAGTGCTCTTGTTCTTAGCGGCATTTACAGGAGTTTATTTGGAGATTACTAAGCATGGTGGTTTTGGTATGCTCCTTTACTACACAGTGTTGTCCAATCTTTTGGTAACGATTTTCACGGGTTATCTGTTCCGTGTGATGAGCCGTTCAGGGGAAAATTGGCAAAGTCCGACCTTGCTTCGTCTCAAGGGTGGCGTCACCATGAGTATCATGATTACCTGTGTGATTTACCATTTTATGCTTGCTCCGATTGCGACAGACTTTTACCGTGTGGAAAATTTCCTTTGCCACTATATCGTTCCACTCTGGTTTTTAGCTGACACCCTCTTCTTTGATAAACAGGGTCAATATAAAATCTGGGATCCAGTCTTGTGGACTATCTTGCCCTTGGTTTATATGATTTTTGCCTTGTTTAATGGTCTTGTCTTGAAACTCAATATTCCGAATTCCAAGGACAATCCCTTCCCCTATTTCTTTTTGAATGTGAACAAGGGTTGGGACGTGGTCATCAAATGGTGTTTGATCATTTTTGTGGCTTATATGGTTGCAGGCTTTATCTTCTATCTGATCAAGCAAATCAAGCGAAAATAGTCTTCCTATTAGGAAAGTTAGGACGGAGTCTCTAGTTCAATCGGGCTCCTTCTTTTCTTGCCATCTTCCTTTTAAAAGGATAAACAGTGAGAAATATATAGAAAGAAAATCCATGAAACAATATTTAGAACGGGCTAGTATTTTGGCCCTCTCCCTCGTTTTGATTACCTCCTTTTCCATCTCAAGTGCTCTGCCAGCCATGTTTGACTACTATCAAGGCTACCCCAAAGAACAAATCGAGCTCTTGGTCAGCCTTCCTTCTTTTGGAATTATGATCATGCTGATTTTAAATGGGTTTTTGGAACGTTTGTTTCCTGAGCGTCTTCAGATTAGTCTAGGGCTTCTCATCCTCTCTATTGGTGGAACAGCCCCCTTCTGGTATCAGGATTATAACTTTGTCTTTGCGATGCGAATTTTATTTGGTTTGGGTGTGGGGATGATCAATGCCAAGGCCATTTCTATTATCAGTGAACGCTATCATGGAAAGACACGGATCCAGATGCTGGGTCTTCGCGGATCAGCAGAAGTTGTCGGCGCATCGATTTTGACTCTAGTGGTTGGTCAGCTCTTATCCTGGGGATGGACAGTGACCTTCTTGGCCTACAGTGCAGGATTTTTAGTATTGATCCTTTATCTGCTCTTTGTCCCTTATGGGAAAGAAAAGAAAGAAACAAAGAAAAAAGAGGCCGAAACAACTCGTTTGACAGGACAGATGAAAGGCTTGATTTTTCTATTGGCTGTCGAAGCAGCAGTTGTTGTCTGCACCAACACAGCCATCACCATTCGTATTCCTAGTTTGATGGTGGAAAGAGGTCTCGGGGATGCTCAATTATCTAGTTTTGTTCTTAGTGTCATGCAGCTGATTGGTATCTTGGCTGGCGTGAGTTTTTCTGTCTTGATTTCTCTCTTTAAAGAAAGGTTGCTCCTTTGGTCAGGTATCACCTTTGGATTGGGGCAAATTGTGATTGCCTTGTCTCCGTCATTGGGTGTGATGGTAGTTGGAAGTGTTGTGGCAGGTTTTTCTTACAGTGTGGCCTTGACCACTGTCTTTCAACTTCTTTCTGAAAGAATTCCAGCTAACCTCCTTAATCAGGCAACGTCTTTTGCAGTGTTAGGATGTAGCTTTGGGGCCTTTACGACACCATTCGTCCTGGGAGCTATCGGCATGGTCACTCAAAACGGGATGCTGGTTTTCACCATTCTAGGATGCTGGTTAATAGTGACTTCCGTATTTGTTATGTTTTCTCTTCGAAAGAAAGCTTAGGATTGATTTCCTAAGTTTTTCTTTTTCGTTTTTGTCCCCAGACAATTATTGGTTTTTAAACTTGTTTACATTTTTATTTCCTGATAAAATAGAAGTCATGACGAGATATAAAGCAATTATTTCCTATGACGGCTATGCCTTTGCTGGCTTTCAGCGTCAGCCCCATGCGCGGAGCGTTCAGGAGGAAATCGAAAAAACCTTAACGAGACTTAATAAGGGACAAGCCATCACTGTTCACGGTGCTGGTAGGACGGACAGTGGGGTTCATGCTCTGGGTCAGGTTATTCATTTTGATCTGCCCTATCAGATGGATGAGGAAAAACTCCGTTTTGCTCTGGATACTCAGTCACCAGAAGATATTGATGTGATTTCGATTAAGATCGTGGCGGATGATTTTCATTGCCGTTATGCAAAACATAGCAAGACCTATGAGTTTATCGTGGATAGGGGCCGTCCTAAAAATCCCATGCGCCGTCACTATGCTACTCACTTTCCCTATCCGCTTGATGTTGAGCGGATGCAGATGGCAATCAAAAAGTTAGAGGGAACCCATGATTTCACCGGTTTTACAGCATCTGGGACTAGTGTAGAGGACAAGGTTCGGACCATTACAGAAGCTAGTCTTAGTGTTGATGAGACAGGCCAGTTTTTGACCTTTAGCTTTTCAGGAAATGGTTTCTTGTATAAGCAAATTCGCAATATGGTGGGGACGCTGCTCAAAATCGGAAACAACCGCATGCCAGTTGAGCAGATTGACTTGATTTTGGAGAAGAATGACAGGCAACTTGCAGGTCCCACGGCTGCACCGAATGGCTTGTATTTAAAGGAGATTCGTTATGAGGAATAATCGTATTTTAGCACTTTCTGGAAATGATATTTTTAGTGGTGGCGGTTTGTCAGCTGATTTGGCTACCTATACTTTAAATGGTTTGCATGGCTTTGTAGCAGTGACTTGTTTGACGGCCTTGACAGAAAAGGGCTTTGAAGTCCTTCCAACGGACGATACTATTTTTCAACATGAGTTGAATAGCTTACGTGATGTGGAGTTTGCGGGGATTAAGATTGGTCTTCTCCCTACTGTCAGTGTGGCTGAGAAGGCCTTGGACTTTATCAAGCAACACCCAGGGGTGCCTGTAGTTCTAGATCCAGTCTTGGTATGCAAGGAAACGCACGATGTAGCTGTCAGCCAACTCTGTCAAGAGTTGATTCGCTTTTTCCCTCATGTTAGCGTGATTACGCCAAATCTCCCTGAAGCAGAATTATTAGCTGGTCAGGAGATTAAAACCTTGGAAGATATGAAGGCTGCAGCGCAGAAATTGCATGAATTAGGAGCGCCAGCGGTCATTATCAAGGGAGGCAATCGCCTTAGCCAGGACAAGGCTGTGGATGTCTTTTATGATGGGAAAACCTTCACTGTCCTAGAAAATCCCGTTATCCAAGGCCAAAATGCTGGTGCAGGTTGTACCTTTGCATCAAGCATTGCCAGTCACCTGGTCAAAGGTGATGACCTTTTAACAGCAGTAGGGAGTTCTAAGGCTTTCGTTTACCGTGCTATTGCACAAGCAGATCAATATGGAGTAAGACAATATGAAGCAAACCAAAACAACTAAAATAGCCCTTGTATCAATCTTGACAGCCCTTTCTGTGGTTCTAGGTTATTTCTTAAAAATTCCAACGCCAACAGGCATTCTAACTCTCTTAGATGCGGGTGTCTTCTTTGCAGCCTTTTACTTTGGCAGTAAAGAGGGGGCTGTCGTTGGAGGACTAGCAGGTTTCATGATTGACCTCTTATCAGGCTATCCACAGTGGATGTTCTTTAGCTTGGTCAACCATGGCTTGCAGGGATTTTTCGCAGGATTTAAAGGAAAAACTCAGTGGCTAGGCCTTATCTTAGCAACGATTGTTATGGTGGGGGGCTACGCCTTGGGTTCAACTTTGATGAATGGCTGGGCAGCGGCTCTACCAGAAATCCTACCAAACTTCCTGCAAAATACCTTGGGTATGGTTGTGGGGTTTGTGCTTAGTCAGAGTATTAAGAAAATTAAGTAAAGCGGCTGGAGAAAAGTTCTAAGAATCAGAAAAACGCATAATATCAAGTGTTGAAAAACCTTGATATTATGCGTTTTATTGTGGGAAGATTTTCGAAGAATATTAATCAAAATAAAGCAAGTCTTTGCTGGTGCTTGTAAAGAGGTCAAAGCCATCCTTGGTAACAACACCACAGTCTTCGATACGAACGCCGACTTTACCAGGAATATAGATACCTGGTTCAACAGAGAAGCACATGCCTTCTTCGATGACCATGTCGTTTCCTTCCATGATAGATGGGAATTCGTGGACATCCATACCGATACCGTGACCGAGACGGTGGTTGAAGTACTCACCGTAACCAGCTTTTTCGATGACTTCACGGGCAGCACGGTCTACTTCATGAGCAGTCACACCAGGTTTGATAAAGTCAAGAGCAGCTTGTTGTGCTTCAAGGGTCAAGTTGTAAATATCTTTCTTGAATTGGTCTGGTTTGCCGACAGCGACTGTACGAGTCATATCTGATGCATAGCCATTGACCATAACACCCAGGTCAAAGAGGAGAAGGGCGTCTTTTTCGACCTTGTTTGCCCCAGGAATTCCGTGTGGATTTGCAGCATTATCGCCAGTCAAGACCATGGTATCAAAACTCATTTCATAGCCTTCACGCTTTAAGGCGAAGTCGATTTGGGCAATGATATCTGTCTCGGTTTTATTAAGAGAAATATTGTCAAAACCAACTTTTACAGCTTTATCAGCATAGAGACCTGCAACCATCATTTTTTGGACTTCATCAGCTGATTTGATGAGGCGCATGCGTTGGATACGAGGAGTGAGATTTTCAAACTCAGCAGTTTCAAAGACCGTTTTCAAACCATGGTATTTGGTTAAGATGAGATTGTCAAACTCAACAGCAACACGTTTGAAGTCGTGCTGAGGCAAAGCGTTTTTGATTTTTTGCCAAGGATTTTCAGAATCCACATAGCCCACTACTGGGAAGGAAACAGTGCTGGTTGCACGCTCTACTTCAAGGGCTGGAACAAAGAGGAGAGGCTCCTGATCCGCTAGGACAAAGAGAAACATTTGGCGTTCATGGGGATCACTGTAAAAGCCAGTGAGATAATTGATAGTGACGGGGTCAGATACGACAGCGACGTCTAGTTTTTCTGATTCAAGATATGTTAGGATTTGTTGTAATTTAGACATATGCTACCTTCTTTCTACCCCTCTATTTTGGCAAAAAAAGAGAGAAAATGCAAGGGAGAAGGGTAAAAGAACAGGCAAAAAGAACTCCGACAAGATAGGGGAGTTCTTTGATATAGTTTTTCTTAGTTTAAGAAAAGTCAGCCTTGCTTTTCACGTCGCTGTATTCTTCAGCGATTTCTTGGCTGAGAATTTCCTCATAGGCAGGGAGTTGAATATCCTGACCGTATTTCTTCTTGAGGGCAGTAGTGACTAGGCGATAGGCCAGATTAGCATTACGAGAGAGGATAGGTCCGTGGAAGTAGGAACCAAAGACATTCTTATAATGAACCCCTTCGCCGACTTTTTCTTCGTTATTTCCATTTCCATAGACAACCTGTCCCAGTGGTTTTTGGTCATCAGAGAGGAAGGTACGGCCCTGGTGATTTTCAAATCCATAGTAGGTTTCATTGAAATCTTCATTGTGAATCTTGATGTCACCGATAAAGCGGTTATTGGTCTGGTTGAGGGTATAGTGGCCCATAACACCGAGCCCTTCGATGCGTTTGCCTGAAGCCTCCACATAATATTGCCCCAATAATTGGAAACCACCGCAGATGGCTAGAACCACACCATCATTTTGGATGTAGTTGTCAATGCTCTCTTTTTTAGCAGGAAGGTCTCCAGCGATAATACTTTGTTCAAAGTCTTGACCACCACCGAAAAAGGCGATATCATAGTGGTTTTCATCAAAGTCATCATGGAGAGAAACGATGTCAACCGTCACATGTGCCCCCAGTTTTTCAGCCACATACTTGAGCATGAGAATGTTTCCGTTGTCCCCATAGGTATTCATGAGGTTTCCGTAAAGGTGGGCGATATTGAGCTGATAAGGGTAGTTGCCAGCTTTTGAGGAAAGTGAAGTATAAACCATTAGTTCATCTCCTTTCTAACAATCTGACGACTAGCCAGTAGTTCGCGGAATTCAAGCATGGCAGTATAGGTTGCTAGGATATAAGCATGCTTGCAGTCTTGGTTCTCAATGGTCTTGAGAACTTGTTCCAGATTACTTGTCTCAGTGATTTTCTCAGCTGGATAGCCTGTCACTCGAAGACGGCGTGCGATTTCAGAATGACGGACACCACCAGCGTTGATTTCAGGAATGTCCATGTCAGTGATTTGTTCAAAGTCCGCATCCCAGATCCAGCTAGTGTCAATCCCATCAGCATAGTTGGCGTTGAGAAGGACAGAAAGGCTAAATGGATAAGGTGCTAGTTTGATCATCTCGATAGCTTGAGTTGCACCGACAGGATTCTTAATCAAGACAAGGGTACATTCCTTGTCACCGATATGGAAGGTTTCCTGACGACCAAAGACAGCGCGACTCTTGTCAAATCCCTGCTTGATCCGTTGCGAATCTGCACCGAGGAATCGAGCAATGGCAACCGCAGCAAGGGCATTGTAGATGTTGTAAAGTCCGCCGATTTGGATGCCGTATTCTTGGCCGTCGATAACAAAGCGAGAACGATTGTTGGTCAACTCAACCAAGTTGGTCAGACGGTAGTCCAAGTCAGGTCGTTTACAGCCACAATTTTCACAGATATAGGCTCCCAAGTTGGCATAGGTATTGAGTTCATATTTCAGAATACTTTGACAGTCAGGGCAGAGGATTCCTTCGGTATTGTAGTGAGCCAGTTTGGCTGGCCCTTTTTCCAAGTCAAAACCAAAATACTGAACTGGATTTGGAATAGCTGGCTTGTAGAAAAGGGGGCTGTCACCATTGAGGAGAACAGTAGCAGTAGGAACTTTTCGAATAGCATCCAAAATCATGTTATAAGTTGTGTAAATCTCACCGTAGCGGTCCATCTGGTCACGGAAGATATTAGTGATGACAAAAAGACTAGGCTGGATATAGTCACAGATACGAGAAAGACTGGCTTCGTCGATTTCGAGGACGGCAATGTTTTTCCCAGTTTTAGAAGATTTGGCTGTTAGGAAGGTTGTTGCAATCCCTGTAATCATGTTGGCACCGCTCGGATTGGTCAGAACTTGACCATAAACCTCTTTTAAAATGCCGACAGTGAGGGCAGTTGTCAGGGTTTTCCCGTTGGTTCCAGTGACCACGACAATCTCGTAGTTCTTAGCTAGGTTTTGCAAAATATCTTTATCAAATTGAAGGGCGAGTTTTCCAGGTAGCGTACTTCCACGGCCAAGATGGCTCAAAATAAAGTGAGATGAACGCCCGGCTAGGAGGCCCAAAGTAGTTTTTAATTTCATGTTTCTATTATATCATACTGCGCCCAGCAGTCCAATAACTAAAGTAACCTCTAAGATCAACTAAAGAAGTAACCTTAGAAGTGCTTTTTAGGTTCTGATTAAACCAAACCAATCAAATACAATATCTTTGGATTTGATAACTTTGGCAACTTTAAGAAATAAATCTTTCTTACTCTGAACATAAGAAAGGAGAGGACATCGATTATCCCCTACAGGTTTTAAAATTTCATTAATCCATTATAACTGACAAAGATACCTAACTTTTGGGATTTAGATCATTTTTTGGAAAGTCTCTTTTATAATAAATTACGAATTTTTTCTTTTATAAATGCGTTAAGAGGATAGTGTTTATCAAGATATTCTAGGAGTGCCTGAGCAGATTCAGAAATTCGTTCGTAACCTTGCAAGAAGTGAGGCAATTGTTTGGCCTCATTTGGATAACCTTTTTCAAATCTTCTGTTGCTGTTAAAAATATCTATAAAATCAGATTTAGAAGTTTTTTCCAAATTGATTAGTTCGGTCCAAAGCTTGACGGATCTGTTTTGGATGAAATCATAAGCAGCCAATTTTTCGCCTCGTTGATAGCGACCTAGTCCTATATATAGATTGCATAAAATTTCTCCCAACAGCCATTCACGGTCTCTGTTTTCGTTTGATGGCAATCTTTGTGGCTGGCAGATTGTTCCATCAAAACCGACCTCCTTCCAGATAATCTTGCCTTCAGCGAAGGGAATGTTTACTAGTTCATGAGCTTCAAAGACAGCAAATTCACAAAAAACATCATCTTCAAATAGAACTTTATGTCCGTCCACTGTATTTTGGTAGTGAAATGCAATTGGTTCTAGCTTACTTAACCAGGTTAGGTCCTGAATATAGGCCTGCTTGTAGCCATCTTTTACAATAACAAAGAAGTCTAGATCGGAGTATTGATCCAATCGTTCTCTTTCTGCTCCGCAAGAACCAAGTGCCAGCAAAGCTAGTGCTTGTTTAGAATCTTTTAGAGACTGACCAATATCATCTAGTCTTTGTAATAGTAATTCTGTTTTATTCATATCGTTACCTCATTATTTCTTGTTTACAGACATTATATAGTTAATATTTTCGAAAGTCAATTTCATCCCATACCAAATACATACTAATGTAATATGGGATTTCTTTCGATATTTTTTACAATGATAAAGTTTAAACATTTTGCAGAGTATTGCTCATATTATCAAGAATGAAGAAATTTGAAGTATCCTTTGATTGATTAGAAAGTGATTCTTATCTTTAAAAAGATTAAATAATTTGGAAAATATTTAAGAAGAAAAAATATATCGACTTAACCATCAATTTGCAAACGGTAAAACCTTTCCACAAACGATGAAAATACAAATATGACCCGCGCAAAGAGTAGATAATTTACTAATTAGGCATGAAACAATCATTGCAAAATATCTTTTTAAATTACTCATAAAACGATGAGTTGAAGCGAGTTATTCAAAATCATATGTATTGCTGATATTTGAAAGAGTGACCTGAGACTCAATATATAATTAGGACTGCTAAGTGAAGTTTGTATATTATATCATAAAAGAAAGAAAAGACAGATTTGAGATTTCGCAGAAATAAAAACAGCCCGATGAGGGCTGTGAGATACCAAGAAGTCTCAACTTAAATCGCAAACAAGTCATTCAAGTTCTCAGCCAAGGTTGGATGAGTGAAGATTTGTTTTGTGAAGTAAGTGTAAGGGATCTTGTTGTCCATCGCAACAGTGATGATGTTGATGATCTCTTGAGAACCTTCTGAGAAGATGCTTGCTCCAAGAATTTCTTTTGTTTCAGTGTTGACAACAGCTTTGAAAGCTCCACGAAGGTCGCCATTTACGTGACCACGAGGCATTGCAGCAACAGGGATTTCCTTCACGGCGTATGGAAGTTTCAAATCAGCTGCTTGGCTTTCAGTCAAGCCAACTTGTGAAAGTGCAGGTGTGATGAACATAGTGTTTGGCACATTGAGACGGTCTTCAAGTGTGTAGCTGCCATCTCCAGCAAGGTAGCTGTAGACAACACGGAAGTCATCAAGTGAAATGTAGGTAAATTGAGGTCCACCGTTGACATCTCCAACTGCAAAGACACCAGGAACGTTTGTTTGACAGTGTTTGTCGACCTTGATAGCACCACGCTCAGTTAGTTCAATATCCGTATTTTCAAGTTGAAGTGGTTCTACGTTTGGCTTACGTCCAGTTGCGTAGAGAAGGGCATCGAAGCGGTAAGTTTCGTTTTCAGTTACGACAAGGACTTGGTCACCGTCGTTTTTGATTTCAGTAGTACGGATGTTTTGAAGCAACTCAATACCGTCTTCTTCCATGTATTGTTTAGCAAGAGCTGCGATGGAAGGTTCTGCTCGAGGTAGGAAAGTATCCAAGGCATCTAGGACTGTAACTTTGCTTCCAAGTTTATTGTAAAGACCAGCAAATTCAAGACCGATATTTCCGCCACCAAGGACTCCAAGTTTTTCAGGCAGTTTGTCCAAGTTTTGGATACCTGTTGAGTCAAAGACATTCTTACTTGTAGCAAGTCCAGGGATTGGCAAGACGTTTGAAACAGCACCAGTGTTGATGACGATAGTTTCAGCAGTCAGTTCTTGTTTTTCATCACCAGCTTGGATTTCGATGACTTTGTTTGAAAGGAAGTGAGCTTCCGCATCAAAGATATCCACGCCAGTACCAGCAACAGTAGCATAGTTTTTACCATTGAGGCGGCTAGTGATAGTATTTTTGGTAGCAATCACTTCTTCAAAAGACAAGTCTTTCTCAGCAGCAACTAGCAAGGTTTTAGTTGGGATACATCCGATGTTGATACAAGTTCCGCCGTACATAGCTTTGCTACGTTCAACGAGGGCAACTTTTTTGCCGGCTGAAGCTAATTTACCAGCTAGTGTTTTCCCAGCTTTACCAAATCCAATAACGATTAAATCATATGTTAACATTTATAGTCCTCCTATTCGATTTTCATTCTAGCATAAGAAAACACTTTTTGCACAAATCTGCTACGGGAAATGATTTCCGGTCAAAAGGTCTATCAAAAACTTTTATAATTCTAGTTCAATAGATAATAAATCGTTTACATGATTTTCCTAATGGATTCTACTATCTTTTGCCTCACTCTTGTGTTATACTAGATAGGTTGCAAAGAACTAGTACTTTTCTTTCGTGGAAAAGAAGCAACACGGTATCTCATTTTTAGATGAAGATACGTCATGAAAAGAAAAGTATATACTACGCGCTATAGGATGGCTTCGCACCATCTTTAGAAAGAAGAATAACGTGAAATTTAATGAATTTAACTTGTCTGCTGATTTGCTAGCAGAGATTGAAAAAGCTGGATTTGTAGAAGCAAGTCCCATCCAAGAGCAGACCATTCCCTTGGCTCTCGAAGGAAAAGACGTTATCGGTCAAGCTCAGACTGGTACAGGAAAAACTGCAGCCTTTGGCTTGCCAACCCTTGAAAAAATCCGTACAGAAGAAGCGACCATCCAAGCCTTGGTCATCGCTCCAACTCGTGAACTCGCTGTCCAAAGTCAAGAAGAACTCTTCCGCTTTGGTCGTAGTAAGGGAGTGAAAGTTCGCTCAGTTTACGGTGGTTCCAGCATTGAAAAACAAATCAAGGCCCTTAAATCTGGTGCCCACATCGTGGTAGGAACACCAGGACGTCTCTTAGACTTGATTAAACGCAAGGCCTTGAAATTACAAGATATTGAAACGCTTATCCTTGACGAAGCGGATGAAATGCTCAATATGGGCTTCCTTGAAGACATTGAAGCCATCATTTCCCGTGTCCCTGAAAATCGTCAAACCTTGCTCTTTTCAGCAACCATGCCAGATGCTATCAAACGTATCGGTGTTCAGTTTATGAAAGAACCTGAGCATGTCAAGATTGCTGCTAAAGAATTGACAACAGAATTGGTTGACCAATACTATATCCGAGTTAAAGAGCAAGAAAAATTTGACACCATGACCCGTCTCATGGATGTGGAACAACCAGAGCTTGCTATCGTATTTGGTCGTACCAAACGTCGTGTAGATGAATTGACTCGTGGACTTAAAATTCGTGGCTTCCGTGCAGAAGGAATTCATGGTGATTTGGACCAAAATAAACGTCTTCGTGTCCTTCGTGATTTTAAAAATGGCAATCTTGATGTTCTAGTTGCGACGGACGTAGCAGCGCGTGGTTTGGATATTTCAGGTGTAACCCATGTCTACAACTATGATATTCCACAAGATCCTGAAAGTTATGTTCACCGTATCGGTCGTACAGGTCGTGCTGGTAAGTCAGGTCAGTCTATTACTTTCGTAGCACCAAATGAAATGGGTTATCTCCAAATCATCGAAAACTTGACTAAGAAACGTATGAAAGGTCTCAGACCTGCTAGTGCAGACGAAGCCTTCCAAGCTAAAAAGCAAGTCGCCCTCAAGAAAATCGAACGTGATTTCGCAGACGAAGTCATTCGTGGGAACTTTGAGAAATTTGCTAAAGATGCTCGTAAGTTAGCAGCAGAATTTAGTCCAGAAGAGTTGGCTATGTATATCTTGAACCTGACAGTCCAAGATCCAGACAGCCTTCCTGAAGTGGAGATTGCGCATGAAAAACCACTGCCATTTAAACCATCAGGTAATGGCTTTGCTGGCAAAGCTAAGGGAGGTCGAGGAGGCCGTCGTGGAGACGACCGTCGAGACCGTGATCGCCGTGGCAATGGTCGCCGTGATGAGTTCAAGAAAGGTAGTCGTGGAAACGACCGTTTTGGTAAAGACAAACGTTACCGTAATAAAGACAATAAAAAACCTCGCAACACTTCAAGTGAAAAGAAAACAGGATTTGTTATTCGTAACAAGGGCGATAAATAAGAAAAAGCGATTCAAAATGAATCGCTTTTTTATATAAGGAGACCGATAGTAAAAGAAGATGTATAAAAGTAAAGGAAAGGTGAGATGGGAAGGGGAACTTTAATCCATCTTCTTATAATATTATTATATAAAAATCCAAACAGAATGTCAATAAAAAATTGCTATTTTTATAAAATATTTTTGCTTTTAAAAATTGCAATTCAATAAGCAATTTTCAGATAATTATTGAAATAAAGACTTTTCTATGTTATAATGGAAGCGATTATATGCGAGGTAAAAAATGGCACATTTATTAGAAAAAACAAGAAAAATTACATCAATTTTAAAACGCTCAGAAGAGCAAATGCAGGATGAACTTCCATACAATGCCATTACACGTCAACTAGCAGACATTATTGATTGCAATGCCTGTATTGTCAATAGCAAGGGCCGTCTTTTGGGCTACTTTATGCGCTATAAAACTAATACAGACCGTGTAGAGCAGTTTTTCCAAACCAAGACGTTCCCAGATGACTATGTACAAGGGGCAAACATGATCTATGATACAGAAGCCAATCTTCCTGTTGAACATGATTTGACCATTTTTCCTGTAGAGAGCCGTGCGGATTTTCCAGATGGTTTGACAACCATTGCTCCCATTCATGTATCAGGGATTCGCCTAGGTTCCTTGATCATTTGGCGCAATGATAAGAAATTTGAAGATGAGGATTTGATTCTTGTTGAGATTGCGAGCACAGTTGTGGGAATTCAACTCTTGAACTTCCAACGCGAAGAAGATGAGAAAAATATCCGTCGTCGTACGGCTGTAACTATGGCAGTCAATACCCTTTCCTACTCAGAACTTCGTGCTGTTTCAGCTATTTTATCTGAGCTAAATGGAAATGAAGGACAATTGACCGCATCTGTCATTGCAGACCGTATCGGTATCACGCGCTCAGTGATCGTCAATGCTCTCCGTAAGCTAGAGTCGGCAGGAATTATTGAAAGCCGTTCACTAGGAATGAAGGGAACCTATCTCAAAGTATTGATTTCAGATATCTTTGAGGAAGTGAAAAAGAGGGACTACTAATGACAAAGGCTTTAATCTCAATTGACTATACAGAGGATTTTGTAGCAGATCAGGGGAAATTGACAGCAGGTGCTCCTGCTCAAGCCATATCAGAGGCGATTGCTCAGGTGACCAGACTGGCTTTTGATCGTGGAGACTATGTTTTCTTCACCATTGATGCTCATGAAGAGAAGGATACATTCCACCCAGAAAGCAAGCTCTTTCCACCGCATAACATCATCGGAACTAGTGGGCGTAACCTTTATGGCCCTCTAGCTGATTTTTATGCTGAGCATGAGGCGGATAGTCGCGTCTTTTGGATGGACAAACGTCACTATTCAGCATTTTCAGGAACGGACTTAGATATCCGTTTGCGGGAACGTCGTGTAGATACAGTCATCCTAACTGGAGTCCTGACTGATATTTGTGTTCTTCATACGGCTATTGATGCTTATAATTTAGGTTATAAAATCGAGGTTGTCAAGCCTGCGGTTGCTTCTATCTGGCCAGAAAATCATCAGTTTGCTCTTGGGCATTTCAAAAATACTTTGGGAGCTAAATTGCTTGATGAAAACTTATCTGAAATCATAGAATGATTTATTTCAATTAATGAAAAAAATCTGAAAAAAGTGTTGACAAAGATTTTGAAAGTTGATATACTAGTAAAGTAATCGACGCGGGGATGGCGGAATTGGCAGACGCGCAGGACTAAGGATCCTGTGACCGCTTTAGGTCGTGAGGGTTCAAGTCCCTCTCTCCGCATAGGGTAAGAGTTAGCTTTGGCTAGCTCTTTTTGTTTTTCTAAAGAAGACTAGAGAAGGCATTTTGGATATCGAAAGCTATCGGCATCAAGAACCATCAATCATAGAATGGAGTCGGTTTTTGATGGGTAAAACGTGTTCTATATGAAGAAAGTTGGCAGTTGCTAGCTTTCTTTATTTTTTCAAAAAATAAATCAAAAAATTTTTTTGATTTCATAAACATTTCATATTTGGATTTTATAATAGTCTTACAAATATGGAGGTGACAAATGAATCCAATCCAAAGAGCTTGGGCTTATGTCAGCAGAAAACGACTGAGAAGTTTTATTTTATTTCTGATTTTATTGGTCCTATTGGCCGGAATTTCAGCCTGTTTGACGCTGATGAAGTCCAACAAAACAGTAGAAAGCAATCTTTACAAATCACTCAATACATCTTTTTCTATCAAAAAGATAGAAAATGGACAAACCTTCAAGTTATCGGACCTAGCATCCGTTAGCAAGATTAAGGGACTGGAAAATGTCTCTCCTGAACTCGAGACGGTCGCAAAATTAAAAGACAAGGAAGCGGTGAGTGGTGAGCAGAGCGTAGAACGCGATGATTTGTCAGCCGCGGACAAGAACTTGGTTAGCTTAACGGCTCTTGAGGATTCATCCAAGGATGTTACCTTTACTAGTTCGGCTTTCAATCTAAAAGAAGGCCGACACCTTCAAAAAGGGGATGCTAAGAAAATCCTAATCCACGAAGAGTTGGCTAAGAAGAACGGTCTTTCGCTTCATGACAAGATTGGCTTGGATGCTGGACAGTCAGAAGCTGGAAAAGGGCAAACAGTTGAGTTTGAGATTGTCGGCATCTTTTCTGGCAAAAAACAAGAGAAGTTCACGGGCTTGTCTTCTGACTTCAGTGAAAACCAAGTCTTTACAGACTATGAAAGTAGCCAAACCCTTTTGGGGAATAGTGAACCTCAAGTTAGTGCAGCGCGCTTCTATGTAGAAAATCCTAAGGAAATGGATGGACTCATGAAGCAGGTGGAAAACCTGGCCTTAGAAAATAAGGGATACCAAGTTGAGAAGGAAAACAAGGCCTTTGAACAAATCAAAGACTCAGTAGCTACCTTCCAAACCTTCCTCACCATCTTCCTTTATGGGATCATGATAGCTGGAGCTGGAGCCTTAATTTTGGTCTTGTCTCTCTGGTTGAGAGAAAGGGTCTACGAAGTGGGGATTCTTCTGGCGCTTGGAAAAGGTAAGAGCTCGATCTTCCTACAGTTCTGTTTAGAGGTAATGTTGGTATCTCTCGGAGCTTTGCTTCCAGCATTTGTTGCAGGAACCGCAATCACAACTTACCTACTCCAAACTGTACTAGCAAGTGGAGATCAGGCAGCCTTACAAGACACGCTAGCCAAAGCAAGCAGTCTATCAACCAGCATCTTATCTTTTGCAGAATCCTATGTCTTTCTGCTCCTGATTGGTTGCTTGTCTGTAGCCCTTTGTTTCCTATTCTTATTTAGAAAGTCGCCTAAGGAAATTTTATCATCTATTAGTTAATACTCTTCGAAAATCAAATTCAAACCGCGTCAGCTTTATCTGCAACCTCAAAGCTGTGCTTTGAGCAACCTGCAGCTAGCTTCCTAGTTTGCTCTTTGATTTTCATTGAGTATAAGAAGGAGAAATCATGACTTTATTACAATTGCAAGATGTTACCTACCGTTATAAGAACACTGCTGAGGCAGTTTTATATCAGATCAAGTATAATTTTGAACCCGGGAAATTTTATAGTATCATTGGTGAGTCAGGAGCAGGAAAATCCACTCTCTTGTCTCTGCTTGCTGGTCTAGATAGTCCTGTCGAAGGATCAATCCTCTTTGAAGGAAATGATATTCGCGAAAAAGGCTATTCTTACCATCGCATGCACCATATTTCTCTGGTCTTTCAAAATTATAATTTGATTGATTACCTTTCTCCACTGGAAAATATCCGCTTGGTCAACAAAAAGGCAAGCAAGGATACACTTCTAGAGCTTGGTTTGGATGAAAGTCAGATCAAGCGGAATGTTCTCCAGTTATCAGGTGGTCAACAACAACGTGTTGCCATCGCTCGCAGTTTGGTATCAGAAGCTCCAGTTATTCTAGCTGATGAGCCAACAGGAAATCTGGACCCTAAAACTGCTGGAGATATTATCGAACTGCTCAAATCACTTGCCGAGAAAACAGGTAAATGTGTCATCGTTGTTACGCACAGTAAAGAAGTGGCACAAGCGTCAGATATTACACTTGAATTGAAGGACAAGAAACTGACTGAAACTCGCAATACTACAAAATAAGATGAGCTTGTTTTGATAGAATTATTAAATCTAGAAAGGGAACCTATGTTACACAACGCATTTGCCTATGTTACAAGGAAGTTTTTCAAATCGATTGTTATCTTCCTGATTATTCTCCTCATGGCGAGCTTGAGTTTGGTCGGCTTGTCGATCAAGGGAGCTACTGCCAAGGCTTCTCAGGAGACCTTTAAAAATATCACCAATAGTTTCTCCATGCAAATCAATCGTCGCGTCAATCAAGGAACGCCTCGAGGTGCTGGGAATATCAAGGGTGAGGATATCAAAAAAATCACCGAAAACAAGGCCATCGAGTCTTATGTTAAACGCATCAACGCCATTGGAGATTTGACTGGATATGAACTCATTGAAACGCCAGAAACCAAGAAAAATCTCACTGCAGACCGTGCCAAACGGTTTGGAAGTAGCTTGATGATTACAGGTGTCAATGACTCCTCTAAAGAAGACAAGTTTGTCTCTGGTTCTTATAAACTGGTCGAGGGAGAACACTTAACCAACGACGACAAGGACAAGATCCTTATGCACAAGGACTTGGCAGCCAAACACGGCTGGAAAATTGGGGACAAGGTTAAACTGGACTCCAACATCTACGATGCAGATAATGAAAAAGGTGCCAAGGAAACAGTCGAAGTGACAATCAAGGGTCTCTTTGATGGTCACAATAAGTCGGCAGTTACCTACTCACAAGAGCTTTACGAAAACACAGCTATCACAGACATCCATACGGCGGCTAAACTATATGGTTATACAGAAGACACAGCCATTTATGGGGACGCAACCTTCTTTGTAACAGCAGACAAGAACTTGGATGATGTCATGAAAGAATTGAATGGTATCAGTGGAATCAACTGGAAAAGCTACACACTTGTGAAGAGTTCCTCTAACTACCCAGCTCTAGAGCAATCCATCTCTGGTATGTACAAGATGGCCAACCTCCTTTTCTGGGGTAGCTTGAGCTTCTCAGTCCTTCTCCTTGCCCTCTTACTCAGTCTTTGGATCAACGCCCGTCGCAAGGAAGTGGGAATTCTCCTCTCTATCGGTCTCAAGCAGGCAAGTATCTTGGGTCAATTCATCACCGAATCGATCTTGATTGCCATCCCTGCTCTCATTTCTGCTTACTTCCTAGCTAACTATACAGCTCGTGCAATCGGAAACACCGTCCTTGCCAATGTCACTTCAGGTGTTGCCAAGCAAGCCAGCAAGGCAGCTCAAGCCTCTAACCTTGGTGGTGGTGCAGAAGTAGATGGCTTTAGCAAGACCTTGTCGAGCCTAGACATTTCCATTCAGACATCAGACTTTATCATCGTCTTTGTTCTTGCCTTGGTTCTAGTGGTTCTCGTTATGGCGCTTGCTTCAAGCAATCTCCTTAGAAAACAACCCAAAGAGCTCTTGCTGGATAGCGAATAAAAAACTTGCTACCTATTCTCCCCTAAATGGGGTATAATATAGGTAGCATTTTTATCTATTTCATCTTCATATTGAGATGAAACAGAAAGATTTACAAGAAATTTAAAGGAATGTGAAAGATTTTTCTATGAAAATTTTAATTGTAGAAGATGAAGAGATGATCCGCGAGGGGATCAGTGACTATTTGACAGATTGTGGTTATGAGACCATTCAGGCTGCGGACGGCGAAGAAGCCCTAGAACAATTTTCCAGCTATGAAGTAGCACTAGTTTTACTGGATATCCAGATGCCCAAGCTCAATGGTTTAGAAGTCCTAGCTGAGATTCGTAAGAGCAGTCAGGTTCCTGTCCTGATGCTAACCGCCTTTCAGGATGAAGAATACAAGATGAGTGCCTTTGCTTCGCTAGCTGATGGCTATCTGGAAAAACCCTTCTCCCTGTCTCTCTTAAAAGTGAGGGTGGATGCAATTTTTAAGCGCTACTACGATACGGGGCGAATCTTCTCCTATAAGGATACCAAGGTGGATTTTGAGAGCTACAGTGCAAGCCTAGCAGGTCAAGAAGTGGCTATCAATGCTAAAGAGCTGGAAATTTTGGACTATCTGGTGAAAAATGAAGGACGGGCCTTGACTCGTTCTCAGATTATCGATGCTGTCTGGAAGGCGACAGATGAGGTCCCCTTTGACCGTGTTATTGATGTTTATATCAAGGAACTGCGGAAAAAGCTAGACTTGGATTGCATCCTCACTGTGCGCAATGTTGGTTATAAATTGGAGCGAAAATGAAACGAACAGGTTTATTTACAAAGATATTTATCTATACCTTCTCGATTTTTAGTGTTCTGGTCGTCTGTCTTCATTTAGCCATTTATTTTCTCTTTCCCTCTACTTATCTGAGCCATCGTCAGGAAACCATTGGTCAGAAAGCGACAGCTATTTCCCAGTCCCTAGAGGGAAAGGATAGGCAAACTATCGAACAAGTGTTAGACTTGTATTCCCAGACTAGTGATATCAAGGGAGCCGTCAAGGGAGAGATGACCGAGGACAAGTTAGAAGTCAAGGACAACCTTCCTCTGGACACAGACCGCCAGACCACCTCTCTCTTTATCGAGGAGCGTGATGTGAAAACGCAAGATGGTAGCACGATGACTCTCCAGTTTCTAGCGTCTATGGACTTGCAAAAGGAAGCAGAGCAGATTAGTCTTCAATTTCTTCCCTATACCTTGTTGGCATCCTTTCTGATTTCCCTCTTGGTGGCTTATATCTACGCTCGGACCATTGTTGCACCGATTTTGGAAATCAAGCGTGTGACCCGTCGGATGATGGATCTGGATGCCCAAGTGCGATTACGTGTGGTTTCCAAGGATGAGATAGGTGATCTCAAGGAACAAATCAATAGCCTCTACCAGCATCTTTTGACAGTTATTGAGGACTTGCATGAGAAGAATGAAGCTATTCTCCAGCTGGAGAAGATGAAGGTTGAGTTCCTTCGAGGAGCTTCTCATGAATTGAAAACACCTCTGGCTAGTTTGAAAATCCTAATCGAAAATATGAAAGAAAATATCGGTCGCTACAAGGATAGAGACCACTATCTTGGAGTTGCCTTGGGGATTGTGGACGACCTCAGTCACCACGTTCTCCAGATATTGTCTCTTTCTTCTGTACAGGAATTGCGAGAGGAGAAAGAAGAGGTTGACCTCCTTCAGATGACACAAAGTCTAGTCAAGGATTATGCTTTACTAGCCAAGGAAAGAAAACTTCAGATAGACATTAGTCTAACCCATCAGCAGGCTTACATAAACCCATCTGTCATGAAACTAATCCTATCGAATCTCATCAGCAATGCTATCAAGCACTCCACTCCAGGCGGTTTGGTTCGTATCGGCGAGAGAGAAGGGGAACTCTTTATCGAGAATAGCTGTAGTCCTGAAGAACAAGAAAAACTGGCTCAGTCTTTTTCTGAAAATGCTAGTCGCAAGGCCAAGGGGTCTGGAATGGGGCTCTTTGTGGTCAAAAGTTTATTAGAACATGAGAAATTACCTTATCATTTTGAGATGCAAGATGATTGCTTGACCTTCTTCATACGTTATCCCAAAGTCACTCAGGACTAAGGAGAAGAAAGGGTTTACATTGATTGGATGGGAAGAAATTCAATCTAAAGTATGGGAAAAACTAGCTTTTTTTATCAAAAAGTGATAAAATGAACAATGTAAATGGGATGTCCCAAAAAATATATAGGAGGCCTGACAAATGGCAATCGTTTCAGCAGAAAAATTTGTCCAAGCAGCTCGTGACAACGGTTATGCAGTTGGTGGATTTAACACAAACAACCTTGAGTGGACTCAAGCTATCTTGCGCGCAGCAGAAGCTAAAAAAGCTCCAGTTTTGATCCAAACTTCAATGGGTGCTGCTAAATACATGGGTGGTTACAAAGTTGCTCGCAACTTGATCGCTAACCTTGTTGAATCAATGGGTATCACTGTACCAGTAGCTATCCACCTTGACCACGGTCACTACGAAGATGCACTTGAGTGTATTCAAGTTGGTTATACTTCAGTTATGTTTGACGGTTCACACCTTCCAGTTGAAGAAAACCTTGAAAAAGCTCGTAAAGTTGTAGAATTTGCTCACGCAAATGGTGTATCAGTAGAAGCTGAAGTTGGAACTATCGGTGGTGAAGAAGACGGAATCATCGGTGATGGTGAATTGGCTCCAATCGAAGATGCTAAAGCAATGGTTGCAACTGGTATCGACTTCTTGGCAGCTGGTATCGGTAACATCCACGGTCCATACCCTGCAAACTGGAAAGGTCTTCACCTTGACCACTTGCAAAAATTGACTGAAGCTGTACCAGGATTCCCAATCGTATTGCACGGTGGTTCAGGTATTCCTGATGATCAAATCCAAGCAGCTATCAAACTTGGTGTTGCGAAAGTTAACGTTAACACTGAATGCCAAATCGCATTCGCTAACGCAACTCGTAAATTTGCTCGTGACTACGAAGCAAACGAAGCAGAATACGACAAGAAGAAACTCTTCGACCCACGTAAATTCTTGGCTGACGGTGTAAAAGCTATCCAAGCATCAGTTGAAGAACGTATCGACGTATTCGGTTCAGAAGGTAAAGCTTAATCTAGCTGAACAATACAAATCATAAACCTGCCCATGAGGGTGGGTTTTTTGTGTGGTGGAAATAAATTATTTTTCAAGTTTAGGAGGTGGAATTTAATTTGATTCTAAGAAATTTTTTAATTTATGATAAAATAATATCAGGCTTTCAAAGGGAGGAGGAGAGTCATGAGTTCAGCGGATTTTATCTTTTTAGATGGTTATGAAAATGCAGAATTTGATATCCAAGCATTTTGTGCTTCGCTGAGAGATAGGTATTCAGGTGTGATTATAAGGGAAGAAAACGATCATGAAAAAGCCTATCGTCTTTTATGGGATTACCAAAGTCCCGAGGTCTCAGTTGAGGGTGCTTTGAATCGAAAAAATGATGTCTTCGTTATAAACTACTTTGATTCAAAAAATCGGTTACAAGATTATGCCGCCTATATCCTCTGGCTTCGGGAATGGTTTCCATCAGATCAGAAGGTTCTCTTTTGTGATGAGGGCTACACGAAGATATTTCCTCTTCCTCACGACATATCTACAAAGGAGATTGAAATGAAACTTCATAATGAAGGATAAAAAAGTGAATCGAATAGATTCATTATTGAATTTCAAAGTATCAGAAGGAATCATTTGAGGCGACAAAGGTCACCTTTTTGTGTACTGTTGAAGTTGATTAAAGATAGTGAAATTTTTATCGTATATGTATAGCAATGTTGCATCGTATTGGAAAGGTTTTCGTGCTATAATATTAATTAACAATAAAATTTAGTACATCAAAAATTACTAGAGATGTGGGATGTGAGGTTTAAGATGAGACAAGCAGGACAATTTGATTGGGTAGATTTTTATAAAGAATTTGCGTTTAAACTTGTGAGCTATAAAGAGAAAAGGGCAGAGCTCATTCAAAAGGTTAAGGCAATTTATCAAATGACGGGCATTTCAATGCCAACCTTGGACAAGGACAACAATATCATGGATATTGACCCTTTTACAATTTTTGGTCTATTCAATAAAGGATTGAAAGATGAAAATCGGATTAAAATTTTGACTGCTATTGCAGAATTATTCGAATTATCCCATGACATTCCAACTACGTTCGACAGTATTCCTGTTCTTAACACACAGAATGCAACCTACTATCTTTTTTATGCAGATAGAGGGGATAGCGATATTGATGATTTGTGGGAGCTTTTTATAGCAGCATTAGCTTATTCTGAAGATCCATCATCTGAGAATAAGGAGATTTTCTCAGGATATTTTGATAAAGTCATCAATAGAAAAAATAATGGCAATGCTAAAATTACGATGGGTTTATATTGGATTGCCCCAAATTCATTTCTGAATCTAGATAGTCGAAATAGATGGTATATTTACGAATCCGGGAAATTACCTCTAGAATTAGTCCATAAACTCCCAAAGGTGAATTCGAAAGTTTCAGCATCAGACTATTTTTCTATTGTTGACTCACTTAAAAACTATTTAGATAGTCCACAATCTGAATTGAAAAACTTCAAGGAATTGTCTTTTGAAGCTTGGAAGTATTCTGAACAGGTGAATAAAGAAGAACAAGCGAAAAAAGAAGTTAGTGAGAGTTCAGCACCTAGATACGATCTACCATCTGAAGACACTAAAAAATCAGAAAAAGTGGATACTAGCTATACAAGGGAAGATTTTCTAAAAGAAGTTTTTGTGTCAGCAGAGGATTATGATCGATTGGCAACGATTCTTCGCCTTAAGAAGAACATCATATTGGAGGGGGCTCCGGGTGTTGGAAAAACATTTACTGCTGATCGACTAGCTTACTCACTGATGGGTGAAAAAGCGATCGATAGGGTAAAGATGGTTCAGTTTCACCAAAGTTACTCGTACGAAGACTTTATTATGGGATTTAGACCTTCTGCCAGTGGTTTTGAACTAAGAAAAGGTCCCTTCTATCAATTTTGTAAACAGGCTGAGGGCGATGAAAGCAATGATTATTTCTTTATCATTGACGAAATTAATCGAGGAAATTTGAGCAAAATATTTGGTGAATTGTTTATGCTTATCGAAATGGATAAGCGAGGAAGAGATCTACAGCTTCTTTATTCGGATGAACAATTCTCAATTCCGGAGAACTTATACATTATTGGTATGATGAATACTGCCGATCGTAGCTTAGCCATGCTAGATTTTGCTTTGAGACGAAGATTTGCATTTTTTGAGTTGAAACCAGGATTTGATTCGGATGGCTTCAAAGAATATCAATCACACTTGAAGAATGAAAAATTTGATGCATTAATAAATACTGTGAAGCATCTAAATGAAATCATCGCTTCTGATGAAAGTTTAGGAGAGGGTTTTTGCATAGGCCATAGTTATTTTTGTAATCTAATACCGAATAGTATCGACCAACAAGTTCTTTCGAGTATTGTAGAGTATGAACTGATACCTCTTTTAAAGGAGTATTGGTTTGATGAACCTAGCTTAGTTAAAGAATGGAGTGGCAATCTAAGGAGTGCGATTAAGTGATACCGATAAAGAATGTTTATTACATGCTGACTTATGCTTTTAAGGTTCTTAAGGGGCAAGGATATCAGAAACTTGCCACAGAGGAGTTTCATCATACGGCTGATTTGATGAGTGCTGTCTTGGCCAAAGGAATTGCCATACAGCTTAAGAGAGGACTGGGAAAGGAATACCTTGCTCAAGTAGAAGAACTCTCTACACTAAGGGGAAAAATTGAGATTGCAGAGTCAATCAAAAGTCAATGTACTCTTGGGAAGAAAATATTTTGTACTTATGAAGAGTTTTCAGTAAATAATAGGATGAACCGTATTATAAAATCAACGGTCAATCTTCTGTTGAAAGCAGATATCTCCAAGGATAGGAAGAAAGAATTGCGGAAATTGATGGTTTATTTCCGTGATGTTGAACCGATTGATTTGGAAACTGTTAACTGGAATCTGCAATACAACAAAAATAATCAATCTTATAGAATGATGATTGCCATTTGCTATTTAGTGGTAAAAGGTTTATTGCAAACAACATCAGATGGTAACATGAAGATGATGAGTTTCTTAGATGAGCGACGAATGAACAGATTGTATGAAAAATTTATCCTTGAGTATTATAAAAAACATTATCCAGAATTAAATGCGAATGCAGCACAGATACCGTGGGCGTTAGACGATGGTATCGGTGAGATGCTCCCTATCATGCAAAGTGATATTCAGCTTCAAAAAGAGAATTCTATCTTGATTATTGATGCTAAATACTATAAAAGTACAACTCAAATGAATTTTAAAAAGTATTCTCTCCACTCCAACAATCTTTATCAGATTTTTACATATGTCAAAAATAGAGAATACCAAAATCAAGAACATGGTAGCAAAGTGTCGGGAATGTTGCTCTATGCAAAGACAGATGAAGTAGTTCAACCAGATAATGTTTATCAAATGCACGGTAATCAAATCAGTGTTCAGACTTTGGACTTAAATCTTTCCTTTAAAGAAATAGCGAATCAATTGGATACCATTGTTGTATCACATTTTGGAAATGTAAAAAAGTTCCGATGAAGCAGCGGAGAGTGAATCTAGTCGTTTTCAAGATATTCGATCACTGGGATATTCTATGCTTTCTTTCCTATCCCACAAAAAACACTTGTTTTCCCTTCTTAATTACTTTATAATAGAGTGTTACTGAGGCCTTCTAATGTGATAAAGAAGGCAGATTTTAGGAGATGAGAAATTGGCTTTTTGTGTTTAGAGGACACGGTTTGTTGATTTCTTACTAAGGGGAGATAGATATGGCAATGATAGAAGTGGAACATCTTCAGAAAAATTTTGTGAAGACAGTGAAGGAACCGGGGTTGAAGGGAGCTTTGCGCTCCTTTATTCATCCCGAAAAGCAGACCTTTGAAGCGGTTAAAGATTTGACCTTTGAGGTTCCCAAGGGGCAGATTTTAGGTTTTATTGGGGCAAATGGCGCTGGGAAGTCGACAACCATCAAAATGCTGACCGGGATTTTGAAACCGACATCTGGTTTTTGTCGGATTAACGGCAAGATTCCGCAGGATAATCGCCAAGATTATGTCAAGGATATCGGAGTTGTCTTTGGACAACGAACTCAGTTATGGTGGGATCTGGCGCTGCAAGAGACCTACACGGTTTTGAAAGAGATATACGATGTGCCAGACTCGCTCTTCCATAAACGCATGGACTTTTTGAATGAAGTCTTGGATTTGAAGGAATTTATCAAGGATCCCGTGCGAACTCTCTCACTGGGACAACGGATGCGGGCAGATATTGCTGCTTCCTTGCTTCACAATCCCAAAGTTCTCTTTTTAGATGAGCCGACTATTGGTTTGGACGTTTCGGTCAAAGATAACATTCGTCGCGCCATTACCCAGATCAATCAAGAGGAAGAGACTACCATTCTCTTGACCACTCACGACCTGAGCGATATTGAGCAACTCTGTGATCGAATTTTTATGATTGACAAGGGGCAGGAGATTTTTGATGGAACGGTGAGCCAGCTCAAGGAAACCTTTGGCAAGATGAAGACTCTTTCCTTTGAACTGGTACCAGGGCAAAGTCATCTCCTTTCTCACTATGAAGGCATGCCTGATATGACCATTGATAGACAAGGAAACAGTCTCAATATTGAATTTGATAGTTCGTGCTACCAGTCGGCAGATATTATCAAGCAAACCTTGTCTGATTTTGAAGTCCGTGATTTGAAGATGATGGATACGGATATTGAGGATATTATCCGTCGCTTCTATCGAAAGGAGCTCTAAGATGGTCAAATTGTGGAGACGTTATAACCCCTTTATTAATGCAGGGATTCAGGAGTTGATCACCTATCGAGTCAACTTTCTTCTTTATCGAATTGGCGATGTCATGGGTGCTTTTGTGGCCTTTTATCTCTGGAAGGCAGTCTTTGATTCCTCGCAAGAGTCTTTGATTCAGGGTTTCAGCATGGCAGATATCACCCTCTACATCATTATGAGTTTTGTGACCAATCTTTTGACCAGATCGGATTCTTCTTTTATGATTGGAGAGGAGGTCAAGGATGGTTCCATTATCATGCGTTTGTTGCGACCAGTGCATTTTGCAGCCTCTTATCTTTTCACAGAACTTGGTTCCAAGTGGTTGATTTTTATCAGCGTTGGCCTTCCATTTTTAAGTGTCATCGTTTTGATGAAAATCTTATCTGGGCAAGGCATTTTAGAAGTACTGGGATTAACCGTCCTATATCTCTTTAGCTTAACCCTAGCCTACCTGATCAACTTTTTCTTTAATATCTGTTTTGGTTTTTCAGCCTTTGTGTTTAAAAATCTATGGGGTTCCAATCTACTCAAGACGTCAATAGTTGCCTTTATGTCTGGAAGTTTGATTCCCTTGGCTTTCTTTCCTAAAACCGTTTCAGATATTCTGTCCTTCTTGCCTTTTTCATCCTTGATTTATACTCCGGTCATGATCATTGTTGGGAAATACGATGCTAGTCAGATTCTTCAGGCGCTCGTTTTGCAGTTTTTCTGGCTCATAGTGATGGTGGGCTTGTCTCAGTTGATCTGGAAACGAGTCCAGTCATTTATCACCATTCAGGGAGGTTAGTATGAAAAAATATCAGCGCATGCATCTGATTTTTATCAGACAATACATCAAGCAAATCATGGAGTACAAGGTGGATTTTGTGGTTGGTGTCTTGGGAGTCTTTCTGACTCAAGGTCTGAACCTCCTGTTTCTCAATGTCATCTTTCAACACATCCCCTCGCTAGAAGGCTGGACTTTTCAAGAAATTGCTTTTATCTATGGTTTTTCCTTGATTCCCAAGGGCTTGGACCATCTCTTTTTTGACAATCTATGGGCACTGGGACAGCGCTTGGTGCGAAAAGGGGAATTTGACAAGTATCTGACGCGTCCTATCAATCCTCTCTTTCATATCCTAGTTGAAACCTTTCAGATTGATGCCTTGGGCGAACTCTTGGTCGGTGGTATCCTACTGGGAACAACAGTGACTAGCATTGCTTGGACTCTTCCCAAATTCTTACTTTTCCTAGTCTGTATTCCTTTTGCGACCCTGATTTATACTTCCTTGAAAATTGCGACAGCCAGTATCGCTTTTTGGACCAAGCAGTCAGGCGCCATGATTTACATTTTTTATATGTTCAATGACTTTGCCAAGTATCCTATTTCCATTTACAATTCGCTTCTTCGTTGGTTGATTAGCTTTATCGTGCCTTTCGCCTTTACGGCCTACTATCCTGCCAGCTATTTCTTGCAGGACAAGGATGGACTCTTTAATATCGGTGGTTTGATTCTGATTTCTCTTATCTTCTTTGGCATCTCTCTAAAACTCTGGGAGAGGGGCTTGGAAGCCTACGAAAGTGCGGGTTCGTAAGTTTAAGAGACTCAAAGTCTTGTCTTAGGACAGGCTTTTTCTAATGGTGATGAAAATTTCTTGACATCTATTTTCAGAGTGCTATACTAAAAGGGTAATCGCCGATTTAGCTCAGTTGGTAGAGCAACGCACTCGTAACGCGTAGGTCACAGGTTCAAGCCCTGCAATCGGCAAAATCAAGAAGCCCTAATGGGCTTCTTTCTTTATCACTACTATTCAACCACTTAGACCGAGATATAGACCAGATAGGCAAAAGGCCTTGTTCTTGAAAAAATCCTCTGCTATAATGATTCATGTAAGGGATGTGAGGAGTCAGTATCAGATAACTCAAGTCAATAAAAAAAGAAAATGGAGACAAAAAAATGAAAAAATTATTGGGACTTGTATTTTTAGTAGCAGCAGCGCTAGTATTGTATTTCGGGTTTGTTGGATGGCCAAGTTTGGATGTCAACCTCTGGTCACTCATTCCGGTAGGATTGTTCCTCTATTTCACTTTAGAAAATCTTTTGAAAAAAGACTACAAGGCTAGCCTGATGTGCCTGATTATTGCCTTTATCATTGCAAATGCTATCTTGGATCTTTTGCCAATTTCAAGTGGTTTGGTGATTGGAGCCGGTGTGCTAGCTTGTGTAGGACTTGGCTACCTCTTTCCTGATAAAGATAAAAAAGAAGGCAAATAGAAAAGTCTCGAAGTTTCTCGAGACTTTGTTTTTATTTACCAGCGTAGTATTTTTGGATGCCTTTCACAATACCTGCGACTAGTCTATCTTGGTATCGATCATCACGAATCCGTTGATTTTCAGTGAAATTATCCATATAACCAAGTTCTAGGAGGACGGCTGGTTTGGCAGTTTCGCGTAGTACGGCGAAGCTACTTTCCAATAAGCCAGCATCCTTGGCACCTGTTTCTGCAAGGAGAGAGGAGTGGATAGCAGCAGCGAGGCGCTTGCTTTCACTCATACGATCAGGGTGATTGTGCCAGTATTTATTAATCTTACTTGGATAATCAGGTTCATCGCTATAGGAGTAGGTTTGAATACCGCTCGCTTTTGAGTGAATGTTTCCAGTAGCATTGAAATGGATACTGATAAAGATATCAGAGTTGGTTTTATTTACCATTCTTGAACGCTCAGTCTTAAAATCAACATCGATATCACTGTCACGAGAGGTGAGGACCTTGTAGCCTAGTTCTTCTAGCTTAGCGCGAAGTTTGCGATAGATTTGCATGTTGAGATCTTTTTCAGCTACATTGTAGTAAAAGGCACCTGAATCCCGACCACCATGCCCAGGATCTAGGAAAATGGTATTGCTGTATTGACCTTTTACAAATCCACCTTCTGTTGAAACTTCAGAAATCCATTGACCGTATTTTTGGAACAAATGTTCCTTGCCGTCGATCTTATAGGTCCCTGATACATAATGTCCGCTATCGTCCAAATAGTAACGAGCCTTGTAATAGTCGTCATAAATCCACTCATTCTTGGCCATATAGCCACCAGACTTGAGATAGTAAGCTCCAATCCATTCACGAGCCGCATAGGTTCCATTCGCTTTTAGATAGAACCAACTGTTGTAGGCCTTGTCAAAGATCCACTCTTTTTCAGCCATGGCTCCACTAGATTTGAGGTAATAGCTTCCTTTCCATTTATTGGAAAGCATGACACCATTTTGTTCAAAAGCATACCAAGTTCCCTTGATTTTCTCCCATTTGTCTTGGCTATATTTCCCATATTCATTAGCGTAATACCAATTTTCATTGATTCTCACCCAGGAGTTTTCCGCCATAGCCCCGCTACTGCCGAGCAGGTAAGCACCAACGGTCGTTTTGCTGAGCATCACGCCGTTTTTGTCAAAATAATACCATGAACCATTAATTTTCTCCCATTTGTCTTGCGAGATTCTGCCAGATGGTGTGACATAATACCAATTTTGGTCAACCTTTACCCAGCCATTCTCCGCCATAGCCCCACTTTTAGTAAGGAGATAACCATCAACGATTGTCTGACTAAGCATGACGCCATCTTTGTCAAAGTAGTACCAAACTCCTCCGATTTTTTTCCATTTTTGTTGGATGATTTTTCCAGACTCACTGACGTAGTACCATTTACCCTCAAGAGCTACCCAGCCATTTTCTACCATGACCCCGTCTTTATTGAGAACATAGCCATCAAAAATGGTATCACTGAGTCGGTTTCCATCGTTGTCAAAATAGTACCACTTATCTTGAATTTTTTTCCATTTGAGGACAGGTTGATTGTTTTCATAGAAACGCCAGTGTTTGTTTTCTTCCTGCCATCCATCTTTTTTAGGGGCTTCTTCTTTTATCTTGTCTTTTGGAAGTGTTGTAGTCTCCTCTTCATTTTTAATTGAAAGATCTTTCTTATCTTCCTTAGAGTTGCTTTGCTCGGTGGTGGCAGGAGGATTAGCATTGTTTTCTTCCGCATAGATAGGTGCCTGTGCCAATCCTGCTATTGAAAGGACAACAGCACTTGCCAATATAAACTTTTTCAACGATATTCTCCAATCATTTTTTTCTAAGAAATATTATAAAATATGTCTGGCAGTTTATCAATTATCAAACTGAACTTCTTCTAGTAAGTATTCGATAAAGCGTTCGCCCATCTTAGATAGGCTAGTTTTTTCATGCTGGATATAGACCAGTTCAATCGGGTCGTCAATGTCCAGTGGAATGGAAACGATATTGTCTCCGTTGAGGTTACTGTTCAAAATCCCTGTTGCAATGGTGTAACCATCCAAACCAATCAAAAGATTAAAGAGGGTGGCACGGTCACTGACTACGATGGATTTCTTGTGGTGCTCTTGTGAAAGAATCTCCTCTGAAAAGTAGAAGGAGTTGTGCGTCCCCTGGTCATAACTGAGGTACGGGAAGTCTTCCAAATCAGCCAGTTTGACCTTGTCTTTTTTAGCTAGAGGGTTGGTCTTGCTGACAAAGATATGGGGTTGAGCGGTAAAGAGGTGGTGCGCCAAGAGGTGGTTGTCATCTAGCATTTTTGTTAAAACATCACGATTATAACTGTTCAAAAAGAGGACACCGACTTCACTACGGAAGTTCTTGACATCGTCGATAATCTCCCAAGTCCGAGTTTCACGAAGGAAAAGCTCGTATTTTTCCATATCACTTTTCTTAAGTAGCGATACAAAGGCATTGACCACAAAGGCATAGTGTTGAGAGGAAACGCTAAAGAGTTCGCGGTGGGCGATAGGGTTTTTATAGCGTTCCTCCAGAAGCTGGGTTTGCTCGACAACTTGACGGGCATAGGAGAGAAACTCCATCCCATCACGGGTCAAGGTAATGCCCTTGGGATTACGAATAAAAATTTCAATACCCATTTCATTTTCCAAATCTCGAACGGCATTGGAGAGACTGGGTTGGGTGATAAAGAGTTGCTTGGCTGCTTCATTCATAGAGCCAGTTTCGACGATTTTGATAATATAGTGTAGTTGTTGAATTCTCATGTTTTTATTGTACCACACTTGCGGAAGAATGGGCAATGAAGACGAAGGAAATCGGGGGAAAGAGCCGGTCCAGTATTGAAAAAATGTCTAAAATCTGTTAGAATGGAAGCTATGAAAACATTCTATGATGTGCAGCAATTTCTCAAACAGTTTGGCATTATTGTTTACATGGGGAAGCGCTTGTATGATATTGAACTGATGAAGCTTGAACTCTCTCGGATCTATGATGCAGGTCTGATGGATAAGTTAGACTATTTAGAGGCGGAAGCTGTTCTTCGTAGAGAGCACAAGATAGAATTAGACTACATAGAGAAAAATGGAGATAAGAACTTATGACAATTTGGATTTTATGGGGAATTGTACTAGCGATGGCGGCATGGATGGGTTATAACTACCTTCGTATTCGTCGCGCGGCTAAGATTGTGGATAATGCAGAGTTTGAAGCCTTGATTCGGAAAGGTCAGCTAATTGATGTCCGTGAACCAGCAGAATTTCACAGAAAACATATCCTCGGAGCTCGCAATATTCCTTCAAATCAGTTGAAGTCAAGCCTTGCAGCCCTTCGCAAGGATAAACCTGTCCTTCTCTACGAAAACCAACGCGGACAACGAGTGACCAATGCAGCACTTTATCTGAAAAAACAAGGTTTCTCTGAGATTTATATCCTTTCTTATGGATTGGATTCTTGGAACGGGAAGGTCAAGACTAGCTAAGATCAAGGAAAAAGTTGATAAAGTCGGTCTCATATACTAAATTAATAAACATTTTAAGGAGTTTTTAGAATATGCAAGAAAAGAAGAAAAACCCGCTTTTAGTGGGTATCCTATCTATCATTCTTAGCTTGTTGTTTCCGTTGGGAGGTATTGGTTTAGGTATCACTGGTGTATTGTTTGCTAATGAACTTCAAAAAGAATCTGGCTTAGACTTTAAAACAGAGAGAATTGTATCTATTGTAGGTATTGTTCTTTCTGCTCTTAACTGGATTCTAGCCATTACAATCTTTTTTAGATAAGCAAAAAACAAAAAAGCTTTAAATATAAAGCTTTTTTCTTTTATCCACTTTACTCTAAGTAGTTTTTAATGATTTCCAATTCCTCTGGATTCAAGGGACGGTATTGCCCTTCTGCTAGTTCTGGGTCTAATGTAAAATCGCCGAACTGGACTCGTTTTAGGGCAGTCACCTTGACACCAACTGATAGAAACATCTTCTTGACTTGATGAAATTTGCCCTCAGAGATAGTGATGGAGGCCCGGCTCTCTGTTGGGCTTGCGGACAGAATTTCAAGCTGAGCAGGTTTACAAGTGGTCCCATCTAAAAAGACAATTCCATCCTTGAATTTTTGGATATGGTCTGACGTGAGTGGTCCGTTGACTTCCACTTGATAGGATTTATCGATATGGTACTGGGGATGGAGGAGCTGAAAACCAAGAGGTCCATTGTCTGTCAAAAGCAGCAGCCCCGTGGTATCGCGGTCTAATCTGCCGACAGCATAGAGCTGGTCAGACTGGCTGTCAGGTGGAAGGAGGTCCATGACGGTTGGAAGTTTCTTATCCTTGCTAGCTGTAACGACTCCGTTTGGCTTATGAAGCATGAGGTAGTTGTGCTCGTAGCCTTGGATTTGTCGTCCTTGAAAGACTAATTTCTGCAATCCAGTGTCGACATTTTGAGCGAGTGAGCTGGCTGGACAATTGTCCACTAAGATTTCTTTTTTTAATAGAGCCTGTTTCATAGCCTTGCGACTGACCTTTTCTTGGGCTAATAATCTATCTAAACGCATACCAGCTTATCTTATCATAAGTCTCTGACTTTGAAAAGAGTTGCCTTGCTTAGAAAAGCAGAGTGAAAACATTTACACTTAGCTGAACTGTGATTTTTGAATGAGACTGTGGTATAATTGTTCAGTTAGAAATAAAAATTTAAAATATTAGAGGAAATCATGACAAAATTAAGAGAAGATATCCGTAACATTGCGATTATCGCCCACGTTGACCACGGTAAAACAACCCTCGTTGACGAATTATTGAAGCAGTCTGAAACTCTTGATGCACGTACTGAATTAGCAGAGCGCGCTATGGACTCAAACGATATCGAAAAAGAGCGTGGAATTACCATCCTTGCTAAAAATACAGCTGTTGCTTACAACGGAACTCGTATCAACATCATGGATACGCCAGGACACGCGGACTTCGGTGGAGAAGTTGAGCGGATCATGAAAATGGTTGACGGTGTTGTTTTGGTCGTAGATGCCTACGAAGGAACCATGCCACAAACTCGTTTCGTATTGAAAAAAGCCTTGGAACAAGACCTTGTCCCAATCGTGGTTGTTAATAAAATCGACAAACCATCAGCTCGTCCGGCAGAAGTAGTGGACGAAGTTTTGGAGCTCTTCATTGAGCTTGGTGCAGATGATGATCAGCTTGATTTCCCAGTTGTGTATGCTTCAGCTATCAATGGAACTTCTTCGCTTTCTGACGATCCTGCTGATCAAGAAAAAACAATGGCACCAATCTTTGATACCATCATTGACCATATTCCAGCTCCAGTCGACAATTCAGATGAGCCTTTGCAGTTCCAAGTGTCACTTTTGGACTACAATGACTTCGTAGGTCGTATCGGTATCGGACGTGTCTTCCGTGGTAGTGTGAAAGTTGGAGACCAAGTTACCCTTTCTAAACTAGATGGTACAACGAAGAACTTCCGTGTTACAAAACTTTTCGGTTTCTTTGGTTTAGAACGTCGTGAGATCCAAGAAGCCAAAGCAGGTGACTTGATTGCTGTATCCGGTATGGAAGACATCTTTGTCGGTGAAACCATTACTCCGACAGACGCAGTTGAAGCTCTTCCAATCCTACACATCGATGAGCCAACTCTTCAAATGACTTTCTTGGTCAACAACTCACCATTTGCTGGTAAGGAAGGTAAATGGGTAACGTCTCGTAAGGTGGAAGAACGCTTGCAAGCAGAATTGCAAACAGACGTTTCCCTTCGTGTTGACCCAACTGATTCACCAGATAAATGGACTGTTTCAGGTCGTGGAGAATTGCACTTGTCTATCCTTATCGAAACTATGCGTCGTGAAGGATATGAACTTCAAGTATCTCGTCCAGAAGTTATTGTAAAAGAGATTGATGGTGTTAAATGTGAACCATTTGAACGTGTTCAAATCGATACTCCAGAAGAATACCAAGGATCTGTTATCCAAAGCCTTTCTGAACGTAAAGGTGAAATGTTGGATATGATTTCAACTGGTAATGGTCAAACTCGTTTGGTCTTCCTAGTTCCAGCGCGTGGTTTGATCGGATATTCAACTGAGTTCTTGTCAATGACTCGTGGTTACGGTATCATGAACCATACCTTTGACCAATACTTGCCATTGATTCCAGGTGAAATCGGTGGTCGTCACCGTGGAGCCCTTGTTTCCATTGATGCTGGTAAGGCTACAACATACTCAATCATGTCTATCGAAGAACGTGGTACGATCTTTGTAAACCCAGGTACTGAGGTTTATGAAGGAATGATCATCGGTGAAAACTCTCGTGAGAATGACTTGACAGTGAATATCACCAAAGCCAAACAAATGACCAACGTTCGTTCAGCTACCAAGGATCAAACTGCTGTTATTAAGACACCTCGTATCTTGACCCTTGAAGAGTCACTTGAGTTCTTGAACGACGATGAGTACATGGAAGTAACGCCTGAGTCTATCCGTTTGCGTAAGCAAATCCTCAATAAGGCAGAGCGTGAGAAAGCCAACAAAAAGAAAAAATCAGCTGAGTAACAGCTAGAAAGAGATAAAGATGGTCTATTTAATCATAGGGATACTCTTATTACTACTCTATGTATTTGCGACACCCCAAAGTATCAAAGGAACAGTCAACATCGTTATCTTGGTCTTTTTAGTTGTTGCACTCTTGATTTTGCTGATGTTGTCCATCTTGCAAATCTTCCAGTTACCAACAGAATTCTTTGTCACAATCGCCATGCTGGCTCTAGCCTACTTTAGCTTGAGAGATATTACGCTCATGCCTGTAAAAAAGGGTAAAAGAAGATAATAGAAGAGGCTGGGTAATGACTCAATTTGAGGAGAAAATCTAGCAAATTTTTCCCTGATAAAACGCATAATATTAAGGTTTTTGAATGCCTGATATTATGCGTTTTTATGATTTTTAAAACTTTTTGAACAACCTATTAGAAAGTGGATACTTTTACAATTATTTTGGAAATAATTTAATTTCTGATTTAACGTATATTTTCTCAGAAGGACTATTATTCCAACTTTTTCAAGGGTAGTCTTATTTTGGACCGAAAGAAAAAGATTGAAGAAATCGTCCAAAATGAACTTTTCTTCAATCTGGAGGTTCGTACCTCTTTTTTTATTTCTTTTTCCGATTTAATACTGCATTGAGGACAATGGCGAGGAGGCTTGCCACGACGATTCCGTTTGAGAAGAACATTTGGAAGGCTGTTGGCATGCTGACGAAGAGATTACTATTGTTGAGTCCGACACCTGCAGCGATTGAAACAGCTGCGATAAGGAAGTTGTGTTCATTGTTAGCAAAGTCAACGCGGGCGAGGATTTGCATCCCTTGAAGGGAAACAAAACCAAACATAACCAGCATAGCACCACCAAGGACAGGACTCGGAATGATTTGAGCTAGGGCTCCAAACTTAGGAAGGAGTCCAAGGAGGACTAGGAAACCAGCTGCATAGTAGATTGGCAGACGAGTCTTGATACCTGATAATTTAACCAAACCAACGTTTTGTGAAAATCCTGTGTAAGGGAAGGTGTTAAAAATTCCTCCGAGAAGTACGGCCAAACCTTCTGCGCGGTAACCGTTGCGAAGGCGCGTGCTGTCGATTGGGTCATTGGTAATATCAGACAAGGCCAGATAAACACCGGTGGATTCAACCATAGACACCGTTGCAATGATACACATCATGACAATAGAGGAGATTTCAAAAGTTGGCACCCCAAAGTAGAGGGGAGTAGGAACATGGACAAGCGGTGCTGCCGCAACAGGGGAGAAATCAACCAAGCCCATAGTGGCAGCAATGGCAGTTCCAACAACCAGACCAATCAAAATGGAGATAGACTTGATAAATCCTTTGGTAAAGATGTTGATCAAGAGGATAATCAGAACAGTGATAGCAGCAAGTAAGAGACTTTGACCAGTTGGCTCTGGAACATTATTTCCCATATTTCCAATAGCAACAGGAATCAAGGTTAAACCAATCGTGGTAATAACAGATCCTGTTACGATAGAGGGGAAGAGATTGGCTACTTTTGAGAAAATGCCTGAAATCAGAACCACATAAATCCCAGAAACGATAAGGGCACCAAACATAGCACCACTACCGTGACTCTGACCAATCATAATCAAGGGCGCAACGGATTGGAAGGCAACTCCGAGAACGACTGGTAGTCCGACACCAAAGTATTTATTGAGTTGAAGTTGGAGGAAGGTGGCCACCCCACACATGAAGATATCTGTGGAGATTAGGTAAGTCAACTGCTCAGCTGAATAGCCAAGAGCTGTCGCAATCATGATGGGAACTAGGATAGAACCTGAGTACATGGCTAGTAAGTGCTGCAAGCCAAGAACGGCTGCTTGCGAGTGTTTTTCTTGTTTTTGCATTAGAGATCTGCCTCCTTAAATACGACCTGACCGTTTTCAAAACGTTCCAAACGAGCGAGTGATAGAACTGGATAGCCAGCTTTTTCAAGCAAATCACGACCATCTTGGAAAGATTTTTCAATCACGATACCGATGGCTTCGACTTTAGCTCCGGCCTGTTCGATGATTTGGATCAAGCCTTTGGCAGCTTGTCCATTTGCTAGGAAATCGTCAATAATCAAGACCTTGTCCTCAGGTGAGAGGAATTTTCCAGCGATGGAAACGGTGCTGGTCACCTGCTTGGTAAAGGAGTAGACTTCAGCAGTTAGGATGCCTTCGTTCATGGTGATGTTTTTAGCTTTCTTTGCGAAAATCATGGGAACGTCTAAGGCTTCAGCTGTAAAAACAGCTGGGGCGATCCCTGAAGCTTCAATGGTCACGACCTTGGTAATGCCAGCAGCAGCGAATTTTTCCGCAAAAACCTTACCAATCTCTCGCATCAAGCTAAAGTCAACTTGGTGGGTTAAAAAGGAATCCACCTTGAGGATGTTGTCCCCCAAGATATGCCCATCCTCAAGGATGCGCTCTTCTAATAATTTCATAAGACCTCCTAAAGTCTAAAAGCAAGTTTACTTGTTGGTTAAATATTTCTATAGTGAACCAGTTTGCTAGTACTATATATTTGATAAAACTAGTACGAGCGAAGCGAGTTTTATCAAATATTTCCCGCCGTAGTGGTATCATAGACAATAATCTTGTTATTGTCTATGACGGGATTTTTGAGACTTTTGGCTCAAAAATTAGGGATGAAATTCCGAAGGAAGTTGCTCCCGTCCGCACTAATTAAGGGAAATATTAAAAATATTTAGTTTACACTTAAAGGCGTGATTTAACAAAAATATTCAAAAAGGACCTACTTAATCCCCTAAGTAAGTCCCCAAAATAGGCATGGCCAAAACCATACCTTCAGCTGACATACTCATTGTTAGGTGTTTCGGCACCTTGTAGAAACGTCGTGCCAATTCACGACATAAACAAGTAAAATGGTACTATAATAAAACGTCCAAGCGTTAATGTTATTATTTTACACTAAATAACTTTAGAAATCAAATATTTTGTTGACGTTTAGATGAAAAAAGCGAACAAACAGAAACCTACAAGACGATACAGTATTGTAGGTTTCGAATATTCTACTCGCTAAATCTTAAAAAATAGCCATCTGGATCCAAGACTGCAAATTCATGAGGGTAAATAAAGCTATCTCCCACTCGAAATTCTCTTTTGGTCAGCGGACGATGGATAGGATAGTCAGCTTCCAGCAGTTTTTGGTGGAGCTGAGGGACATCTTCAATGCCAAAGGAAATATTGACACCGCGCCCGAAAGGATAGGTTAGTTGGGCTAATTCTTCTGTGCTGCCTTCTTCTAGCATAAGTTGGCAGTCTTCAAGCGAGAGGAAGAGAAATTTCTCCTCTGGACGCTCGTATTCGACAGAAAATCCCAGCAAGTCGCAGTAGAAGTAGCGCGACTTTTCGATGTTGGACACCACAAATTCGGGGATGACAGCTTGATAGTCCATTAGCTTTCTCCTTAAAATTCAATTTCCAATACAATCGGCGTATGGTCTTGACGAGCTCCTGAGTCAATCATGTCTGACTTGGTCACCTTGTCAGCGATGCGGTTGCTAGTGAGCCAGTAGTCGATTCTCCAGCCTGTATTGTTGATTTTAGAAGTCTTGCTGCGTTGCGCCCACCACGTGTAGCACTCTGGGACATCACCGTGAATGTGGCGGAAGGTGTCTGTAAATCCAGTTGCTAAAAGGTTGGTAAACCCAGCACGTTCCTCGTCTGTAAATCCAGGTGAACGGCGGTTGCTGGCTGGATTGGCCAAGTCGATTTCCTTGTGGGCTACATTGTAGTCGCCAGTTGCGAGGACTGGTTTTTCTTTGTCTAGTTGCGCCAAATACTCAGCGTATTTGACATCCCAGACTTGACGTTCTTCCAAGCGTTTGAGGCCATCGCCAGCGTTTGGAGTGTAAACTTGGGTCACGAAAAATGTGTCAAATTCCAAGGTGATGATGCGGCCTTCCAAGTCCATGGTAGACGGGGCACCAATCTCTGGGAAGCTGATCGTTGGTGTGAGTTCTTTCTTATAGAGGAACATGGTTCCAGCGTAGCCTTTGCGAGCAGGTTCTTGAGAGGAACGCCAAGTGTTTTCATAACCTGGGAAGAGTTCTTCAAGTACTTCTAGGTGTTTTTTTGTAGGCCCTTTTGCAGAAAGCTTGGTTTCTTGAATGGCGATAATATCAGCATTTTCGGCTACCAAGGTTTGTAGGACTTCTTGGGACAATTTTGCACGAGCTGAGTCGCTCGTTAGGGCTGCATTGAGGGAATCAATGTTCCATGAGATGAGTTTCATAAAGTTACCTTTTTCATTCAGATTACAGACTATATTATACCAAAAAAAGGCGCATTTCCCCAACGTATGGTTTGAAAAATCACCCTCTTTCGTTTATAATTAAGAATGATTATATGAAAGGGAGTGAAAATAAATGAAATTTTACTCATATGACTATGTGCTTAGCCAAATCAGTCAACAAAATGGAATTATGATTGGCTTTGGGATTGTGCTCCTAGCTATCACAGGATTTTTTGCTTTTAAGGCTTATCGAGATAAAAAGGGAACTAAATTTCGGGAATTGGTCATGATTTTGGCCTTGACTTTGGTAGCCATGCTTTTGGTGACGATTTCAAAATACCAGACCAATCAAGCCTCAAACAACCAATTTCAAACTTCACTTCATTTCATAGAGGTTGTTTCCAAAGACTTGGGAGTGGATAAATCAGAAGTTTATGTCAATACTTCAGCTGCCACTGATGGAGCGCTTGTCAAGGTAGGTTCAGATTTCTACCGTGCCATGAACGGGAGCCAACCAGACAAGTATCTTTTAGAGAAATTAGAATTGCATCAAACAGACGCTATCGAATTGGTGGAGGTGAACAAATGACACTTAATTATATCGAAATTTTAATCAAACTAGCCTTGGGGCTCTTTTCTCTGGTTTTCGTGATTAATGTGACAGGAAAGGGCAACCTAGCGCCTAACTCAGCAATAGATCAAATTCAGAACTATGTACTCGGGGGGATCATCGGTGGGGTGATTTACAATAGCGCTATCAGTATCCTTCAGTATGCAGTTATCCTGATTATATGGACCATTCTGGTCTTGACTCTCAAATGGCTTAACAACAATGTTCACTTTGTGAAACGTTTAATTGATGGGAAGCCAACCCTGCTCATCAAAAATGGGAAGATTGATCCAGAAGCCTGCCGTTCGGTTGGTTTATCAGCAGCGGACGTAGCTCTTAAGCTCCGTAGTCAGGGAATTTTCCAAATGAAACAAGTCAAACGCGCTATGCAGGAGCAAAACGGTCAACTCATCGTAGTCCAAATGGGAGATGAGAATCCCAAGTATCCTGTTGTCACAGACGGTGTTATCCAAGTCGAAATTTTGGAGACCATTGGTCGGAGCGAAGAATGGCTGCTTGATAACCTCAGCAAACAAGGACATGACAATGTAGCCAATATCTTTATCGCTGAGTATGACAAGGGTGTCGTCTCAGTCGTAACCTATGAATAAGAAAAACCTGAGGTCTCTGCCTCAGGTTTCCATTTGCAATCAGAAAGGGAGTTTATGTCCATTATTCAAAAACTCTGGTGGTTTTTCAAGTTAGAAAAGCGCCGTTATCTAGTCGGGATTGTGGCCTTGGTCTTGGTTTCCGTCCTTAATCTCATCCCCCCCATGGTCATGGGGCGGGTGATTGACGCCATTACATCGGGGAAATTAACCCAGCAGGACCTCCTTCTTAATCTATTTTATTTGCTGCTGGCAGCCTTTGGGATGTACTATCTGCGCTATGTTTGGCGCATGTATATCCTCGGAACTTCCTACCGTCTGGGACAGATTATGCGGTCTCGCTTGTTTGAGCATTTCACAAAAATGTCGCCAGCCTTTTATCAGACCTATCGGACGGGGGACTTGATGGCACACGCCACCAATGATATCAACGCCTTAACCCGTTTAGCAGGTGGCGGAGTCATGTCAGCAGTGGATGCCTCTATCACGGCACTGGTGACTTTGTTGACCATGCTCTTTAGCATTTCTTGGCAGATGACACTAGTTGCTATTCTCCCCCTGCCTTTCATGGCTTATGCGACCAGTCGTCTAGGGAGAAAGACTCACAAGGCCTTTGGCGAGTCACAGGCAGCCTTTTCTGAGCTCAATAACAAGGTGCAGGAGTCTGTATCAGGTATCAAAGTGACCAAATCTTTCGGTTATCAGGCTGATGAGCTTGAGTCCTTTCAGGTGGTTAATGAATTGACCTTTCAAAAGAATCTTCAAACCATGAAATACGATAGTCTCTTTGACCCTATGGTTCTCTTGTTTGTTGGTTCCTCCTATGTTTTAACCCTTTTGGTCGGTTCCTTGATGTTTCAGGAGGGGCAGATCACGGTTGGAAATCTAGTCACCTTTATCAGTTATTTGGATATGTTGGTCTGGCCTCTTATGGCTATTGGTTTCCTCTTTAATATCACTCAGAGAGGCAAGGTGTCCTATCAACGAATTGAGGATCTTTTATCTCAGGAATCACCTGTAAAAGATCCTGAATTTCCTCTGGACGGTATTGAAAATGGGCGCTTGGAGTATGCCGTTGAAAGCTTTGCCTTTGAAGATGAGGAGACACTGAATGCTATTTACTTTAGTTTGGAAAAAGGGCAAACGCTGGGTTTGGTTGGACAAACAGGCTCTGGGAAAACATCTCTAATCAAACTGCTCTTGCGTGAGTATGATGTTGATAAGGGAGCCATTTATCTAAACGGTCATGATATTCGGAATTATCGTCTGACAGACCTTCGCAGTCTCATGGGCTATGTTCCTCAGGATCAGTTCCTCTTTGCGACCTCTATCTTAGACAATATCCGCTTCGGCAATCCGAACTTGCCCCTTTCAGCAGTTGAGGAAGCGACTAAGCTAGCCCAAGTTTACCAAGATATTGTAGACATGCCTCAGGGATTTGATACAGTTATCGGTGAAAAAGGAGTCAGTCTCTCAGGTGGTCAAAAGCAACGTCTGGCCATGAGTCGGGCTATGATTTTAGACCCTGATATCTTGATTCTAGATGATTCCTTGTCAGCAGTGGATGCCAAGACGGAGTATGCGATTATTGACAATCTCAAGGAGACGCGGAAGGATAAGACAACTATCATCACAGCCCATCGTCTCAGTGCAGTTGTCCATGCAGATTTGATTTTGGTTCTGCAAAATGGACAGATTATCGAACGTGGCACGCACGAAGACCTGCTAGCCATGGATGGCTGGTATGCCCAAACATACCAGTCTCAGCAGTTGGAAATGAATGGAGAAGAAGATGCAGAATAAACAAGAACAATGGGCTGTGTTAAAACGCCTACTGTCCTATCTCAAGCCTTATGGTCTTCTGACCTTTTTGGCATTAAGTTTTCTCCTCGCGACGACGGTCATTAAAAGTGTCATTCCCCTTGTAGCTTCCCACTTTATCGACCAGTATCTCAGCAATCTTAACCAACTTGCCGTGACCGTTTTGCTGGCCTACTATGGTCTTTATCTCCTGCAAACTCTGGTCCAGTACGTCGGCAATCTTCTCTTTGCGCGGGTGTCTTACAGTATTGTCAGAGACATTCGTCGTGATGCCTTTGCCAATATGGAGAAGCTGGGCATGTCTTATTTTGACAAGACGCCAGCAGGTTCCATCGTCTCTCGTTTGACCAATGATACCGAGACCATCAGTGATATGTTTTCGGGGATTTTATCCAGCTTTATTTCAGCAGTTTTCATCTTTCTGACAACTCTGTATACCATGTTGGTACTGGATTTTCGTTTGACAGCTTTAGTCTTGCTCTTTCTTCCCTTGATTTTCCTTTTGGTCAATCTCTATCGGAAAAGGTCAGTCAAGATTATCGAGAAAACCAGAAGTCTCTTATCAGATATCAATAGTAAGCTGGCAGAAAACATCGAAGGAATCAGAATTATCCAGGCCTTTAATCAAGAGAAGCGCCTGCAGGCAGAATTTGATGAAATCAACCAAGAACACTTGGTCTATGCTAACCGATCTGTAGCCTTGGATGCCCTCTTTTTGAGACCTGCCATGAGTTTGCTGAAACTCCTAGGCTACGCCGTTTTGATGGCCTACTTTGGCTACCGTGGACTTTCTATCGGGATAACGGCCGGAACCATGTATGCCTTTATCCAGTATATCAATCGTCTCTTTGATCCTTTGATTGAGGTGACGCAAAACTTTTCAACCCTTCAAACGTCCATGGTGTCTGCAGGTCGTGTTTTTGCCTTGATTGACGAGACGAACTATGAGCCTCTTCAAGAAAATGGGCAAGCCAAAATCAAAGAAGGCAATATCCGTTTTGAACATGTGTGTTTCTCATATGATGGCAAACACCAAATCCTGGATGATATTTCCTTTTCAGTTAAGAAGGGGGAAACTATTGCCTTTGTAGGTCATACAGGTTCGGGGAAATCTTCGATTATCAATGTCCTCATGCGTTTTTATGAATTTCAGTCAGGGCGAGTTCTCTTGGATGATGTGGATATCAGGAACTACAGTCAGGAAGAGCTGAGAAAGAACATCGGTCTGGTCTTGCAGGATCCCTTCCTCTATCACGGGACTATCAAGTCCAATATCGCCATGTACCAAGATCTTAGTGATGAAGAGGTCCAGGCTGCGGCTGCCTTTGTCGATGCAGATTCCTTTATTCAGGATCTTCCTCTGGACTATGATGCTCCTGTTTCCGAGCGTGGTTCGAGCTTTTCTACTGGACAGCGCCAGCTTCTTGCCTTTGCTAGAACAGTCGCCAGTCAGCCTAAAATCCTGATTTTGGATGAAGCGACAGCCAATATTGACTCTGAAACAGAAAGCTTGGTTCAAGATTCTCTGGCTAAGATGAGACAGGGGAGAACAACCATTGCCATCGCTCATCGCCTTTCAACTATCCAAGATGCCAACTGCATCTATGTCTTGGACAAGGGATGCATCATCGAGAGTGGAACCCATGAGGAACTCTTGGCCCTGGGAGGAACCTATTACAAGATGTATAGCTTACAGGCAGGGGCCATGTCCTAATAAGAATTCCTCCAAATTACAGCTTTCTTGCACCGCCTTTTCCATTTTGTGGTATAATGAAAAATGTTGACAAATAGTATAATGAAAACAAAGGAGAAACAGCATGCTGAAATGGGAAGACTTGCCCGTGGAAATGCAATCAAGCGAGGTTGAGTCTTACTACCAGCTTGTCTCTAAAAGGAAGGGTTCGCTGATTTTCAAGCGTTGCCTGGACTGGGTTCTGGCCCTGTTTTTGCTAGTTTTGACTTCTCCCATCTTTCTTGTCTTGAGCATTTGGATCAAGTTGGATAGCAAGGGACCTGTCATTTACAAACAAGAGCGCGTGACCCAGTACAACCGTTCGTTCAAGATTTGGAAGTTCCGTACTATGGTAACGGATGCGGATAAAAAAGGAAGCCTGGTGACTTCAGCTAACGACAGCCGCATTACCAAAGTAGGAAATTTCATTCGTCGTGTGCGCTTGGATGAACTGCCTCAGCTGGTCAATGTCCTTAAAGGTGAGATGTCCTTTGTAGGCACACGACCTGAGGTGCCACGTTACACGGAGCAGTATAGCCCTGAAATGATGGCGACCTTGCTCTTGCCAGCAGGAATCACCTCTCCAGCCAGCATCAACTACAAGGATGAGGACACCATCATCAGTCAAATGACGGAGAAAGGTCTATCAGTTGACCAAGCCTATGTAGATCATGTCCTTCCTGAAAAGATGCGCTATAACCTCGCCTATCTCCGAGAGTTTAGTTTCCTTGGAGACATCAAAATCATGTTTCAAACCGTGTTTGAGGTACTAAAATAAAGTAGTCATGAGAAAATGAGTACAGATAAAAGGAGCAAATCAATGCCAAATTACAATATTCCATTTTCACCACCCGATATTACGGAAGCTGAAATTGCTGAAGTAGCGGATACCCTACGTTCTGGTTGGATCACAACAGGTCCTAAGACAAAAGAACTGGAGCGTCGCTTGTCCCAATACACACAGACACCTAAGACTGTCTGCCTCAACTCTGCGACTGCCGCCCTTGAGTTGATTTTGCGTGTTTTGGAAGTGGGACCTGGGGATGAAGTCATCGTTCCAGCTATGACTTATACAGCTTCATGTAGTGTCATCACTCACGTAGGAGCAACACCTGTCATGGTGGATATCCAAGCAGATACTTTTGAGATGGACTATGACTTGCTTGAGCAAGCCATTACTGAAAAGACTAAGGTTATCATTCCAGTAGAGCTTGCAGGAATTGTTTGCGACTATGACCGTTTATTCCAAGTTGTGGAGAAAAAACGTGACCTTTTTACCGCTTCAAGCAAGTGGCAAAAGGCCTTTAACCGTATTGTGATTGTCTCTGATAGTGCCCACGCTTTGGGATCTACTTATAAAGGACAGCCTGCTGGTTCTATCGCTGACTTTACTTCCTTCTCATTCCATGCTGTTAAAAACTTTACAACGGCTGAGGGAGGAAGTGCGACTTGGAAGGCCAATCCAGCAATTGACGACGAAGAAATGTACAAGGAATTCCAAATCCTATCTCTTCATGGTCAAACCAAAGACGCTCTTGCCAAGATGCAACTAGGTTCATGGGAATACGATATCGTAACACCTGCCTACAAGTGCAACATGACGGATATCATGGCTTCGATTGGTTTGGTACAATTGGACCGTTACCCAGCTTTGCTACAACGTCGTAAGGACATCGTGGGCCGCTATGATCGTGGTTTTGCGGGTACTCGTATTCACCCATTGGCACACAAGACTGATACTGTTGAATCTTGTCGTCACCTCTACATCACCCATGTAGAAGGAGCAAGTCTAGAAGAACGCAACCTCATCATTCAAGAATTGGCCAAAGCAGGAATTGCAAGTAATGTACACTACAAACCGCTTCCTCTCCTGACAGCCTATAAGAATCTTGGTTTTGATATGGCAGATTATCCAAGAGCCTATGCCTTCTTTGAAAATGAAATTACGCTTCCTCTTCATACTAAATTAAGCGATGAAGAAGTAGACTATATCGTTAAGACTTTGGTGAGAATTTCTGAAGAAATCCTTGGTTCTGGAAAAAATTCATAAAAAAATCTTGACAAAAAGCGGACAATAGCATATAATATTCTCAACAAATCAGAAAAGTAACTATTTTTGATCTTCAGGGAGCCTGTGGTGATTGTGAACAGGTGGTTGGAAGTAGTGAAAGTGGGCTGATTTTAAAAATGAATTTGAAACAATGAAAATTCGGTGCGCACACCTTACAGTGCAACTTGTTGTTAGACAAGGCAGAGATGTAAAGGGGAATAGTCCCTTTATAATTGAGGTGGCACCGCGTTACCAACGCCCTCACACGGAAGTAGATTCTGTGTGTGGGCTTTTTTCATATCTTTAAATTAATACTGAAAGAGGAAAAATTTATGACAACTAAAGGTTATTTTGGACAATTTGGTGGTAGTTTTGTACCGGAGCCAATTCAGGCTTTGTTGGATGAGTTGGAAGTGACATTTGACAAGTACAAGGATGATCCAGAGTTTTTGGCAGAATTTCGCCATTACTTGAAGGATTATTCTGGTCGCGAAACACCGCTTTATTTTGCGGAAAGTTTGACAGACCACCTAGGTGGGGCTAAGATTTATCTCAAGCGAGAAGATCTTAACCATCTTGGTTCTCACAAGCTCAACAATGTTTTAGGACAAATTCTTCTTGCCAAACGTATGGGCAAAAAACGAGTGATTGCAGAAACAGGAGCTGGTCAGCACGGTGTTGCGACAGCGGCTGCTGCAGCCAAGTTTGGTATGGCTTGTGATGTCTACATGGGGGCAGAAGATGTGGAGCGTCAACGTCTCAATGTCTTCCGTATGGAGATGATGGGAGCAACTGTTCACGCGGTTGAAACTGGAACTCGTACCCTTAAGGATGCGGTTGATGCAGCCTTTGGAGCATGGATGAATGACCTTGAAGCCTTCTACGTTTTGGGATCTGCTGTAGGCCCTCATCCTTATCCTACCATTGTTCATGAATTCCAAAAGGTCATCAGTGAAGAATCTCGTCGTCAAATCTTAGAAAAAGAAGGACGCTTGCCAGACTACGTTATTGCCTGTGTAGGTGGTGGTTCCAATGCCATCGGTGCTTTTTCGCAGTATGTGGCTGATGAAGAAGTCAAATTGGTTGGGGTTGAAGCTGCTGGGCATGGACTTGATACAGACAAGCACGCAGCAACTATGACAAAAGGTAGTGTCGGAATTGTTGACGGAATGAAAACCTATGCAGTCTTTAAGGAAGATGGAGAGCTGGCGCCAGTTTACTCTATCTCAGCTGGTTTGGACTATCCAGGGGTTGGCCCAGAACACGCCTACTTTAAAGATTCAGGTCGCGTGGAATATGTGGCAGCGACAGATGAAGAAGCTGTCCAAGCCCTGCTCCTTCTAAGCAAGACAGAAGGAATTATCCCAGCGATCGAAAGTTCGCACGCTATCGCAGAAGCAGTCAAACGTGCACCAAAACTAAGTAAAGATGACATTATCATCATCAATGTCTCTGGTCGTGGAGACAAGGACGTAGCTGCCATTGCAGACTACCTAGAAGCTAAAAAATAAAAGATGGAAAAATTACAGTCCTTTCTTTCACAGAGAGCTTGTGGTTGCTGGAAACAAGCAGAGAAAGCTGTAAGGTTGGGTCCATCTGAAACAAGAGAAGAAAACATAATTCTCAAGGGAGTGCCCTTTATCGCACAGCCTGTTACAGGAGCTTTCTGAGACAGGAATGAGAGATAGGAGAAATCCTATAATTGAGGTGGCACCGCGAATTTCGTCCTCACGCAAGTTATTTTGCGTGGGGATTTTTCATACAGTCACCACGGACTAGAAGTAGAACTGAAAGGGAAATTACAATGGAACGAATCATTCATGGAGATGTCTTATCACCAATCTTGGCTTATATGCGCTTAAAGGGGCAACATAAGGTGATCCTAGAGAGTATTCCGAGAGACAAGGAAACCGCTCGTTTTTCTATCCTAGCCTATAATCCTGTTTTTGAGATTAAGTTTGAAAATGGGGTCCTCTATCAAAATGGGCAAGTGATTGATCGGGATCCCTTGGATTACCTTTATGAAGTGACACATAAGAGCCAGCACCATTCAGACCTACCTTTTGGTGGAGGAGCCATTGGTTTTGTTGGTTACGATATGATTTCGCTCTATGAGGAAATCGGTCAAATCCCTGAGGATACCATTGGGACGCCAGACATGCATTTCTTTGTCTATGAGAGTTATATGGTCTTTGACCACAAGAAGGAAAAAATCCATGTTATCGAGGATGCTCTTTATAGCGAGCGTAGTCAAGAAGACTTGGAAAAAGCCTTGAATCAAGTGCTGGAAGAATTACGCATCCCTGCTCCAAATGAATTTGAAGACTTGGATTTATCTCCGCTGGACTTCAAACCGCATATTGCTTCTCAGAAGTTTGAAGAAATGGTGGAAACCGCTCGAGACTTGATTCGTAACGGGGATATGTTCCAATGTGTACTCAGTCAACGCTTCTCAGCAGAAGTTACTGGAAATCCATTTGACTTCTACAGAAATCTTCGCGTGACCAATCCTTCTAATTACCTCTATTTTTATGATTTTGGGGATTATCAAATCATCGGTGCCAGTCCTGAAAGTTTGGTTTCTGTCAAAAATAGCATCGTAACTACCAATCCGATTGCAGGTACGCGACCAAGAGGGGCTACGGATGAAGAGGACAAGGCCTTGGCGACTGACCTGCTTTCTGATGAGAAGGAAACAGCAGAACATCGAATGTTAGTAGACTTAGGGCGTAACGATATCGGTAGAATTGCTGAAACGGCAAGTGTCCAAGTCACTAAGTATATGGAAGTGGAGCTCTTCCGTTATGTCATGCATTTGACCAGCGTGGTCAAGGGACGTTTGCTTCCAGAACTCAATGCCATGGATGCCTTGAAAGCTACACTTCCGGCAGGAACAGTGTCAGGAGCTCCAAAGATTCGAGCTATGAGACGGATCTATGAACTGGAAACAGAAAAACGTGGTGTATACGCGGGAGCAATCGGCTACTTGTCTGCGACGGGTGATATGGATTTCGCCATTGCCATCCGAACTATGATTCTCAAAAATCAAACAGCCTATGTGCAGGCTGGGGCAGGGATTGTCTACGACTCTATTGCCCAAAACGAATACCAAGAAACCATTAACAAAGCAAAATCTATGACTAGAATTGGAGAAATAAGACCATGATTTTATTGATTGATAACTATGATTCTTTTACCTATAACTTGGCGCAGTACATTGGGAATTTTGCAGAAGTGCAGGTCTTGAGAAATGATGATCCCAAGCTGTATGAAGAAGCTGAAAAAGCAGATGGTCTGGTCTTTTCTCCCGGTCCTGGTTGGCCGGTTGATGCTGGAAAGATGGAAGACATGATTCGTGACTTTGCAGGTAAGAAGCCGATTCTAGGGATTTGTTTGGGGCACCAAGCCATCGCAGAAGTCTTTGGTGGGAAGTTAGGTTTGGCTCCAAAGGTCATGCATGGGAAACAGAGCCATATCAGCTTTGAAGCGCCATCTGTTCTCTATCAAGGCATTGAGGATGGTCGTCCAGTCATGCGCTATCACAGCATTTTGATTGAAGAAATGCCAGAAGACTTTGAAGTGACAGCTCGTTCGACTGATGATCAGGCTATTATGGGAATTCAACACAAAAGCCTGCCGATTTATGGCTTCCAATACCATCCAGAGAGTATCGGAACGCCAGATGGCTTGTCTTCTATTCGGAATTTTATCGAGAAGGTTGTAAAGTGAGGAAACTAGGATGAAAGAGATTATTGAAAAACTAGCAAAATTTGAAAATTTATCAGGTGTGGAAATGACGGATGTCATTGAGCGTATCGTAACTGGGCGTGTAACCGAAGCGCAGATTGCTTCTCTTCTCTTGGCCCTTAAGATGAAGGGGGAAACACCGGAAGAACGCACAGCCATTGCACAAGTCATGAGAGGGCATGCCCAACACATTCCAACTGAGATACATGATGCTATGGATAACTGCGGTACAGGTGGGGACAAGTCTTTCAGCTTTAACATTTCGACAACTGCAGCCTTTGTCTTGGCTGGTGGCGGCATCCACATGGCCAAGCACGGTAACCGTTCGATTTCTTCTAAATCGGGTTCTGCAGATGTCCTTCAAGCATTGGGTATCAATCTTGACCTCAAACCAGCTGAACTAGGTAAGGTTTTTGATAAAACTGGAATCGTCTTTCTCTTTGCTAAAAATATGCACCCAGCAATGAAATACATCATGCCAGCTCGTTTGGAACTAGGAATTCCGACTATCATGAATTTGACAGGTCCACTCATTCACCCAATGGTTTTAGAAACGCAGCTTCTAGGAATCAGTCGTCCAGAACTTTTGGAAAGTACTGCTCAGGTTTTGAAAAATATGGGCCGCAAACGTGCCATCGTGGTAGCTGGTCCAGAAGGATTGGATGAGGCTGGTTTGAATGGAACTACTAGTATTGCCCTCCTTGAAGATGGAGAAATCACTTTATCAACCTTTACTCCAGAAGATTTGGGGATGGAACGCTACGCTATCGAAGATATCCGTGGTGGCAATGCTCAGGAAAATGCAGAAATTTTGCTCAGCGTTCTTCAAAACCAACCAAGTCCATTCTTGGAAACGACAGTCTTGAATGCTGGTCTTGGTTTCTATGCCAATGGTAAGGTAGCTAGTATCAAGGAAGGAGTTGCCTTGGCTCGTCAAGTGATTGCTAGTGGCAAGGCCCTTGAAAAACTCAGACTGTTACAGGAGTACCAAAAATGAGTCAGGAATTTTTAGCACGAATCTTGGAGCAGAAGGCGCGTGAGGTCAAGCAGATGGAACTGGAGGAAATCCAGCCCCTACGCCAGACCTATCGCCTAGCTGAATTTTTGAAGAATCACCAAGATCGTTTACAGGTAATCGCTGAAGTCAAGAAGGCTAGCCCTAGTCTGGGAGATATCAATCTCGATGTGGATATTGTGCAACAGGCCCAGACTTATGAAGCGAACGGCGCAGTGATGATTTCGGTTTTGACAGATGAAGTTTTCTTTAAAGGGCATTTGGATTATCTGCGGGAGATTTCTAGTCAGGTAAACATTCCAACGCTCAACAAGGATTTTATCATCGATGAAAAGCAAATCATCCGTGCTCGCAATGCAGGTGCGACAGTCATCTTGCTCATCGTGGCTGCCTTGTCAGAAGAACGCCTCAAGGAACTCTATGACTACGCGACAGAGCTTGGTCTGGAAGTCTTGGTGGAGACCCACAATCTAGCTGAACTAGAAGTGGCACACAGACTGGGTGCTGAGATTATTGGGGTTAACAACCGCAACTTGACGACCTTTGAGGTCGACTTACAAACCAGTGTAGACTTGGCCCAGCACTTTAAGGAAGGTCGCTATTACATTTCTGAATCTGCTATTTTCACAGGACAGGATGCGGAACGAGTAGCAACATACTTTAACGGAATTTTGGTGGGAACAGCTCTCATGCAGGCAGAGGATGTGGCTCAAAGAATCAAGGAGTTGCAGATTGACAAAGGTTAAGATTTGTGGGCTATCGACCAAAGAAGCGGTAGAGACAGCCGTATCAGCAGGGGCGGATTACATCGGTTTTGTCTTCGCACCTAGTAAAAGGCAGGTGACCTTGGAAGAGGCTGCTGAGCTGGCAAAGCTCATTCCTGTCAACTTTAAAAAGGTTGGTGTATTTGTTTCACCAAGTCGAGCTCAACTGCTAGAAGCGATTGAAAAGGTTGGCTTGGACTTGGTTCAAGTTCATGGTCAGGTGGCGGATGCTTTGTTTGAGGATTTATCTTGTGCCAGTATTCAGGCTGTGCAGGTGGATGGAAATGGTCATGTGCCTAATTCTCAGGCGGATTATCTACTCTTTGATGCCCCTGTGGCAGGGAGTGGTCAGACCTTTGACTGGGGTCAACTAGATACGGCAGAACTAGCTCAGCCTTTCTTTATCGCAGGTGGGCTCAATGAGGATAATGTAGCAAAAGCAATTCAACACTTTACTCCCTATGCAGTCGATGTATCGAGCGGAGTGGAGACAGATGGACAAAAAGATCAGGAAAAGATTAGAAGATTTATAGAGAGGGCAAAGAATGGCATATCAAGAACCAAATAAAGATGGATTTTACGGAAAATTTGGCGGACGTTTCGTCCCAGAAACATTGATGACAGCAGTTTTGGAGTTGGAGAAGGCTTATCGTGAAAGTCAGGCGGACCCAAGTTTCCAAGAGGAATTAAACCAGCTCTTACGCCAGTATGTAGGACGTGAAACTCCCCTTTACTACGCAAAAAACTTGACCCAGCATATCGGTGGAGCTAAGATTTATCTCAAGCGTGAAGACCTCAACCATACAGGGGCCCACAAGATTAACAATGCCTTGGGACAGGTTCTTCTGGCTAAACGTATGGGCAAAAAGAAGATTATCGCTGAAACAGGTGCTGGTCAGCACGGTGTGGCAACTGCAACGGCTGCGGCTCTCTTTAACATGGAATGTACCATTTACATGGGTGAGGAAGATGTCAAACGTCAAGCCCTCAATGTGTTCCGTATGGAGCTTTTGGGAGCAAAGGTTGAGGCCGTGACAGATGGTTCGCGCGTGCTCAAGGATGCGGTCAATGCAGCCCTTCGTTCATGGGTAGCTAACATTGATGATACTCACTATATCCTTGGTTCTGCCTTGGGGCCTCATCCTTTCCCAGAAATCGTTCGTGACTTCCAAAGTGTCATCGGTCGAGAAGCTAAACAACAGTACCGTGACTTGACGGGTCAAAATCTGCCAGACGCCCTAGTAGCCTGTGTTGGTGGTGGTTCTAATGCTATCGGTCTCTTCCATCCCTTTGTAGAAGATGAGTCAGTTGCTATGTATGGGGCTGAAGCAGCAGGGCTTGGTGTGGATACAGAACACCATGCAGCTACCTTGACCAAGGGTCGACCAGGTGTCCTTCACGGTTCCCTTATGGATGTGCTTCAAGATGCCCATGGTCAAATTCTTGAAGCCTTCTCTATCTCAGCAGGTTTGGACTATCCTGGTATCGGTCCAGAACATTCCCACTACCACGATATTAAACGTGCCAGCTATGTTCCTGTAACGGACGAAGAAGCCTTGGAAGGATTCCAACTCTTGTCTCGTGTGGAAGGGATTATACCAGCCTTAGAATCTAGCCACGCTATTGCCTTTGCGGTGAAATTGGCCAAAGAACTGGGTCCAGACAAATCCATGATTGTCTGTCTATCAGGCCGTGGGGACAAGGATGTGGTTCAAGTCAAAGACCGCTTGGAAGCAGACGCAGCAAAGAAGGGAGAAGGTCATGCCTAAGACATTAACAGAAAAATTGAATGCTATTAAAGCAGCTGGAAAAGGAATTTTTGTTCCCTATATCATGGCTGGAGACCATGAGAAAGGTTTGGATGGTCTCGGTGAAACAATCCACTTTTTAGAAGATTTGGGTGTCTCTGCTATTGAAGTGGGCATTCCCTTTTCAGACCCAGTTGCAGATGGACCTGTTATCGAAGAAGCCGGCTTGCGCAGTCTAGCCCACGGAACTTCTACCCAGGCTTTGGTTGAAACCTTGAAAACCATTCAAACAGAGGTTCCCCTGGTCATCATGACCTACTTCAACCCCCTCTTTCAGTACGGCGTTGAGAACTTTGTCAAAGATTTGGCAGATACAGCGGTTAAGGGATTGATTATCCCAGACTTGCCCCATGAACATGCTAATTTTGTAGAGCCATTTTTGGCAGATACAGACATCGCCTTGATTCCCCTAGTTAGTTTGACAACAGGTATTGAGCGTCAGAAAGAGTTGATTAAAGGGGCAGAGGGCTTTGTCTATGCCGTTGCTATCAATGGGGTGACAGGTAAGTCAGGAAATTACCGAGCAGATTTGGACAAGCACTTGGCTCAACTGCATCAAGTAGTCGATATCCCGGTATTGACAGGATTTGGCGTGTCTAGTCAAGCCGATGTCGAACGCTTCAATGCGGTGTCAGATGGTGTTATCGTCGGTTCGAAAATTGTAAAAGCTCTCCACCAAGGAGAGCCGATTCAGGACTTTATCAAACAAGCAGTAGCTTACCAAAAATAATCACACAAGCAGCCAGTAAGAGGAAAGGCACAAAAGGAAGTTTTTCCTTTTTCTTTTGTAGGAGAAAAGCTAGGATCCCCGTCGTAGAAGCAAACTGAATCAAGATCAGTAATTCGGTCACACTAAAGACGAGAGCACAAGAAGCCAGAAAGAGAAAATCCCCTGCGCCCATGCGGACATCGATAAAATGAGCCATGATTCCAAGGGCAAGGAAGAAGACCATAACCAGATTCCAACCATAGAAAACCATGAGGATTAGGTGGAAAGTCATCCAGACTAGTAAGGGATATTCCTGATGGCGAAAGTCATAGATTCCCAAGGTTAAGCCAGCAGTGATTAGGATGACTTGAGCAAAAGAAATCCAACCCCAAGCCCAAGCCAGAAAGAGGAATCCCAAGCCCAATTCAAAGAGGGCATACCAGAATGGATAGCGAGCCTTGCAGTAGCGACAGCGAAAGCGATTAACCACCTGCGAAAGGATAGGAATCAAATCTAGCGGACGCAAGCGAGTCTGACAGGAATCGCAGTGACTAGCTGGACTGATAATGGATTGCTCAGGAAAACGGTCAATAACCAAACCAAGAAAGGAAGCGAAAATGCTCCCAACAAGAAAAAAATAAAAATCAATCATACTTATCTATTCGTAAAAAATAGAAGAAGTAGTATAATAAAGAAACATAGATAAGATAGTGAGGTCAAGATGACAATTCGTTTTGAAGAAAATGTTAGCACAGAAAACGCTCAACTCGTATGCCAATGGTCTAACTCCCTTGGCAAATCCTTTCAAGAACAATGGATGGGAACAATGATTCCTTTTCCCTTAACAATTCAAGTCTTGCAAGATTTGGAAGTAATCTTTTCTATCTTTGATGGACAAGAGTTTGTGGGGCTTATCCAGAAAATCAGGCTAGAAGACAGGAATCTTCATATCGGGAGATTTTTTATCAATCCCCAGAAACAGGGGCAGGGCTTAGGTAGCCAGGCTTTAAGGAAATTTGTTAGTTTGGCCTTTGAAAATGAAGACATAGATACTGTCTCTCTAAATGTCTATGAGGCAAATCAAACAGCTTACAATCTTTACCAAAAAGAAGGATTTGAAATCGTTCAAATGGTTGAAACACCTATACGAAAATACATCATGAAAAAGGGTAGATAGAAAGTAAAAAAGCCTTGGAACTCAAGGCTTTTCTTGTGGTATGTAGATGTCTATACTTGAATATTGAAGGGGGGTCGAAAGCCAATTGGAGTGATTTTATCCATGATGGGAAAAATGATCTTACCAATAATAATTGAGAAATAGTTGATAAAAAAGCGGTTGCATGTTACTATAGAGTGCAAGGAGGTGAGAATATGGTAGAGCAAAAAAAATCCATTACCATGAAAGATGTTGCTCTAGAAGCGGGAGTTAGCGTTGGGACTGTTTCACGTGTGATCAACAAAGAAAAAGGCATCAAAGAAGTGACCTTGAAAAAAGTTGAACAAGCAATTAAAACCTTGAATTATATTCCGGATTACTATGCAAGAGGAATGAAAAGAAGCCGAACGGATACGATAGCTCTAATCGTACCAAGTATCTGGCATCCATTTTTTTCTGAATTTGCTATGCATGTGGAAAATGAAGTGTATAAGAGGAATAATAAATTACTCTTATGTTCAATAAATGGAACCAACCGAGAGCAAGACTATCTTGAGATGTTGCGTCATAATAAGGTTGATGGAATTGTTGCCATTACCTATAGTCCAATTGAGAACTACCTAACTTCAGGAATTCCCTTTGTTAGTATTGACCGTACCTACTCAGATCTTGAGATCCCATGTGTATCTTCTGATAATGATGCAGGTGGACGAGAAGCTGCGAGGCAACTAATTAAAAAAGGCTGTCAGCATTTGGCCTTTGTAGGTGGACACAATACAACCATTAATGAAACTAAACGACGTAGGATTTCATTCGAGAAGTATGTCCAAGAAAATAATATACCTTTTAGTATCTTTGACCTAGATGAGACCGTTTCTGATTATCACGGAAAGTTAGAACAATTCTTGGCAGAAAATCGTTCCATAGACGGAATTTTTGCCATTAATGATTTTGCAGCTTTAGATGTTATTGAAATACTAGAGTCAAATGGTAAACATATCCCTGATGATGTACAAATCATTGGATATGATGGGATAAAAATGGCTGAGAGTCGAGATTATCTACTTTCAACAATTAAGCAACCTTTAGAAGAAATGGCAAAAGAGGCCGTTCGTATCCTGTTTGATATCATCGATGGAAAGACTGTTAATTTGCAGACAATCTTACCAGTAAAATTTATTGAAGGAAAAACAACAAAAAAAATTAAAAATAAGTCTTGACAGAAAGCGCTATCAATGTTAAAATGAAGTTAAATTAAAGAGATTTATTTTTTAAAACAAAATTGAAACGTTTCAAATAAAGAGTAGAAAGCGCTATGCGCTATCTTTTCTAAAATAAATTTGAAACGTTTCAAAAAGGAGGTTGCTATGAATAGCAAAGCGAAGCAAGTTTCTCTTTGGGAACGAATCAAGAAACAAAAACTCTTGTTATTGATGACTGTCCCTGGTTTGGTTTTGACTTTTATCTTTAAGTACATTCCTATGTACGGTGTTTTGATAGCCTTTAAAGATTACAATCCTCTAAAAGGAATTTTAGGAAGTGACTGGGTAGGATTTTCTGAGTTTACAAAATTTTTGTCTTCCCCCAACTTTGGAATCTTATTGGCTAATACACTTAAATTGAGTGTCTATGGCTTATTGCTAGGCTTTTTACCACCAATTATTCTTGCGATTATGCTCAATCAGCTCTTGAGTGAAAAAGCTAAGAAACGAATTCAGCTCATTCTATATGCACCAAACTTTATCTCCGTAGTTGTTATTGTCGGAATGATTTTCCTCTTCTTCTCAGTTGGAGGACCAATAAATAGCTTTCTTTCTATGTTTGGTATCAAAGCGGATTTTCTAACGGATCCAGACTTCTTCCGTCCTCTGTACATTTTCAGTGGCATCTGGCAAGGAATGGGATGGGCCTCAACCCTCTACACGGCAACATTGGTGAACGTCGATCCTGCCTTGGTAGAAGCTGCTCGACTCGATGGAGCAAATATTTTCCAACGAATCTGGCATATTGATCTTCCTGCTCTTAAGCCCATTATGGTTATCCAGTTTGTCTTGGCGGCAGGTGGCATTATGAATGTCGGTTATGAAAAAGCATTCTTGATGCAGACATCTCTAAACCTTCCAACGTCTGAAATTATCTCAACTTACGTTTATAAAGTTGGTCTTGTGTCAGGAGATTATTCTTACTCAACTGCAGTCGGTTTGTTTAATGCAGTGATTAATGTGGTCTTGCTAGTCGCTGTTAACCAAGTCGTTAAACGTATGAATAATGGTGAAGGAATTTAAGGAGGAAAACATGAAAAATTCGATCATGGATACAAAATTTGATAAACGTATCTTGCTCTTAAACAAAATCATTATTGTCTTTATCGTTTTGATTACCTTGCTTCCTTTACTTTATATCGTAGTGGCATCCTTTATGGATCCAAAAGTTTTGGTAAGTAGAGGAATTAGTTTTAATCCGGCGGACTGGACAGTAGAAGGGTATCAACGTGTATTTAGTGACCAATCCATTCTAAAAGGCTTTATTAACTCATTGCTCTATTCTTTTGGCTTTGCAGCTTTAACAGTCTTGATTTCAGTATTTACAGCCTATCCTTTATCTAAAAAAGATTTAGTAGGGCGTCGCTGGATTAACTATTTCCTAATTGTGACCATGTTCTTTGGTGGAGGTTTGGTTCCAACTTACTTATTGGTAAAAGATTTGGGCATGCTCAACACTCCGTGGGCTATTATCGTGCCAGGTGCGGTCAATGTTTGGAATATCATTCTTGCCAGAGCCTATTTTCAAGGGTTGCCTGAAGAATTGGTCGAAGCCGCGGTCATTGATGGAGCAAATGATTTACAGATTTTCTTTAAAATCATGCTTCCTCTGGCCAAACCAATTATGTTCGTTCTCTTCCTCTATGCTTTTGTTGGTCAGTGGAACTCATACTTTGATGCCATGATTTATATCAAGGATCCAAACTTGGAACCATTGCAACTGGTTCTTCGTAAAATTCTCATTCAGAGTCAGCCAGGTCAGGACATGATTGGAGCGCAAGCAGCCATGAATGAAATGAAACGCTTAGCTGAATTGATCAAATACGCAACGATTGTCATTTCAAGCTTGCCATTGATTGTTATGTATCCATTCTTCCAAAAATACTTTGATAAAGGAATTATGGCTGGTTCACTTAAAGGTTAATAAAATAGAAAAAAATAAGGAGTTTTATCATGAAATTCAAAACATTCTCAAAATCAGCAGTTTTGTTGACAGCTAGTTTAGCGATGCTTGCAGCATGTGGCTCGAAAAACACAGCTTCTAGTCCAGATTATAAGTTAGAAGGTGTAACATTCCCACTTCAAGAAAAGAAAACATTAAAGTTTATGACAGCCAGCTCACCTTTGGCTCCCAAAGACCCAAATGAAAAGCTGATTTTGCAACGTTTGGAAAAGGAAACTGGCGTTCATATTGACTGGACCAACTACCAATCAGATTTTGCAGAAAAGAGAAACCTAGATATTTCTAGTGGTGATTTGCCAGACGCTATCCACAATGACGGTGCATCAGATGTCGATTTGATGAACTGGGCTAAGAAAGGTGTTATCATTCCAGTTGAAGATTTGATTGAAAAATACATGCCAAATCTTAAAAAAGTGCTAGAGGAAAAACCTGAGTACAAAGCCATGATGACAGCACCAGATGGGCACATTTATTCATTCCCGTGGATTGAGGAGCTTGGAGAAGGCAAAGAATCTATCCACAGTGTTAACGATATGGCCTGGATTAACAAGGATTGGCTTAAAAAACTTGGGCTTGAAATGCCACAAACAACTGATGAACTCATCAAAGTCTTAGAAGCCTTCAAAACTCAAGATCCAAACGGAAATGGTGAAGCAGACGAAATTCCATTTACCTTTATCAGTGGGAACGGAAACGAAGACTTTAAATTTCTATTTGGAGCCTTTGGTGTTGGGGATAACGATGATCATATCGTAGTTGGAAATGATGGGAAAGTTGATTTCACGGCAGATAACGATGACTATAAAGAAGGTGTAAAATTCATCCGTCAGTTGCAAGAAAAAGGCTTGATTGATAAAGAAGCTTTCGAACATGATTGGAATAGTTACATCGCTAAAGGTCATGATCAAAAATACGGTGTTTACTTCACATGGGACAAGAACAATGTCACAGGAAGCAATGATAGCTATGATGTTTTACCTGTCCTTGCTGGTCCAAGTGGACAAAAACACGTAACTCGTACAAATGGTATGGGATTTGCGCGTGACAAGATGGTCATTACTAGTGTTAATAAAAACTTAGAACTAACTGCTAAATGGATCGACGCTCAGTACGCTCCACTCCAATCTGTCCAAAACAACTGGGGAACTTATGGAGATGACAAGCAACAAAATATCTTTGAATTTGACCAAGCAACTAACAGCCTCAAACATTTGCCACTAAACGGAACTGCACCAGCAGAACTTCGTCAAAAAACAGAAGTTGGTGGGCCGCTTGCTATCTTGGACTCTTACTATGGTAAAGTGACAACTATGCCAGATGATGCCAAATGGCGTTTAGATCTCATCAAACAATACTATGTGCCTTATATGAGCAATGATAACAACTATCCGAGAGCCTTCATGACACAGGAAGATTTGGATAAGATTGCCCACATCGAGGCAGATATGAATGACTATATCTACCGTAAACGTGCTGAATGGATTGTAAATGGAAATATTGATACTGAGTGGGAAGATTACAAGAAAGAACTTGAAAAATATGGGCTTTCAGATTACCTCGCTATCAAACAAAAATACTATGATCAGTATCAAGCAAATAAGAACTAGAGGTTGATTATGGTTGATAGAACATTTACAGTAGAAAAAGCCAATCGTTTTATAGCAGAAAATAAACATCTTGTTAATCGTCAATTTAAGCCAGAAGAACATTTTTCAGCTGAGATTGGCTGGATCAATGACCCAAATGGATTTGTCTATTTTCGTGGTGAATACCATCTCTTCTATCAATTCTATCCTTATGATAGTGTCTGGGGACCAATGCACTGGGGTCATGCTAAAAGTAAAGACTTGGTGACTTGGGAGCACTTGCCGGTGGCACTTGCTCCAGATCAAGATTATGACCGAAATGGTTGCTTCTCAGGATCAGCTATCGTCAAAGACGATCGCCTCTGGCTCATGTACACTGGACATATCGAAGAAGAAGGGATTCGTCAAGTGCAGAATATGGCTTATTCGGATGATGGCATTCACTTTGAAAAGATTGAACAAAATCCAGTTGCCACAGGTGCAGACTTGCCAGACGAGTTGATTGCTACTGATTTCCGTGATCCAAAACTCTTTGAAAAAGATGGGGTCTATTACTCTGTAGTTGCTGCCAAGCACAAAGATAATGTGGGCTGTATTGTTCTACTAGGGTCCGATAACCTAGTAGAATGGCAGTTTGAATCTATCTTTTTAAAAGGGGTTGAACACCAAGGCTTTATGTGGGAATGTCCAGACTACTTTGAGTTAGATGGGAAAGACTGCATCATCATGTCACCAATGCGTTATCAACGTGAGGGAGATTCTTACCACAATATCAATTCTTCTGTTTTGGTTACAGGTAAGGTAGACTGGGAAGCTAAACAGTTCGTTCCTGAAACAGTAGAAGAAATCGACCATGGTCAGGACTTCTATGCGCCTCAAACATTGTTGGATGACAAAAATCGTCGTATTATGATTGCTTGGATGCAGATGTGGGGACGTACACTTCCAACTCATGATCAGAGTCATAAATGGGCTGGTGTCATGACTGTGCCTAGAATTCTAAGATTGGAAGATGGCAAACTAAGACAATTCCCTATTAAAAAAGGCCAATATCAAATCCAAATAGATAAAGATTGCCGTTACCGCTTAGGAAATGATACAGATTATCTTGAATTTGGTTATGATAGCAAGATGAAGCAAGTTTACATTGATCGTAGCCATCTTGCTCAAGAGATTCGTGGGGAAGAAGAACTCGATACCAGTAGACGGTATGTAAATATTGAAGCTAAAGAATTGGAAGTTATTCTAGATAAAAATTCCATCGAGATTTTCGTCAATCAAGGTGAAGCAAGCTTGACTGCAACTTATTACTTAACAGTGCCAGCTGAGTTATCACTTCTAGATTAAAAATTAAGTTATTTCTCCTAAAGAAAAAGTTCTCTTTCTAAAGTAGTGGAAAGAGAACTTTTTCGATTTTTTTCTAATTAAGCAAAGCATATTTTTGTTTGAACAACTCAATTTTATTATCACAATAATTGATTAAATGCTGAGCTTTTTCGAGATTATATCCTTTTTCAGATACAGACTTCACTTTCTTCTCATCAAAATAGTAGCCAGTCAAACCCCTGATTTCTTCTGATAATGTAAGGTAGTAGCCTGTTTCAATTCCCTCGCCTAGATCTTTAGAAAATGACTTCATCAAGCGCCCAAAGAGAGACTTTTTCGTCTTTTCGTCACTGGAATCATTTCCCAAGTTAGTTGAGATGAGTCCTGGATGATAGGCATTTACAGTGATGTTTGAACCTCTCAGAAAGAACTCTCTTGCTAGATAGCGTGTCATCCAGATGGTATAAAGTTTAGAATTATTATAGGCCAATTCTGGATCATAGTTGTTCTCAAATCCAAAGTCTAAATCCTTGACCTTGGCAAAATGATGCATATAGGAAGAAGTATTAATGATACGACCGTCAGGCGCTTTTTCTAACAAGGGACTCAGTTCGATTGTTAAAATATAGGGAACGAGAACGGATAACATAAAAGTCAATTCGACATTTTCAGCACTCGCTTTTCGTTCTTTCCCTCCATAAAGTCCTGCATTATTAAACAAGACATCGATACTTTGAAAGTCTCGCTTGATTACCTCCGAAAATCGATAAACATCGTCTAATTTTGAAAAATCTGCAAGGTAGCTAGAAACTCTGCCTCTCAAGGAAACTGCCCGAACCTCTTGAAGCGCCAGCTCAAGTTTTTGAGGATTTCGACCATGAAGGATGACATGATGACCTTCAGATGCTAATTTTTTAGCTAGGTGCTTACCGATACCATCAGTAGCACCTGTAATTAGAATGGTTTTGACCATATTAGTCCTCCAAGAAAGCAATGAGTTCTTTTGAAAATTCGTTTGCATATTGGAAGATAGAACCGTGACCAGCATTTGGATAGATAATCAGCTTACTATCTTTAATTTTCTCATGCATATCATAGGAATTTTCCGTTGGAACTTGCATATCTTTGTCCCCGTTGACGATTAAGGTTGGTTGAGTGATAAATTTTAGGTCGTCTTGAGGATCTTTCCCCCAACGTTTAATAGCTTTGAGTTGAGTTAGGAATCCTGGTACGTTCATGTCTTTATCCGCAAATTCTTTGCTTCGCATCCCCATTCGTCCTAGGACTTTAAAGGCTTCGATTTTTCCTTGTTCATCATGGTTATAGAAGATATAGCGTTTAGGGTCAATGCGCTCCAGTCCAGCTTTAAACATAAAACTAAAAGTTTTTCCTGTAACCTTGTCCATTTCAACCCCACCTCGAGGTCCTGTTCCTGCCAAGATTAAACGATTGACTAGAGTAGGATTTATTCGGATGATTTCTTGGGCAATCATACCTCCCATAGAAAGGCCGAGGAGGTTGATTTTATTGTAACCAAGCGATTTTACAAAGTCAATTGTCTGCTCAGCCATTCCAGGAATGGTTGGCGCCACTTTGCCTTGACTGGCTCCAACACCAGGAAGATCGACTACAATGACATGGTGCTTTTCAGCAATCAAGTCTAATAGTCTTGGATCCCAGTTATCGAGAGTTGCAGCCAAATGGACCAGCATCAGAAGAGGTAGTTTTGATTTGCCTTTACTGAGTTCGCGATAGGCGATTTGGTTTTCTTGGACAGTGATGTATTGATTTTTAGTTGTAAGATATGACATTGTGTTTTCCTTTTTATTTCTTAAAGCTGAGGACTGTTTTTCCACGCGAGCGACCATTAGCAACTTTGTCTAAGGCGCTATTCACTTCTTCAAATGGATAAACTGTATCGATAGAGGGTTTGATTTCTAATTTACTAAAAAGGTCAGCTACCTCTTGTAATTGAGCGCCATTGCTTTCTACAAAGATAAAATGGTAGTGGACACCATATTTTTCTGCCATCTTATCAAATTTGCGACCGGCTAAGCCGAGTAGGATTTGCTTCCACTTTGGCAGATTCATGCGTTTGGCAAAGTCACCGTTTGGCATAGCACGGAGAGAAACAAGCTGACCACCTTTTTTAATGATAGACATTTGTTTTTCAGTTTCAGCCCCACCAAGGGTATCGAGGACATAATCAACCTCGTTTACAGTTTTTGTATAATCCTCTGTTTTGTAATCGATAAAACGATCTGCTCCTAGTTTCAAAACACGTTCTGCACTATCTCCAGCCCCATTAGTGATTACTTTCAAGCCTTTTGCCTTGGCAATCGGAATGGCCATTCCACCGACACCGCCTGTGCCACCAGAGATAAAGATGGTTTTGCCAGCTTGAGCGCCCATGAGGTCAAGAGCCTGCATAATAGTCAAGGCAGTAAGAGGAACAGCAGCAGCTTCTTCGTCTGATAGATAGTCTGGAACCTGGGCTAAGGCTTGGCTATCGACAGCTAGGTATTCTGCAAAGGCGCCGATATGGTCAAGCGGTAAACGGGCAAAGACACGGTCTCCTACTTGAAAGTTGTTAACTTGGTTACCAATGCTTTCAACGACTCCAACTACCTCATTACCTGCAGTTTGAGAGAGCTTGTAAGGAACAATCATCTTAACTTCACCACGAGAAATCATATTATCGAGAGGATTAACTCCAGCTGCGGTTACTTTGACCAAAACTTCTTTGTCTGTGATACTTGGTTTAGCGACTTCTGTGATGTTAAGAGTGATATTATTTTTGTTATAAGTAGTATGTTGTGCGGCTTTCATGTGTTTTCTCTTTTTTTATTTAATTCGACTGTATATACTTGTATCTAATGCAAGTATATGTTACTTCTGGTAAAAACTGACTTGTTATCAAATCAGTTTCGGACTTGTTTGGCTTGTTTATATAAATTGTCAATGACATCTTCTAAAGTTTGATTTGCCAATTCATTCTCTAGTTGAGATTCGGCACTAGCGAAAAGTGGTGAAACTGCTCCTTGGATGTTTTTTCCAACGGGACAATCAGGGTTGCTATTTTGGTGAACAGGAAATAAACTGATATGCTTGATTTCTTGAGTAGCATAGTAGATTTCCAGTAAAGTCATTTCCTTAGGAGATTTACTGAGTTGATAGCCCGTTTTTCCTTGCTGGGAACTAATCAAGCCTGCATTTTTCAATAAGGCAATCACCTTTCGAATGTAACTAGCGTTAGTCCCAACACTAGTAGCTAATGCTTGAGAACTTAGGGTTTCCTTGCTCTCGCTAATCATTGTTAGGATATGCAAAGCAACTGAGAATTTTGTATCCATATCGACTCCTTTTGTAACATGTATCAGATGCAAGAACAAGTATATCATAAATAAAATGAAAAGCAAGACTTTTGTTTTAAATTAAAAAAAATTTTTTAAGAGTGTCATAAGATTAAAGATGTTTGGAAAGATTGCTCATAAAAAAAGTGGGACAAATCTACTTTAGAACAACAAAAAAGCCTTAATTTTAAGGCTTTTTCCTGTTGATTTAGATGCCCCCTGCAGGGCTCGAACCTGCGACCCATAGATTAAGAGTCTACTGCTCTACCAACTGAGCTAAGGAGGCAAAGAAAAAGCTGTATTGGTGCCGAAACTTCACGGTTTGTATTGAACCCGCGCAATTAAGCAGGTGGGCAACTCGCTCTAACTGAAGCTGTTTCCGTGTGAGACGGCCTACATGCTGTTAGAAGACTTTTGTTTCCCTAAAAATACAAAAAATAGTCGGTCAACACTTAAGTGTGAAGTCGTACACCACAGCGTTTCTATGTTTATATAATACCACTTTTTCAAAAAAAATCAAGAGGGAAATGCAATTATTTGAAAAGGATTTCACAAGTCCCGCAATTTATCAATGGTTTCCTTGCGTTGCGCCAAGGCCCGTTCGTATTTGCCAGTATCTTTCGGAGTGAAATAGTGCTGGTCTTTGATTTTTTCTGGCAGATAGTCTTGCTTGACCCAGTTTCCAGGATAGTTATGTGGATAAAGATAGTCTTGGGCGTTTCCCAGTTCCTTGCTCCCACTGTAGTGACCATCACGCAGGTGCCGTGGAATGGGTAAATGCCCTGATGTTTTGAGATCAGCAAGAGCCTTGTCCATGGCCACATAGGCTGAGTTGGACTTGGGCGATAGCGCCAAATCAATGACAATATTGGCAATGAGGATGCGAGCTTCTGGGAATCCAATCTTTTGAGCAGCATCTAGAGCAGTTACGGTATGGATCTGAGCTTCAGGATTGGCCAAACCGATATCTTCATAGGCGATAACGGTCAAGCGACGAGCGAGACTAGGCAGATCACCAGCTTCAATCAAGCGTGCTGCGTAGTGTAGGCTGGCATCGACATCTGAGCCACGGATGGATTTTTGTAGAGCAGAGAGGACATCGTAGTGCCCGTCGCCATCCTTATCCATAGTAATATAGCTCCGCTGCAGGCTATTTTCCATGATGTCAAGCGTTATATGGTGAATGCCTTTATCATTTGCTGGAGTAGAGAGAACAGCCAAATCTAGTGAATTAAAGGCAGAACGGAGGTCACCATTAGTAGAGGTTGCGATGAAATCAAGGGCGTCCTCATCTAACTCTACTGGGAAGTCAAAACCACGTTGAGGGTCAGTTAGAGCGATTTGAATCGCCTCTTTGACGTCTTGATTGGACAAGGGTTCTAATTCAAAAATCTGAACACGGCTACGGATGGCTGGAGTGACAGAAAAGAAAGGATTTTCAGTCGTAGCGCCAATCATGATGACTAGACCACTTTCCAAGAGAGGCAAGAGGAAGTCTTGCTTGGTTTTATCTAGTCTATGAATCTCGTCTAGCAATAGGACGAGACCTCCAGAAAATTTAGCTTCTTCTGCGATTTCTTGGAGTCGCTTTTTACTATCCACTGTCGCGTTAAAGGTCCGAAAGGCATACTTGGTCGTTCCAGCGATGGCAGAGGCAATGCTGGTTTTGCCGATTCCTGGTGGTCCGTAGAGAATCATGGAGGACAGACGATTGGCTTCCACCATGCGGCGGATGATTTTTCCAGGTCCGACCAGATGCTCTTGACCGATGACCTGGTCGATGGTTTTAGGGCGCATGCGAAGCGCGAGATTGTCTGGCATAGCAGTCCTTTCTAACATGGATTTTCTGATGTATATGTGGTAAGATGGTAGTATCTATTTTAGCATATTTCCGAGCAATCGGGGCGATTTAAGAGTCGCATAGAAAGAGGACAAAATGGCAACATACGGATTTTTAGATGTTTTAGAGGAAGAATTGGACAAGAACTTTCCCTTTGACTTTGAGATTAGCTGGGACAAGCGCAACCACGCAGTTGAAGTGAGTTTTCTATTGGAAGCGCAAAACGCTGCAGGAGTTGAGATGGTGGATGAGGACGGAGAGGTGTCAGCAGACGATATCCTCTTTGAGGAAGCGGTCCTTTTTTACAATCCTGCAAAGTCAACGGTTAACGCAGAAGACTATTTAACAGTCATCCCTTACCTGCCTAAAAAAGGTTTCTCTCGTGAGTTTTTAGCTTATTTTGCTCTTTTCCTCAAAGATACTGCCGAGGTTGGGCTGGATGCCCTCATGGACTTTTTGGAAGACCCAGAAGCAGAGGAATTTGTCATGGAATGGAACCAAGAAGTCTTTGAAGAAGGAAAAGCAGGCTTGGAAGAGGGAGAATTTTATCCTTATCCGAGATATTAGGAGTTGGTTGGAGATTTTATGAAGAAAATTGGGACGTATTTGGTTTATGTGCTAGCTTTTGTCTTTATTATGCTAGCTTTTGCTTGTGGAACTATCGCATTTGCAGAGTTGGGGTATTCAGCAGTTTTAGCCTTTACTTTTGGTTATTCCTTCGCTCTTTTAAGCATGTATTTAATCTTTATTCTTCATGAGCTGGGTCATGCTTTTTGTGGCTACTTGACAGGCTATCGGCTGGTGGCTTTTGGATTAGGACATTTTCTTCTGACCAAAAAGTCAGGCAGGTTTTATCTTAGTCGAACAACCGTTCTGAAAAATGTTGGTGCTCAGTATATTGGATTGAAAGAAGATGAAAGCGATCAAAGAATCATCCTGATGCTATCAGGAGGTTTGCTGGTTCATCTCGGCTTGATGTTATTGGCGATATTGTTTGGATGTTTGACAAGAAGCTGGTATTTTGCTGGTACTTGGATTTTTCTGAATTTGTCTTTCTTCCTAAACAACTCTTTGCCGGTTGGGATTACCGATGGAGCAAAAATCTGGGAATTGCGACAACACCCTGAAAATAGGAAATACGCCTACTTGGTATTGAGGCATTCTGCCCAGACCTTGCTAGCTCCTCAAGAATATGATTTGAAAGACTTTATCATGCCTGTTGCTGAGGATGCGAGAGGGAGTTTTGCAGAAAATATTGAGACTCTTCAGGGAGTGGTTTTTATATTGGATGATCATTTAGAGGCAGCTAAAAAGCTATTTCAATCTTTACTAGAGAGAACAGAACACTCGCTGTCTGAAACTTTTTGCCAGCTATACCTTCTTCAAATTGCTTTGCTAGAAGGTGACAATGAGAAAGCAGAGGAATATGCTGGTATTCGAAGCGTTAAATCCTTTTTATCTCTAAAAATGACAGATGTGCAGGTGATTCAAGCTTGGTATCAATTTAAGGTCAAGAAAGATGTAGCTCAAACTCGCAAGGCTATGAAGATTGCTAGACAGAAAATGAATAGCAGCCGGATGCTACGGGATGAGCAATGTTACTATGAAAACTGGTTAGCAGAGTTGGAGAAAGAATTAGACAAGGGAGTCTGATATGGAAGTAGAAATTTCTGATTTCACAGGTTGCAAAATTGCTCTCTTTTGTGATGATAGGATTTTAACTATCTTGCGGGATGACAAGGAAAATATCCCATGGCCCAATATGTGGGAACTGCCAGGTGGTGGCCGTGAAGGAGATGAAAGTCCGTTTGAGTGCGCAGCGCGTGAAGTTTTTGAGGAACTGGGGATTCATTTGTCTAAAGATTGCCTGCTTTGGGGTAAGGTTTATCCAAGTATGCTTTTTGCGGGGAAGGAATCCGTCTTTCTAGTTGGCAAGTTAACGCAGGAACAGTTTGACAAGATCACCTTTGGTGACGAAGGACAGGGCTACAAACTGATGAATATTGACGAATTTCTTAGCTCAGATAAGGTCGTACCCCAGTTGCAGGATAGAGTGAGAGATTATATGGAGGAGAAATATGATAACACTTGAGAGAGCAGGAGCAGAGGATTTAGAAACCATCATTTCTATACAGAGAGCCAGTTTTAAGGCAGTCTATGAGAAATACTAAGATGAGTATGATCCTTATCTGGAGGACCGCGAACGAATCAAGTGGAAATTGGTTGAGCGTCCTAATAGCTATTACTACTTTGTGAAAGAAAAGGACGAAAACATCGGATTTTTACGAGTTCAGACCAATGAAGAGTTGACTGAAGCTTGGTTGGGAACAGTGGCAATTTTACCTCCGTATCAAGGAAAAGGTTATGGTTCTGAAGGACTGAGATTGTTGGAAAAAGAATTTCCAACAATCACACAGTGGGATTTGTGTACGGTATTACAGGATGAAGGTATGGTTGTTTTTTATGAGAAAAATGGCTACCGTCAAACCCATATCGAGCCTGAAAAAGAAGGTATGGATATGGTTTACATGAAAAAATTGATTGACAAATAGAAAGGATGGTTCGGTTAAATTTCTGAACTGAATCCGCCCTAAACACTGTGCCAAAAAGATAAACTTTTCTTAGACACAAGTGTCTTCAGAGAGTTTCCTATTTTGGCTTTGTGTTTTACGGGCTTGGTATCTTAATTATGGAAACATGGCAAGAGTTAAAAGTTACAGTTAAGCGTGAGGGGGAGGAGTTGGTTTCCAATCTCTTGATTGAGCTGGGAGCGCAAGGTGTTGCGATCGAAGACAGTATGGACTATGTGGGAAATGTGGATCGATTTGGTGAGATTTTCCCAGAGGTCGAGCAGCAAGAAGAAATCGTGGTGACAGCCTACTATCCTGATACAGTTGATGTGGCAGTGGTTGAGGCGGACTTGCAGGCTCGCTTAGCAGACTTGACGGATTTTATGGATTTGGGAGAGGTCAAGATTGGGACGACTGCCTTGGCTGAGGAAGACTGGGCAGACAACTGGAAGAAATACTATGAGCCAGCTCGTATCACTCATGATTTGACCATCGTGCCGTCTTGGACAGACTACGAGGCGACTGCTGGAGAAAAGATTATCAAGCTGGATCCTGGTATGGCTTTTGGTACTGGGACCCATCCAACCACTAAGATGAGCCTCTTTGCCTTGGAGCAGGTCCTTCGTGGTGGCGAAACGGTGCTTGATGTGGGAACTGGATCAGGAGTTCTCTCCATTGCCAGCTCGCTTCTTGGTGCTAAGGAGATTTTCGCCTATGACTTAGATGATGTGGCAGTTTGTGTGGCTCAGGAAAATATTGAACTCAACCCTGGCATGGAAAACATCCATGTAGCCCCAGGCGATTTGCTTAAGGGTGTGGAGATTGAAGCAGATGTCATCGTGGCCAATATCTTGGCGGATATTCTCATTCATCTGACAGAGGATGCTTATCGCTTGGTCAAGGATGAGGGCTACCTCATCATGAGTGGCATTATCAAGGACAAGTGGGACATGGTGCGAGAGTCAGCTGAGTCAGCTGGATTTTTCCTTGAAACCCACATGATTCAAGGGGAATGGAATGCCTGCGTCTTTAAGAAGACCAAGGATATTTCAGGTGTGATTGGAGGCTAGCATGCAGCAGTATTTTGTCAAGGGCAGTGCAGTCTCTCCTGTCACTATTGAGGACAAGGAAACCAGCAAGCACATGTTTCAGGTCATGCGCTTGAAGGAAGATGAACAGGTGACCTTGGTCTTTGAGGATGGTATCAAGCGCTTGGCGCGCGTGCTGGATGTGGAAAACCGTCAGTTTGAATTGCTCGAAGAATTAGCTGACAATGTGGAACTTCCCATCCAAGTGACCATCGCATCAGGCTTTCCCAAGGGAGATAAGTTGGAATTCATCACTCAAAAAGTGACAGAACTGGGTGCTAGCCAAATCTGGGCCTTTCCTGCCGATTGGTCGGTCGCCAAGTGGGATGGTAAGAAATTGGGCAAGAAAGTCGAAAAACTAGAAAAAATCGCCCTTGGAGCAGCCGAGCAAAGCAAGCGGAATCTGGTCCCGAGTGTCAAACTTTTTGAGAAAAAAGCAGATTTTCTAGCCCAGCTGGATCAGTATGACTCTATCGTAGTGGCCTACGAAGAATCAGCAAAAGAAGGGGAAGCCGCTGCGCTATTGCAAGTAGTTTCTGGTCTTGAAAAGGGAGCCAAATTGCTCTTTATCTTTGGCCCAGAAGGCGGTCTTTCACCTGCAGAAATTGAGTCTTTTGAAGCTAAAGGAGCCGTCTTGGCAGGTCTTGGACCTCGCATCTTGCGAGCAGAAACAGCGCCGCTTTATGCCTTATCAGCCCTTAGTGTTTTAGTAGAATTAGAAAAATAAGAGGAAGAAAATGGAACAAAAACACCGTTCAGAATTTCCTGAAAAGGAACTTTGGGATTTAACTGCCCTATACCAAGACCGTGAGGATTTCTTGCGAGCAATCGAGAAGGCTCGCGAAGATATTAACCAATTTAGCCGTGATTACAAGGGCAATCTTCACACTTTTGAAGATTTTGAAAAGGCCTTTGCAGAATTGGAACAAATTTACATTCAGATGAGTCATATTGGTAATTACGCCTTTATGCCTCAGACGACAGATTATAGCAATGAAGATTTTGCTAATATTGCCCAAGCTGGGATGGAATTTGAAACAGACGCCAGCGTAGCCTTGACTTTCTTTGACGATGCCTTGGTGGAAGCTGATGAGGAAGTCTTGGATCGTTTGGGTGAACTGCCACATTTGACGGCAGCCATTCGTCAGGCAAAAATCAAAAAAGCCCACTATCTAGGGGCTGATGTGGAGAAGGCTTTGACAAATCTGGGTGAAGTTTTCTACAGTCCACAGGATATTTATACTAAGATGCGAGCTGGGGACTTTGAAATGGCTGACTTTGAAGTCAATGGCAAGACATATAAAAACAGCTTTGTGACCTATGAAAATTTCTACCAAAACCACGAGGACGCTGAAGTTCGTGAGAAATCTTTCCTTTCCTTCTCAGAGGGACTTCGTAAGCACCAAAATACGGCTGCGGCAGCCTACTTAGCTCAGGTCAAGTCTGAAAAACTGTTGGCAGATATGAAGGGCTACGACTCGGTTTTTGATTATCTTCTAGCTGAGCAAGAAGTTGACCGTGCCATGTTTGACCGCCAGATTGACCTCATCATGAAGGATTTTGCGCCAGTTGCTCAGAGATACCTCAAGCATGTTGCCAAGGTCAATGGTCTTGAAAAGATGACCTTTGCAGACTGGAAATTGGACTTGGACAGCGCCCTGAATCCGGAAGTGACCATTGACGACGCCTATGATTTGGTCATGAAGTCAGTAGAACCTTTAGGGCAAGAATATTGTCAGGAAGTTGCTCGCTATCAAGAAGAGCGATGGGTGGACTTTGTTGCCAATAGTGGCAAAGATTCTGGTGGTTATGCGGCGGATCCATATCGCGTGCACCCTTATGTCCTCATGAGCTGGACAGGTCGTCTCAGTGATGTCTATACCCTCATTCATGAGATTGGGCATTCGGGTCAATTCATCTTTTCAGACAATCACCAAAGTTACTTCAACGCCCACATGTCGACTTATTATGTCGAAGCGCCATCGACCTTCAATGAGTTACTTCTCAGTGATTATTTGGAACACCAATCGGATGATCCCCGTCAAAAACGCTTCGCTCTTGCCCATCGCTTGACAGATACCTACTTCCATAATTTCATCACCCACCTTTTGGAAGCAGCCTTCCAGCGTATGGTGTATAGCTTGATTGAAGAAGGGAAGACCTTTGGAGCAGGCAAGCTCAACAGCATTATGAAAGAGGTCTTGACAGACTTTTGGGGAGATGCCATTGAAATTGACGACGATGCGGCCTTGACTTGGATGCGCCAGGCTCACTACTACATGGGCTTGTATAGTTACACCTACTCAGCTGGACTAGTCATCTCGACAGTGGGTTACCTTCATCTGAAACATTCAGAAACTGGAGCTGAAGATTGGCTCAATCTTCTCAAATCAGGTGGCAGTAAGACTCCACTTGAGTCAGCAATGATTATCGGAGCCGATATCTCAACGGATAAACCACTCCGTGATACCATCCAGTTCTTGTCAGACACGGTTGATCAGATTATCGCATACAGTGCTGAGTTGGGAGAGTAAATTAAAAGAGTCTGGGACAAAAGTCTAACCTTAAATATAAAAAGCGAACAAAACGAGTTATCTGACACTCAGAATTCTGTCTTGTTCGCTTTTTTATCTAATCTATTGATTTAAAAATTTATAATAAAGAATTCCTAAAATCAAAATTTTTTGTCCCGGCCTCTTTAATTATCCCCAAAAGCTATCCTCTTCTGCTTGATCTGAAGAGAAGAGCCAAACTTCTTTGATTTTCCCGTCTTCAATACGGAAGAGGTCAATCCCGTTCATATTGAGTTCAGTACCATCAGCACGTGTTCCGAGAAAAGTAACATTAGCTGCGATTAAATCCTTATTGTCAGAAACCCAATTTGTTATCACCTTAAAGGTTCCATTAGTTTTCTCAGCAAATGTAGCCAGGTGAGTTCCTAGCTTGTCCTTACCAACAACTGAACCAGATATACTATGATTACCAGGTTGATGCCAGACAATATCGTCTGCCATCGTTTCAAAGACACCAGGAAAGTCACCAGCAATTAAAGCTTGGTTATAAGCGTTGAAAATTTCTAAGTTTGTTGACATATATATTCTCCATTTCTTTTTTATGATATAATTGTAACAGTTAAAATCAAAAAAAACAAGTAGACACTTTTTCGATAGCTAGTATCAAAAGTAGTACTTTTATTGATACTAAAAGATAAATTTAAAAAAAAATAGAAAGAAGATATTTTATGCCAAATAAAGTGAGTGAGTATGGTATTTGTCCATTTGCGACAACGCAGAGGGTTTTAACGGGGAAATGGGCACTGGTAATCATTTATCAGTTGAGTACGGGTACCAAACGATTTAAAGAATTGCAGAGATTATTGCCTGGGATTACTCAAACTATTTTGACCCGTCATCTCCGTCAATTAGAAAAGGATAAGATTGTTCAACGAAAGGTCTATGCCGAAGTTCCCCCACGAGTTGAGTACAGCTTAACCGAAATGGGGCAGGAATTCAGAGTTGTTTTAGATGCTGTCGAAAACTGGGGTCTGGATTATATTAAGTTGCTAAATGCTAATGAGATAGGCAACTGATAAGTCCCATAGAGGGAATGTATTTTTTATCGAATCCCTCAATTAAAAGACAGTAAGGCAAACCAGTAAATTTCCAATCAATTTTCTTGAAACCTGTTCCTTCTTTTGATAGACTGGTACATAGTTTTGAAAAAAGGAGACTTATCATGAAAAAATTTGTTGCTGAATTAATCGGTACTTTTATGCTTGTGTTCATCGGAACAGGAGCTGTTGTTTTTGGGAATGGTGTTGAAGGTCTTGGCCACCTTGGGATTGCTCTTGCTTTTGGTTTGGCCATCGTAGTCGCAGCTTTCTCAATCGGAACTATTTCAGGGGCTCACTTGAACCCGGCTGTTTCAATCGCTATGTTTGTAAACAAACGTTTGTCATCTTCAGAACTTGTAAACTACATTCTTGGACAAGTAGTTGGAGCTTTCCTTGCGTCAGCTGCGGTATTCTTCCTCTTGTCTAACTCAGGCATGTCAACTGCTAGTCTTGGTGAAAATGCCTTGGCAAACGGTGTCACTGTCTTTGGTGGATTCTTGTTTGAAGTCATCGCAACCTTCTTGTTTGTCCTAGTTATCATGACTGTCACTTCAGCAAGCAAAGGCAATGGTGCAATCGCTGGTTTGGTGATTGGTTTGTCATTGACAGCCTTGATCCTTGTAGGCTTGAACATCACTGGACTTTCAGTAAACCCAGCTCGTAGCTTGGCACCAGCTGTCTTTGTAGGTGGCGCGGCCCTTCAACAAGTATGGATTTTCATTCTTGCACCAATCGTAGGTGGTGTTCTTGCAGCTCTTGTTGCGAAAAACTTCCTTGGAACAGAAGAATAATAAGCAAAAAGAGCCTTGCTCCCCAATTTGAGGAACAGGGCTTTTTCTATGCAAACAAAAAAGCACTCCCGTTTTACAATTGGGAGTGCTTCAATCTTAACTCAATTCAGCAACGATGGCCTTGATTTGTTCTGCAGTGTGTACTCCAGCAACTTGTTTTACCACTTGACCGTCTTTTTTGAAGAGAAGGGTTGGGATAGACATGATTCCAAAGGCACGAGCTGTGTTTGGATTTTCATCAACGTCCATTTTGACGATTTTCAAGACATCTTCTGACAGTTCTTCAGACAATTTATCCAAGATTGGACCTTGCATGCGACATGGACCACACCAAGTTGCCCAGAAGTCTACCAAGACCAAACCGTCTTTTGTTTCTTGTTCAAATGTTGCATCTGTAATTGCTTTTGCCATTGTATTTCTCCTTTTTTAGTTATATTGGCTTAAATCTTGTTTCATGAGATAGAAGAAGACATCTCCATAAGTCCCATGGTAGTCCAAATCATGACCATTGTAAGTTAATTTTTGGACAGTGTAGTAATCCGCGACGCCGATAAGGCAGGCTTGTTGAGAACGTTCAAAGTCTTGATAAGACTCGAAAGTCATAGTTCTCTCTTGTTTGCTGGCGTCTAGGTAGGTAATTTCGATCATATAAAACTCCTTTATTCGATCTTGACTTTATTGTACTCCTTGAAAAGAGGAATGTCAAGAAAAATGATTGCGCACGCAACTTTTTTAAAAAATCTGATTAAGAAATGAAGTCAAGATTCATTTCCAGTCTTTCTTCGATGGCCTTTTGTAGATAAGCCAGAGTTGTTTGTCCTTCGTCAGTCAGGCAGATAAAACTAGCCCGTCTATCCTGATCGCAACATCTGCGACTAAGTAAACCGCAGTTTTTCTCTTCCAGGCGAGCCACCATTCGAGAAACAGCGCTCGGGCTGAGATGGAGTTTATCTGGCAGGTCAATCTGCCGTAAGGACTTTTCACCAGCTAGATTCAGATAGTAGAGCAGATAAAACTCTTTCAAGGTCAACCTTTGTTCACTCTGTTGGGCAATGGTTTCTTCTAACAAGGCTTCTATTTCCTTTTGACGGCGGTTGTAGTCAAACCACTTTTCCAAATAGGTCATTGCTTTCTCCTTTCTTTTCAAAGTAAAAATAGCAAAGTCATTACTGACTGTCTTTGCAACATAAGATGATTGCGCATGCAATGATTATACTACTTTTAGCTAATCCTTGCAAGAAAGAAAAATTTCGATATTTCCTTGAAATTTTCTGAAAAAAGAGTAAACTGGTATGCAAGAATTCTATTTCAAGGAGTTTGAGATGAAGTTATATGTTCAATTAATGATTCTTTTTGTAATTTCCCTTATTGGTGAAGGGATTTCCAGTTTCTTTCATATGCCCATACCAGGCAGTATTATTGGCTTAATCATTCTCTTTCTAGCCCTGCAGTTCAAGTGGCTGAGGACCAGGCATGTCAATATGGTGGGGAATTTTCTGCTGGCTAATATGACCATTCTCTTTTTGCCGCCAGCAGTGGGTATCATGGAAAAGTTTGATGTGATTGCCCCTTATCTCTTGCCTATCGTCTTGATTGTCTTTTTTGCGGCTGTGATTAATATTATCCTCATCGCCCTAGTGGTTCAGTTTATCAAGCGACGGTTTGAGGGAGATTATGAGAAAGGAGATGCCAAATGAGCGAATTTGTATCCAATCCTCTGTTTGGGATTGCATTGTCTATACTAGCTTATCTAGTGGGGATGTTGATTTACAGACGTTTTCCCCATCCATTGACGACGCCTTTGCTTTTGTCAGCTATTTTCATTATCATCTTTCTAAAGGTGACGGGTATTTCTTATCAAGATTATTACCAAGGTGGGGTTTATCTGAACAACTTGATAGTCCCATCGACGGTGGCTTTAGGGATTCCACTTTATAAGAGCTTTCACCTGATGAAGCACCATGCGAGGAGTATTCTCTTTGGTAGTCTGCTAGCAGTAGTTGTCAATACTAGCTTCACTGCCATAGTGGCGAAAATCTTTGGCATGGACTTTTTCCTAGCCATTTCTCTCTTTCCCAAGTCAGTGACAACCGCCATGGCAGTGGGAATCACAGAAAAATTGCAGGGTTTGACGACTGTGACCTTGGTCGTCGTAGTGGCAACTGGGATTTTAACTAGTGTTATTGGACCAACCCTTTTGAAGTGGTTGAAAATTGATGATCCAGTGGCTGTAGGTCTTTCCCTTGGAGGGACAGGTCATGCTGTCGGAACGGGAACGGCCTTTCGATACGGCTCTGTAGCAGGCGCCATGGGTGGCTTGGCTATCGGTGTCACCGGTATTCTCTACGTCTTTGTCAGTCCCATTGTAGCCAGTTTGATATTGAGTTAAAGAAAAACCCAGCTTTCTAGCTGGGCATTTTTTATTGCAAGTTAACCTTGTTTTTCAAGATATAGTAGGTTCCGAGGTAGTAGATAATTGCTAGAATAAAATCTTTGAGGATATCAACGCTAATTAGGAGGTTAAAATCATAATCCATTCGGAAGAAGATAGAAATATAGCCAATCACGATGTTAATCACGATATAGGCTAAAATTCCCATAGCGGTACGATACTCGTTAAATAGTTGACCAATTGAGATACAAAGGTAAATAGATAAAATCCAAGTAATTGAACCGACCAGAAGAGAGAGGGCGTAGAGCCAACCGTAACCGAGATAAGGAGAGATAAATCGATAGAGGAGAGGCAAATCTTTCACTACAGGGGTGAGTGAGAAGATAATAATGATACTCAAGATAAAGACGATATAGCTTAAGATGGACCAGACAAGACCTCCTAAGAGTTTTGCGATGATGATTTGGTGCTCAGAGACAGGCAAGGTCAGGGTCAAGTACCCTTGGCGGTCATAAACACTCCCCTTGAATCTTCGGATGATTAAAAAGATTGTTGCAATCCAAAGAGTGACGCTGAGTCCTCCAAAGACTAGTACTAAAAAGAAGATGAAATAAACAGCATTGTTAGAATTGTAACTCTGGCTAAGGCTACCAAGAAAAGCTCCAATCAAAACCGAAATTGCAAGCACAGCACCGTAGAGAGCTAGATACCATTTGTTAACATTTTTAAATTCATAACGAACTAAATTCCAAAACATAATAATCTCCTTTGTCTAAGCTTTGAACTCCTGGCGGAAGAGCTGGTCAATGGATTCACCTGACTCGTAACGAATATCATCCACATTTCCTTGACGAACAACTTTTCCGTTATTTAGGAAGATGATTTCGTCCAAGATCGGCTCAATATCTGAAATCAAGTGGGTAGAAATCAAGACAGTTGAAGTTGGTGAGTAGTTGTTGATGATGGTGTTCAAGATATAGTCACGGGCAGCTGGATCCACACCACCAATCGGTTCGTCGAGCACGTAGAGACGAGCTTCACGGCTCATAACCAGGATGAGCTGAACCTTTTCCTTGTTTCCTTTTGACAATTTCTTGAGACGACTGTTTTCATCAATGCCAAGATCTGCTAAAAGGTGCTGAGCCCGCTCAAGATTGAAATCTTGGTAGAAAGTTTTAAAGTAGGTCAGTGCTTCTTTGATTTTCATCTGTTCATTCAGATAAGTCGTGTCTGGTAGATAAGAGACAATGGCTTTGGTAGCAGGACTTGGGTCCATGTTGTTAATGAGGACACGACCTTGGTCTGGTTGGAGAAGTCCGTTGATCAGCTTGATCAAGGTTGTTTTTCCAGATCCGTTTGGACCGAGAAGCCCGACGATTTTTCCAGCTGAGATCTCTAGTGAGATATTGTCAAGTGCCGCAGTTGCTCCATATGATTTTGATACATTTTCAAGTGCTAGTAGTGTCATAGTCTTAAACTCCTTTAATATAGTCGCTTAATACATTTGGCAGTTCTTCTTTTTTGTAGCCAAATTGAAGCATGCAAGAGACGAAGTGTTGCAGTTGCTCCTCGGAAAGTTGTTTGCGGGACTGAACGATGAGGTCCAAATCCTCGGTGACAAAACGACCAGTTGTTCGCTTGCTATAAACGAAGCCCTCGCGCTCAAGATCAGACAAAGCGCGCTGAATGGTATTGGGATTGACCCCAGCCTCACTCGCTAGTTCCCTTACGGTTGGGAGCTGTTGGTTGGGTTCCAGTTCATGGGAAACAATCTGTAATTTGATTTTTTCCATAATCTGCAAATAAATGGGTTTTGTATTATCAAATGACCAGGACATCATAGTCTCCTTTCTTTCTCTTTATTGTTCTAATTAAATAATACAATAAAACAAAAAACTTGTCAAGTAAAAATAAGAATTGTTTTGGGAATTGCTCAAAAAATGGTATAATGAAAAGAAAACGACAAGGAGGAAAAGCATGCGTTGTCCAAAATGTGGGGCTACCAAGTCTAGTGTTGTTGATAGTCGACAAGCCGAAGAAGGAAATACCATCCGCCGAAGACGTGAGTGCGACGAGTGTCAGCATCGTTTTACAACCTATGAACGAGTAGAAGAAAGAACGCTGGTTGTCGTCAAAAAAGACGGTACGCGAGAGCAGTTTTCGAGAGATAAAATCTTTAATGGGATTATCCGCTCAGCCCAGAAGCGTCCTGTGTCAAGTGATGAAATCAACATGGTGGTCAATCGTATCGAGCAAAAACTCCGTAGTCGCAGTGAGAATGAGATCCAAAGTGAATATATTGGGTCTTTAGTCATGGAAGAATTGGCGGAGCTGGATGAGATTACCTATGTTCGTTTTGCCAGCGTTTACCGTAGTTTTAAGGATGTGAGTGAGTTGGAGAGTCTGCTCCAGCAGATCACCCAGTCCTCTAAAAAGAAAAAGGAAAAATAAATGAAGCCAAATGACCGTTTTTCTTTTCTAAAGAATAATCGGGTGTCACAAGATACCTCTTCCCTGGTGCAGTGCTACCTCCCGATTATCGGTCAGGAGGCGCTGAGCCTCTATCTATATTCCATAACCTTTTGGGATGGAGGGCAAAAGGAGCATCTCTTTTCCCATATCCTCAACCACTTAAACTTCGGCATGCCTACCTTGCTCCAATCCTTTAAAATTTTATCTGCTTTGGATTTGTTGACTCTTTATCAGAAGGGGGAAGCTTATGAATTGCAGCTTCATTCTCCCCTCTCCAGTCAGGAATTTCTAAGTCATTCTGTCTATAGCAGATTATTAGAGAAAAAGATTGGGGATACAGCTGTTTCTGCTATGAAGCAGGTTCCAAGTGAGGGAGAAGAACTCTCTGTTTCTTTAAGCCAAGTATTTCCAAACCTGACCGAAGAAGTGACTCCAATTGAGTCTAAAATCAAGATGAAAAATGATTTTGACTTGGAACATTTTCAGCGTCTGATGGCTCGAGATGGTTTGCGTTTTGAAAATGAGCAGGCAGATGTTTTGGAATTGTTTGCCATTGCAGATGAAAAAAAATGGACCTGGTTTGAAACCTATCAATTAGCCAAGGCGACAGCGGTGGCTCAGGTTATTTCAGTCAAACGCATGCGTGAAAAGATTGCGCAAAAGCAGGTTTCTTCTGACTTTAGCCCCAAAGAAATGACCATTATCAGGGAAGCCAAAAATAAAACTCCCCTGCACTTTTTAGCGGAAATCAAGCAAACGCGTAAGGGGAACATCACCCAAAGTGAAAGAGAACTTCTTCACCAGATGGCGTCTTTAGGTTTGTTGGACGAAGTCATCAATATCGTCTTACTTTTAACCTTTAACAAGGTTGATTCGGCCAATGTCAATGAAAAATATGCTATGAAAGTTGCCAATGACTATGCTTACCAAAAAATTCGAACAGCAGAAGAAGCCGTGCTTCGGATTCGAGAACGTCAGCAAAAAGGCCAGGAAGTCCAGAAATCGAAAACTAGCTCAACTAAGACAAATGTTCCCAAGTGGAGTAATCCAGAATATAAAAACCAAACCAGCGAGGAAACTCGTTTGGAACTAGAACGTAAAAAACAAGAAATGTTAGCCCGATTAGAAGAAGGAGGAGACTAGATGGAAAGTGTGGGTGACGTAATCAAACGTCAGACAAGTCGTTTTCAGTATCAGGACCTAGTCCAGCAGATTATGAAAGACCCAGATGTAGCGGCTTTTATCCTGAAAGAATCCCTCAGCCCAGAGGAGTTGAATCGTAGCATCTCCAAGTTCAACCAATATATCACAGAGCGGGATAAGTTTCTTCGTGGGGATGCGGACTATATAGCGCGAGGATACAAGCCTATCTTGGTCATGAATCACGGTTATGCGGATGTATCTTATGAAGAAACACCAGAGCTGATCGCGGCTGAAAAAGAGGCGGCCATCAAGAATCGACTGAAGTTGATCAATCTACCAGCAAGTCTCAAGAAAGCGAAATTGGCTCAGATTGACCTAGATGATCTAGGACGGTTGCCAATTTTTGAGAGACTCTATGCCTTTGTTGACCTTTACCCAAGTATCCGAAAAGGTCTCTATCTTTACGGAGATTTTGGTGTCGGTAAGAGTTTCATGATGGCAGCTTTGGCTCACGACCTATCTGAAAAACGTGGCGCTTCAACAACGATTCTCCACTATCCAAGTTTTGTCATTGATGTGAAAAATGCCATCGGTGAAGGATCTGTGAAGACCTTGGTGGATGAGATCAAATTAGCAGAAGTCTTGATCTTGGATGATATTGGTGCAGAACAGTCGACCCCTTGGGTGCGTGATGAGATTCTCCAAGTTATTCTCCAGTATCGCATGCAGGAAGATTTGCCGACCTTCTTTACTTCCAACTTTAATTTCCAAGATTTGGAAAAACATTTTGCCAAAGGAAAGAATGGAAATGATGAGACCTGGGAAGCTAGACGGGTTATGGAACGAATCCGTTATTTGGCTGAGGAAACGAGACTAGAAGGAGAAAATCGCCGATGACAGAAACCATTAAACTGATGAAAACTCATACTTCGGTTCGTCGCTTTAAGGAGCAAGAGATTCCTCAGGCAGACTTGGAAGAGATTTTGACTGCTGGGCAAATGGCGTCATCTTGGAAAAATTTCCAATCCTACTCTGTGATTCTTGTACGTAGTCAGGAGAAAAAAGATGCTCTTTATGAATTGGTTCCGCAGGAAGCCATTCGCCAGTCAGCAGCTTTCCTACTTTTTGTAGGTGACTTGAATCGAGCTGAAAAGGGAGCAAGCCTTCATACGGACACTTTCCAACCTCAAGGGGTAGAAGGTCTCCTTATCACGTCTGTAGACGCGGCGCTTGCTGGGCAAAATACCTTGCTTGCAGCTGAAAGTCTGGGATATAGTGGTGTTATTACCGGTTTGGTCCGTTACAAGTCAGAAGAAGTGGCAGAGCTTTTTAACTTGCCTGACTATACCTATCCCGTTTTTGGGATTGCACTCGGTGTGCCAAATCAACAACATGATGTCAAACCAAGACTGCCTTTGAACCAAGTAGTTTTTGAAGAAGAATACCAAGAACAGCCAGTTGAAGCGATTTTGGACTATGACCAAGTACAGGCAGACTATGCTGGTGCGCGTGCGACGACCTCTTGGAGTCAGCGTTTGGCAGAGCAGTTTGGTCAAGCCGAACCTAGTTCAACTCGGAAGAATCTAGAACAGAAAAAGTTATTGTAGAAAGTGAGAAAACATGGCCTTACCAACTGTTGCCATTGTAGGACGTCCCAATGTTGGGAAATCAACCCTATTTAACCGAATCGCTGGTGAGCGAATCTCAATCGTAGAAGATGTCGAGGGTGTGACACGTGACCGTATCTATGCAACGGGTGAGTGGCTCAACCGTTCTTTCAGTATGATTGATACTGGAGGGATTGACGACGTCGATGCTCCCTTCATGGAGCAAATCAAACACCAGGCAGAAATTGCCATGGAAGAAGCAGATGTTATCGTTTTTGTGGTGTCTGGCAAAGAAGGAATTACGGATGCGGACGAGTACGTGGCTCGCAAACTCTATAAAACCCATAAACCTGTTATCCTTGCCGTTAACAAGGTTGACAACCCTGAGATGCGAAATGATATTTTTGATTTCTATGCGCTAGGATTGGGTGAACCGCTGCCAATTTCGTCCGTTCACGGTATCGGGACAGGGGATGTGCTGGATGCCATTGTGGAAAATTTGCCGCATGAAGTTGAAGAAGAAAATCCAGACGTGATTAAATTCAGCTTGATTGGCCGTCCTAACGTTGGAAAATCAAGTTTGATCAATGCTATTTTGGGAGAAGACCGCGTGATTGCTAGTCCAGTGGCTGGAACAACGCGTGATGCCATTGATACCCATTTTACAGATGCGGATGGTCAAGAGTTTACCATGATTGATACAGCTGGTATGCGTAAGTCTGGTAAAGTCTATGAAAATACAGAGAAATACTCTGTCATGCGTGCCATGCGTGCCATTGACCGTTCTGACGTGGTCTTGATGGTCCTCAATGCAGAAGAAGGAATCCGTGAGTACGACAAGCGTATCGCAGGTTTTGCCCACGAAGCAGGTAAAGGGATGATTATCGTGGTCAACAAGTGGGATACCCTTGAGAAAGACAACCACACCATGAAAAAATGGGAAGAAGATATCCGTGAGCAGTTCCAATATCTGCCTTATGCACCGATTGTCTTTGTATCCGCTCTTACCAAGCAGCGTCTCCATAAACTGCCTGAAATGATCAAGCAAATCAGTGAAAGTCAAAACACGCGTATCCCATCAGCTGTCTTGAATGATGTGATTATGGATGCCATTGCTATCAACCCAACACCGACAGACAAAGGGAAACGCCTCAAGATTTTTTACGCGACCCAAGTGGCAACCAAACCACCAACCTTTGTCATCTTTGTCAATGAAGAAGAACTCATGCACTTCTCTTACCTGCGTTTCTTGGAAAATCAAATTCGTAAGGCCTTTGTCTTTGAGGGGACACCGATTCACTTGATCGCAAGAAAACGGAAATAAACAAGAAGATCTGGGAAGACATTTCCAGATCTTTTTGATAGAATGAAGTCAAAGAAAACGTTATCAAAAAGAGGTGTGTGATGGAAAAATTTTTTATATTATTACTATTATCACCTTACTTTTACTTTTTCCATTGGATTGAGAAGGCGGATAAAGACAGTAAATATTTCGCATTAGTTTATTACTTTTACTGGATTTATCTTTCTCTTTTTGCTGTATTTAGTCTAGCTTTTACCGTTTTTTCATTCTTAATTTTCAATATTGTCTTGAAAAATCCTGCTGATTTAACAATTTGGGGGATAGGGATTCTTTTAGTCTTTTTGTCTCTTGTGAATGACTGGAAAGTCTATGACTGTCTAAAAAGAATGGTCAAGCTGAAACAGAAGAACAAAATGGGGTCAACTATCAATAGCTAGAGTTTATAGGAGGTTCCGAATGCTCAAAATAAAGCAGTTCATTCATCAATACTACAAAACCTACATTCTTACGATTTGCTTGTTATGGATGCTGGTCTTTTGTCTTCCATGGGATTTGCAAATAGGAGGAGTTTCGATTTATTTCTTCATCATGAAAAAACTCTTTGTCGTCTTTGGTGTATTGGCAATCTTTTTCTCAGTACTGACTAAAAAGATGAGTCTCTTCCTCTTTGGAGTGCTATTTTGCATGGCCTTCTGGATCAATTTTTTCCTGATTTTTGGAATTTTGCCAGCTCTGCTTGGCAATTAACTATTTGTGTGAAATGTAGTCCATAAAAAGCCAAGAGACTGACCTAGAAGTTAGCCTCGTTTCCCTGTTGAAACGCGGATTCTTTCTTGAAAAATAATAGTAAATATGCTAAAATTAAAAGAACATTCTAAAATATTCAGAATCTAAAGTAAGGAAAATAATGGCTAATATTTTAAAAACGATTATCGAAAATGATAAAGGAGAACTTCGTCGTCTGGAAAAGATGGCAGACAAGGTTCTCAAATATGAAGATCAGATGGCAACCTTGACGGATGACCAGCTAAAAGCAAAAACAGATGAATTTAAGGAACGTTACAATAAGGGTGAATCGCTGGATTCATTGCTCTATGAGGCTTTTGCAGTAGTACGTGAAGCTGCCAAGCGTGTTCTTGGACTTTTCCCATATAAAGTTCAGGTCATGGGTGGGATTGTCCTCCACCATGGAGATGTGCCAGAAATGCGTACAGGTGAAGGAAAAACCTTGACAGCGACGATGCCTGTATACCTCAACGCTCTAGCAGGTGAGGGGGTTCACGTAGTAACGGTCAACGAGTATCTAACCGAACGTGATGCGACTGAGATGGGTGAATTGTACTCATGGCTTGGTTTGTCAGTAGGGATTAATTTGGCTGCTAAGTCACCAATGGAGAAGAAAGAAGCCTATCTCTGTGATATTACCTACTCAACCAACTCAGAGATTGGTTTCGACTACCTTCGTGACAACATGGTTGTTCGGGCAGAAAACATGGTACAGCGTCCGCTCAACTATGCTTTGGTCGATGAGGTTGACTCGATCTTGATTGATGAGGCTCGTACTCCTTTGATCGTTTCAGGAGCCAATGCTGTGGAAACTAGTCAGCTGTATCATATGGCGGATCACTTTGTCAAATCTTTGGACAAAGATGACTATATCATTGACATCCAGTCTAAGACTATTGGTTTGTCTGATTCAGGGATTGACAAGGCTGAAGGCTACTTCAAACTGGAAAATCTCTACGATATTGAAAATGTGGCTCTTACTCACTTTATCGATAATGCCCTTCGTGCCAACTATATCATGATTCTCGATATTGACTATGTGGTTAGTGAAGAGCAGGAAATCTTGATTGTCGATCAATTTACAGGTCGTACCATGGAAGGTCGTCGTTATTCTGATGGCTTGCACCAGGCGATTGAAGCCAAGGAAGGTGTGCCAATTCAAGACGAAACTAAGACTTCAGCTTCTATTACCTACCAAAACCTCTTCCGTATGTATAAGAAATTGGCAGGTATGACGGGTACTGGTAAAACAGAAGAAGAAGAATTCCGCGAAATCTACAACATTCGTGTCATCCCAATCCCAACCAACCGTCCAATCCAACGTATTGACCACTCAGACCTTCTCTATGCAAGTCTTGATGCAAAATTCAAGGCTGTAGTTGAAGATGTGAAGGCACGTTATCAAAAAGGTCAGCCAGTCTTGGTAGGTACGGTTGCCGTTGAAACCAGTGATTTTCTTTCTAAGAAACTGGTCGAAGCAGGTGTTCCTCACGAAGTCTTGAATGCGAAAAACCACTACAGAGAAGCGCAAATCATCATGAATGCTGGTCAACGTGGCGCAGTTACCATCGCTACCAACATGGCCGGTCGTGGTACTGACATCAAGCTTGGTGAAGGGGTTCGTGAACTTGGTGGACTTTGCGTCATTGGTACAGAACGCCACGAAAGTCGCCGGATCGATAATCAGCTTCGTGGACGTTCAGGACGTCAAGGAGACCCAGGTGAGTCACAATTCTACTTGTCTCTTGAAGATGATTTGATGAAACGTTTCGGTTCAGAACGTTTGAAAGGTATCTTTGAACGACTCAACATGTCTGACGAAGCCATCGAATCCCGTATGTTAACGCGTCAAGTGGAAGCAGCTCAAAAACGCGTTGAGGGGAATAACTACGATACACGTAAACAGGTCCTTCAATACGATGATGTCATGCGTGAACAACGTGAGATTATCTATGCACAGCGTTATGATGTCATTACTGCCGACCGTGATTTGGCACCTGAGATTCATGCTATGATCCGTCGTACCATTGGCCGTATCGTGGATGCACATGCTCGTTCGAAAGAAGATGAAAAACTGGAAGCAATCCTGAACTTTGCTAAGTATAATTTGCTTCCAGAAGATTCAATCAGTCGTTCAGATCTTGCAGGTTTGTCAGACCAAGCTATCAAAGATGAGCTTTTCCAACGTGCCTTGAAAGTCTATGACAGCCAAGTTGCTAAACTTCGTGATGAAGATGCAGTGAAAGAATTCCAGAAGGTCTTGATCCTACGTGTTGTAGACAACAAGTGGACAGACCATATCGATGCTCTTGACCAGTTGCGAAATGCTGTTGGTCTTCGTGGATATGCTCAAAACAACCCGGTTGTAGAATATCAAGCAGAAGGTTTCCGCATGTTTAACGACATGATCGGATCGATTGAGTTCGATGTGACCCGCTTGATGATGAAAGCACAAATCCACGAACAAGAACGTCCTCAAACTGAACACAATATCAGTACAACTGCGACTCGTAATATTGCAGCACAGCAGACTCATCTTCCAGCAGATGTGGACTTGAGCCAAATCAGACGAAATGACCAATGTCCATGTGGATCTGGTAAGAAATTCAAGAACTGTCATGGTAAGAGACAATAATATGTGATAAGATACAGGCGGATACCTGGTGAAAATCATTTTTTACTTGGTGTCCGTTTGCTTTATAAGGAGATGAATCATGGTATTTACAGCTAAAAGTCCTAAAATTAACATTGAAGAAGTTCGTGCCTTGTCTAAATTAGAAGGAGCAGCTCTTGCAAGAAAAAACCAACGTGATCAGGAATTGGAAGCCATCATCCGTGGAGAAGATCAGCGTATTCTTTTGGTCATTGGACCATGTTCATCTGATAATGAAGAGGCAGTCCTCGAGTATGCCAAGCGTCTGTCTGCTTTGCAAGAAGAGGTCAAAGACCGTATTTTTATGGTCATGCGTGTCTATACAGCCAAACCTCGTACCAATGGAGATGGCTATAAGGGCTTGATTCATCAACCAAATGCGACAGAAGCACCTAGCTTGATCAATGGGATCAAGGCTGTTCGTCAGCTCCACTACCGTGTGATTACCGAGACTGGTATGACAACTGCTGACGAAATGCTCTACCCGGAAAATCTTCCTTTGGTGGATGATTTGATTTCTTATATGGCTGTTGGAGCTCGTTCTGTAGAGGATCAACAGCACCGTTTTGTAGCGAGCGGAGCAGACTTTTCAACAGGATTTAAAAATCCAACATCTGGAAATCTCAATGTTATGTTTAACGGGATTTACGCAGCGCAAAATAAACAGAGTTTCCTTTTCCTCGGTAAAGAGGTGGAAACAACAGGGAATCCATTGTCCCACGCCATTCTTCGTGGTGCCTTGAATGAATACGGGAAAAATATTCCCAACTACTACTATGACAATTTGATGGATACCATTGCCCAGTATGAAAAGATGGGCTTGGAAAATCCCTTTATCATCATCGATACCAATCATGATAATTCAGGCAAGCAGTACATGGATCAAATCCGTATCGTTCGTCAGACCTTGATCAACCGTGACTGGAATGAGAAAATCAAGAAATATGTTCGTGGTTTTATGATCGAGTCCTATCTAGAAGATGGACGTCAAAATGAACCAGAGGTTTTTGGTAAGTCCATTACAGATCCGTGTCTAGGATGGGACAACACAGAAGCACTTGTTCGTGAAATTTACCAAACGCTAGGAGAGTAAGATGGCATTTATCGAAAAAGGTCAAGAAATTGACATTGAAGCAATCAAGGCTGCGACCCAGTTGTCACCTGAAGCCTTGCGAAAGAAAGAAGCCCGCGATAGAGAGTTGGCAGCCATCATCTCAGGTGAGGACGACCGAATCCTTTTGGTGATGGGACCTTGCTCTTCGGACAATGAAGAAGCAGTGCTCGAATATGCTCGTCGCTTAGCAGACTTGCAGAAAAAAGTTGCGGATAAAATATTTATCGTGATGCGTGTCTATACGGCTAAACCTCGTACCAATGGAGATGGCTATAAGGGTATGATTCATCAGCCAAATACCAGCGAAGCGCCTAGTCTCATCAATGGTTTGCAGGCTGTTCGTCAACTTCACTACCGTGTGATTACGGAGACTGGTTTGACGACAGCTGATGAGATGCTTTATCCGTCAAATCTCGTTTTGGTAGATGATTTGGTCAGCTACCATGCGGTAGGGGCTCGTTCAGTGGAAGATCAAGAACACCGCTTTGTAGCCTCTGGGATTGATGCTCCGGTTGGGATGAAAAATCCAACATCTGGGAACCTTGGGGTCATGTTTAATGCCATCTATGCGGCTCAAAACAAGCAAACCTTCCTTTACCATGGGCAAGAAGTGGAAACTTCAGGAAATCCCTTGACCCACGTTATCCTTCGTGGCGCCATGAACGAATATGGAAAAAATGAACCGAATTTCTACTATGAAACCCTCTTAAATGCCATCAATCGCTATGAGACTATGGGGCTTGAAAATCCCTTCATTATCATCGATACCAATCATGACAATTCAGGTAAGCAGTATATGGAACAAATTCGCATTGTTCGCCAAGCCTTGCTGAATCGTGACTGGAATGAAAAGATTAAAAAGACGGTTCGAGGCTTTATGATCGAATCTTACCTAGCAGATGGCCGCCAAAATCAACCAGAGGTCTTTGGTTGCTCCATTACTGACCCTTGTCTAGGTTGGGAGAATACAGTAGCCTTGGTAGAAGAAATTTATACTACCTTAACAAAATAAGTGAAAAGGATGGAGTTGGGGGAATCTCAGCTCCTTTTATGAGTATGATAGTTGGACACGGAATTGACATCGAAGAATTGGCTTCGATAGAAAACGCAATTACACGACGTGAGGGCTTTGCTAAGCGCGTGCTGACTGCTAAAGAGATGGAACGCTTTACCAGTCTCAAAGGGCGCAGGCAGATCGAATACTTGGCAGGCCGCTGGTCGGCTAAGGAGGCTTTTTCCAAGGCTATGGGTACAGGAATTGGCAAGCTGACTTTTCAGGATTTGGAAGTCCTGAGCAATGAACGCGGGGCTCCCTATTTTAGTCAGTCACCATTTTCAGGAAAGATTTGGCTGTCTATTAGCCATACAGATCAGTTTGTGACAGCCAGTGTCATTTTGGAGGAAAATCATGAAAACTAGTCCGCATAGACCAACTAAGGCTCTGATATATCTGGAAGCCATTCGACAAAATATACAACAAATGGGGGCTCATATCCCTGAAGGGACGCTCAAGTGGGCAGTGGTCAAGGCCAATGCCTATGGTCATGGGGCTGTTGCCGTTACAACGGCAATCCAGGATGATGTTGATGGATTTTGCGTTTCGAATATTGATGAAGCCATTGAACTCAGACAGGCTGGGGTCAGCAAGCGAATCCTTATTTTAGGAGTTTCTGATCTAGAAGCTATTGACCTTGCTAAAGAATACGACATCACCTTGACTGTGGCTGGGTTGGAGTGGGTTCAAGCGCTGTTAGATAAGGAAGCAGATTTAACTGGATTGACAGTCCACCTCAAGATTGACTCAGGAATGGGACGGATTGGTTTTAGAGAGGCCAGTGAGGCTGATCTGGCTCAAGACTTGCTCCAACAACACGGTGCTCGTGTTGAAGGGATTTTTACCCACTTTGCGACTGCAGATGAAGAATCAGATGCCTATTTTAATGAGCAGTTAGAACGCTTTAAAGCTATTTTGGCAAGTATGAAGGAAGTCCCAGAACTGGTTCATGCCAGCAACTCTGCAACGACTCTCTGGCATGCAGAGACTATTTTTAACGCCGTTCGTATGGGAGATTCCATGTATGGTCTTAATCCAAGTGGAGAGGTCTTGGACTTGCCTTATGCCTTGACACCAGCCTTGAGTTTGGAATCTGCCCTGGTTCATGTCAAGACAGTTCCAGCTGGAGCTTGCATGGGCTATGGAGCCACCTATCAGGCGGATAGTGAGCAAGTCATTGCGACCGTGCCAATCGGCTATGCGGATGGTTGGACACGAGATATGCAAAATTTCGCTGTTTTGGTAGATGGGCAAGTTTGTCCAATCGTCGGACGGGTTTCTATGGACCAAATCACCATTCGTCTGCCTAAGGTATACCCGCTCGGAACAAAGGTAACCTTGATTGGTTCCAATGGGGACAAGGAAATCACAGCAACTCAGGTAGCGACCTACCGTGGAACCATTAATTATGAGGTGGTTTGTCTCCTCAGCGATCGCATTCCGAGAGAATATCATTAACCTAAAGAAAGGAGTGGAGCATGAATCTACATCAACCCTTGCATGTCTTGCCTGGTGTGGGACCAAAGTCAGCAGAGAAATACGCTAAACTAGGAATTGAAAACTTGCAAGACCTCTTGCTCTACTTTCCTTTCCGTTATGAAGATTTTAAGACCAAGCAGGTCTTAGATCTGGAAGATGGCGAAAAGGCTGTTCTTTCTGGTCAGGTAGTAACTCCTGCCAGTGTCCAGTATTATGGTTTTAAGCGTAATCGCTTGCGTTTTAGCCTCAAGCAGGGAGAAGTCGTTTTTGCGGTGAATTTCTTTAACCAACCCTATCTAGCTGATAAGATAGAGTTGGGAGCAACCCTTGCTGTCTTTGGGAAATGGGACCGTGCCAAGGCCAGTCTGACTGGGATGAAGGTTCTGGCTCAGGTGGAAGATGACCTCCAGCCTGTCTATCGTCTGGCTCAGGGAATCAGTCAGGCCAGTCTGGTCAAAGTCATCAAGACGGCCTTTGATCAGGGACTGGACCTCTTGATAGAGGAAAATCTTCCCCAGTCTTTGCTGGACAAATACAAACTCATGTCTCGTTGTCAGGCAGTCCGCGCCATGCATTTTCCTAAGGACTTGGCAGAATACAAGCAGGCGCTTCGCCGTATCAAGTTTGAGGAACTCTTTTATTTTCAAATGCAGTTACAGACGCTCAAGTCTGAAAATAGAGTTCAGGGAAGCGGTTTGATTCTGAATTGGTCTCAGGAAAAAGTGATGGCTGTCAAAGAAAATCTGCCTTTTGCCCTGACCCAAGCTCAGGAAAAGAGTTTGCAGGAAATTTTGGCTGACATGAAGTCTGACCATCACATGAATCGTCTCCTACAAGGAGATGTGGGGAGCGGGAAAACAGTGGTCGCTGGCTTGGCCATGTTTGCGTCGGTGACGGCTGGTTACCAAGCTGCTCTCATGGTACCAACAGAAATCCTAGCAGAGCAACACTTTGAGAGTTTGAGGAGTATTTTTCCGGATTTGAAATTGGCTCTTTTGACAGGTTCCTTGAAAGCTGCAGAAAAAAGAGAAGTCTTGGAGATCATTGCCAAGGGTAAGGCTGATTTGATTATCGGAACCCACGCTCTGATACAAGATGGGGTGGATTATGCTCGCCTTGGTTTGATTATCATCGATGAGCAGCATCGTTTTGGTGTGGGACAAAGGCGTATTTTACGGGAAAAAGGGGACAATCCTGACGTTCTCATGATGACGGCGACGCCCATTCCACGAACCTTGGCTATCACAGCCTTTGGTGATATGGATGTTTCCATTATCGACCAGATGCCAGCAGGACGAAAACCTATTGTGACACGCTGGATCAAGCATGAGCAATTGCCTCAGGTCTTGACTTGGTTAGAGGGAGAAATTCAAAAAGGTTCGCAAGCCTACGTCATCTCTCCCCTGATAGAGGAATCTGAAGCTCTGGATTTGAAAAATGCCATTGCCTTATCAGAAGAGTTGACAGCTCATTTTGCAGGCAAGGCCGAAGTAGCTCTTTTACACGGTAAGATGAAGAGTGACGAAAAAGACCAGATTATGCAGGAGTTCAAAGAGAGAAAGACAGATATTCTGGTTTCGACGACAGTTATTGAGGTTGGGGTTAATGTCCCCAATGCGACCGTCATGATTATCATGGATGCCGATCGCTTCGGTCTCAGCCAACTTCACCAGCTCAGAGGTCGAGTTGGTCGGGGAGACAAGCAGTCCTATGCTGTTCTCGTTGCCAATCCCAAGACTGAGTCAGGGAAGGACCGCATGCGCATCATGACAGAAACGACCAATGGATTTGTTCTTGCTGAGGAGGATTTGAAAATGCGCGGTTCTGGTGAGATTTTTGGAACCAGACAGTCAGGACTCCCAGAGTTCCAAGTGGCTGATATTATCGAAGATTTTCCGATTTTAGAAGAAGCCAGAAAGGTTGCCAGCTACATTAGTTCTATAGAAGGCTGGCAAGAGGATCCAGAATGGCGGATGATTGCTCTCCATCTAGAAAAGAAAGAACATCTAGATTAATACTCTTCGAAAATCAAATTCAAACCACGTCAACGTCGCCTTGCCGTAGATATATGTAACTGACTTCGTCAGTCTTATCTACAACCTCAAAGCAGTGCTTTGAGCAACCCACGGCTAGTTTCCTAGTTTGCTCTTTGATTTTCATTGAGTATAAGTTTTCTCTAAGGAAAACTTAAGCTAGCTTTTAGGTTTGGGTCTTATACTAGAGTCATCAAAAAGAAACGAGGACTCTCACATGACTATTAAAGTGACCTACCAAAAGAAATTCCAAACCGTCAAACTAGAGAAAGGAGCTAGCACCTATTGATACACAAAGAGCGGAAACGCTCTTTTTATTTTAAAAACTACTTTTAGATGATAGGTTTGAGGAAAGAGAATCTAAATTCACTTTCTGTTTACCGTTCATTCTTGCATTGCCTTCCTAGATATGCTACAGTTATGATAGCGATTACAAAACTAAAGGAGCATGCTATGAAAAATCCAGCTTTGTTAGAAGAAATCAAGACCTATCTAGGACGGGATGAGATTCCAGTAGACTTTGATGCTTTCTGGGATGAAGAAGTCAAAAAAGTTTCATCTCTTCCAGCCTACCAGTTGGAGGAAAGGGATTTTCATATTCCTCAAGTCAAGTGTTATGAACTGACCTTTGAAGGAACTAATGAAGGCAAGGTCTATGCACGAATCGTCCTTCCAAAAAGTGAAGGGAAAGTTCCAATAATTTTCCATTTCCATGGTTATATGGGACGTGGCTGGGACTGGGCTGATATGTTGGCCTATACTGTGTCTGGTTACGGTGTTGTTTCCATGGATGTGCGAGGCCAGTCGGGCTATTCGCAAGACGGCTTGCGCTCTCCACTAGGAAATACGGTGAAGGGGCATATCATCCGTGGTGCTGTGGAAGGTCGGGAGCATCTCTTTTATAAGGAGGTTTATCTGGATATTTACCAGTTGATCGAAATTATTGCCAGTCTGCCTCAGGTAGATGAGAAAAGACTTTCTAGCTATGGTGCCTCACAAGGAGGGGCTTTAGCTTTGGTTGCAACAGCGCTCAATCCTCGGATTCAGAAAACAGTTGCCATCTATCCCTTCCTGTCAGACTTTAGACGAGTGCTTGAGATTGGCAATACCAGTGAAGCCTATGACGAACTTTTCCGTTATTTCAAGTTTCACGATCCCTTCCATGAAACAGAGGAAGAAATCATGGCGACCCTTGCCTATATTGATGTGAAAAATCTTGCCCATCGTATCAAGGGTGAGGTCAAGATGATTACGAGCTTGGATGACGATGTTTGCTATCCTATTACCCAGTTTGCAATTTACAACCGTCTAACTTGCGACAAGGGCTATCGCATCATGCCTGAGTATGTTCACGAAGCCATGAAGATCTTTGTCAATGACTAAGCCTACAACAGGCTCTGTGGTAGTGAGATTCCTTTTAAGTACGTAAGATAATGAATGAGAGAGCTCGCGAGCTCTCTTTTTATATCAAAATCCTGAAAGTACTTTCTATAAAATTACAATATTAAAATAGTTTTAAAAGTAGAATCTATTCTATATCAATTTAGCTATGAAGTTCAAAGTTTATTGTATAATGAGGGAAAGACATTATGCGAAAGGAGGAAACTTTCCGCTGTTTGGTCAGAGAGTAAGAGCAGTGGACGTTTGAAGAATGGGAGGTCTCATTCAGTCGGTTATTTTCTTTTCACTTGTTTAGTTGGAGGAACTAAAAATTTTAAGAAAAAAAGAAAGCGCTTTATTTTTGTGAAAAATGAAAGGACAAACATGAATTATAAATCTTCACATCGGAAACAGCGATATGGCATTAGAAAATTTGCAGTTGGGACAGCTTCTGTACTAATTGGCACAGTTGTATTTGGAGTTTCGCCAGTTTTAGCCCAAGAACAGGGAAATGTAGTGGCGCCAAGTACTGAAAATGTGGAAAAAGGCAAAGACCAATCATCAGAAGAGGTACCCAAAGAAGCCGCGGTAGCAAATGCATCTGATGCTGATAAGAACGCTGTTGGGACTGAACTAGATCAAGATAAGCTCAAGAAGCAGGTAGAAGAAAAGATAGTAAATGCAACGGAAACAGCCCTAAAGGAAGAAGAAAAATCAACAGACTCGAATGCTATTCCTCGTGATTATTATTCAAGGGATTTGCAGAATGCCACTCCAGTCCTAGAAAAAGAAGATGTTGAAACTAATGCTTCAAATGGTCAGAGAGTTGATCTTTCAAGCGAATTAGAAAAGCTAAAGAAACTTGAAAACGCAACAGTCCACATGGAGTTTAAGCCAGATGCCAAAGCTCCAGCATTCTACAATCTCTTTTCTGTGTCAAGTGCTACTAAAAAAGATGAGTACTTCACTATGTCAGTCTACAATCAAGTAGCCTTGATTGAGGGGCGCGGTGCCAAAGGGGAACAGTTCTATGATAAGTATACGGATGCTCCTTTACAAGTACGCCCTGGACAATGGAATTCAGTGACTTTCACAGTTGAAAAACCGACAGCAGAATTACCAAATGGGCGAGTGCGCCTCTACGTGAACGGGGTATTATCTCGAACAAGTCTGAAATCAGGCAACTTCATCAAAGATATGCCAGATGTAACGCATGCTCAAATTGGAGCAACCAAGCGTGCCAGCAATACAGTTTGGGGATCCAATCTACAAGTTCGAAACCTAACCGTCTATAATCGTGCCTTAAGCCCAGAAGAAGTTCAGACGAGAAGTCAACTATTTGAAAGAGGTGATTTGGAGAAGAAACTTCCTGAGGGTGCGAAAATCTCAGAGAAAGAAGACGTCTTTGAAGGCGGAATGAACAACCAACCAAATAAAGATGGCATCAAGAGTTATCGTATTCCAGCTCTTCTCAAGACAGATAAAGGAACTCTCATTGCAGGTGCAGATGAACGCCGTCTTCATTCGAGTGACTGGGGCGACATCGGTATGGTCATAAGACGTAGTGAAGATAATGGTAAAACTTGGGGGGATCGAGTAACTATTACTAACTTACGTGACAACCCAAAAGCCTCTGATCCATCGATCGGTTCACCGGTGAATATTGATATGGTGTTGGTTCAAGATCCTGAAACCAAACGAATCTTTTCCATCTATGACATGTTCCCAGAAGGAAAAGGAATCTTTGGTATGTCTTCGCAAAAAGAAGAAGCCTACAAAGAAATCAATGGCAAAACCTATCAAATCCTCTATCGTGAAGGAGAAAAGGAAGCTTATACCATTCGAGAAAATGGTACTGTCTACACACCAGATGGCAAGGCAACGGACTACCGCGTTGTTGTAGATCCTGTCAAACCGGCCTATAGCGATAAGGGTGATCTATACAAGGGTGACCAGCTACTAGGCAATATTTACTTCACAACAAACAAAACGTCTCCATTTAGAATTGCCAAGGATAGCTACCTATGGATGTCTTATAGTGATGATGACGGGAAGACCTGGTCAGCGCCTCAAGATATTACTCCGATGGTCAAAGCCGATTGGATGAAATTCTTGGGTGTAGGGCCTGGAGTGGGATAACCCTTCGTACTGGACCGCATAAAGGTCGAATCGTAGTTCCAGTCTATACGACCAACCGAGCTAACCACCTCAATGGTTCCCAATCATCTCGAATCATCTACTCAGACGATCATGGTAAAACATGGCATATGGGTGGTGGTGTCAATGACAATCGTAAACTTTATGATGGTACCGTGGTTGATTCAAGCACCATGAACAATTATTATGCTCAAAATACCGAGGCTTCAGTTGTTCAGTTAAACAATGGAGATCTCAAACTCTTTATGCGTGGATTGACAGGAGATCTACAGGTTGCAACCAGTCATGACGGTGGTCTCACTTGGGATAATCATGTTGATCGCTACGATGTACCAGATGTTTATGTTCAAATGGCTGCGACTCATACGGTTCAAAATGGTAAAGAGTATATTCTCTTGGCAAATGCGAACGGTCCAGGTCGTAAAAATGGTTATATTCGAGTGGCTCGTGTAGAAGAAGATGGCCAGTTGACTTGGTTACACCACCATTTGATTCAAGAAGGTGAGTATGCTTATAACTCACTCCAACAGATCGGGCCAGATGAATTTGGGCTTTTATATGAACACCATGCTCCTGGAGGTGTTCCATATACACTCTCCTTCAAGAAATTCAACTGGGATTTCTTGGCCAAGGATTGGATTTCTCCTAAGGAAGCAAAAGTGAAATACGCGATTGAAAAATGGCCAGGCATCCTTGCTATGGAGTTTGATTCGGAAGTATTGGTCAACAAGGCACCAACCCTTCAATTGGCAAATGGTAAAACAGCACGTTTCATGACCCAGTATGACACAAAAACTCTCCTATTTACAGTAGATTCAGAGGATATGGGTCAAAAAGTTACAGGTCTGGCAGAAGGTGCTATTGAAAGTATGCATAATTTACCAGTCTCTGTAGCGGGCACTAAGCTTTCGAATGGAATGAATGGAAGTGAAGCCGCTGTTCATGAAGTTCCAGAATTCACAGGCGGTGTAAATGGTGAAGAGGCAGCTGTTCATGAAATTCCAGAGTATACAGGTCCATTAGGTACAGCAGGTGAGGAACCAGCACCAACAGTTGAAAAACCAGAATTTACAGGTGGGGTTAATGCTGTTGAGGCCGCAGTCCATGAAGTACCAGAGTATAAAGGTGGTGTCAATGGCGCTGAGGCAGCTGTACATGAAATCGCAGAATACAAGGAAATTGATTCACTTGTAACTCTTACTAAAAAAGAAGATTACACTTACAAAGCTCCTCTTGCCCAGCAGACACTTCCTGAAACAGGGAACAAGGAGAGTGAACTCCTAGCCTCACTAGGACTAACAGCTTTCTTCCTTGGCTTGTTTGCAATGGGGAAAAGGAGAGAACAATAAGAGAAGAATTCTAATCATTTGGCTTTGTAAAAATAGAAGGAGATAGCAGGTTTTTCAGCCTACTATCTTTTTCTTTCGACTCAAGATGTGCTAATAAGGAATTCTAAGAGGCCTGAAACTACTTTCAGGAACAGCTGTTCTATAAAATAGTTTTGAAACTGAAATCTATTCTACCACAAGCTATTGAAAGCGCTTAATAAATGATATATAATAAGCCTATAAGAACAAGAAAGGGAGGAAAGAGGATGCCACAGATCAGCAAAGAAGCCTTGATTGAACAAATCAAAGATGGAATCATTGTCTCTTGCCAGGCACTTCCTCACGAACCGCTTTATACAGAAGCGGGAGGAGTCATTCCCTTGCTAGTCAAAGCGGCTGAGCAAGGAGGAGCAGTTGGTATCCGAGCAAACAGTGTTCGCGATATCAAGGAGATCAAGGAGGTTACAAAACTCCCGATTATCGGGATTATCAAACGTGACTACCCGCCACAGGAGCCATTTATTACAGCTACTATGAAAGAAGTTGATGAACTGGCTGAACTAGATATTGAGGTCATTGCTCTGGATTGTACCAAACGTGAACGTTACGATGGTTTGGAAATCCAAGACTTTATCCGACAAGTCAAAGAAAAATATCCGCATCAACTCTTGATGGCTGATACCAGTACATTTGAAGAAGGAATTGCAGCAGTTGAAGCAGGTGTTGATTTTGTTGGAACAACCCTATCAGGTTATACCTCTTACAGTCCGAAAGTAGATGGTCCAGACTTTGAACTGATCAAAAAACTGTGTGAAGCGGGGGTGGATGTCATCGCTGAAGGGAAAATTCATACACCAGAACAAGCCAAACAAATCCTTGAATATGGGGTGCGAGGTATCGTTGTTGGTGGAGCTATTACTAGACCAAAAGAGATTACGGAACGCTTTGTTGCCGGTCTTAAATAATACAATCTCAAAACAGAGGAGAGTGGTCGATGCGTCGAATGAAATGAAAACGTATACAAATAGAAGGTTACTCACTATCCAATATGGACACGCTTAACAATTAGGAGAATACAAATGAAATTTAGAAAACTAGCTTGTACAGTACTTGCGAGTGCTGCGATTCTTGGTCTTGCTGCTTGTGGTAATTCTGGTGGAAGTAAAGATGCTGGAAGTTCTAGTAGCGATAGCGGAAAAACAGAAATCACTTGGTGGGCATTCCCAGTCTTTACACAAGAAAAAACGGGTGACGGTGTTGGAACTTATGAAAAATCAATCATCGAAGCTTTCGAAAAAGCAAATCCAGATGTAAAAGTGAAATTGGAAACCATCGACTTCAAGTCAGGTCCTGAAAAAATCACAACAGCCATCGAAGCAGGAACAGCGCCAGACGTACTCTTTGACGCACCAGGACGGATTATCCAATACGGTAAAAATGGTAAATTGGCTGAGTTGAACGACCTCTTCACAGACGAATTCGTCAAAGATGTGAACAACGAAAACATCGTACAAGCAAGTAAGGCTGGAGATAAAGCTTACATGTATCCAATCAGTTCAGCTCCATTCTACATGGCCATGAACAAGAAAATGTTGGAAGATGCTGGCGTTGCAAACCTTGTCAAAGAAGGTTGGACAACTGATGACTTTGAAAAAGTTTTGAAAGCGCTTAAAGATAAAGGATATACACCAGGTTCATTGTTCAGTTCTGGTCAAGGGGGAGACCAAGGAACACGTGCCTTCATCGCAAACCTTTATGGCGGTTCTGTAACAGACAAAGACGTAACCAAATATACAACCGACGATCCTAAATTCGTCAAAGGTCTTGAAAAAGCTGCTAGCTGGATCAAGGACGGTTTATTGAACAATGGTTCACAATTTGATGGTGGGGCAGATATCCAAAACTTTGCGAACGGTCAAACTTCATACACAATCCTTTGGGCACCAGCTCAAAACGGTATCCAAGCGAAACTCTTGGAAGCAAGTAAGGTAGAAGTGGTAGAAGTACCATTCCCATCAGACTCTGGTAAACCAGCTCTTGAATACCTTGTAAACGGATTTGCAGTATTTAACAACAAAGATGACAAGAAAGTTGCAGCAGCTAAGAAGTTCATCCAATTCATCGCAGATGACAAAGAATGGGGTCCTAAAGACGTAGTTCGTACAGGTGCCTTCCCAGTTCGTACTTCATTTGGCAAACTTTATGATGACAAACGTATGGAAACAATCAGTAGCTGGACTAAATACTACTCACCATACTACAACACTATTGATGGATTTGCTGAAATGAGAACACTTTGGTTCCCAATGTTGCAATCTGTATCAAATGGTGACGAAAAACCAGCGGATGCTTTGAAAGCCTTCACTGAAAAAGCTAACGAAACAATCAAAAAAGCTACAAAACAATAAGCACTAAGTCAGATTGATTCCCCCTTTTCCCTGAGCACTACGGTGTAAGAAAAGGGGGACTTTTGTTTGAAATGGTAGGAACTGTCACGAAATTAAAATGAAGTTCTTACATAAGCAAATCTTAAAAAATTTCATTTTGATTTTAAAACAGTTCAAAAAAATCAAAAACTATTCTATTTGAAAGAGAGGTGCCGACTGTGAAAGTCAATAAAATTCGTATGCGGGAAACAGTGATTTCCTATGCTTTCCTAGCACCAGTATTATTCTTCTTTGTGATCTTTGTCTTGGCTCCTATGATTATGGGATTCATTACAAGCTTCTTTAACTACTCCATGACCAGTTTTGAGTTTGTGGGATTGGACAACTACATTCGCATGTTTAAAGACCCTGTCTTTACCAAGTCTTTGATCAATACCGTTATTCTGGTTATTGGATCAGTACCGATTGTGGTTCTCTTCTCGCTCTTTGTAGCATCTCAAACCTATCATCAAAATGCCATTGCCCGTTCTTTCTATCGTTTCGTCTTCTTCCTTCCTGTAGTTACAGGTAGTGTTGCCGTAACGGTTGTATGGAAATGGATCTATGACCCTCTATCAGGGATTCTAAACTTTGTCCTTAAGTCAAGCCACATCATCAGCCAAAACATTTCTTGGCTGGGTGACAAAAACTGGGCTTTGCTAGCGATTATGATTATCCTTTTGACAACATCTGTTGGTCAACCGATTATCCTTTATATCGCTGCTATGGGGAATATTGATAACTCACTTGTTGAAGCGGCGCGTGTTGACGGTGCGACTGAATTTCAAGTCTTCTGGAAGATCAAATGGCCTAGCCTTCTTCCAACAACTCTTTACATCGCGATTATTACAACCATCAACTCTTTCCAATGTTTCGCCTTGATTCAGTTGTTGACTTCTGGTGGTCCAAACTATTCAACAAGTACCTTGATGTACTACCTTTACGAAAAAGCCTTCCAATTGACAGAATACGGCTATGCAAATACCATCGGTGTATTCTTGGCAGTGATGATTGCCATTGTCAGCTTTGCTCAATTCAAGATCCTCGGAAACGACGTAGAATACTAAAGAAAGGAGACAGTTATGCAACCTACACAAAAGAAACCCTTAACAGCTTTCACTGTTATTTCAACGATTATCTTGCTCTTGTTGACCGTACTGTTCATCTTTCCATTCTACTGGATCTTGACAGGGGCCTTCAAATCACAGCCTGATACCATTATGATTCCGCCACAATGGTTCCCTAAAATGCCAACCATGGAAAACTTCCAACAACTCATGGTGCAAAACCCTGCTATGCAGTGGATGTGGAACTCAGTATTTATCTCACTAGTAACCATGTTCCTAGTCTGTGCAACCTCATCTCTAGCAGGATATGTCTTGGCTAAAAAACGTTTCTATGGTCAACGCATCCTCTTTGCAGTCTTTATCGCTGCCATGGCTCTTCCAAAACAAGTTGTCCTTGTACCATTGGTACGTATCGTCAACTTCATGGGAATTCACGATACACTTTGGGCAGTTATCTTGCCTTTGATCGGATGGCCATTCGGGGTATTCCTTATGAAACAATTCAGTGAAAATATCCCAACAGAATTGCTTGAATCAGCTAAAATCGACGGTTGTGGTGAGATCCGTACCTTCTGGAGCGTAGCCTTCCCTATCGTGAAACCAGGATTTGCAGCTCTTGCGATCTTTACCTTCATCAATACTTGGAATGACTACTTTATGCAGTTGGTTATGTTGACTTCACGTCAAAACTTGACTATCTCACTCGGGGTTGCGACCATGCAGGCCGAAATGGCGACCAACTATGGCTTGATCATGGCGGGTGCAGCCCTTGCAGCAGTGCCAATCGTAACCGTCTTCCTTGTCTTCCAAAAATCCTTCACTCAGGGTATCACTATGGGAGCTGTTAAGGGATAAGAAAAATAAACTAGTATATCAAGGTTACGGAAGTGGTCTTGACATGCTATGGAAATAGAGAGTTATAAGTGTCTACAAAATGTTGGGTATTTTCTTGCCTTAGAGATTTTGTCAGACACTTATAAACTTAATCTATGATTTTAGTTAACTATCAGAAACGAAGGAAACAGTATGATTTTTGACGATTTAAAAAATATCACCTTTTACAAAGGGATTCATCCCAATTTAGATAAGGCTATCGACTATCTCCACCAGCACCGTAAGGATTCTTTCGAACTCGGTAAGTATGAGATTGACGGGGACAAGGTCTTTCTAGTTGTGCAGGAAAATGTCCTCAATCAAGCTGAAAATGATCAATTTGAGCATCATAAGAACTATGCAGATTTGCATTTGCTGGTAGAAGGGCATGAATATTCGAGCTACGGTTCACGTATCAAAGACGAGGCGGTAGCATTCGATGAAGCGAGCGACATTGGTTTTGTCCATTGTCATGAACGCTACCCACTATTGTTGGGCTATCACAATTTTGCGATTTTCTTCCCAGGAGAACCGCACCAGCCAAATGGCTATGCAGGTATGGAAGAGAAGGTTCGCAAATATCTCTTTAAAATTTTGATTGATTAAAAGAATCAGGAGGAGCAAACATGGCACAAAAAGGAGTAAGCCTTATCAAGGCAGCATTTGATACAGACAATTTTCTCATGCGTTTCAGTGAGAAGGTTTTGGATATCGTGACAGCCAATCTTCTTTTTGTCGTCTCTTGTTTGCCCATCGTGACGATTGGAGTGGCAAAAATCAGCCTCTACCAAACCGTGTTTGAGATTAAGAGAAGCAGGCGAGTACCTGTTTTCAGAACCTATCTGAGAGCTTTCAAGCAAAATTTGAAACTGGGGCTTCAGTTGGGTTTGCTAGAGTTGGGTATTGTTTTGCTGAGTCTTTTAGACCTCTATCTCTTCTGGGGACAGACAGCTTTGCCTTTCCAGCTTGTGAAAGCAATTTGTTTGGGGATTCTCATCTTCCTCACTCTGGTGATGCTGGCTAGCTATCCCATCGCTGCGCGCTATGATTTGTCTTGGAAAGAAGTGCTGCAAAAAGGGCTTATCTTGGCAAGTTTTAACTTTCCATGGTTCTTCCTCATGTTAGCCATTCTCTTCCTCATAGTGATGGTTCTTTATCTATCCGCCTTCACTCTCCTTTTGGGTGGATCGGCCTTTATCCTCTTTGGTTTTGGTTTGCTAGTCTTTCTCCAAACAGGATTGATGGAGAAAATATTCGCCAAATACCAGTAGGATGGCTTGTTTCTGAAACTACTTTCAATCGTTACAGTTTCTAAAATACAAGTAGAAACTAAAATCTAAGTGTATACAAGATATTGAAAGCGATTTTCACAAGGTGTATACTAAACTTGTAAAAAATAGAACTGCTCTCAGCAGAAAAAAAGAAATCTTAGGAGAAAATCTATGTCAGATTTGAAAAAATACGAAGGTGTCATTCCAGCCTTCTACGCATGTTATGATGATCAAGGAGAAGTTAGTCCAGAGCGTACGCGTGCCTTGGTTCAATACTTCATTGATAAGGGTGTTCAAGGTCTCTATGTCAATGGTTCTTCTGGTGAATGTATCTACCAAAGTGTAGAGGACCGCAAGTTGATTTTGGAAGAAGTCATGGCAGTTGCCAAAGGGAAATTGACCATCATCGCTCACGTAGCTTGCAACAATACCAAAGATAGTATGGAGCTTGCTCGCCACGCGGAAAGCTTGGGTGTAGATGCCATTGCAACAATTCCACCGATTTACTTCCGCTTGCCAGAATACTCAGTTGCCAAATACTGGAATGACATTAGTGCTGCAGCACCAAACACAGACTATGTTATTTACAACATTCCTCAGTTAGCAGGTGTTGCTTTGACTCCAAGTCTCTATACTGAAATGTTGAAGAATCCACGTGTTATCGGTGTTAAGAACTCTTCTATGCCAGTTCAAGATATTCAAACCTTTGTCAGCCTTGGTGGAGAAGACCACATCGTCTTTAATGGTCCAGATGAACAGTTCCTAGGTGGCCGTCTCATGGGTGCCAAAGCTGGTATTGGTGGTACTTATGGCGCTATGCCAGAACTCTTCTTGAAACTCAATCAGTTGATTGCTGAGAAAGACTTGGAAACAGCGCGTGAATTGCAATACGCTATCAACGCAATCATTGGCAAACTCACTTCTGCTCATGGAAATATGTACGGTGTCATCAAAGAAGTCTTGAAGATCAATGAAGGCTTTAACATTGGATCAGTTCGTTCACCATTGACACCAGTGACTGAAGAAGATCGTCCAGTTGTAGAAGCAGCTGCAGCCTTGATTCGTGAAACCAAGGAGCGCTTCCTCTAAATCCATAAGGAGGTATTTATGACACACTATGTTACAATTGATATTGGTGGAACCAACATCAAATATGGTTTGATTGACCAAGAAGGCCAACTGGTTGAATCGCATGAAATGCCAACTGAGGCGCAAAAGGGTGGACCCCATATTTTACAAAAGACAAAAGATATCGTTTCCAGCTATTTAGAAAAAGGCCCAGTAGCAGGTGTTGCCATTTCTTCAGCGGGAATGGTCGATCCTGACAAAGGTGAGATTTTCTATGCTGGACCGCAAATCCCTAACTATGCAGGAACCCAGTTCAAGAAGGAAATTGAGACGAGCTTTGCGATTCCTTGTGAAATTGAAAATGACGTCAACTGTGCAGGTCTTGCTGAGGCAGTATCTGGTTCAGGAAAGGGAGCGAGTGTGACACTTTGCTTGACCATTGGAACAGGTATCGGTGGTTGCTTGATTATGGATGGGAAGGTTTTCCATGGATTTAGCAATTCGGCCTGCGAAGTCGGTTACATGCACATGCAGGATGGAGCTTTTCAGGATCTTGCTTCTACGACAGCCTTGGTTGAGTATGTAGCAACAGCTCATGGAGATTCAGTTGATCAGTGGAATGGCCGACGCATTTTCAAGGAAGCCACTGAAGGAAATAAAATCTGTATGGCAGGTATTGACCGTATGGTAGACTATCTAGGAAAAGGTCTGGCAAATATTTGCTATGTGGCCAATCCAGAAGTGGTCATTCTCGGTGGCGGTATCATGGGGCAAGAGGCTATCCTCAAGCCTAAGATCCGCGCAGCCTTGAAGGCGGCCTTGGTACCAAGCTTAGCTGAAAAAACACGATTAGAATTTGCCCATCACCAAAATACAGCAGGGATGTTGGGAGCCTATTATCATTTCAAAACAAAACAATCCTAGTTTGGAATTAGAGAATTAAGAAAAACACTTAATCACCACTGGAGTGAAAACTGTTTTGCTTAATTCTTTTTTTGATGATATAAAAACTATCGAGGTATATGAAAAGTAGCGGAGATATCCTTTAAGATAGCCTTAGAAGACGGCGCAAGCTCTCTAAATACTAACCTAAGCCAAGAAGAAAAAAATGATATAATGAGATGGACTAAAATTGATAAATTAGAATTTGTAGAGGTGAAAAAACTGTAATGGCAACCTGTTCACATTAAATCGAAATCATATAAAATTACGAGGAGATTGTAAGATGAATAATTATATAAAATTAAATCAAGATAGATGGAATAATGTAAAAAATGACTATACTGAGCCATTGACACAGGAAGAATTAGAAGAAGTTAGAAAACATCAAATTTCTGTTGCTTTAACTGTTGGGAAAAAAGTTCCAAAAGAATGGTTTGAAAAAGCAAATGGGAAAAAGATATTAGGTTTAGCTTGTGGTGGTGGTCAGCAGGGTCCCGTTTTTGCTGCAAAAGGTTATGATGTCACCATCATGGATTTTTCTACATCACAATTAGAAAGAGACGAGATGGTTGCTAAAAGAGAAGGCTTAAAGATCAATACTGTTCAAGGCGATATGACAAAACCTTTTCCATTTGAAGATGAAACTTTTGATATTGTTTTTAATCCAGTTTCAAATGTATATATAGAAGATTTAGAAAACATGTATAAAGAAGCCGCTCGAGTATTGAAAAAGGGTGGACTGTTAATGGTCGGATTTATGAATCCTTGGATATACATGTATGATGCTGACATTGTATGGGACAAACCCGATGAGGAATTACTTTTAAAGTTTTCACTACCTTTTAATTCAAGAGAGCTTGAAGAGGAAGGCGAAATCACCATCAATCCAGAATATGGATATGAATTTAGCCATACCTTAGAAACTCAGATTAGAGGACAACTAAAAAATGGTCTCGCTATGATCGATTTTTATGAATCGTGTGACAAAAGACATCGATTGTCACGTTATGGAAATGATTATATAGCTACACTTTGCATTAAACTATAATCTTATAGAACACATTTCAGGAGAATAGCCCGTTTTATTTTCTGTAAGGGTTAAAATCTAAATCCCAGTTTGTCGAAGCAAAACAATTAAATAAAATTAGAGAAAGGAAGTAAAAGCAAATAGCCGATACTTCCTTTTTGTTGTCAAACATTCAAAAACGGAAAGGAGAATTTATGGAAAAACTAAAAAACACAGATAAAAAAGCATCAGCACAAAGGGAAAAATTGGAAAAACCACCTATTAGCCAATTATCATTTCAAAACAAAAGAATCCTAGTTTGGTTGAGCCAAACTAGGATTTTCTAACACGTTTTTGTCTACGATAGCCGTTGAGTTTTTTATTTTCCCAATAGCTGTTAAAGATTTTTTCCTTGCTATCTCGATTGATTTCTAAAAAGTAGGCATAAATCAAATCTATTAAAATGAGCATAGGGAGCTGAGCGGAAATACGCTGAATGTAAGAAGATTGGCTATGATTTGCGACGAGGACTGTTTCGGTATAAGCATGACTATTTTTGTTTGGAGCGCTGGTAAAGAGAATGGTCTTAGCCCCCATTTCCTTGGCATCCAACAAACTATCTAGGACGGATTGGGTAGTGCCTGATAGGGAAAAGCCAAGTACCAAACAGTTTTCATCCATGATACTGGTCGTCCAAGCAAAGCCATCCTGATCGGTCAAAGCTTCACAGACAACACCTAGACGCATAAAGCGCAGTTTCATCTCACGGGCAATCAGACCAGAACTTCCCGTTCCAAAAAAGTAAACTCGTTCTGCGTCATCGATTAACTGAGCTACACGTTCAAGCTGCGCTTCATCGATTAAATCCTGTGTTTGTTCCCGTAGGTTGCTGTAGCTTCGTAAAACACGTTTGGTCAAAGGGCTGTGTTTGTGCGAATGAGTGTCCGGTTTACTAGCCTGGTGCTGGTATTGAAAGACAAATTCTCGATAGCCAGTAAAGCCACATTTTTTTGCAAAACGGGTAAGAGCAGCTTGGGAAACATGCAGTTTTTGAGTAACCTGTTGCGATGATAGATCATCCACAATCGTATCTACCTGCAAGAAATAACGAGCGATTTCCTGTTCTAACTCTGTTAATTCTTCAAAATGAAGATCAATAATAGTTGCGATATCCTGCTTTTTCATGGAGCTCCTTTTCATGAGTCAAACTCTTAAAAGTTGACGATTGCCTGCTTATTAACATCATTATATCATAGAAGTTAGGATAACTAAATAAAAAGGCATTTTCGATTAAAAGTCAAAAAATGCTTCGACTTTTCCAAGAGTTTCTCCGTAAAATATGGTACAATGAAAAGTACCGAGCTTCACCCGTTTGCTCTATTATTTTAGCTGAAAATGAAGGTGAAAATCGGGAATTTTTCTAGAAAAGAGTCTTAGTTGTATGAGAAAATTTAATAGCCATTCGATTCCGATTCGGCTTAATTTACTGTTTGCGATAGTTATCCTGCTGTTTATGACCATTATCGGTCGATTGTTATACATGCAGGTACTGAATAAAGATTTCTATGAAGCAAAGTTGGCATCAGCCAGTCAGACCAGGGTGACAACCAGCTCAGCTCGAGGGCAGATTTATGATGCAACAGGGAAACCCTTGGTAGAAAACACACTTAAACAAGTTGTTTCTTTCACACGAAACAATAAGATGACGGCGGCAGAGTTAAAGGAGACGGCTAAAAAACTGCTGACTTACGTGAATGTCACTTCCCCTGAACTCACAGACCGTCAGATTGCAGACTACTACTTGGCGGACCAGGACGTATACAAAAAAACAGTCGAGGCTCTGCCAAGTGATAAACGTCTGGATTCCGATGGGAATCGCTTATCTGAAGCGACTCTCTACAATAATGCGGTTGAAAGCATAGACGTGAGTCAACTTAATTATACAGATGACCAGAAAAAGGAAATCTATCTCTTTAGTCAGCTCAATGCTGTTGAAAATTTTGCAACGGGCACCATTTCAACAGATGCTTTAGATGATACTCAGGTTGCTCTTGTGGCTTCTGCATCCAAGGAATTACCGGGCATTAGTATTTCAACCTCATGGGACCGAAAAGTACTGGACACTTCTCTATCGTCTATCGTCGGTAGCGTTTCAAATGAAAAGTCAGGACTTCCAGCTGAGGAAGTTGATGCTTATCTCAAGAAAGGATACTCTCTCAATGACCGAGTGGGAACTTCTTATCTTGAAAAGCAATATGAAGATGTACTCCAAGGCAAACGCTCTGTCAAGGAAATCCATCTCGACAAACATGGAAACATGGAAAGTGTGGAAAATGTCGAGGAAGGAAGCAAAGGAAACAATATCAAACTAACGATTGACCTAGCTTTCCAAAATGGAGTGGATGATCTACTCAAGAGCTACTTTAACTCCGAGTTGGGTAATGGTGGCGCTAAATATTCTGAAGGGGTCTACGCAGTCGCTCTCAATCCTAAAACAGGTGCAGTTCTAGCCATGTCTGGTATCAAGCATGATGTTGAATCAGGGAAATTAAGTCCAGACTCCCTAGGGACAGTTACCAATGTCTTTGTACCAGGATCTGTCGTCAAGGCAGCAACCATCAGCTCTGGCTGGGAAAATGGAGTTTTGTCAGGCAATCAAACCTTGACAGACCAGCCGATTGTTTTCCAAGGTTCAGCTCCTATCAATTCATGGTACACCTTGTCCTATGGCTCCTTCCCTATTACAGCTGTTGAGGCTTTGGAATACTCATCCAATACCTACATGGTGCAAACAGCTTTGGGAATTATGGGACAGACCTATAAACCCAATATGATGGTAGCAACGAGTCAATTAGATACAGCTATGGGCAAATTGCGGTCAACCTTTGGGGAATATGGACTCGGAGCTTCAACGGGAATTGATCTTCCAGATGAATCAACAGGATTTATACCAAAAGAATTTGATTTGGCCAACTATCTAAATAATGCTTTTGGTCAGTTTGATAACTATACTCCGATGCAGTTAGCCCAGTATGTCGCAACAATCGCAAACAATGGTGTGCGTCTGGCTCCCCATATCGTTGAAGGGGTTTATGGAAACAATGACCAAGGTGGCTTAGGCAGTCTGGTTCAAGAAACAGCCACCAAGGAAATGAACAAGGTTAATATCTCAGAAGCAGATATGGCTATCTTGCAACAAGGTTTCTATCAAGTTTCGCATGGAACGAGTGCTCTGACAACTGGTCGTGCCTTTTCAAATGGCGCAGCCGTTTCCATCAGCGGGAAAACGGGTACTGCCGAAAGTTATGTTAATGGTGGTCAAAAAGCCAATAATACCAACGCAGTCGCCTATGCACCGACCGAAAATCCCCAAATCGCGGTCGCAGTCGTCTTTCCTCATAACACCAACCTTACAAACGGTGTCGGACCTTCGATTGCGCGTGATATCATCAATCTTTATAATCAACACCATCCAATGAATTAGAAAGGAACATATGCTGTATCCAACACCTATTGCCAAGCTAATTGATAGCTATTCAAAGTTACCAGGTATCGGGATCAAAACGGCTACCCGCTTAGCCTTCTACACCATTGGAATGTCCGATGACGATGTCAATGAATTTGCCAAAAACCTACTGTCTGCTAAGCGGGAATTGACCTATTGTTCCATCTGTGGTCGCTTGACCGATGATGACCCTTGCTCGATCTGTACAGATCCGACTCGTGACCAGACAACCATCTTGGTGCTAGAGGATAGTCGCGATGTGGCTGCTATGGAAAACATCCAAGAATACCACGGACTCTATCATGTCTTGCATGGACTCATTTCTCCGATGAATGGTATCAGTCCAGACGATATCAATCTCAAGAGTCTTATGCCCCGTCTCATGGATAGTGAGGTTTCAGAGGTGATTGTGGCAACCAATGCGACAGCAGATGGGGAAGCGACATCTATGTATCTCTCTCGTCTTCTCAAGCCAGCTGGTATCAAGGTTACTCGCTTGGCACGAGGTCTAGCAGTGGGAGCAGATATCGAGTATGCGGATGAAGTCACACTCTTACGAGCTATTGAAAATCGAACAGAGTTGTAGGAGTAAACAAATTTACGAACTCAATTCATTTATACAAGAACGGGGAGACCGAGTTTGTCGTTATCGGTCTCTTTTTATATTTCTTTACTACCAGTACCATGTTCAAGTTTCAAAAAAGAAACAAATATGATATACTAAGGTGCGAGTATTCTATTAGAAAATAGGACAGTAATATGAAACAAACAATTATTCTTTTATACGGTGGGCGGAGTGCAGAGCGTGAAGTCTCTGTCCTTTCAGCTGAGAGTGTCATGCGTGCGGTCAACTACGACCGTTTTACAGTCAAGACTTTCTTTATCAGTCAGTCAGGTGACTTTATCAAAACGCAGGAATTTAACCAGACTCCAGGTCAAGAGGATCGTCTCATGACCAATGCGACCATTGACTGGGACAAGAAAATTGCGCCAAGTGCTATCTATGAAGAAGGTGCTGTAGTCTTTCCAGTTCTTCATGGTCCGATGGGTGAAGATGGCTCTGTCCAAGGATTTCTTGAAGTTTTGAAAATGCCTTATGTCGGTTGCAATATCTTGTCATCCAGCCTTGCTATGGACAAAATCACGACTAAGCGTGTTTTAGAATCAGTAGGAATTGCTCAAGTTCCTTATGTGGCCATCGTTGAAGGCGATGATGTGACCTCTAAAATCGCTGAAGTTGAGGAAAAGTTGACTTATCCAGTCTTTACTAAGCCATCAAACATGGGTTCTAGTGTCGGTATTTCTAAGTCTGAAAATCAAGAGGAACTCCGTCAAGCATTGAAACTTGCCTTCCAATATGACAGCCGTGTCTTGGTTGAGCAAGGAGTAAATGCCCGTGAAATCGAGATTGGTCTCTTGGGCAACTACGATGTCAGGAGCACTTTGCCAGGTGAAGTGGTCAAGGATGTTGCCTTTTATGACTATGATGCCAAATATATCGATAACAAGATTACCATGGACATCCCAGCCAAGATTAGTGATGATGTGGTAGCTGTCATGCGTCAAAATGCAGAAACTGCCTTCCGTGCGATTGGTGGACTAGGTCTATCTCGTTGTGATTTTTTCTATACAGATAAGGGCGAGATTTTCCTAAACGAGCTTAATACCATGCCAGGTTTTACCCAGTGGTCTATGTATCCACTGCTATGGGACAATATGGGAATCAGCTACCCAGAACTAATTGAGCGTTTGGTTGACCTTGCAAAGGAAAGCTTTGACAAGCGCGAAGCCCATTTGCTATAAAAATGAAAGAGAGGGTAGGAGTCAGAACCATCACTGCTAGGTGATTAGAGTTCTCGGACTTCAACCCTTTTTAAAGGAGTAGAAATGAAATTAACAATACATGAAGTCGCCCAAGCTGTTGGAGCTAAAAATGATGTTAGTCTCTTTGCAGATGTTCAGTTAGAAAAGGCTGAGTTTGACAGTCGTTTAATCACTGCTGGAGATTTGTTTGTTCCGCTCAAGGGTGCGCGTGATGGTCACGACTTTATCGAAACAGCTTTTGAAAATGGTGCAGTAGTAACCTTATCCGAGAAAAAGGTTGCAAATCATCCCTACATTCTAGTAGACGATGTCTTGACTGCTTTTCAAACTCTCGCAGCCTACTATCTTGAAAAAACAGCGGTTGATGTCTTTGCTGTTACGGGTTCAAATGGCAAGACAACGACCAAGGATATGTTGGCGCACTTACTGTCAACAACCTACAAGACCTACAAAACTCAAGGCAATTACAATAACGAGATTGGCCTTCCCTACACAGTTCTCCATATGCCTGAGGGGACAGAAAAGTTGGTCTTGGAGATGGGGCAGGATCACTTGGGGGATATCCATTTCTTGTCTGAATTGGCTCATCCAAAGACAGCCATCGTGACCTTGGTTGGAGAAGCCCATTTGGCCTTTTTCAAAGACCGTTCGGAGATTGCTAAGGGAAAAATGCAAATTGCAGACGGTATGGCTTCAGGTTCTTTGCTTTTGACACCAGCCGACTCCATTGTAGAGGACTATTTGCCCGCTGATAAAAAGTTGGTTCGTTTTGGGCAAGGAGCAGAGCTGGAAATCACAGGCTTAGTTGAGCGCAAGGACAGTCTGACTTTTAAGGCTAATTTCTTGGAGCAAGCCCTTGATTTGCCGGTGACTGGCAAGTACAATGCCACCAATGCTATGATTGCTGCTTATGTGGCTCTACAAGAAGGAGTTTCAGAGGAGCAAATTCGTCAAGCCTTTCAGAACCTAGAATTGACCCGTAATCGTACTGAGTGGAAGAAAGCAGCCAATGGAGCAGATATTCTGTCTGACGTATACAATGCCAATCCAACTGCTATGAAGTTGATTTTGGAGACATTCTCTGCCATCCCAGCCAACAAAGGAGGTAAGAAAATTGCGGTCTTGGCAGACATGAAGGAACTTGGTGACCAATCTGTTCAGCTCCATAACCAGATGATTTTGAGTCTTTCCCCAGATGTGCTTGATACGGTTATTTTCTACGGGGAAGACATTGCTGAATTGGCCCAACTTGCCAGTCAAATGTTCCCAATCGGTCATGTATTCTACTTTAAGAAAACTGCGAGCGAAGATCAATTTGAAGACCTTGTCAAGCAGGTCAAGGAAAGCCTCGGTGCCAATGACCAAATTCTGCTCAAAGGCTCGAACTCTATGAATCTAGCTAAGTTGGTAGAAAGTTTAGAAAATGAATGCAAGTGATTTTACCAAGTATCTGCAAAGAATGCTAGCTATTACGGATACTGGATTAACCTTTACAAAAGATCCTTTTGACTGTGAGCGATACGAGGACTTGCGAAGTTTGTTTAGCGAAATGTTGAATCAGGTATCAGACCTCGATGCAGAAGAAGTGGCAGAAGTCTTGAAACCAACTTCCGCTTACGCGACTCCTCTGATGGACGTCCGTGCTTGGATTGTTGAGGATGAAAAAGTCTGTTTAGTTAGAGGAAAAGGAGAGGATAGTTGGGCTTTGCCAGGTGGATTTGGTGAAGTCGGCTATTCTCCAACTGAAAATATTCTCAAGGAAATTGAAGAAGAAACCGGTTTTACAGCAAAAGCTGAAAGGTTACTTGCAGTTTTTGATACCAATCGTTTCCAACTACAGAGCAAACAATATGCAAAGTTTGTGTTTGAATGCCAACTTTTTGACGGACAATTTCAAGAGAATCAAGAAATTGCCGACCTTCAATTTTTTGCCATTAACCAACTGCCAGTCTTATCTGAAAAACGCATTACCAAGGAGCAGATGGAGATTCTTTGGCAGGTTTATCAGGGACAAAGAGAGCAATATATTGATTAGGTTATGCTAGAGAAGTCTGCAAATCAAAAAAGGGTGTCTGCAAGGTGCATTTCTGCGAGACAAATGATATAATAGGTTGCGAATTTAAGTCGCAAGTATTCTATGCATGGTATAGAATCAAGCTTTTTCAAAAAAATTAAAAAGGTCGAGCAGTGACTTTTCTACTGCTCTGGCTAGATGAACGAGGAATAGAATATGAATTTGTGGGAACAATTATTTACCACACAGATATCAGAACCGCCCCAGTTTGAACTCCACTGGTATATTGGTTTGTTATGTTTATTGGCTCTTACTTTCTATGCTTCTTATCGCTTTCGCGACAAAGTGACTTACCAGCGCTTTATTCAGATCCTTCAGTCTCTTCAACTGATTGTTCTGTATAGCTGGTATTGGGGGAATCAAATGCCCTTATCAGAAAGTTTGCCCTTCTATCATTGTCGTATCGCCATGTTTGTCATGCTCTTGATTCCAGGGACTTCCAAGTACAAGCAATACTTTGCCCTTCTAGGAACCTTTGGAGCAACAGCAGCTCTGGCTTACCCACTCTTTGACCCTTATCCGTTTCCGCATGTGACCATCCTGTCCTTTATCATCGGGCACGTGGCACTTTTGGGGAATGCGCTCCTATACTTGTTTAAGAATTATGAAGCTTCCCTGCTCAATTTGAAAAATGTGACAGTGATTACATTTTCTCTAAATGCCTTGATAGGAATTGTCAACTTGGTTGTAGGTGGAGATTATGGATTTTTAAATAAACCACCACTAGTGGGAAATCACGGACAATTGGCGAACTACCTCATCGTGTCCAGTGTGTTGGTAGCAGCAATCAGCTTGACTGCAAAAGTAGTAGAGGTCTTTTTGCAACAAAGAGCAGAAAAAATTATTCAAGAGAAAGCTTAAAAAGGCCTTCTCTTTTTTTGATTAAATATGCAAAATATAGCTGTAAGGATATAAAAATAATGATTGCTCCTGAGAAAATTGTTTAAAAGACTTTTACAAAAAACCTAGAGGAAATTTATGAAAAACTAAGCACGATTGGATTTTTTGTGTTATAATATTTTGTGAATAGCTGTGTCCGTCACAGTTATTGAAAATAGAAGTGAGAAACTTGGAAGACAGAGAGGATGCAATGTAATGACTAGAGATGGTTTTTTTACAGGCTTAGATATCGGAACTAGCTCCATCAAAGTGCTGGTTGCCGAACATAGAGATGGTGAAGTAAATGTAATTGGCGTTAGCAATGCCAAGAGTAAAGGTGTCAAAGACGGGATTATCGTTGATATTGAGGCTGCTGCTTCAGCAATTAAATCCGCAATTTCCCAAGCAGAAGAGAAGGCAGGAATTTCAATCAAGTCTGTCAATGTTGGTTTACCAGCAAACCTCTTGCAGGTTGAACCAACTCAAGGAATGATTCCTGTAACATCAGATACAAAAGAAATTACAGATCAAGACGTAGAGAATGTTGTCAAATCGGCTTTGACAAAGAGCATGACGCCTGATCGTGAAGTGATTACGTTCATTCCAGAAGAATTTATCGTAGATGGCTTCCAAGGTATTCGTGACCCTCGTGGCATGATGGGGGTGCGTTTGGAAATGCGTGGTTTACTTTACACAGGACCTCGTACCATTCTTCATAACCTTCGTAAAACCGTGGAGCGTGTGGGAATCCATGTTGACAACGTCATCATCTCACCATTAGCGATTGTCAATTCAGTTCTCAATGAGGGAGAACGTGAGTTTGGCGCGACAGTGATTGATATGGGTGGTGGGCAGACTACAGTTGCAACTATTCGCAATCAAGAATTGCAATTTACAAATATCTACCAAGAAGGTGGAGAATATGTTACTAAAGACATTTCCAAAGTCTTAAAAACTTCCCAAAAAATCGCAGAAAGTTTGAAACTAAACTATGGTGAAGCTTATGTTCCACTAGCAAGTAACGAGACTTTCCAAGTAGAAGTCATTGGTGAAGTAGAGCCTGTTGAAGTGACAGAAAGCTACTTGGCAGAAATTATTTCAGCACGTATCAAACATATTTTTGATCAAATTAAACAGGAGTTAGACAGAAGACACTTGTTGGATCTGCCGGGTGGTATCGTTCTGATCGGCGGAAATGCGATTTTACCAGGAGTTGTCGAATTGGCGCAAGAAGTGTTCGGTGTTCGAGTGAAACTCTATGTGCCAAATCAAGTGGGAATTCGCAACCCTGCTTTTGCACATGTAATCAGCTTGTCTGAGTTTGCAGGTAAATTGACAGAAGTGAATCTTCTGGCTCAAAAGGCAGTCAGAGGAGATGAATTCCTTCGTCAAAAACCAATTAATTTTGGTGTTTCAAATCAAAGTGTGACACCGATTATACAAACAACTCCAGTGCAACCAGCTACTGCAGCAACTGAAATCACACCTGACAGTGGCCTTGCTCCAAGAGACGAATTCCAAGTAAGTTCTCAAGATAAACCGAAATTAACAGACCGTTTCCGCAGCTTGATCGGAAGCATGTTTGATGAATAAAAGAGGAAAAGAAATTATGACATTTTCATTTGATACAGCAGCTGCTCAAGGTGCAGTTATTAAAGTAATTGGTGTCGGTGGAGGCGGTGGTAATGCTATTAACCGCATGATCGACGAAGGTGTTTCAGGCGTAGAATTCATTGCAGCGAACACAGACGTACAAGCCTTAAGTAGTACAAAAGCTGAAACAGTTATCCAACTCGGACCAAAGTTGACTCGTGGTTTGGGTGCTGGAGGTCGACCTGAGGTTGGTCGTAAGGCTGCTGAAGAAAGCGAAGAAGCATTGACAGCAGCGATCAGCGGGGCAGACATGGTTTTCATCACTGCTGGTATGGGTGGAGGATCTGGAACAGGTGCTGCCCCAGTTATTGCCCGCATTGCAAAAGATCTTGGAGCTCTTACAGTTGGTGTTGTGACACGTCCTTTCGGATTTGAAGGAAGCAAACGTGGTCAGTACGCTGTAGAAGGAATCAACGAACTTCGCGAGCATGTTGATACTCTATTGATTATCTCAAACAACAACTTGCTAGAGATTGTTGACAAGAAAACACCACTTCTTGAAGCTCTTAGCGAGGCAGATAACGTCCTTCGCCAAGGTGTTCAAGGGATTACAGACTTGATTACCAACCCAGGTTTGATCAACCTTGACTTTGCTGACGTGAAAACGGTTATGGCAAACAAAGGGAATGCCCTCATGGGTATCGGTATTGGCAGTGGAGAAGAGCGTGTCGTTGAAGCGGCTCGTAAAGCGATTTACTCACCACTTCTTGAAACAACCATTGACGGTGCTGAAGATGTCATTGTCAACGTTACTGGTGGTCTTGATTTGACCTTGATTGAAGCGGAAGAAGCTTCAGAAATCGTCAACCAAGCAGCTGGTCAAGGAGTGAATATCTGGCTTGGAACATCAATCGACGAAAGCATGAAAGATGAAATCCGTGTAACAGTTGTAGCGACTGGTGTTCGTCAAGAACGTGTAGAAAAAGTTGTTGGTTCTCCAGTAAAACAAGCAGCTCGTCGTGAAGCCTCAAGACAACCGCACCCTCAAAATTTTGATCGTCATTTTGACCTGGAAGATACAGCAGAATTACCAAAACAAAGCCAACGACGCTTTGAAACAAGTCAATCTTCTGCTTTTGGTGATTGGGACTTGCGTCGTGAATCAATCGTTCGTCAAACTGATTCAGTCGTATCACCTGTAGAACGTTTCGAAGCACCGACTTATCAGGACGAAGATGAGTTGGACACACCTCCATTCTTCAAGAATCGTTAATCAATGGATTTGAAAAAAATACAGAGTTCGTTATTCAGCAGGTCGCTGAAGCTAGCCGAGAAGCCAATCGTGATCCAGCTTCTGTTTCAATTATTGCAGTGACGAAATATGTGGACGTAAAAACAGCGGAAGCCTTGCTTCCCCTGGGTGTTCATCATATTGGTGAAAATCGTGTTGATAAATTTTTAGAAAAATATCAGACGTTAAAAGAATTCCCTGTCACTTGGCATTTGATTGGAACGCTACAAAGACGGAAGGTCAAAGAAGTAATCCCTTTTGTGGATTACTTTCATGCTTTAGATTCCTTAAAATTGGCACAGGAGATTCAAAAGAGGACAGATCATGTTATCAAGTGTTTCCTACAGGTCAATATTTCAGGAGAAGAAAGCAAGCACGGTTTTTCAAAAGAAGAATTACTAGAACTTTTGCCGAACTTGGCTCAGCTAGATCAGATTGAGTATGTTGGTTTGATGACCATGGCTCCTTTTGAGGCAGATTCTGATGAATTGAAACAAATTTTCAAGAAAACTCAGGAACTGCAAGCAGAAATTAGGGAAAAACAAATTCCTAATATGCCGATGACAGAGTTGAGCATGGGCATGAGTCGTGACTATAAGGAAGCGATTCAATTTGGTTCGACCTTTGTTCGAATTGGCACAGCATTTTTTAAATAGGAGAGATCTATGTCTTTAAAAGATAGATTTGATAAATTTATAGATTATTTTACAGAAGATGGGGAAGAAACAACTGCGACTTATCAACCTCAGGATGAACAGATGATTGCTTCATCGAGTAGTTCAGCTTCTAAAGAACTGCCAGCGCAGTTTCAATCAACCACTTCAAAAGATGCCAACATCACTCGCTTACATGCTCGTCAACAAGAATTGGCTATGCAAAGTCATCGTACAGATGAAAAAGTAACGATTGATGTTCGTTATCCTAGAAAATATGAGGATGCAACAGAGATTGTGGATTTATTGGCTGGAAATGAAAGTATCTTGATTGACTTCCAGTACATGACAGAGGTTCAGGCTCGTCGTTGTCTAGACTATCTGGACGGTGCCCGTCATGTTTTGGCAGGTAATCTGAAAAAAGTTGCGAGTACAATGTATTTGTTGACACCAGTCAATGTGGTTGTGAATATTGAAGATATCAAGTTGCCTGATGATTCTCAAAGTGCAGAATTTGGTTTTGATATTAAACGAAGTAGAGCGAAATAATGATTTTTCTAATTCGTCTGATCCAAAATGCAGTGAATATCTATTCCCTGCTTTTGTTAATCTATGCACTCCTCTCTTGGTTTCCAAATTCTTACGGTAGTTCACTAGAACGTTTACTGGAAAAGCTTGTTAGACCGATTGTTGATCCACTTCGCCGTTTACCTTTACAATTTGGAGGTTTGGATTTATCCATTTGGCTGGCAATCTTAATCGTCCGTTTTTTGGGTGACAGCTTGATTCGTTTCTTGTTGATAATATGATGACAAATAAAGCGATTTACCAGCACTTTTCCCTTGCTGATGCTCCCTTTATTGATAAGGGATTAGAGTGGATCAAGCGGGTGGAAGATACTTATACTCCTGTCCTCACTGCTTTTGTCAACCCGCATCAGGAACATATATTGAGGGTTTTGGCTGGGACCTATGGACTGGGCTGTGTGAGTAGCGGAGAATATATCCATACGGAATTTGTCCGTGTCCTTCTGTATCTGGACTATTTCAGTCCGACACTGTCAGATTTTGAAATGGCATTGCTAGAGATCCGTTATCCAAGTAGATTTGAACAGCTAACACATGCAAAGATTTTGGGGACAATCATCAATCAACTAGGAATTGATCGTAAGCTCTTTGGTGATATCTTGGTAGATGAAAAGAGAGCACAGATCTTTGTAAATCGTGATTTTATCCCTCTGTTTCAGGATGGGATACAAAAGATTGCCAGACTACCTGTGTCGCTGGAGGAATGTCCTTTCACCGATAAAATTATATCTGAGATCAATTATCAAGAACAAGAGATTTTGATTTCCAGTTTTCGTTTGGATGCCCTCTTATCAAGTGCCTTGAAATTATCCAGAAAGCAGGCTAGTCAACTCATAGAGAAAAAATCTGTTCAGGTAAACTACCACCCCATTGAAAAATTAGATTATCTAGTAGCTGTAGGGGATTTGATTAGTGTGAGAAAGTTTGGTCGTCTGAAGATTGTCAAAGAAAATGGGCAAACTAAAAGGGATAAGATAAAACTGACTATCCAATTATTATTAAGTAAGTGAGGAAAAGTATGCCAATTACATCATTAGAAATTAAAGATAAAACCTTTTCTACGAAATTCAGAGGGTTTGATCCAGAAGAAGTAGATGAATTTCTTGATATTGTTGTTCGTGATTACGAGGACTTAGTTCGCAATAATCACGAAATGGAAAGACACATTAGAAGTTTAGAAGAGCGCTTGTCTTACTTTGATGAGATGAAGGATTCGTTGAGCCAGTCTGTTTTGATTGCTCAAGATACGGCTGAACGTGTAAAGCAAGCTGCTCAAGAGCGCTCAAACAATATTATTCAACAGGCTGAGCAAGATGCCCAGCGCCTCCTTGAAGAGGCAAAATACAAGGCTAATGAAATCCTACGTCAGGCAACAGATAATGCTAAGAAAGTAGCTGTTGAGACAGAGGAATTGAAAAACAAAAGCCGTGTATTTCATCAACGTCTCAAATCTACGATTGAGAGCCAGTTGGCAATTGTCGAATCTTCAGATTGGGAAGACATTCTTCGTCCGACTGCGACTTATCTCCAAACAAGTGATGAAGCCTTTAAGGAAGTTGTAGGAGAGGTCTTGGGAGAAGCTGTTCCTTCGCAACCAGAAGAAGAGCCGATTGATGTGACTCGCCAATTTTCACCTGAAGAAATGGCTGAGTTACAAGCCCGCATCGAAGCAGGTAACAAAGAATTAGCTGAGTTTGAAGCTCAGCAGGCTAACAGTCAAGCGGAAAATCATGTGTTAGACATCGATACGCTTGTAGAAGAGATACAGTCTCATTCAGTTGAGCCACAACATGAGGATTCAGAAATCGTGACAGAGTATTTCTCAGTATCGCCATCAGCAACTGGAACTGCTTCTTCAACTACTAGCCATGGAGCACAACAAGAATCCGTTACAATATTATAAGAAATAAATGTGAGAACAAAATCTAACCAACTATATTTTCAGCGAGCGGGAGATGGTGTGAGCCCTGCAATCCCTAGTGGATAGTTTATCCTCTCAACGAATCCAGTCTGAAAACAGTAAGACTGGACGTTCCCCACGTTACGGGAAAAGAGGAAAAGAGACACTGTCTTTTTTCGAACAAAGGTGGTACCACGATTTTCGTCCTTTTTGGAAGTCGTGGTTTTTAATTTGTTAATATTTATAAAGGAGATACCATGAAACTCAAAGATACCCTTAACCTTGGGAAAACAGCTTTCCCAATGCGTGCAGGACTTCCTACCAAAGAGCCACTCTGGCAAAAGGAATGGGAAGATGCAAAACTTTACCAACGTCGTCAAGAATTGAACCAAGGAAAACCGCATTTCACCTTGCATGATGGACCTCCATATGCAAACGGAAATATCCACGTTGGACATGCCATGAACAAGATTTCCAAAGATATTATTGTTCGTTCTAAGTCTATGTCAGGATTTTACGCTCCTTATATTCCTGGTTGGGATACACATGGTTTGCCAATCGAGCAAGTCTTGGCAAAACAAGGCGTGAAACGTAAAGAAATGGACTTGGTTGAGTACTTGAAACTTTGCCGTGACTATGCTCTTTCTCAAGTAGATAAACAACGGGAAGACTTTAAACGTTTGGGTGTTTCTGGTGACTGGGAAAATCCTTATGTGACCTTGACTCCAGACTATGAAGCGGCTCAAATCCGTGTCTTTGGTGAAATGGCTAAAAAAGGCTATATCTACCGTGGTGCCAAGCCAGTTTATTGGTCATGGTCATCTGAGTCAGCCCTTGCTGAAGCGGAAATTGAATACCATGACTTGCTTTCAACTTCCCTTTACTATGCTAACCGTGTCAAAGACGGAAAAGGTGTGTTAGATACTGATACTTACATCGTTGTTTGGACAACAACCCCATTTACCATTACAGCTTCTCGTGGTTTGACAGTTGGAGCAGATATTGATTATGTATTGGTACAACCTGCTGGTGAAGCTCGTAAGTTTGTGGTTGCTGCAGAATTATTGACTAGCTTGTCTGAGAAATTTGGCTGGGTTGATGTTCAAGTTTTGGCAACTTACCGTGGTCAAGAATTGAACCACATCGTAACAGAACACCCATGGGATACAGCTGTAGATGAGCTGGTAATCCTTGGTGACCACGTTACGACTGACTCAGGTACTGGTATCGTCCATACAGCCCCTGGTTTTGGTGAGGACGACTACAATGTCGGTGTTGCCAACGGTCTTGAAGTTGCTGTAACGGTTGATGAACGTGGGATCATGATGGAAAATGCTGGTCCTGATTTTGCGGGTCAATTCTATGACAAGGTAGTTCCAACTGTTATCGAAAAACTTGGTAATCTTCTCCTTGCTCAAGAAGAAATCTCTCACTCATATCCATTTGACTGGCGTACCAAGAAACCAATCATCTGGCGTGCAGTGCCACAATGGTTTGCTTCTGTATCAAAATTCCGCCAAGAAATCTTGGATGAAATTGAAAAAGTGAAGTTCCATTCAGAATGGGGTAAAGTGCGTCTTTACAACATGATCCGTGACCGTGGTGACTGGGTTATCTCTCGTCAACGTGCTTGGGGAGTTCCTCTTCCTATCTTCTACGCTGAAGACGGAACACCAATTATGACAGCTGAAACTATCGAGCATGTGGCTCAACTCTTTGAAGAGCACGGTTCTATTGCATGGTGGGAACGTGATGCTAAAGACCTCTTGCCAGAAGGATTTACCCATCCAGGTTCACCAAATGGCGAATTCAAGAAAGAAACAGATATCATGGACGTATGGTTCGACTCCGGTTCTTCATGGAATGGAGTTGTAGTAAACCGTCCAGAACTCAAATATCCAGCTGACCTCTATCTGGAAGGTTCTGACCAGTACCGTGGTTGGTTCAACTCATCTCTTATCACATCTGTTGCCAACCATGGCGTGGCTCCTTACAAACAAATCTTGTCACAAGGTTTTGCCCTTGACGGTAAAGGTGAGAAGATGTCTAAATCTCTTGGAAATACGATTGCGCCAAGCGATGTTGAAAAACAATTTGGTGCGGAAATCTTGCGTCTCTGGGTAACCAGTGTAGACTCAAGTAACGACGTGCGTATCTCTATGGACATCTTGAGCCAAGTCTCTGAAACTTACCGTAAGATTCGTAACACCCTTCGTTTCTTGATTGCCAATACCTCTGACTTTAATCCAGCTGTGGATGTCGTAACTTATGAAGAACTTCGATCTGTTGATAAGTATATGACCATCCGCTTTAACCAACTTGTTAAGACCATTCGTGATGCTTATGCGGACTTTGAATTCTTGACAATCTACAAGGCCTTGGTGAACTTTATCAACGTTGACTTGTCAGCCTTCTACCTTGACTTCGCCAAAGATGTTGTCTACATCGAGGGTGCTAAATCACTGGAACGTCGTCAAATGCAGACTGTCTTTTATGACATCCTTGTGAAAATCACGAAACTCTTGACACCAATCCTTCCTCACACAGCGGAAGAAATCTGGTCATATCTTGAGTTTGAAGCTGAAGACTTCGTTCAATTGTCAGAATTACCAGAAGCGGAAACTTTTGCGAACCAAGAAGAAATCTTGGATACATGGGCTGCCTTCATGGACTTCCGTGGACAAGCTCAAAAAGCCTTAGAAGAAGCTCGTAATGCAAAAGTAATCGGTAAATCACTCGAAGCACATTTGACGGTCTATCCAAATGAAGTGGTGAAAACTTTGCTCGAAGCAGTAAACAGCAATGTAGCCCAACTTTTGATCGTGTCAGAATTAACCATCGCAGATGGTGCAGCTCCAGAGAGTGCAGTTAACTTTGAGGATGTGGCTTTCACAGTTGACCGTGCGGCTGGTGAGGTTTGTGACCGTTGCCGTCGTATCGATCCAACAACGGCAGAACGCAGTTACCACGCAGTTATCTGTGACCACTGTGCAAGCATCGTAGAAGAAAACTTTGCGGATGCAGTTGCCGAAGGATTTGAAGCGAAATAATTTACCAAAAATACAGGAGGTTCTCCTGTATTTTTTTAAAAAATAAAAAACTTTGGTAAAAATATGGTATAATATACCTTATTAACATAAAAGGAGATATTTATGAAGACAAAAACACTAGCGCAAGTAGATGGCTTTATTGGTGTTATTGCAGGAGCTTTTTTAGCTTTATCACCTATTTTTATGCTTGTTCTTATAACTATTTCTCGAGATGAAGATGTTGTAGGATTTGTATTAGGCGTTATTTTCATTGTGTTTTCTTTAGTGAAAATTGCAACCCTTATTCTTGGAATCCTCTCGCTTGTCTATTATAAGGACGATAATCGTATTTCATTAGCGCCATCCATTCTATTTATTGTTGGATCTGTAGTTGGCTTGATTCCTTTGCTTGGATGGATTGGTGGAATCGTCCTTGTCATCGGAGGAGCTTTGTACCTGTCAAGTTTGAAACAGTTCAAAATTGAAGGATAAGAGATATTTTAGGAGGAAGAGTCAGAGAGCCCTTCTCTTTTTCGTTGATTTTAACTAGCTTTTTTGTGAAAAATTGTGTAAAATAGAATAGATAAACGAGGGCAACCTCGAAAAATTAAAGGAGAATCCATCTAATGGTAAAATTGGTTTTTGCTCGCCACGGTGAGTCTGAATGGAACAAAGCTAACCTTTTCACTGGTTGGGCTGATGTTGATTTGTCTGAAAAAGGTACACAACAAGCGATTGACGCTGGTAAATTGATCAAAGAAGCTGGTATCGAATTTGACCAAGCTTACACTTCAGTATTGAAACGTGCGATCAAAACAACAAATTTGGCTCTTGAAGCTGCTGACCAATTGTGGGTTCCAGTTGAAAAATCATGGCGCTTGAACGAACGTCACTACGGTGGTTTGACTGGTAAAAACAAAGCTGAAGCTGCTGAACAATTTGGTGATGAGCAAGTTCACATCTGGCGTCGTTCATACGATATATTGCCTCCTGCAATGCCTCGTGATGATGAATACTCAGCTCATACTGACCGTCGTTACGCTTCACTTGACGACTCAGTCATTCCAGATGCTGAAAACTTGAAAGTGACTTTGGAACGTGCCCTTCCATTCTGGGAAGACAAAATCGCTCCAGCACTTAAAGATGGTAAAAACGTATTCGTAGGAGCTCACGGTAACTCAATCCGTGCCCTTGTAAAACACATCAAACGCTTGTCAGACGACGAAATCATGGACGTGGAAATCCCTAACTTCCCACCATTGGTATTCGAATTTGATGAAAAATTGAACGTAGTTTCTGAATACTACCTTGGAAAATAATTATAAAAGATAAAAGGCGGGATTTATTCCGCCTTTTTTTTGAGAAGTGACTCTTGGTTCGTCTCACTTTGTAAGGTGAGATGAACCGAGGAGATAATTAGTTTAGAATTTCGATATACTCCAGTCCCCAACTTTCAATGGCATCTAGGACACCTTGAAATTTTCTACCCATTTCAGTTAGACTGTATTCGACCCGTGGGGGAACTTCAGCATAGACTTTACGCTCCACGATTTTATCCTTTTCGAGCTGTCTGAGGTGTCGTGTTAGAATGGTTTGGGTAATGCCAGGAATCAGCCGTTGTAGTTCATTAAACCGCTTAGTTCCCGTACTGAGTTGATAGATGATGACTAGAGCCCATTTGCCTGTTAGTACACGCTGTGTCGTGGCAAAAGGACAAATTCCGTATTCACTGACTTTGGTTACCATAATTCCTCCAAATTTTTTAAAATTATTCTCTTATTTGACAATAATAGTATCGTATTTGATACTAGATAACAATAAAGTGCCTACTTGTCTTTTTTTTTAGTAAGTGATAAAATTATATCATAAATAAAAGAAACGAGGAGTAACTCATGTCAGTAAATTTAGAAATTTTTAATGCATATAACAGTGGTCTTATAACAGGTGATTTTCCAGCTGTTTTTGAGACTATGGCAGATGATATCATCTGGCACCAGCCAGGTCAGCATAGTAATTCCGGTACAGTTGTTGGAAAAGAAGCACTTGGAGCACACTTGGCTCAATTTTCAGAAAAAACAAACGGTACCTTCAAAGTATTGACTAACTGGGTGTCTGAAAATATTGACCTTGTAGCAGCCAATGTGACCTTTGTCGGAACTCGCCCAGACGGCGAGGAACTCAACATGAACGGTATTGATCTTTTCCGCATGGAAGAAGGAAAAATCAAGGAAGTTTGGCTCTTTTCATCAGATCAAGCAGTAGAAGATGCTTTCTGGGGTTAGACAGTAAATTAATCTAGAATCTGAAATGAAATTTGATTTATGGATCGTGATGATGAGCACTCAGCTCACACTGACCGTCGTTACGCTTCACTTGACGACTCAGTTATCCCAGATGCTGAAAACTTGAAAGTGACTTTGGAACGTGCCCTTCCATTCTGGGAAGACAAAATCGCTCCAGCACTTAAAGATGGTAAAAACGTATTCGTAGGAGCTCACGGTAACTCAATCCGTGCCCTTGTAAAGCACATCAAACGCTTGTCAGACGACGAAATTATGGACGTGGAAATCCCTAACTTCCCACCATTGGTATTCGAATTTGACGAAAAATTGAACGTGGTTTCTGAATACTACCTTGGAAAATAATCTATAAACAGAAAGCTTAGGATTCCTAGGCTTTTTTGTATCTAAGTTAAAAATAAAGGCAACTTAGCTAATTGAAAAAGTATAAAATGAGAGGAAACAGTTTATGCTGTAGCAGGTTGGATGAATTAAGTTTCTTTTAATTCGTAGCTCCAGTGTTCGTAGTTATAGGTTGATAAAATTATATCAGTGATTTCTTCTGGTTCTTCTTGAGCTCCCCCAGCAATCCAAAGAGAAATAATTCCCTCAACGCTAGATAGGAAGATTTCCAAGGCGTATTTCTGAGGGATGTGAAAGTTCTCCTCTAAAAAACGCTGGGTAGCAGTCTCTTGCTTGTCACTCAGAATAATAGTGGTTATGTACTCCCGAATAGCCTCTCGAAAGTCAATATAATGGCTTTTGGTCAGGGCGTTGATAAGACGCTCATTAGCACGCAGTATATGAAATTTTGCTATCATTAACTTTTGGGGATATTCGTTCTCCGCTTCAAACAAGCTATAACTAGAAAGTTGGGAAATAATTTCGCTTTTGAGACTATCAACCATCTGATACTTATCTTGGTAGTGGAGGTAGAAGGTGCCGCGATTAATCCCTGCCCGTTTACAGAGCTTACTGATAGAGATATTATCAAATCTTTCCTCTGATAGCAGCTGGATTAAGGCTTCTTTGATGTCTTCTTTAGTAGTAGTTTTTCGTTTCTGGGCCATTTTTCTTCCTTTTTGCTTAAATCAACACTTTGTTGATTTTTGATTATTGATTTTTATCTAAGCTCATTATATAATATCTGTGATTTGGAATCAACACCTTGTTCATTTAAGAAAACGAGTTTTGAAAAGGAGATAAACGATATGGCTTACATTGAATTGAAACACAGCTACAAGCGTTACCGAGTTGGGGATACGGAGATTGTGGCCAATAGTGATGTGAATTTTGAGATTGAAAAGGGAGAGCTGGTTATTATTCTTGGTGCTTCTGGTGCTGGAAAGTCAACGGTTCTTAACCTCCTTGGGGGAATGGATACCAATGATGAGGGGGAGATTTGGATTGATGGTGCCAATATCGCCGACTACAATTCCCACCAACGAACAAACTATCGTCGAGATGATGTGGGCTTTGTTTTTCAGTTTTACAATCTAGTCTCCAATCTGACAGCCAAGGAAAACGTGGAGTTGGCCTCAGAAATTGTAGCGGATGCCTTGGATCCAGAGGAGGTGCTCAAAGATGTGGGACTAGATCATCGCCTCAATAACTTTCCAGCCCAGCTTTCTGGAGGGGAGCAACAACGAGTTTCCATCGCACGCGCAGTAGCCAAAAATCCTAAAATTCTTCTCTGTGATGAGCCGACAGGTGCCTTGGATTATCAGACGGGGAAGCAAGTCTTGAAGATTCTCCAAGACATGTCTCGTCAAAAGGAGGCAACAGTGATTATCGTGACCCACAATAGCGCGCTAGCTCCTATTGCAGATCGGGTGATTCATATGCGTGATGCTACGGTTAAGAGCGTAACAATCAATGAGCATCCACAGGATATTGATACATTGGAGTATTAGCATGAAAAAAACATACCGAAAAGACTTGCTCCAGTCAGTGACGACTTCAAAGGGACGCTTTGTTTCTATCTTAACCTTGATGATGCTGGGTTCTTTAGCTCTAGTTGGCCTCAAAGTGGCCAGTCCAAATATGGAACGTACAGCAGAAGATTATCTCCGTAAAGCCAATACTCTGGATTTTGCCGTGATAGCTGATTATGGCTTGGACAAAGAAGACCAAGACGAACTAAAGACACTTCAAAGAGCAAGTGTTGAGTTTGGCTATATGGCAGACCTAACAGTTGAAAATAGTGAAGAAGCGGTTCGACTTTATTCCAAACCAGAGAGCATTTCAACCTTTCAAGTGACAGAAGGTCGATTGCCAGAGGTTGATGGGGAAATTGCCTTGGCTGATTTCTGGAAAGACCGCTATCAGATTGGGCAGACTATCGCCTTTAGCAAGAAAGAAGAAAAGTCCGTTCTAAAATCCCAAACTTTCACAATTACTGGATTTGTTCAGTCGGGTGAGATTCTTTCTAAAGATGATTTAGGAAGTGCTAGTAGTGGAAATGGAAGCTTGGCTGGCTATGGAGTAATTTTACCTAGTCAGTTTGATTCAGATGTTTATAGTATTGCGCGTGTGCGCTATGACGATTTAAAAAATCTGGATGCTTTTTCATCAGACTATAAGACCAAACGAACCCAACACCAGGAAGAGTTGCAAGACTTACTTGCCGATAATGGTCAAAAAAGATTGGCAACTATCAAAGCAAATGGGCAAAAGAGCCTAGAAGAGGGCAAAGAACAGCTCCAAACTGCTGAAAGTAACCTTCAAAAAGGCAAGAGTCAGCTAGAGCAGGCTGAAAATCGCTTGAAAACGCAAGAAGAACAAGTGCCTACTTTACCAGAACCGCAAAAGAGTCAAATCGAGGGACAGCTGACAAAAGCTAAGGAAGAACTGGCGACAAAAAAAGAAAAACTGGCTCAGACAGAGAGTGATCTAACTAAGGAAAAAGAGAAGCTTGAACAGCGTCAGAAAGAGCTTGATGAACTGGCAGAGCCGAAATACCACGTATACAATCGCCAAACCATGCCAGGTGGTCAAGGCTACCTCATGTACAGCAATGCATCGTCAAGCATTCGTTCAGTCGGGAATATCTTCCCCGTTGTGCTTTATATGGTCGCTGCAATGGTGACCTTTACAACGATGACTCGCTTTGTAGATGAGGAGCGCACCAATGCTGGTATTTTCAAGGCCTTGGGTTACCGGAATCAAGATATTGTTGCCAAGTTTGTCCTCTATGGTTTTCTTGCAGGAACTGTGGGAACCATTATAGGAACACTTCTTGGACATTATCTCCTTGCAGGAGTGATTTCGGATGTTATAACAACTGGAATGGTCGTTGGTAAAAGTCAGGAGTATTTTTACTGGTCTTATAGTCTTATTGCCCTAGCTTTAAGTTGGGTATCCAGTGTCTTGCCGGCTTATCTGGTGGCGTGGAGGGAATTGCACGATGAAGCAGCCCAACTTTTGCTTCCCAAACCTCCCGTTAAGGGATCAAAGATTTTGCTGGAACGCCTGAGCTTTATATGGAGTCGTTTGAGCTTCACTCATAAGGTTACGGCGCGAAATATTTTCCGTTATAAGCAACGGATGTTGATGACCATTTTTGGAGTTGCGGGTTCGGTTGCTCTCCTATTTGCAGGTCTTGGTATTCAGTCTTCTGTGGGAGGAGTTTCCGAGCGTCAATTTGAACAAATCCAGCAATACCAGATGATTGTAGCGGAAAAGAGCAGTGCGACGGAGCAAGAAAAAGCAGATCTAGAGAGTAGCTTACAAGCTGAACCTATCCATGCTTATCAAAAGATTTACTCAAAATCCATTGAAAAAGATTTCAAAGGAAAAGCGGGACTTCAAACGATTACCATGATGGTTACTAGTGGAGAAGACTTTAAGCCTTTTATCACATTAGAGGAAAATGGGCGAGAGTTGCAGGTCACTGATGGAACGGTCGTGAGTCAAAAACTAGCCCAACTAGCAGGGGTTACGGTTGGGGATAAGCTGGAGCTTGACGGGAAGGAAATCAAGGTCGCAGCTATTTCTGAAAACTATGTTGGACACTTCGTTTATCTCAACCGAGCGACTTATGAACAAATCTACGGCACCAGTCCGCAAGACAATACCTACCTAGTAAAATTAAAAGAGCCAACACCTTCCAATACGGAGAAAGAAGCGGCTACTTTCATGGAAAAAGCTGCTGTTTCTGGGGTCGTCCAAAATGCGACGGCCATCCATCTCTTTGAATCTGTAGCTAGTTCGCTCAATAAAACCATGGCAATCCTTGTCCTTGTTTCCGTTTTACTAGCCATTGTCATTCTTTACAATCTCACTAACATCAATGTGGCAGAACGTATTCGTGAACTTTCGACTATCAAGGTTCTCGGTTTCCATAATAAAGAAGTGACCCTCTATATCTACCGCGAGACCATGGTGTTGTCCCTTGTGGGGATTGCTCTCGGTTTGGTAGCTGGCCACTATTTACATCAATTTTTGATTCAAATGATTTCACCAGCCGCCATACTCTTTTATCCACAAGTCAGCTGGGAAGTCTATGCTCTTCCAATCGTCGCAGTGACTGTGATTTTGACTTTACTAGGTCTCTTTGTCAATCGCCACTTGAGAAAAGTGGATATGCTTGAAGCCCTGAAATCAGTAGAGTAATTCAAACTTTTAAACAGTAAATCAGTTGACAAAGTCCCTGCTTCTTGGTAGAATAAGAACTGTCGTAAAGACAAATAACTTCTTCTTGGTTACAGGCATGCCAACCTGTCACTCGGATGAAGCCAAATAAAAAGGAGAAACATCATGGCAATCTCAAAAGAGAAAAAAAATGAAATCATCGCACAATATGCACGTCACGAAGGTGATACAGGTTCAGTAGAGGTTCAAGTTGCTGTCCTTACTTGGGAAATCAACCACCTTAACGAACACATCAAACAACACAAAAAAGACCACGCTACTTACCGTGGATTGATGAAGAAAATCGGTCGCCGTCGTAACTTGCTTGCATACTTGCGTAAAAACGACGTTAACCGTTACCGTGAGTTGATCAACTCTCTAGGACTTCGTCGTTAATCTGCTTTATTTTTCACTTACATTGCGTTGTCACCTTACCTCGATATACTCAAGTATAATCTTCGGTTGCGGTTCCTAGCACTGTAAGGTAAAATAAACCAGATTATCTCCCTTCGGGGAGATTTTTTTGTTTTACTAAAAATTTTGTACAATCTTCGGCTTGTCGTCTAGTCTATAAACGTTTTATCCAGCAAGAATTATGATGCTAAGGGCGTTAAAAAAACGTATGAAAATAGAGAAACGACACAGTCTTCGATGAACACAAGGAGTTTCATCTTTTTCACTAGGATTTTAGCCCGAGCTCAAATCAAGCTCTCTGATTTCAGAGGGCTTGATTTGAGGTTTTATCGGTCACAATTTTGGAGATTACAAAAACAACTTGGAGGTTGGGAGGCAGAGAGCGAAGGTTTTATCGGTCACAATTTTGGAGATTACAAAAACCTAGCATGGCATCTGCTAACTCTGGAGCAGGGTTTTATCGGTCACAATTTTGGAGATTACAAAAACTCAACTCAGTTTCAGTTGCAGCTCCGACCTGTTTTATCGGTCACAATTTTGGAGATTACAAAAACAGAATATCGTTGCAGCAGGCCTTGCTAAGTTTTATCGGTCACAATTTTGGAGATTACAAAAACCTCAAATGGTATCAGCTACTCGGCTTGAAAAGTCGAGTAGCTGTCTGCAAGCCCCCTCGGAGAGCCCACACTTTACGAAGTAAAGTATAGTATGTTATACTTTACATGGAAGTAGTCACCGAATTTCAGTTAGAAATTACTTTGTAACTACATTTTGAGGAGGAGTAAAATGCTTTCCTACGTTCGACATTACCCACTAGCGATAGCTAAATTAATGTGTCTGTGCTCTCCTAAAATCTGATGATTTATTACTAACTAATACAGGAGGTTTTTATGGGACAGACAATCATATCTGCTATTGGTGTTTATATTTCCACCAGTATCGATTATTTAATTATTTTAATTATTTTATTTGCACAGCTATCACAGAATAAACAGAAATGGCATATTTATGCGGGGCAATATCTAGGAACAGGCTTACTTGTAGGGGCGAGTTTAGTTGCTGCTTATGTCGTTAATTTCGTGCCTGAAGCATGGATGGTTGGATTGCTTGGTTTAATCCCTATCTATTTAGGGATTCGCTTTGCAATTGTTGGAGAAGGTGAGGAAGAAGAGGAAGAAATTATTGAAAGATTAGAACAAAGCAAGGCAAATCAACTGTTTTGGACAGTTACATTGCTGACAATTGCGTCTGGCGGAGATAATTTAGGTATCTATATACCTTATTTTGCTTCGTTAGATTGGTCACAGACCCTCGTGGCGTTGCTTGTGTTTGTAATCGGCATAATTATCTTTTGCGAGATTAGTCGGATGTTATCCTCTATTCCGTTAATATTCGAGACAATTGAAAAATACGAGCGAATCATTGTGCCCATAGTATTCATTCTACTTGGACTATACATCATGTATGAAAATGGCACGATAGAGACTTTTCTGATCGTGTAGATTTTTTTGTTTCACTAGGATTTTAGCCCGGGCTCAAATCAGCTCTCTAATTTTAGAGGGCTTTTTATGTTGTCACTTTACCTCGATATACCCAAGTATAATCTTCGGTTACGATTATTAGCACTGTAAGACCAACTATATTTATTTTTCTCATCTTGTTCCATTGTTGAAAATATGGTATACTTTTCATGAGAATTTTCTAAATTTTTAATTTTGTCTAAGGAGGTTTTCATGCTTTCCAAACTTTCTGGAAGCCGACAAGATTTGCAATTTGTGTTGTTTTTGGTTATTTTGCTAAGCGTTTTAGGAATTTCCCTCTTTCTAGCTGTTTCTATGGGGTCTGTTGCGATTGATCTAGGAGATACCTATCGGATCATTTTGAGCAGATTGGGATTTCCTCTTGAGATAGGAGAGGTTTCCAAGTCCACTCTTGCCATTGTATGGAACATGAGATTCCCCCGAGTATTGTTAGGTCTGATAGTAGGGGCTGGACTTTCTATGTGTGGTAGCGTGATGCAGTCTACAGTTAACAATCCCATCGCAGAGCCTTATGTCTTAGGAATTTCTGCGGGTGCAACTCTAGGGGCAACTTTGAGCATCATTCTTGGTTTAAAATTGGTGATTAGCCTTGGAGCTTTCCTTGGAGCTATTTTGGCAACAATCGCTGTCCTCATCATTGCCTCTATGCAGGGAAGGATGACGACTTCCAGTCTGATCTTATCAGGAACGGTGGTCAATGCTCTCTTTTTAGCTTTTTCAAACTTTATTATTTCAGTCGGCGCTAATGCGGACAGTGTGATGACCATTAAGTTTTGGACTATGGGCTCGCTTGCCGGGACTACCTGGTCTGACTTAGTCCTGCCAACTATAGTAGTAGGATTGGCCTTTCTATTTTTCGCTACCCAGTATCGTGTTTTCAATGCGATGATGATGGGAGATGAGGCTGCTTTAACTTTGGGAATTCCCTTACGCTTCTATTGGTATCTTTACGTGACCGTGGTGGCTGTGCTGACAGCTGTCTTGGTGGCGACTTGTGGGATTATTGGATTTGTTGGTCTCATTACTCCTCACTTAGCTCGAGGGTTAGTAGGAACGAATTACAGGAGACTTTTTCCTGTTGCGACCATACTGGGTGCCCTCTTTGTCATCTGGGCAGATGTACTCTCTCGTATCACCATTCCAAACGCAGAGTTGCCTATTGGTATTTTTACAGCCTTAGTAGGTGCTCCCTTCTTTATCTACATTGTTGGAGGAAGGCGAAGGGAGGTGAGGGCCTGATATGGACTTGATTTGTCAGGATATCCATTTTGGACTAGGAGAGAAAAAAATCCTCAAAGGAGTTTCTCTAAAGGTTGAGGGGCATCAATTTCATACGATATTAGGGCCAAATGGAAGTGGAAAAACCAGCCTGCTTAAACTCCTCTATCGTCAGGAAAAGGTAGACAAAGGCTTGATAAGACTAGATGGAAAGCCACTGGAGCATTGGTCACTCAAAGAAACAGCCAAGCAAATGGCAGTTGTAACCCAGTTTAACCAACTGCAGTTTGATTGTACAGTTGAGGAAATCGTCTTGCTGGGAAGAACTCCCCACCTCTCTTTTTTACAGAAGGAAAAGGAAAGGGATTATGTCCTCGTTCAAGATGCTCTCGTCAAGGTAGATATGCTTGAGAAGAAAACTCGTCTCTATTCGTCTCTGTCAGGGGGGGAGAAACAACGAGTCTTATTAGCCCGCGCCTTGGCGCAAGAACCGACTCTCTTGCTCCTGGACGAACCAACCAATCACCTGGATATCAAGTATCAGCTAGACTTGTTGGCCATTGTGAAGAATCTCAAGGTCAATGTTTTAGCTGTCCTACATGATATTCAACTTGCTTGTCGCTATTCGGATTATCTCTATCTGATGAAAGAGGGAGAAATCCTTTACCAAGGGACTCCAAAGGAGACCATCACCCCTGAGTCATTGCAAACTGTATATGGAGTTCAAAGTCAGGTGACTTGGACTGAGGATCAGCAAGCCATGATTCACTATTTATAAAAATGAAAAGGAAAACAAGATGAAAAAAACACTAAGCATTTTACTCGTGACAGTAGCTACCTTAACCATGGCAGCTTGTGGCAATACTACTACAGAAAAAACAACCACACAATCTAGCACAGAAACAAGTCAAAAGGCAAGCGCAGAGACGACTTATCCGTTAACGGTCAAGACCTATGATGCTAAGGGAAATGAAGTCGAACAAGTCTTTGACAAGGCACCTGAAAAAGTTATCACCAACAATCTTTCAACCACTGAAATCTTATTGGAGTTAGGCTTGAAGGATAAAATTGCTGGCATGCTTAACCCGGACAATGCTGTAACAGGTAAATACAAAGACGCGATTGCGACGATTCCTCAAATTGGGGATAAAAAAACAGTCTCACAAGAGACAGTCCTTTCATATGAGCCAGATGCTGTGATGGGTCGAAACATGATGTTTTCTGAAAAATCCTTGGGAACAGTTAGCACTTGGAATGAAAACAAAATCCCAGTCTATACGCAAAAAGCTTCTCTCTCAACGATTCAGCAAGATTTGGGGAATATTGTAGAAGATGTCAAAAATCTTGGAATGATTTTTAATGTCCAGGACAAGGCCAATGAATATGCAGCTCAATTACAAGCTAAAATTGATGCTGTTAAGAAAGCAAACCCAGCAAGCCAAGGTGAAAAGAAAAAGGCTTTGATAATGGTTGCTTATAATGATGAAACCTTTGGTGCATACAAGTCTGCTTTGCAAGAAAGCTTGTTGAATCAACTTGGTTATACCAACGTTGCAACGGGAACATCAGGCTTGACCTTGGAAAATCTCGTGTCAATGGATCCTGAGTTGATTATCTATGTGACCAGCGACCGCAATAAAAAATTGGATGCCAACGCTGTAGAGTTGATGAAGGCAAATGAGGTATTGGAAAACGTTCCTGCAATTAAGAATCAAAAAATCATGACCATCTCTTACGATGAGTTGATGGACTATGGTCCAGCAGTGATTGATTCCCTTGAGAAAATCAATGACTTTATCAATAAATAATGAGTTTGATTGGGAAGGAATCCAAGTCAAAATCAGCCTTCCTTCGACCTATGATCCTAATCAAACCTATCCAGCTATTCTCTTAAATGATGGAAGCTTGGATTTCCTATCATCTCTTTCCGAATCTGTGATTTTAGTGGGTTTGACTTCTAAAAATCGCCTAGACGATTACACTCCCTGGAAGGCATCTGCTCTGAGAGATGGAGCTCCAGATTTTTGGCGGTCAGGCCAACGTCTATCATGGTCATTTATTTGGTAGTCTTTTAGAAAAGTTGCAGTCGCTTTATAGACTGGACAAAAATCGCCTTGCCTATGGAGGGTACTCACTAGGTGGTTTGGCGGCCGTCTACAGTCTTTTCAGCTTTGACAAGGTCTCCTGTGTTTTCTCCATCTGCGGATCCTTTTGGTATCCTGAATTTACAACTTACTGCAAGGAAGAAAAAGTGAAAAATTTGGACTGCTTGCTGTATTTACAAAATGGTCAAACAGAAGGAACCCATCATACCAATCGCTTGGCTCAAGCACCAGCCTATGCTGAGCAGATCCATACCAGTCTTCAGAAACACTATCCGACTGGTCAGTTTGTCTTTGATCCTCATGGACATCATGAGCAAGTGGCTGAGCGATTTCTGGCCTTTTCCAGCTGGTTGGCAAAGAAATGGGAGATTGAATAAAGTAAGAGAAGAGACAAGGTAAAAATTAAATTTGAGGAGAAAATCCAGTAAAACTTTCCATAATAAAACGCATAATATTGAACTCTTTGAATTTCTTATATTATGCGTTTTTATGATTTTAGAGTTTCTTTGAATGCAGAAAAATACAAGTTCTATAAGGAGCAGACGAGACTTATTAAGAATATCATAGGATTGATGAAATGATAGATATTTGTAGAAAATCACACACTTTAATCTCAATCGTTTTCATATTACTAACACTAGGAATATGTATTTTTGAAGACTGATATTTTCATCATGAATTTATTTGATAAAAGAGAATACTCCTTTATTTCTAAAGAAAGAGGGACAAAATCTTTTTGAGATGATAGAGTAGGATATGAAATTTGCTCTGAATATATTAAAAGAGAGGACCAAGAGGCCCTCTCTCATTGTTAACTATTTTTCTCTTATTATAGTTGGTAAAGAATCTAAATGGTGCAAAACTCCTTTCCTCTACCTTCTATATGAAAAGAATCTCTTTAATCTTTTTTCTTAACACCAACAGTCAGACTAGAGGCTACTGCAATTAAGGCAACTCCAAGTACGGATAAATTAGAAGATGCCTTTTCACCAGTTTTGGGTAATTCAGATACCTTATTAGAAAGTGCAGAAGTATGATAAACTGCCTTTGTGCTTCCGATAGGTTTTGGTTTAAGTACGACATGCGCCTCTGTTAAGAAGTCATATTTCTCTGTTACGATGCGGTAAACACGTCCTTCTTGGACAGTCTTAACAACATGATTTGTAAAATCACGATTTAAAAGACTAGAAAATTCTTGATTAATATTAAGATAAAGCCCTTTTGTCCCCTCAACTAAAGGTTTGAAGGTCGATTCTTCGTATCTCATCCCTACAACTGATAGAGAAATATCTGCTGCTTTAAGAGCTTTCAGAGTCTCTTCTACTGTTGGAATGCCTGGAGTACGGAAATCAATACTTTCATCAGTAATTAAGAATGCAAAACGACGATTATTAGAAGCTGTAGACCAATCATAATCTTTTGAGGTTGCAATATGATGTAGAGGGACTGTAGGCTCTTCTGTTCCGCCGTATGTTCGAATAGATCTAAGCGCCTTAATATACTCCTCTACATTCTTAGTGAATTTAGATCCATTAAAATCGAAATATTGAACATTGTCAGCAGCCTCATACGCGATTAAGCCAAGACGAGCATCAACTTTTTTATTAGCCAAATCACGGACAAAGTTCTCGATATTCTGTACAACATTTTGAATAGAAGAATCCATTGAACCTGACTTATCAATAGTAAAGACGATATCTGCAGAACCAGCCGCTTGTTTAGTAATTATTACATCTGCTTCTTTCAAAACTTTTTCAAATGTAGTTTTCTTGATAGTTTGAGTAACATTAGCTACATAGTCATCTGTATTAACGTGATCTGTAACAGTCTTTGTTGTTGTAACAGGTGTCTTTTCTCCAACGGCAGTTCCCTTAGCAGCTAAATGAGTTGTTTCAACACTTACAGAAGTCTCTGCTTTGGCAGTTGCTTCTGTACCAGCTGTGTTTTCTTTAGTATCTACCTTGGCGTCCGTTGAAGTAGTAGTTACTTTAACTATATCACCAGGTTGAGCTTTATTAAGTGGTACTACAGAGACATTAACTTTATCTTGAATCTCCTTAACTGTTTCGGAAATTTGTTGATTAGTTTGAGTAGTTTTAGTGGAAAGTTCATTTGAACCCACTTGAGCAAGATCATTAGCAACTTGACTTGGATTTTTTACCTCATCAGCATCAACTTGCCCCACTGCTGTAAAGGCAGACGCTAGAGCAACCGTCAATAAAACAGACTTGCACTTCCCAAATAAAGAATGTTTATGATTCATTATAAAAATCCCTCCTTTTTTAATAATATAATATCAAAATCAAAGTAATTCGTCAAAAAATTTCTGTATAGAATGTAGAGTTTTCTTCTGGTTATACAGGGATAAAGATCATAAGAAATGCATAGCATCAAGTGTCCAAAAACATTGATACTATGCATTTTTGATGGAAAGGCTTGCTGGATTTTCTCTTAAAATCGAGTTTTTGTCCAGCGGTTCTCATTGTCTTAACCAAGAGCCTCTCTCTTCTTATCTGGATTCCAGATAAAGCTTGCGATGAAGGTAAAGATAATCGTTAGGATACCAACAAGCACTGCAAGGATAAGGGCAGGGATGCGGACAAACCACCATAGTGGGTTTGGTTTTTTATCGTTGTGCCATTGTTTGGTTTCTTCATCCAAACGTTGGAATTCTGCTTGGATACGATCTGCAACCATTTCGATTCCTTCATCATTCATTTTCTTGATGTCTGAGATATCGATTGGATTTCCAAAGTTCATATCGACGCGCTCACGGCTAACCAAGCCTTTCAAGGTCATGGGACCGGTGTAGGTGACAGGCATGATACGGACCTTGGCCATTTTGGCAATCAAGGCTACGCCACCCTTGACATCGTTTGAGTGGCGGCTCCCACTTGGGAACATGATGAGAGAACGGTCGCTTTTTTTGAGGACATTGATAGGAAACTTGATGGCAGAAGCGCTAGGATTTTCTCGGTCGATAGGAAAGGCGCCACACATACGGATCCACCAGCCAAAGATGCGGTTGCTAAAAAGCTCTTTTTTGGCCATAAAGATGAACTGTTTTGGCTTGGTCGCAAAGGCCATATATACAGGATCCCACCAAGTACGATGAGGAGCGACAAGGATATAGTTTTCGTCTCGATTAGGGATTTTATCAGTATTGTGATAGTGGGCATTGCCATTGATGGACCACAAGATCAGCATGACTAGTCCACGCAAATAAGTATAAAACATGAGACCTCCTTCGATTGTATTACTTTTATTATACCTTATCAAAAGACTACTGGCAAACTTTTTCAGTTATCAGCCAACAGTTTTAGATGGGATTAGAATTCTTTTAAAAAAAATGATATGATAGAATTTATGGATAAAAATAAGATAATGGGATTAACCCAAAGAGAAGTCAAGGAAAGACAGGCTCAAGGTTTGGTCAATGACTTTACCGCATCAGCGAGTACCAGTACTTGGCAAATCATCAAACGAAATGTTTTTACACTTTTTAACGCATTAAACTTTGTTATTTCCCTAGCGCTGGCCTTTGTGCAGGCTTGGAGCAATCTGGTCTTCTTTGCTGTCATCTGCTTTAACGCTTTTTCTGGGATTGTGACCGAGCTGCGAGCCAAACACATGGTGGACAAGCTCAATCTCATGACTAAGGAAAAGGTTAAAACGATTCGTGATGGTCAAGAAGTCGCTCTCAATCCTGAAGAATTGGTTCTAGGAGATGTCATTCGTTTATCTGCGGGAGAGCAGATTCCTAGTGATGCGCGGGTTTTGGAAGGCTTTGCGGAAGTCAATGAAGCCATGTTGACGGGGGAGAGTGATTTGGTGCAAAAGGAAGTTGATGCCTTGCTCTTGTCAGGGAGTTTCCTAGCCAGTGGCGCAGTTTTGGCTCAAGTTCACCATGTTGGGGCAGACAACTATGCTTCCAAACTCATGCTTGAAGCTAAGACAGTAAAACCGATCAACTCCCGTATCATGAAATCGCTGGACAAGTTAGCTGGTTTTACTGGGAAGATTATCATTCCCTTTGGTCTAGCTCTCCTGCTAGAAGCCTTGATGTTAAAAGGCCTACCCCTCAAGTCATCCGTTGTAAATTCGTCAACAGCCCTTTTAGGGATGTTACCCAAAGGAATCGCCCTTTTGACCATTACTTCTCTCTTGACTGCAGTGATTAAGCTGGGCTTGAAAAAGGTCTTGGTTCAAGAGATGTACTCTGTTGAGACCTTGGCGCGCGTGGATATGCTCTGTCTGGACAAGACGGGCACCATAACCCAAGGAAAGATGCAAGTGGAGGCTGTTCTTCCACTGACGGAAACTTATGGTGACGAGGCTATTGCCAGTATTCTAACCAGCTACATCGCTCATAGTGAGGATAAAAATCCAACAGCCCAAGCCATTCGTCAGCGTTTCCAAGGACAGGTAGCCTATCCCATGCTTTCGAATCTTCCCTTCTCAAGCGACCGCAAGTGGGGTGCTATGGAATTGGAAGGTCTAGGAACGGTTTTCTTAGGGGCGCCTGAGATGTTGTTGGACTCTGAAGTCCCAGAAGCTAGAGAGGCCTTGGAGAGAGGGTCTCGTGTCTTGGTCTTAGCCCTCAGTCAGGAAGAACTAGACCATCACAAACCACAGAAACCATCTGATATCCAGGCTCTAGCCTTGCTGGAGATTTTGGACCCCATTCGAGAAGGAGCAGCTGAGACACTAGACTATCTTCGTTCCCAGGAAGTGGGACTCAAGATTATCTCTGGTGACAATCCCGTTACGGTTTCCAGCATTGCCCAGAAGGCTGGCTTTGCAGACTATCACAGCTATGTAGATTGTTCGAAAATCACGGATGAGGAATTGATTGCCATAGCTGAGGAAACAGCAATTTTTGGTCGTGTTTCCCCTCATCAAAAGAAACTCATCATCCAAACTCTGAAAAAAGCAGGGCATACAACAGCTATGACAGGGGATGGTGTCAATGATATCCTGGCTCTTCGTGAGGCAGATTGTTCGATCGTGATGGCTGAGGGAGATCCGGCGACTCGTCAGATTGCCAATCTGGTTCTTTTGAACTCAGACTTTAATGATGTTCCTGAGATTCTCTTTGAAGGTCGTCGTGTGGTCAATAACATCGCCCACATTGCACCGATTTTCTTGATAAAGACCATCTATTCCTTCTTGCTCGCAGTTATCTGTATTGCCAGTGCTCTTCTGGGACGGTCTGAATGGATTTTGATTTTCCCTTTCATTCCGATTCAGATTACCATGATCGACCAGTTCGTGGAAGGTTTCCCACCATTCGTTCTGACTTTTGAGCGAAATATCAAACCTGTCGAGCCAAACTTCCTCAGAAGATCCATGCTTCGTGCTCTACCAAGTGCACTCATGGTCGTGTTTAGCGTTCTTTTTGTGAAAATATTTGGAGCGAGCCAAGGTTGGTCTGAGATAGAAATATCAACCCTCCTCTATTATCTCTTGGGGTCAATTGGTTTCTTATCTGTATTTAGAGCCTGCATGCCATTCACCCTTTGGCGTGTACTCTTGGTTATTTGGTCAGTAGGAGGTTTCCTAGCTACAGCTCTCTTCCCAATGATTCAAAAGCTACTTGAAATTTCGACCTTAACAGGACATACACTACCTGTTTATGGGGCCATGATGCTGGTATTTACCTTAATTTTCATTCTAACTAGTCGTTACCAAGCCAGAAAATAAAGAAAGACTGCAATCTGTGGATTGTGGTCTTTTTTAAGGGCAAGATTGCTAGCTAAAATGTGGTATAATAAGAGGCAATAGAGTTTTGGAAAGTGAGAGAAGATGATTTCAAAGAGATTAGAATTGGTAGCTTCCTTTGTGCCACAGGGGGCCGTTTTACTAGATGTGGGAAGTGACCATGCTTATCTACCGATCGATTTGGTAGAGAAAGGCCATATAGAGCATGCTATTGCAGGTGAGGTTGTGGAAGGACCCTACCAGTCCGCGGTCAAGAATGTTGAAGCTCATGGTTTAAAGGAGAAAATCCAAGTCCGTTTAGCCAATGGCTTGGCAGCCTTTGAAGAGGAAGACCAAGTGTCGGTTATCACCATTGCTGGTATGGGAGGGCGTTTGATTGCGACCATATTAGAAGAAGGATTGGATAAACTTGCGAGTGTAGAACGTTTAATCCTCCAGCCCAATAATCGTGAAGACGACTTGCGCATCTGGTTACAAGAGCACGGATTTCAGATTGTAGCAGAAAGCATCCTAGAAGAAGCTGGCAAGTTTTATGAAATTCTAGTGGTGGAAGCGGGACAAATGAAGTTATCAACCAGTGATGTTCGCTTTGGCCCTTTCTTGTCCAAAGAAGTTAGTCCGGTTTTTGTACAAAAGTGGCAAAAAGAAGCAGCTAAGTTAGAGTTTGCTCTTGACCAAATCCCAGAAAAAAATCTGGAGGAACGTCAAGTTCTAGCTCATAAAATTCAAGCCATCAAGGAGGTGCTCCATGTTAGCAAGTGAAGTGATTAAACGCTATGAAGCCTTTTGCCCTCAGGAATTTTCTATGGAGGGAGACAGTCGTGGCCTGCAAATCGGCACTTTGGACAAGGATATCCAAAGGGTCATGGTTGCCCTTGATATACGCGAAGAGACGGTGGCAGAGGCCATTGAAAAGGGGGTGGATTTGATTATCGTCAAGCACGCACCGATCTTTCGTCCTATCAAGAATCTGGTAGCTAGTCGTCCTCAAAATCAGATTTACATTGATTTGATTAAGCATGATATCGCAGTTTATGTCAGTCATACCAATATTGATATTGTTGAGAACGGGCTAAATGACTGGTTTTGCCAGATGCTAGGCATTGAGGGGACGACTTATCTTCAGGAGACAGGTCCTGAACGGGGAATTGGTCGGATTGGAAATATTCAAACTCAGACATTTGGGGAATTGGCCCAGCATGTCAAACAAGTCTTTGGTCTAGATAGTCTTCGAATGGTGCATTATCAAGAGAGTGATTTGCAGAAGCCTATTTCAAGAGTGGCCATCTGTGGTGGCAGTGGGCAGTCTTTCTACTCTGATGCTTTGGCAAAAGGGGCAGATGTCTATATCACTGGGGATATTTACTACCACACTGCTCAGGATATGCTGTCGGATGGCTTGCTGGCACTGGATCCTGGACATTATATCGAAGTGCTTTTTGTGGAAAGAGTCGCAGCACTTCTTACTCAATGGAAGGAAGAGAAAGGCTGGACCATTGATATCATACCTAGCCAAGCATCGACCAATCCTTTCCACCATATCTAGTTAGAAGGTGAAGACAATGAAAAAAGTTGCCATTATTGGAGCAGGGATTGTAGGGGCGACAGCTGCCCACTACCTATCTAAAGAAAGTGAGCTAGAGGTAACCGTTTTTGACCATGGTCAGGGTCAGGCAACCAAGGCAGCAGCAGGAATTATCAGTCCTTGGTTTTCCAAACGCCGTAATAAAGCCTGGTACAAGATGGCGCGCTTGGGGGCTGACTTTTATGTGGATTTGTTGGCTGATTTAGAAAAGTCTGGTCAGAAAAACGACTTTTACCAGCGCTCGGGAGTTTTTCTCTTGAAAAAGGACGAATCCAAGCTAGAAGAACTCTATGAACTAGCCCTCCAGCGCAGAGAAGATTCTCCCTTGATAGGCCAGTTAGCTATTTTGGATCAAGCATCAGCTAATGAATTATTCCCTGGCTTGCAGGGATTTGACCGCCTGCTCTATGCTTCTGGTGGAGCGAGAGTAGATGGTCAACTATTAGTGAATCGTTTGCTAGAAGCCAGTCAAGTCAAGCTGGTCAAAGAAAAAGTGAGTCTGACACCTTTATCATCAGGCTACCAGATTGGCGAAGAGGTGTTTGATCAGGTTATTTTGGCGACGGGAGCTTGGTTGAAGGACATTTTGGAGCCTTTAGGATATGAGGTAGATGTTCGTCCTCAAAAGGGGCAACTCCGAGACTATCAGATTTCTCAAGACATGGAATCATACCCTGTTGTCATGCCAGAAGGGGAATGGGATTTGATTCCTTTTGCAGATGGGAAATTGTCCTTAGGTGCTACCCATGAAAATGACATGGGATTTGACTTGACAGTGGATGAAAGCTTGCTCCAACAAATGGAGGAAGCAGCCTTGCCTCACTATCCAGCCTTAGCTAAAGCGACTTCAAGAGCTGAACGTGTGGGAATCCGCGCCTATACTCGTGATTTCTCACCTTTCTTTGGACAGGTACCTGGTTTAGCAGGTGTCTATGCGGCTAGTGGACTAGGTTCATCGGGCCTCACAACGGGTCCGATCATTGGTTACCATCTAGCCCAGCTGGTCCAAGACAAGGAGTTGACTTTGGACCCAGTAAACTATCCCATTGCAAACTATGTCAAACGAGTAAAAAGTGAATAATACTCAATGAAAATCAAAGAACAAACTAGGAAGCTAGCCGAAGGCTGTACTTGAGTACGGCAAGGCGAAGCTGACGTTGTTTGAATTGGATTTTCGAAGAGTATAAGCATTTTACTGAAATTTTAGCAGGTGGTTTAGGATGGCAAATGACATTCCCTATCAAAAATGATAAAATAAGAAAAAATAATCCGAGAATCGAGGAAAAAAGATGCAAGAAAAGATTTTGGTAACTGGTGGAGCTGGTTTTATCGGAACCCACACTGTGATTGAGTTGATCCAAGCAGGTCATCAAGTTGTTGTGGTGGATAATCTTGTCAACAGCAATCGTAAAAGTATAGAAGTTGTTGAAAGAATCACAGGAGTTGAGGTGCCTTTCTATGAGGCAGATATCCGTGATACAGATACCCTCAGAGATATTTTCAAGCAGGAAGAACCCACTGGTGTCATTCACTTCGCTGGTTTGAAGGCTGTAGGTGAATCAACACGTATCCCTCTTGCCTACTATGACAACAATATCGCAGGAACTGTCAGCCTTCTAAAAGCCATGGAAGAAAATAACTGTAAGAACATCATCTTCAGTTCTTCTGCGACAGTTTACGGTGATCCCCATACTGTACCAATTCTAGAAGATTTCCCACTTTCAGTGACCAATCCATACGGTCGTACCAAACTCATGCTAGAGGAAATTTTGACCGATATCTACAAAGCAGACTCAGAATGGAATGTGGTCTTGCTTCGTTACTTTAATCCAATCGGAGCGCATGAAAGTGGAGACTTGGGAGAAAATCCTAACGGCATTCCAAACAATCTCTTGCCTTATGTTTCACAGGTAGCAGTGGGCAAACTAGAACAAGTACAAGTTTTTGGAGATGATTACGATACAGAAGATGGAACCGGGGTTCGTGACTATATCCACGTTGTAGACCTAGCCAAAGGTCACGTTGCAGCTTTGAAAAAACTCCAAAAAGGTTCAGGCCTTAATGTTTATAACCTTGGAACTGGTAAAGGTTACTCAGTTCTTGAAATAATCCAAAACATGGAAAAAGCAGTGGGACGCCCAATTCCTTACCGCATCGTAGAACGCCGCCCAGGTGATATCGCTGCCTGCTACTCAGACCCAGCAAAAGCTAAAGCAGAACTCGGTTGGGAAGCGGAACTCGACATCACCCAAATGTGTGAAGACGCCTGGCGTTGGCAAAGCAAGCATCCAAATGGATTTGAAGACTAAGATGATGATTTCAATCATTGTCCCTTGTTTAAACGAAGAGGAAGTACTTCCTCTTTTTTATCAGTCTGTTGAAGCACTGCTTCCAGAATTAGGAGCAGAGATCGAGTATGTCTTTGTGGATGATGGTTCAAGCGATGGCACTTTGGAGCTTTTGAAGGCCTATCGGGTACAAAATCCTGCGGTACATTATATCTCTTTCTCGAGAAATTTTGGGAAAGAAGCGGCTCTGTATGCAGGCTTGCAGCATGCGACTGGAGACCTAGTGGTCGTGATGGATGCAGACCTCCAGGATCCTCCTAGTATGTTGCTTGAAATGAAAGCCTTACTAGACCAGAATGCAGATTTAGACTGTATTGGGACACGGAGAACCAGTCGGGAGGGAGAACCCTTCTTTCGCAGTTTCTGCGCTGACATCTTTTACCGCCTCATGCAAAAAATCAGCCCAGTAGCCCTGCCATCAGGTGTTCGTGATTTTCGGATGATGAGAAGATCTGTGGTGGATGCTATTTTAGCCTTGACCGAGTCCAATCGTTTTTCTAAGGGCCTATTTGCTTGGGTGGGCTTTAAAACGCACTATCTCGACTATCCAAATGTCGAAAGACAGGCTGGCAAGACCAGTTGGAGTTTTAGGCAGCTCTTTTTCTACTCGATTGAAGGGATTCTCAACTTTTCAGATTTTCCCTTGAGTATAGCCTTTGTAGCGGGACTTCTATCTTGTTTTATTTCTTTTATGATGACTGTTTTTGTGGTGTTTCGGACCCTTATTTTGGGGAATCCGACATCTGGCTGGACCTCTCTGATGGCTGTTATTCTCTTTCTTGGAGGGATTCAACTCCTGACTATTGGGATTCTCGGTAAGTATATCAGTAAGATCTATATGGAAACCAAAAAAAGACCACTCTATCTCATCAAAGAAAAAAGTGATCTTTCTATTTTCGAAGGGAAAAATAACCAGAAAAGACTATAATTTTACCTAGAAATATGCTAAACTAGTAGATGAAGGGATTAAAGCGATAAAAAGAATCTACAGTATCAATTTCCCTTTTAAACTATGACGGATCTTTGAGAAGTGCACGTGTAGGACAATTTTTGATGGCCTCCAGAACATCGCTGGTCTCAGCGATTTCTCTTTGCAATTCAACTGGATCATCGTAAAATCGAACGATTCCATTATCATGGTAATCAAAGAGTTCAGAATAGGTCTGGCAAAGCCCGCAGGCGATGCACCGTTCGGGTATAAGTGTGACTTTCATATTTATATTGTAATAAGAAAATGCAAAAAAAACAAGGAGTAAGGTATGGAAAAAGAACCGTGGCAAGAAGATATTTATGACAACAGAGAAGAAGAAACAAGATTAGAGCGTCGTCACCGTAAACAAAAAGGAAAAGGTGTTGTTGCCAATCGTGTCTTGACCATTCTAGCTAGCCTCTTCTTTGTAATCGTTGTAGCGATGGTTGTCGTATTGATTTACCTTTCTACTGGAGGAAGTAACCGCACGGCAGCTTTGAAGGATTTTTATGATTCTTCAGCTCCATCGTCAACCTCTAAAGTGGAAGAGTCTTCTTCCTCTACTAGTAAAGCTCAAGAAACGAAAGAATCAACATCTTCAGAGAGCAGTTCAGAAGAACACACAGAGGGTGAAGGAACGCTTACTGTGCAACCTGGAGAAGGAGAAGCAGCTCTCGCTCAGCGTGCAGGGATTTCCATTGCCCAGCTAGAAGCTCTGAATCCTTCTCATATGTCATCAGGAACTTGGTTTGCCAACCCTGGTGATGTCATCAAGACTAGATAGGAGTCGGAAATGAAGACAATTCAAATTGCTATTGATGGTCCTGCTTCCAGTGGTAAGAGTACGGTCGCAAAGATTATTGCTAAGGATTTTGGTTACACTTATCTCGATACAGGCGCTATGTACCGTGCTGCGACTTATATAGCACTCAAGCACCAGTTGGATGCAGGAAATGTAGACCAACTTCTTGAGCTTCTTAACCAACACCCTATTAGTTTTGGACGTTCGGAAACAGGTGAGCAACTTGTCTTTGTTGGCGATGTTGATATTACTCATCCGATTCGTGAAAATGAAGTGACCAACAAGGTTTCAAGCATTGCTGCCATTCCTGAGGTGCGTGAGAAACTGGTTTCGCTCCAGCAAGAGATTGCTCAGCAAGGTGGTATTGTCATGGATGGGCGTGATATCGGGACAGTTGTATTACCACAAGCTGAACTCAAGATTTTCCTAGTTGCTTCTGTTGAAGAAAGAGCAGAGCGTCGTTACAAGGAAAATATTGCTAAAGGGATTGAGACTGACTTGGAAACGCTGAAAGAAGAGATTGCTGCGCGTGACTACAAGGATAGTCATCGTGAAACCTCACCTCTCAAACAGGCTGAGGATGCAGTTTACCTTGACACAACTGGACTAAGTATCCAAGAAGTGGTCGAAAAAATTGAATCTGAAGCAAAAAAATATATGTCCTAGGGACGAGAGGAGCAGGCTAAATGAAGCCTGCTCCTTTTCTCTCTTTTGAGCGCGTTTCAAAACAGTCTTTTTGGGAGAATTTTGATAAAATAGTAATATCAATAAAAAGGACGGAAGCATGACAAAGAAAATCATAGCCATTTGGGCCCAAGATGAAAAAGGGGTGATTGGGAAGGAAGATCGTCTCCCTTGGCATTTGCCAGCTGAGTTGCAACATTTTAAGGAAACAACTTTAAATCACGCCATCTTGATGGGACGAGTGACCTTTGATGGAATGGGGCGTCGTCTGCTTCCCAAACGCCAAACCTTGATTTTGACACGAAACAGTGATGAAGTCGTGGATGGAGCGCTCGTGTTTCAAGATGTGAAGTCTGTTTTAACTTGGTATCAGAGTCAGGAAAAAAATCTCTATATCATTGGCGGAAAGCAGATTTTTCAGGCTTTTGAGCCCTATTTAGATGAAATCATCGTGACACAGATTCATGCTCAGGTGGAGGGAGATACCTATTTCCCTGAGGAGTTTGACTTGTCTCGTTTTGAGACAGTCGCAAGCAAATCTTATACCCGAGATGAGAAAAACGACTATGATTTTACCATCGAATACCGAGATAGAAAGGAAGTCTAATGGAGCGCAGTATATTTGGATTTTTTACAGCTTTTTTGTGTGTAATCTGTATTTTGACTGGAGCACAGGCTTTTCGTAAGAAGCGCTATGGACTATCCGCCTTACTCTGGTTGAATGCTTTTACCAATCTGGTAAACAGTGTCCATGCTTTTTATATGACCTTATTTTAGATAGAATGAAAATATAGAATGGAAGGAAATCATGCCTACAAATAGGAAAAATGATATGATGGTTTATTGCTCATTTTGTGGCAAAAGCCAAGAAGAAGTAAAGAAAATAATCGCTGGGAACAACGCCTTTATCTGTAATGAATGTGTGGAGTTAGCTCAAGAAATCATTCGGGAGGAGTTGGCCGAGGAAGTTTTGGCAGACTTGTCTGAAGTACCAAAACCAATCGAGCTCCTCAATATCTTGAACCATTATGTGATCGGTCAAGATCGTGCCAAACGTGCCTTGGCAGTAGCAGTTTACAACCACTACAAACGTATCAATTTCCACGATACACGTGAAGAGTCAGAAGATGTGGATTTGCAGAAGTCAAATATCCTGATGATTGGCCCAACTGGTTCTGGGAAAACCTTCCTTGCTCAGACTTTAGCTAAGAGCTTGAACGTGCCTTTCGCTATTGCAGATGCAACAGCTCTGACTGAGGCTGGGTATGTGGGTGAGGACGTGGAAAATATTCTCCTCAAACTCTTGCAAGCTGCTGACTTTAACATCGAACGTGCAGAACGTGGTATTATCTATGTGGATGAAATTGACAAAATTGCCAAGAAGAGCGAGAATGTGTCTATCACACGTGACGTTTCGGGTGAAGGTGTGCAACAAGCCCTTCTCAAGATTATCGAGGGAACTGTCGCTAGCGTGCCGCCTCAAGGTGGACGCAAACATCCACAACAAGAGATGATTCAGGTGGATACTAAAAATATCCTCTTTATCGTGGGTGGTGCTTTTGATGGCATCGAAGAGATCGTTAAACAACGTCTGGGAGAAAAAGTCATCGGTTTTGGCCAAAATAACAAGGCGATTGACGAAAACAGCTCATACATGCAAGAAATCATCGCAGAAGATATTCAAAAATTCGGTATTATTCCAGAGTTGATTGGACGCTTGCCTGTCTTTGCTGCTCTTGAGCAATTGACGGTCGATGACTTGGTTCGCATCTTGAAAGAGCCAAGAAATGCTTTGGTCAAACAATACCAAACCTTGCTTTCTTATGACGATGTCGAGTTGGAGTTTGACGACGAAGCCCTTCAGGAAATCGCCAATAAGGCTATCGAACGCAAGACAGGGGCGCGTGGTCTTCGCTCGATTATCGAAGAAACCATGCTGGATGTCATGTTTGAAGTACCGAGTCAGGAAAATGTGAAACTGGTTCGCATCACGAAAGAAGCTGTCGATGGAACGGATAAACCAATCCTAGAAACAGCCTAGAGGTGATTATGGAAATCAATACACATAATGCTGAAATCCTGCTCAGTGCGGCAAACAAGTCCCACTATCCGCAGGATGAACTGCCAGAGATTGCCCTAGCAGGGCGTTCAAATGTTGGCAAGTCTAGCTTTATCAACACCATGCTGAACCGCAAGAATCTGGCCCGTACATCAGGAAAACCTGGGAAAACCCAGTTGCTCAACTTCTTCAACATTGATGACAAGATGCGTTTTGTGGATGTACCAGGTTATGGCTATGCCCGCGTTTCCAAAAAGGAGCGTGAAAAGTGGGGGCGCATGATTGAGGAGTACCTAACGACTCGTGAAAATCTCCGTGCAGTGGTTAGTCTAGTGGATCTCCGTCATGACCCGTCAGCAGATGATGTGCAGATGTACGAATTTCTTAAGTATTATGAGATTCCGGTTATCATCGTTGCGACCAAGGCGGACAAGATTCCTCGTGGTAAGTGGAACAAGCACGAATCAGCAATCAAAAAGAAATTAAACTTTGACCCAAGTGACGACTTCATCCTCTTTTCATCTGTCAGCAAGGCAGGGATGGATCAGGCTTGGGATGCAATATTAGAAAAATTGTGAGAGAAAGAAATGGCAAAAACAATTCATACAGACAAGGCTCCAAAAGCAATCGGCCCCTATGTTCAAGGGAAAATCGTTGGCAATCTTTTGTTTGCTAGCGGTCAAGTTCCTCTTTCGCCTGAAACTGGGGAAATTGTAGGAGAAACTATACAAGAACAGACAGAACAAGTCTTGAAAAATATCGGTGCTATTTTGGCAGAAGCAGGAACAGACTTTGACCATGTTGTCAAAACAACTTGCTTCTTGAGCGATATGAATGACTTTGTTCCTTTTAACGAGGTTTACCAAACGGCCTTTAAAGAGGAATTTCCAGCTCGTTCAGCTGTAGAGGTTGCACGTCTTCCTCGTGATGTAAAAGTCGAAATTGAAGTAATCGCAGAGATTGGATAAGCTAGTTGAAGTTTGGCTCTGCCAAACTTTTTTTGATATAAGGAGAGATAGATGACAAAAAAACAACTTCACCTTGTGATTGTGACAGGGATGAGTGGTGCAGGGAAAACGGTAGCCATTCAGTCTTTCGAGGATTTGGGATATTTCACTATTGACAATATGCCGCCAGCCCTCTTGCCAAAGTTTTTGCAGTTGGTAGAGACCAAGGATGATGACCACAAACTGGCCTTGGTTGTGGACATGCGGAGCCGTTCTTTCTTTTCTGAGATTCAGGCTGTTTTGGATGAATTGGAAAACCAGGATGATTTGGATTTCAAAATTCTCTTTTTGGACGCAGCAGATAAGGAATTGGTTGCTCGCTATAAAGAAACCAGACGGAGTCACCCTCTAGCAGCGGATGGTCGGATTTTAGATGGCATCAAGTTGGAACGTGAACTTTTGGCACCTTTGAAAAACATGAGCCAAAATGTGGTGGATACGACAGAACTCACTCCGCGTGAACTTCGTAAAACCATTGCTGAGCAATTTTCGGATCAAGAACAAGCCCAGTCTTTCCGTGTAGAGGTCATGTCTTTTGGATTCAAGTATGGTATCCCGATTGATGCGGACTTGGTATTTGATGTCCGTTTTTTGCCAAATCCCTATTACCTACCAGAACTCCGTAATCAAACGGGGCTGGATGAGCCTGTCTACAACTATGTAATGAAACATGCAGAATCGGAAAGTTTCTATCAGCACTTGCTCGCCTTGATTGAGCCGATCTTGCCAAGTTACAAAAAAGAAGGCAAGTCCGTTTTGACCATTGCAGTGGGATGTACAGGTGGACAGCACCGTAGTGTAGCCTTTGCCAAGCGAATCGCTGAGGACCTTGCTAAAAACTGGCCTGTCAACGAAAGCCATCGTGACAAAGACCGAAGAAAGGAAACGGTAAACCGTTCATGAGAAAACCAAAAATAACGGTGATTGGTGGAGGAACTGGTATCCCCGTCATTTTGAAAAGCTTGCGAGAAAAGGATGTTGATATCGCAGCCATCGTAACGGTAGCTGATGATGGTGGCTCTTCGGGTGAGCTACGAAAAAATATTCACCAGTTGACCCCGCCTGGTGACCTCCGTAATGTCCTTGTGGCCATGTCAGATATGCCTAAATTTTATGAGAAGGTTTTTCAGTACCGATTTTCAGAAGATGCTGGAGCTTTTGCTGGCCATCCACTAGGAAATATCGTTATAGCAGGACTCTCTGAAATGCAAGGATCTACCTATAATGCTATGCAATTACTCAGTAAGTTTTTTCATACAACAGGAAAGATTTACCCCTCAAGTGATCACCCTTTGACGCTGCATGCAGTTTTTAAAGATGGTTCGGAAGTAGCTGGTGAGAGCCATATTGCGGATCATCCTGGCATGATCGACCACGTCTATGTGACCAACACCTTGGATGATGAAACACCGCAAGCCAGCCGTCGAGTAGTCAATACTATTCTCGAGAGTGATATGATCGTCTTGGGACCTGGCTCCCTCTTTACATCGATTTTGCCCAATATTGTCATTGAGGAGATTGGGCAGGCTCTTTTGGAGACCAAGGCGGAGATAGCTTACGTCTGCAATATCATGACCCAGCGTGGGGAAACAGAGCACTTTTCAGACAGTGACCACGTGGAAGTCCTCCATCGACACTTAGGTCGGCCTTTTATTGATACGGTCTTGGTTAATATCGAGCAAGTTCCTAGAGAATACATGAATACCAACCGTTTTGATGAGTATTTGGTTCAGGTGGAGCATGACTTTGCTGGTCTTTGCAAGCAGGTCCCTCGTGTGATTTCATCCAACTTCCTTCGTTTGGAAAATGGAGGAGCCTTCCACGATGGCGATTTGATTGTGGATGAATTGATGCGAATTATACAGGTGCGAAAATGAGTTTCACAGTCGCAGTAAAAGAGGAAATTCTTGGTCAACACCATCTCAGTCGTTATGAACTATCGGCCATTATCAAGATGTCTGGTAGCATCGGTCTCTCGACTTCTGGCCTGACCTTGTCTGTTGTGACTGAAAATGCCAAGTTGGCTCGGCATCTCTATGAGTCCTTTCTCCATTTTTATGAGATTAAGTCTGAGATTCGACACCATCAGAGAAGCAATCTTCGCAAGAATCGTGTCTACACGGTCTATACCGATGAGAGGGTGCAGGAGCTTTTGGCTGATTTGCGGCTTGCGGATTCTTTCTTTGGTTTGGAGACAGGCATTGACCCTGATATTTTAGCAGATGAAGAAGCTGGACGTGCTTACTTATGTGGAGCCTTTCTGGCAAATGGTAGCATCCGAGATCCGGAGTCTGGCAAGTACCAGTTGGAGATTAGTTCTGTTTATCTGGACCATGCACAAGGATTGGCCTCTCTCCTCCAGCAGTTTTTGCTGGACGCCAAGGTCATTGAGCGCAGGAAAGGTGCAGTTACTTATCTCCAACGTGCAGAAGACATCATGGATTTCTTAATCGTGATTGGGGCCATGCAGGCGCGTGATAATTTTGAGAGCGTCAAGATTTTGCGTGAAACCCGTAATGATCTCAATCGAGCCAATAACGCTGAAACAGCCAATATCGCTCGAACGGTTTCTGCTAGTATGAAGACTATCAACAATATCAGTAAAATCAAAGATAGAATGGGTTTGGAAAATTTACCAGTGGATTTGCAGGAGGTAGCTCAGTTGCGAATCCAGCACCCAGACTATTCTATCCAGCAGTTGGCAGATAGCTTGAGCAATCCCTTGACCAAAAGTGGCGTCAACCACAGACTCAGAAAAATAAACAAGATTGCAGATGAATTATAAAACCACGAATCGGTTGATCCGTGGTTCTTTTCTTGAGGTTATTAAATTGAGAAGAATTTTAAAGGAAGCCAACTCCATAATCTATGGTATACTATAGATGAGTTATACTGTAGCACAAAGGAGGAAACATGAAAATATCTAAAAAAAGTATGATTATTTTATTCAGCATTTTAGCAGTGATTGGAATAGCAGTAGGAGGTTGTAGCATGCACCAATACCAAAAGAAACAAGAAATGATTGCCATTGCGACAAGCGACGAGGCAAAGAAGGTTTATGAAAATCATATGAGGGTAAATGATCCTAAAGCATTAACAGAAGATGGAATCATTAAATCATATGATATTGATACAGAAACTTTAGAGTATAATCCAATGGGAGGACTAATGGTAAGGATATATTTTAATAATGATAAGGAATTAGATTTTCACTTTGGATTAATAAAAGATAATTCAGGGAATTATGAATCTTATGGATATACTGTATCACCTAAATTATCATCTATGTTAAAGGAATCTAAAAAATGAGAAAATATGTCGATGATTCACATCTTCAGATAGCAATGACTGAATATAACGATAACTCAATTAATCATGAGGTTAAGGACCAATATGAAAGAGAACTTGGCACGGTCACCCAAGTCTACAACAATACCACAGGAGCTGGTGAGCAGGTTTATGCAGTTGTAAAAAATTCTGACGAAGAAGCTGAGGATGTAGAGGAAAATTATGCTATACTATGAGTAAGTTAGTCCCTAATTTATTGATAGGATAGCATAAAGGAGGCGCCATGAAAAAACCTAAAAAAAGTATGATTATTTTAATCAGTATTTTAGCAGTGATTGGAATCGTAGTAGGAGGATGTAGCATGTACCAATACCAAAAGAAACAAGAAATGATAGCTATCGCGACCAGCGATGAGGCGAAGAAGGTTTATGAACATTTTATGAAATCGAAAGATCCTAATGCATTTACTAATGCAGGTGTTATCCAGGATTATGTTGTTGATGAAAGTAGCTTAGATTATAATCCAATGGGGGGCTTGATGGTTTCAGTGGTTATCAACAAAGATAATGAATTAAATATAAATTATAATTTGATTGAAAACAAAGATGGCTCATACCATTCAGCATATTATTCTACTTCACCAAAATTATCCAAACTTTTGAAAGGAAATAATGAATGACACAAAATTATGTTAAAGAAAATAACCTTCAAACCGCAATGGCAGAGTATCAGGATAATATGGGCGAGGAAAGAACTTTATATGACCAATATGAAAGAGAACTTGGCACTGTCACCCAAGTCTACAACAATACCACAGGAGCTGGCGAGCAGGTTTATGCAGTTGTCAAAAATCCCAATGAAAAAGCTGATGAGGTACAGGAAAATTATGCTATACTATGAGTAAGTTCGTTCCTAATTTATTGATAGGATAGCATAAAGGAGGAAGTTTGAAAAAAAATAGAAACTAGTTGATTTATTGTTTATCCTGATTTTGGGCGCACTAAAAAGAGGTGTTGAAACCTGATTTTCAAAATTAGATTACGTTGAATCCGTGTTGTTGCGCAAAGCGAATAGCGTCTTGTAGGGACATTGTTTTGTCAGGATTTCGGACTTCAGTAAGACCTTGTAAGATTGGATTGTAGCACTCTTGTTTTAGGAGTACGTGGTAGATAGCGACGAGCAATCTCCGACAAATAGCGATAATAGCCTTTCGATGCCCACGGCGTTTCTTGAGTTTGAGATACTTGTTTCTCAATTCTGGATGCTTATCAGATTTGACAACAGCGTTAGCGACTTGTCCGAGAAAAGGTTTAAGATATTTTCCACCTTTGGAAATGCGAGTGGAATACTTTTTCCCAGCACTTTCGTTGTTGGCAGGAACTAATCCAGCCCAGGAACAGAGTTTACCAGCTGTATCAAAGACAGTCATATCCGCACCAATTTCAGAGATGATTCTGAGGGCAGATAGTTCCTCTTTGAAACCAGGCACGGTTTGAATCAGTTTAACTTGTTCTTGGTACTCTTGTCCGAGTTCTAGAATCATGGTTTCTAAATCCTCTTTACAGATGGCTAGAGCGTCATAATGAGCTTTGATGACTCTGATTTTCTCAGCTTGTTCAGGTGTCAGCTCACCTTCTACAGCGATTTCCAAGTCTTGGACTTTATTCTTCATTCTCTGGTGAACCAGCTGTTCAATGTTTGGTTTTTCCTCAGGATTGTCAAGGATGCTATGAATAATAGCTTGAGCACTTTTTCCGAAAACATCGGAAACGACACTTGCAATCTGAAGATTAGACCAAGTCAGACAGTTCTGGTAACGATTTTTCTCGCTGACTTGAAGCTGGGTTAACTTCATACGATAGCGAAAAAGGTCACGGAGTTGTCTGATTTTAAGAGGTGGGATAAAGCTAGAAGCAACCAAATCATGCTTGAAGAGATCGGCTATCCATTGCGCATCTTTCTTATGGTCTTCTTTCCTCTAATAGCCTTGACATACTTGGGGTGAGCCAAGCAAATGTTGCAGGATTTTTCAAGGATATTGAAGACAGGAATCCAATATTTACCGGTGGATTCCATACAGATATCAAAGCAAGAATAGTATTCTAGCCAATCTCGCAGTTGCACCAAACCATTTGTAAAAGTTGAGAAACGTTTACGATGATACTCAGTAATTCCTTGATTATTGGTGATGGCAATAACCGCTACAACAAAGGTCTTATGCACATCAATGCCACAACAATTAGGATAAATGATTTTTAACATGAGGGGTCTCCCTTCACCAAATTTGAGTCTGCCTATCCCTTGACTGTTCTTTCCTTTCACAAACGAGTCGCTTATTCAATTATAAGTTTACGTGCTCCTAGTCACAGTTAGTTGTGCTTGATGGAAAGAACTACACCTATAAACATGCGAGGTAGTGGCTAACCCACTCACTTATTCACCTCCCCGTGATTTGTAGTGGTGATAGGCTTTCTCACTATTATTATAAAACAAAATAAAGAGCACAACACTTTTTCATGCAGTGTTGTGCCTTGAGTGAAACGAAAGGAATGAATTATAAACATGAAAAAACCTAAAAAAGTATGATTATTTTAATCAGTATTTTAGCAGTAATTGGAATAGCAGTAGGAGGATGTAGCATGTACCAATACCAAAAGAAACAAGAAATGATAGCCATCGCGACCAGCGATGAGGCGAGAAAAATTTATGAAAACCACATGAAGCATAGAGATTCAGAAGCTCTGACAGAAAAAGGTCTAATTAAATCTTATAAAATTGATACGGATTCATTAGAGTATAATCCAATGGGAGGAATGGAAGTAAGAGTCTATGTTAATGACGAAAAAGATTTATGTTTTCAATTTGGTATTGTAAGAAGCAGAGAGGGGAATTTAGAATCCAGTGGCTATGTTACATATCCAAAACTCGCAGAACTTCTTAGGAGCAGTAATTAATTATGGAGAAAGAATACATTAATGATTACCATTTACAAATAGCAATGACGGAATACAGAGATTTGTTTAAAGATGGAGAAGCTGTTACACCTAACAATGACATTCTTGGCACTGTCACCCAAGTCTACAACAATACCACAGGAGCTGGCGAGCAGGTTTATGCAGTTGTCAAAAATCCCAATGAAAAAGCTGATGAGGTACAGGGAGTAAAAGTCTGTTTTTATGTTATACTATGAGTAAGTTAGTCCCTAATTCATTGATAGGATGGCATAAAGGAGGCACCATGAAAAAACCTAAAAAAAGTATGATAGTATTATTCAGTATTTTAGCAGTGATCGGAATAGCAGTAGGAGGATGTAGCATGTACCAATACCAAAAGAAACAAGAAATGATTGCCATTGCAACAAGCGATAAAGCAAAGAAGGTTTATGAAGAATATTTGAATAAAGAAGACCCTTATGCTTTTACTGAGAAAGGATTCGTACATTCCTATCAAGTGAAACTAGATTCATTAAGTTATAATCCAATGGGTGGGTTGATGGTTTCTTTAATAATCAATGATGATGATGAAATGCTTGTGGATTATAATTTAATTGGAGGAGCTGATGGAGATTATACTTCAGCATTTTATGGAAGTACGCCTAAATTTTGGCAGACTCGTGATGAATATTATAAAAAAGAGGAATAATAGTAATGGTGAAAAAATATATTAATGAGCCTCATCTCCAGATAGCTATGACAGAGTATCAACCTAACATGAAAAAAGATAAATATGAGGTCAATACTCAGTACAATCATAATGTAGGGTATGTCACCCAAGTCTACAACAATACTACAGGAGCGGGTGAGCAGGTTTATGCAGTTGTCAAAAATCCCAATGAAAAAGCTGATGAGGTACAGGAAGTTACGGTCCTCTTTCGTGGATCTACGGGCCCAGATCACTTTTTCGAAGAAACAGCAGATTTCTGGAATGATTGGGCAGAAAATGATGCAGTTATAGCCAAGAGAATTATGTTGCAAAAAGACCCTAGCTATCAAGACAAGTCTACCGAACAGCTAAAGGCTTCTGCCAGAGCTTTAAAAGACATCATGGAAAAATATCCCAATGCCAAGATTAACGTCTATGGGCATTCACTCGGTTCCATGGATGCTCAGTATTCTATGGCTGCCTTACAGGCAGATCAAGTCAAACGCATCCAAAAGGCTTTTATCTATAACGGCCCAGATATCTATAGGATACTAAGCCCCGAACAAAGGAAAGTGGTAGACTCCATTAAGACGAGGATCCATAACTATGCTGATCCAGATGATCCTATCAGTATGGTTGGTAGGGATATGGTCAAAGGAAGTATCGGATCGGTTGGCTTAGTTTATTATGTGGACAGTACCAAAGAAGACTTTGTGAACCAACACATGACTTATGGCTACCAGCTGGATAAAAATGGGAAGATCAAAATACTGTCAAACACCAGTACGGTCATTTATAATGACTATTTACTCCAGATGGATAACTATACACTACTCAAGGAGAAACTATCAGAAGGTGGTTATACAAAGGAAGAGCAATTGTTCCTGGATTCGGAGCAAGCAGGTATTGCAGCAGCAAGCATCAGTCTCATGTCTACAGAAGGGGCAAGCATCATTAAAAGTATAAGAGATGAAGCGGTAGAAGATGCAAGAAAAGTACTTGCTTCCTGTAGACAAGTTCCTTGGGGCTTTATCCTTAGTCCGTCAGAGATGGAAAATGCATATATTGAAGGAGGAGCTACCTATGAAACGACTATTGGAGTTATTGAGAAGCTATTAGATCCAGTTGTTGATAAGATATCTCAATTGGAAAAAGATTGTATAGATTTAGAAACTCAGACCAAGAAAGGCATTCAAAAGAAATTAGAAACAGATAAGGAGTTGGCTGAAAAATTTAGACAATGGAAAAAATTGACATGATAGATCAAGAAATTTGGAAAAAGAGACGGCAATTAGAAGAATTGGAGGAAGACTATTATCGCTCACGCAAAAAAATAGAGAATGAAAAAGAAGAGTGTGATTATAGATTGAATGATTTGCATCGGATGCTTGAGGGAAAGCATACAGTAGCAAGTCATATGCTGAGTCAGATAGAAGGGGACACTTCTATGCTACACTATCGGCTGAATCAACTGGCTACAGACTTTAGTCAGCAAATGGATTTAGCATATAGAAAAAGACTTGATCAGCTAGAAACAGAAGAAATAAAAGCAAAACAAAAATATAGCCGAGAATACCGTGAGCTTGATGAGGAACTTACTCGAATTCTGGCTAAACAAAGACATATACAAGATAAAAGAGAGTAACGCAGATGGATTTATTTAATTATATATTTGATTTTGTTTCTGGTGTGGATGATGGTTTTCGTGAAATAGAAAAAGAAATCGAGCGTTTATTTGTTAGGCAGATATTGGCTCCTGCTAAAAAGTATGAAATTAATCAAATCGAGCAAGAAGCTAAGAAAAATACTCGTTTAACCATTAATAGTATCCAAGAAAGTCTAAGTGCGGTAAATAATAAAATAGATGTATCTATGAAGGGCAAGTTTGCCTCAAAAGTTATTGAAACCATAGACAACAAAAAGAAAGAATATGAGAAAGTGTTGGAGGAGTAAAGATAGGAAATTAAAGAACCACGGAGTATTCAATCCGTGGTTTTTTTTATAAACTTGTCGAGTGTTTGGGTTGAACTTTTTGTTCTGGGTCAATGTAGTTAATAGCATTGTTAACAGCTGTTGGAGCTTCACCTAGTCCTGTAGCGATCAAATCAATCTTACCTTCATAGTAACAGCAGTCGCCGATAGCATAGATACCTGCTTGGCTGGATTCTTGCTTGCTATTGACGATAATCTTGTGACGGTTGAGGTCCAGACCCCAATTTTTAAGGTTACCGACAGATGATTTGAAACCATAGTTGACAAAGAGATGGTCTACTTCGATAGTTTCGGTTTCATCTGATTTGACTTTGGTAATTTCTAGTTTGTCGAGTGTTTTACCATCTCCGAGGAGTTGGCTAGGAACGAACGGTGTCTTGATGGTTACAGATGATTCTTGTAGAGCTTGCACACTATGTTCCAAGGCGCGGAAATTATCTCGACGGTGAACGAGAGTAGTTGGGGAAATCTTTTCAAAAGCCAGAGCCCAGTCCACTGCTGAGTCCCCACCACCAAGGATGGTCACCTTCTTGCCTGCGTATTGTTGAATGTTGGATACGTGGTAGTGGATATTTTCATAGTTTTCAACGCCATCTAGTTCGAGCGGACGCGGTTTAAAGGCGCCACCACCCATGGCAATGATGACTGTTTTGGTCAGGTGGCTTCCCTTGTTGGTTGTGATGGTAAAACCTTGATCTTGTTTCTCGATTTCAAGAACGGTTTCGTTGAGATGAACAGGTGTTTCAAAGCCGTTTAGCTGTTCAATCAGGCGATTGGTCAACTCTTCTCCAGTTAAGTTTGGAAAACCTGGCACATCAAGGATTTGCTTCTCAGGGTAGAGGATAGCTGGTTGACCACCGAGCTGGGGAAGGGAGTCGATGATTTGGACTTTGGCTTGACGTAGGTGGGCGTAGAAGGCAGCAAAGAGGCCGACTGGACCACCACCTACAATGGTAATATCATAGAGTTGAGACATGATTTCTCCTTCGTTTTTTCTAATCAGTTTATTTTATCATATTTTTAATCAAATTAAAATGAAGTAGGATAGGGAAAAAATTGTTAGAAAATGGTATAATAGGACGGAACGTGTTTTGATAGGGAGGGAACTAGGGATGAATTTTCAGCAATTTTCCAACTTGCAATACTGGACGAGTTTATTTTCAAGCCCTTGGAGTATCGTCATCAATCTGATTGATATTCTGATTGTGACTTATATTTTGTATCATTTTACAAAGGCCATTGCAGGTACCAAAATCATGATCTTGGTTCGGGGAGTTTTGGTCTTCATTCTAGCCCAGATTCTCTCTAATATGATTGGTTTAACGACCATTTCTTGGTTGATCAATCAAATCATCACCTACGGGGTCATTGCAGCGGTGGTCATCTTTTCACCAGAGATTCGGACTGGTTTGGAGCGATTGGGTCGGGCTACTGATTTCTTCTCCAATGCCCCTATTAGTGCGGAAGAGCAGATGGTTCGTGCATTTGTGAAATCAGTTGAATACATGAGTCCTCGTAAGATTGGGGCGCTTGTAGTGGTTCAGCGAGTAAGAACCTTGCAGGAATACATCTCGACGGGGATTCCCCTAGATGCCAAGATTTCAGCTGAATTGCTCATCAACATTTTTATTCCTAACACTCCCTTGCACGATGGAGCGGTCATTATACGAGAAGATCGGATTGCCGTCACCTCAGCTTACTTGCCACTAACTGAAAATACAGAGATTTCCAAAGAGTTTGGAACGCGTCACAGGGCGGCGATTGGTTTGTCGGAAGTGTCAGATGCTCTTACCTTTGTGGTTTCGGAAGAAACGGGTGGAATCTCAATCACCTATAATGGAGTCTTTAAGCACGATTTGACCTTGGAAGAGTTTGAATCTGAACTGAGAAGAATTCTGCTTCCAACATCAGAGGAAAAACATGGTCTGAAAGAGCGCTTGTTAGGAGGATTGAAACATGAGAAAAAATAGTCTTTATATTATTTCTTCCTTCTTTTTCGCCTGCATCCTCTTTATCTATGCGACTTCTACAAACTATCAGAATAATAATAGTGCCAGACAGGTGCGGACGGAAACCTATACTAATACAGTACTCAATGTACCAATTGATATCCACTATGACAGTGAACAGTACTTTATTAGTGGCTTCACGTCAGAAGTAACGGTTTTCTTGACAGGTTCCAATCGAGTTGCTTTGGCAAGCGAAATGCAGGAAAGTACGCGCAAATTCAAGGTGACAGCTGACTTGACAAATGCTGGTGTTGGAACAATAGAAGTTCCTCTAAACATAGAAAATCTACCAAGTGGTTTGACCGCTGTTGCAACACCGCAAAAGATAACAGTGAAGGTCGGTAAAAAAGCAAAACGAGGCAATGTAATCGTTGTTCCAGAGATTGATCCTAGCCAGATTGATTCTCGTGTGAAAATCGATACAGTCACTGTGTCAGATGAAAAAGTAACGGTTATTAGTGATGAGGAAACCCTCTCCAAAGTAGATCGTGTCATTGCCATCTTACCGACGAGTGAACGGATAACTGGAAACTACTCGGCTTCTGTTCCTCTTCAAGCAGTTGATAAAAATGGAAATGTCTTGCCAAGTGTCATTATGCCGTTTGACACAACTATGAAAATTACAACAAAAACAACAGCGTCTAGTTCGAGTAACTCGTCAACAAGTTCCTCAGAGGGCGGTTCGTCTTCAACGAGTTCAGAAACGAAATCAGATTCGTCTAAACAATAATAAATAATAGAAAAGGATGATAAATAAAATGGGTAAATATTTTGGGACCGATGGAGTCCGTGGAGAAGCAAACGTAGAACTGACACCAGAATTGGCCTTTAAATTGGGACGTTTTGGTGGTTATGTTCTTAGCCAACACGAAACGGAAGCCCCTAAAGTTTTTGTAGGACGTGATACACGTATCTCAGGAGAAATGCTAGAATCTGCCTTGGTGGCAGGTCTTCTCTCTGTAGGAATTCACGTCTACAAACTCGGTGTCCTTGCAACACCAGCAGTAGCATACTTGGTAAAAACTGAGGGAGCCAGTGCAGGTGTCATGATTTCCGCGAGCCACAACCCAGCCCTTGATAATGGAATTAAATTCTTTGGTGGGGATGGCTTCAAACTAGATGATGAAAAAGAAGCAGAAATTGAAGCCTTGCTGGATGCTGCTGAAGATACTCTTCCTCGTCCAAGTGCAGAAGGCTTGGGAACATTGGTGGATTACCCAGAAGGTTTGCGTAAGTATGAAGGCTACCTTGTTTCAACTGGAGCTCCTCTTGAGGGAATGAAAGTGGCCTTGGACACAGCAAACGGTGCAGCATCTACAAGCGCCCGTCAAATCTTTGCAGACCTTGGGGCTCAAATAACTGTTATCGGTGAGACACCAGATGGTCTGAATATCAACTTGAATGTTGGTTCAACACACCCAGAAGCTCTTCAAGAAGTGGTCAAAGAAAGCCAATCAGCTATTGGTTTGGCCTTTGACGGAGACAGTGACCGCTTGATTGCTGTTGATGAAAATGGCGACATCGTCGATGGTGATAAGATCATGTACATCATCGGGAAATACCTTTCTGAAAAAGGCCAGTTGGCTCAAAACACTATTGTGACAACGGTTATGTCTAATCTTGGATTCCATAAGGCCTTGGATCGCGAAGGCATCAATAAGGCAGTCACTGCGGTTGGTGACCGCTATGTTGTCGAAGAAATGAGAAAATCAGGCTACAATCTTGGTGGTGAACAGTCTGGTCATGTTATCTTGATGGATTATAATACAACAGGTGATGGTCAATTATCAGCTGTCCAATTGACCAAAATCATGAAAGAAACAGGCAAGAGCTTGTCTCAACTAGCATCAGAAGTGACGATTTACCCACAAAAACTGGTCAATATCCGAGTGGAAAATGCCATGAAAGAAAAAGCTATGGAAGTACCAGCCATCAAGACAATTATCGAAAAGATGGAAGAAGAGATGGCAGGGAATGGTCGTATCCTTGTCCGCCCAAGTGGTACCGAACCCCTCTTGCGTGTCATGGCAGAGGCCCCTACGACAGAAGAAGTCAACTACTACGTAGATACGATTGCTGCTGTTGTTAAAGATGAAATCGGAATTGACTAAAGCCTAGAAAACTAGATGAAATGATAAAAATGTGGTACAATTGCATAGTAATTGTAGCAATGGGAGAGAAAAATGGATCTTAAACGAGAACAAGAATTTGTTAGCCAGTATCACTTTGATGCTCGTAACTTTGAATGGGAAAATGAAAATGGAGCTCCTGAAACCAAGGTAGATGTGAACTTTCAGTTACTCCAACATGACCAAGAAAACCAAGTGACTTCGCTTGTCGTTATCTTGAGTTTCATGATTGTCTTTGACAAATTTGTCATCAGCGGAACGATTTCCCAAGTTAACCATGTGGAAGGTCGTATTGTCAACGAACCAAGCGAATTTAACCAAGAAGAAGTTGAAACCTTGGCACGTCCATGTTTGAACATGCTCAATCGTTTGACGTATGAAGTAACAGAAATCGCCTTGGATCTTCCAGGGATCAATTTGGAGTTTTAGTCATGAAATTAGCTGTCATTACAGATTCTTCAGCCTATTTAGAGGAGAAGACGCTGCAAAGAGAGAATCTATTTATCTTGGATATTCCTGTCAATATTGATGGAGAGGAGTATGTAGAAGGTGTCAATCTGACTGCTGAGGAATTTTATCAAAAAATGGCTCAGTCTGCAGAATTGCCTAAAACTAGTCAACCAAGTATTGCCAAATTGGATGAGATTCTAAGTTCCTTGAAAGATGAGGGCTATACCCATGTCCTGGGACTCTTTCTTTCGTCAGGAATCTCAGGTTTTTATCAGAATATCCAATACATGTTGGACGAGTATGATGGCTTGACCATCGCCTTTCCGGATACCCATATCACAAGCTCCCCTCTAGGATTTATGGTAGAGAGTGTCTTTGAATGGGCAGAACAAGGCGATGATTTTGCTCAGATTCAGGAGAAGTTGGCTATCCAAATTGCTGATAATTCAGCTTTTATCATAGTAGATGACCTCGACCACTTGGTTAAGGGAGGACGTTTGTCAAATGGGGCTGCCATCTTAGGAAATCTCCTCAGTATCAAGCCTATCCTCTACTTTAACGACCAAGGAGTGATTGAAGTTTACGAAAAAGTTCGTACAGAAAAGAAAGCAATCAAACGTTTGGTGGAAATCATCAAGGAGTTGACAAAAGATGGGGACTACCGTATAACAGTCATTCATGGGAACGCTCCTCAAAAGGCGGCAGATTTACGTCAGCTTTTGAAGGAGAGTGGTGTGACTTCTGAGATTCCAATTGTTAGCTTTGGTAGTGCCATTGGAACCCACCTTGGAGAAGGCAGTATTGCCTTGAGCTATACACCAATCGTCTAGATTGTTCTTAAAAGCTTTATATCTTAGAAATTGAACACGGCCTACCTGCCTCTTGAAAAAAGATGCCTGTCTTTCCTTTCGTAGAAAGTCAGCGCCATTCCCTATTTTTCATGGGCAGCTAACGTCCTTTGTATCTTGATAATTGAACACGCCTGGAACCCTATGTGAAAAAGATAGTTCTTCCAAGGAGTAGGCACTCCTTGATCAGAACTCCTATTTTCACTTTGTGTTCTTACAGGCTTTGTATCTTAGCAATTGAACACGGCCTACCTGCCTCTTGAAAAAAGATGCCTGTCTTGTCTTTCATGGAAAGTCAGTGCCATTCCCTATTTTTCATGGGCAGCTAACGTCCTTTGTATCTTAGACAGGAGTAGAGATGAGTATTCGAGTAATTATTGCCGGTTTTAAGGGAAAGATGGGCCAAGCTGCTTGTCAGATGGTCTTGGCTGATCCAGACTTGGACTTGGTTGCAGTTTTGGATCCTTTTGAGTCTGAGTCAGAATGGCAGGGAATTCCTGTCTTCAATGATAAGGCTGACTTGGTTGGTTTTGAAGCGGATGTTTGGGTAGATTTTACCACACCAGCCGTTGCCTACGAAAATACACGCTCTGCTCTTGAAAATGGCTTTGCTCCAGTAGTTGGAACAACAGGCTTTACTAGTGAAGAAATTGCTGAGCTAAAAGCATTTTCCCGTGAACAAGATTTGGGTGGCTTGATTGCTCCTAACTTTGCCTTGGGAGCTGTCTTGCTCATGCAATTTGCGGCGCAGGCTGCCAAATATTTCCCCAATGTGGAGATTATCGAGCTCCATCATGACAAGAAAAAAGATGCTCCGAGCGGAACAGCCATTAAAACGGCTGAGTTGATGGCGGAAGTGCGAGAGTCTATCCAACAAGGTGCGCCTGATGAGGAAGAATTGATTGCAGGTGCTCGCGGTGCTGACTTTGATGGCATGCGTATCCACTCAGTTCGTCTACCAGGCTTGGTAGCTCATCAGGAAGTCATCTTTGGCAATCAGGGAGAAGGATTGACCCTTCGTCATGACTCCTATGATCGCAGCTCCTTCATGACAGGGGTCAATTTGGGAATCAAAGAAGTTGTCAAGCGTCATGAGCTTGTCTATGGATTAGAACACTTATTATGAGATTAACGCAAATGCCTTCTGAATTTCAGAAGGCTTTACCAGTATTGGAAAAAATTAAAGAAGCAGGCTTTGAAGCCTATTTTGTTGGGGGCTCTGTTCGAGATGCCCTCCTCAATCGTCCCATCCACGATGTGGATATCGCGACTTCTTCTTATCCAGAGGAGACCAAGCAGATTTTTCCGCGAACAGCTGATATCGGAATCGAGCACGGAACCGTCTTAGTTTTAGATGGGGACGAGGAGTATGAGGTAACCACCTTTCGGACTGAAGATGTCTATGTGGACTATCGCAGACCCAGTGCGGTTTCCTTTGTGCGTTCGCTAGAAGAAGACCTCAAGCGTCGTGATTTCACAGTTAACGCCTTTGCCTTGGATGAGACGGGAGAAATCATTGATTTGTTCGATGGTCTCAAAGATTTGAAAAACCAAGTCTTGCGAGCAGTTGGAGTGGCTAGTGAGCGTTTCAATGAAGATGCTTTGCGGATTATGCGTGGTTTCCGTTTTCAGGCCAGTCTTGGCTTTGAACTTGAGACAGAAACATTTAAAGCGATGAAGACTTTGACGCCGCTCTTGGAGAAGATTTCTGTGGAGCGTATCTTCGTTGAGTTTGATAAACTCTTGCTGGCACCTTTTTGGCGAGTTGGCCTGTCTTCCATGATTGAGAGTCAAGCTTATAATTATCTTCCAGATATGGCAGACAGTCGAGACAAACTTCAAAAATTGTTTGATTTAGAGGCGGATTTCACCTTTGAGTCTTCTGAGCAAGCCTGGGCTGCTCTCTTGTGGATTTTGGAGATTAAAGATTCGCAACCGTTTTTGAAAGATTGGAAGACATCACGCCAATTTGCAAAGCAAGTTCAGAATTTGCTGACCATTTTGGCTTTGCGAGAAGAAGGAGAGCTGAGCAAGCGCGATTGTTACCGCTTTGATTTGGATTCCCTTCTACAGGCTGAAAGCCTTCGTCAGGCTCAAGGAAAAGCAGTCAACCCACAAGCAATCACAAAAACCTATCAGAGCTTAACTATTCATGATAAGAAAGAAATCCAGATCAACGGTGGTGTTTTAATCAAGGAATATGGTTATCAGCCAGGTCCAGCCTTGGGAGAGGTTTTAACAGAGATTGAGTTTGCCATTGTTGATGGAGAATTGGAAAATGACCGTCAAGCCATCCATGCTTACCTGAGGGAGAAAAAATGAGTGATTTTATTGTTGAAAAACTAAGCAAATCCGTTGGTGACAAGACAGTTTTTAAGGATATTTCTTTTATCATCCATGACTTGGACAGAATCGGTCTAATTGGTGTCAATGGAACGGGTAAGACTACCCTTTTAGATGTTCTTTCTGGAGTTTCAGGCTTTGATGGGGACGTTAGCCCTTTTTCCGCTAAGAATGACTACAAGATTGGCTACTTGACCCAGAATCCAGATTTTGATGATAGCAAGACGGTCTTGGATACGGTTCTGTCCAGCGACCTCAAGGAAATCCAGTTGATTCGTGAGTATGAGTTAATCATGCTCAACTACAGTGAGGATAAGCAAGCTCGTTTGGAACGGGTTATGGCAGAGATGGACTCTCTCCAAGCTTGGGAAATTGAAAGCCAGGTCAAGACGGTTCTCAGCAAGTTGGGTATTCAGGACTTATCAACTCCTGTCGGGGAACTGTCAGGTGGTCTAAGAAGACGAGTCCAGTTGGCGCAAGTTCTCCTAGGAAACCACGACCTCTTGCTGCTGGACGAGCCAACTAACCACCTGGACATTGCGACCATTGAGTGGCTGACCCTCTTTTTGAAAAATTCCAAGAAGACCGTTCTCTTTATCACACATGATCGTTATTTCCTAGACGCTTTGTCAACGCGGATTTTCGAGTTGGACCGAGCAGGCTTGACCGAGTATCAGGGAAATTATCAGGACTATGTTCGTCTCAAGGCGGAACAAGATGAGCGTGACGCGGCACTTCTCCACAAAAAGGAACAACTCTATAAGCAAGAATTAGCCTGGATGCGCAGACAACCGCAGGCACGTGCGACCAAGCAACAAGCCCGTATCAATCGTTTCCACGACTTGAAAAAAGAAGTTTCAGGTGGCGTTGCTGAAACAGACTTGACCATGAACTTTGAAACAAGTCGGATTGGGAAAAAAGTCATCGAGTTTCAGAATGTTTCCTTTGCTTATGAGAACAAGCCCATTTTGCAAGATTTTAATCTCTTAGTGCAAGCTAAAGACCGTATCGGAATCGTTGGGGACAATGGTGTTGGGAAGTCAACTCTGCTTAATCTCATCGCAGGAAGTCTTGAGCCGACTAAAGGTCAAGTTATCATCGGTGAGACGGTTCGCATTGCCTATTTCTCTCAACAAATCGAAGGTTTGGATGAAAGCAAACGGGTTATCAATTACCTGCAGGAAGTAGCAGAAGAGGTTAAGACCAGTGGTGGTTCTACGACTTCCATTGCTGAGCTGCTGGAGCAGTTCCTCTTCCCACGTTCGACGCATGGAACCTTGATTGAGAAATTGTCTGGTGGCGAGAAAAAACGTCTTTATCTCCTCAAATTACTCTTGGAAAAACCAAATGTTCTTCTTTTGGACGAGCCGACAAATGACCTAGACATTGCAACTTTGACAGTTTTGGAGAATTTCTTGCAAGGATTTGCAGGCCCTGTCTTGACAGTTAGCCACGACCGTTATTTCCTTGATAAGGTAGCTACCAAGATTCTTGCCTTTGAGAATGGAAGCATCCGTCCTTTCTTTGGTCATTATACTGACTACCTTGATGAAAAAGCCTTTGAAACAGAGATGGCCAATCAAGTGCAAAAGGCAGAAAAAGAGAAAGTGGTCAAGGTCCGTGAAGACAAGAAACGCATGACCTACCAAGAAAAGCAGGAGTGGGCAAGCATTGAAGGTGATATTGAAGCCTTGGAAAATCGTATCGTAGCCATTGAAGAAGAAATGCAGGCAAATGGCTCTGATTTTGGCAAACTAGCGACTCTTCAAAAAGAGCTAGACGAGAAGAACGAAGAACTCCTTGAAAAATACGAACGCTATGAATACCTAAGTGACTTTGATAGTTAGAAGAATAGAAAAATCCCATCGCAATGACAGGATTTTTCTATTCTTTTTTTGTTTCCTGGTGGAAGATATTTTGCCAAGTCTCATGGCGACGCCAGATACTAGTGTGGACGATACCATCTAGCTCATAGCAAATAAGCTTGGTTTTCTGACTGATGGAAGTGATCTGAATGTCCTTAATCGCAGCACTAAGTTCTTTTTCAGACTTATAAGCCTCTTTATCCATCTGCTCTCCATCTTGACGGATATAGAGAAAGTCCTCAGCAAGGAGTTCTTCTAGCTGATTTCCTTGGTCAATCAATTGCTCACGCATGAGCAGTTTTTTGTAGACATTGTCTAAAATCTCGTCCTCAGGTATGGGAGCTGGCTCGATATGGACATCGGTATCAAAGACTCCAAAGCGCTCTTCCAGCATGGATTCGACCTGGTCTGCAATTTCGTGACTTTCATAGACTGATAAATCAGGATTCATCTCCAGGGTGATATCAAGGTAGATATTGCTACCGTAGGTACGCCCTCTTTGGGACTTGACCTTACTAATCTTTGGAATCTCCATAATAGCCTTTTGGTAGTCTTCCAGTAGCCGGTCATCAAAACCATCTGAAAGACTGAAGGAAGATTCGATAAAGATATCATAGGCTGTCTTTAAGATAAAGAAAGTGATGATGATAGCGACCAATTTATCTACGATCGGATAATTGAAACTGCTGGCTAGGATAGCAATGGAAGTCCCAAGCGAAGTCACAGCATCGGAAAGATTGTCCTTGGCAGCTGCCTTGAGAGCCTTGGATTTGGATTTCTTACTGAGGCGAGTATTATAGAGATAAACTGCGAACATGACTGCCGCAGATAAGACTCCTAGACTTGCGCCCAGAGGGTCAATGGGTGTTTGTTCCCGACTGAGAATTTTTTGAATGGTGTCCCGAAGCACATCAAAACCAACATAGAACATGATGATGGAAGTAATCAAACTAGCCAAATCTTCAATCTTCCAGTGACCAAAGCGATGGTCACGGTCTGCAGGTTGGCGAGCCATCCGAATCCCGATCAAGAGGGCTACATTTCCGATAATATCAGATACGTTGTTGAAACCATCCGCTACCAAACTGGAAGAATGTAGGAGGTGGCCAGTCGCTAATTTAGCTGCTGATAAGAGGAGGTAGGTCGAAATGCTGATAATGGCACCACGTTCCGCCAACTTAAGATTTGACATGGATTGATTCATCGGACTTCCTTTCTAGTGCTGAGATTCTGTTTTCATTATACTGGTTTTCATGGGAAAATTCAAATTTAGTCTTGTTTCATCGGATTATAATTCTTGAAAATTGTTCAAATTTTGATATAATAGTACTACTCAAGGGAGTAGCTGGCAGAAACCTGTGATAGTGTCGTCATTCCGAATTGTATACTGTAAAGTATGTTTTCCGGCGCTATCTTAAACAGCGAGACTTGTTATGATTAACAGGTCTCTTTTTGTTTGTCATAAAACTAAAAGAGAACTTATTTTGAACACAATGTCAAGGAGGAGACACATGTCAAAAGAACAAAAACGCCAAGCGTTTTATACTCAGAGTCCCGAAGAGGTCTTGAAGTCGGTTGAAGCAACTGAGCAAGGTCTTTCGTCAAGCGAAGCGCAGAAACGCCTAGCTGAATATGGGCGCAATGAACTTGAAGAGGGTGAGAAAAAATCTCTCTTGGTCAAATTCATCGAGCAATTTAAGGATCTGATGATTATCATCCTAGTTGCAGCGGCTATCTTGTCTGTCATAACTTCTGGTGGGGAAGACATTGCAGATGCTATCATTATTCTAGCTGTGGTTATCATCAACGCAGCCTTCGGTGTTTACCAAGAAGGAAAAGCAGAAGAAGCCATCGAAGCCCTCAAGTCTATGTCTAGTCCAGCTGCTCGCGTTATTCGTGATGGGCACATGGCAGAGATTGATTCCAAAGAATTGGTGCCAGGAGATATCGTTGCCCTTGAAGCTGGTGATGTAGTGCCAGCAGACCTACGTTTGCTAGAAGCCAATTCTCTTAAAATCGAAGAAGCAGCCTTGACAGGTGAGTCAGTTCCAGTTGAAAAAGACTTGACCGTAGAACTCGCTGCAGATGCTGGTATTGGTGACCGTGTCAATATGGCCTTCCAAAACTCAAACGTGACCTATGGTCGTGGTCTTGGTGTTGTTGTCAATACTGGTATGTACACGGAAGTGGGTCATATCGCTGGCATGCTCCAAGATGCTGATGAGACGGATACACCACTCAAACAAAACTTGAATAATCTTTCTAAGGTCTTGACTTATGCTATTTTAGTCATTGCTCTTGTTACTTTTGTAGTTGGAGTCTTCATTCAAGGAAAAGATCCACTTGGTGAGTTGATGACCTCTGTTGCGCTTGCTGTTGCAGCCATCCCAGAAGGACTTCCTGCTATCGTGACCATCGTTCTTGCCCTTGGTACTCAAGTTTTGGCCAAACGAAACTCTATCGTTCGTAAGTTGCCAGCAGTTGAAACGCTTGGTTCAACTGAGATCATCGCTTCTGATAAGACTGGTACGCTGACCATGAACAAGATGACAGTCGAGAAAGTCTTCTATGACGCAGTCCTACATGACTCAGCTGATGATATTGAACTCGGCTTGGACATGCCGCTTCTTCGTTCAGTTGTTTTGGCCAATGATACCAAGATTGATGCAGAAGGAAACCTGATCGGGGATCCAACGGAAACAGCCTTCATCCAGTATGCCTTGGATAAGGGCTATGATGTTAAAGGGTTCTTAGAGAAATATCCTCGTGTAGCTGAATTGCCGTTTGACTCAGATCGTAAACTCATGTCCACGGTTCATCCATTGCCAGATGGTAAATTCCTCGTGGCAGTTAAGGGGGCTCCAGATCAACTTTTGAAACGTTGTGTTGCTCGTGATAAGGCTGGAGATGTTGCTCCGATTGATGAGAAAGTCACTGAATTAATCCATACAAACAACTCTGAAATGGCTCACCAAGCCTTGCGTGTCCTTGCAGGTGCTTATAAGATTATCGATAGTATTCCAGAAAATCTTACTTCTGAAGAGCTTGAAAACAACTTGATCTTTACTGGATTGATTGGGATGATTGACCCTGAACGTGCCGAAGCGGCAGAAGCTGTTCGTGTGGCTAAAGAAGCGGGAATCCGTCCAATCATGATCACTGGTGACCACCAAGACACAGCAGAAGCCATTGCCAAACGTTTGGGAATTATCGACGAAAATGACTCAGAGGACCATGTCTTGACAGGTGCTGAGCTCAATGAACTTTCTGATGAAGAATTTGAAAAAGTAGTTGGTCAATACTCTGTTTACGCGCGTGTATCTCCAGAACACAAGGTTCGTATCGTGAAAGCTTGGCAAAAACAAGGTAAGGTTGTTGCCATGACAGGTGACGGTGTTAATGATGCGCCAGCTCTGAAAACAGCCGACATTGGTATCGGTATGGGAATCACTGGTACAGAGGTTTCTAAGGGTGCTTCTGATATGATTCTTGCGGATGATAACTTTGCGACTATCATTGTCGCAGTTGAAGAAGGACGTAAGGTCTTCTCAAACATTCAAAAGACCATTCAGTACCTGCTTTCTGCCAATACGGCTGAAGTATTAACTATCTTCCTATCAACCTTGTTTGGTTGGGATGTCCTACAGCCAGTTCATCTCTTGTGGATTAACCTGGTAACAGATACCTTCCCAGCTATCGCTCTTGGTGTTGAGCCAGCTGAGCCAGGTGTTATGACCCACAAACCACGTGGACGCAAATCAAGCTTCTTCTCAGGTGGGGTCATGAGTTCTATCATCTATCAAGGTCTCCTTCAAGGTGCCCTCGTCTTGACTGTTTATGGTCTTGCTCTTGCTTATCCGGTCCATGTAGGAGATAATCAAGCAATTCACGCGGATGCCCTCACCATGGCCTTTGCAACACTTGGTTTGATTCAGCTCTTCCATGCCTACAACGTCAAGTCTGTTTACCAATCTATCTTGACAGTCGGACCATTCAAGTCTAAGACGTTCAACTGGTCTATCTTGGTATCCTTCATCCTCTTGATGGCAACAATCGTTGTAGAACCGCTTGAAGGTATCTTCCACGTAACCAAACTAGACTTGTCACAATGGGCCATTGTTCTGGCTGGAAGCTTCTCAATGATACTTATCGTCGAAATCGTCAAGTTTGTTCAACGTAAACTTGGTCTTGATAAGAATGCGATTTAAAAAGAAAGTCATCTTCGGATGGCTTTTTTTGCATTTGAGGAGAATGGTTAGAAGTTATCCTCTTTTGTGCTATAATAAAGTAAAGTAGCAAGGAGTGAAAGAGAATGGAAAAGAAAATTGTCCGAGATGTCTTATTCTTGTCGCAGGTCTCGAAACCTGCAAGTCAGGAAGACCTTTATCTAGCTAGAGATCTACAGGATACTCTGCTAGCCAATCGCGAGACCTGTGTCGGTCTGGCGGCCAATATGATTGGGGTGCAGAAGCGTGTCATTATCTTTAATCTTGGTTTGGTTCCCATGGTCATGTTTAATCCCATTCTCCTTTCCTACAAAGGAACTTACGAGACAGAGGAAGGGTGTTTGTCCTTGACTGGGGTACGGCCAACGACTCGTTATGAAACGATTACGGTTTCCTATCGCGATAGCAAGTGGCAGGAGCAGACCATTACACTGACAGGTTTTCCAGCTCAGATCTGCCAGCATGAACTGGATCATTTGGAAGGACGAATTATTTAGGAGGAACTCAGATGAAACGCATACTTTTTGAACTTGTTTTTATCGCAACGACTTGGTATATCTTTTTACCACCACTGAATCTCACCAGTTGGGAATTTATCTTTTTCCTATGTGGGCATCTGGTGGTGATGGGTATTTTGTTTAGTTTCCGAAAGGATACCAATCTCGTCAAGACTGTTCACGTACGTCATGGCAAGGTTGCCAACGAACTCAATCTAGAAGGGCTTCATTTTAATAAATTAGGTGGAGGATTGTTGCTGGCTGCAGGACTCATCTTTGCCCTTGCTGGTCTGGTAAGTCTAGTGACCTCTAGCTTTTTCCAAGCAAAAAACTATGCTAATGTGGTGTCTATCACAGAAAAAGATTTTAAAGATTTTCCTAAGAGTGATACCAGTAAGGTTCCAATCCTAGATCGGAGCACTGCAGAAAAGATTGGAGACCGTTATCTAGGCTCTCTGACGGATAAGGTCTCCCAGTATGTGGCGGCAGATACTTATACCCAGCTGACGGTTGATGGCAAACCTTATCGGGTGACTCCTTTGGAGTATGCCGACCCGATCAAATGGTTTAATAATCAGTCCAAGGGAATTGGTGAGTATATCAAGGTTGATATGGTGACAGGGAACGCTGAATTGGTAGACTTGAAAACACCGATGAAGTATTCGGACTCCGAGTATTTTAACCGCGACGTCAAACGCCATCTTCGGATCAAGTACCCAACCAAGATTTTTAAAACGCCATCCTTTGAGGTGGATGATGAAGGCAATCCCTTCTATGTAGCAACCGTTTATCAAAAGCAGTTTGGTCTAGGAGTCCCTCTTCCTTCATCTGTTATTATCTTAGACGCCACCAATGGAGAAACCAAGGAATATAGCTTGGATGAAGTGCCAGAATGGGTGGACCGTGTCTATCCAGCTGAAGAAACCATTGAGCAAATCAACTACAACGGCAAGTATAAAGACGGCTTCTGGAATGCCCTGATTTCTAAGAAAAATGTTACCCAAACGACAGAGGGCTATAACTATCTTTCTATCGGGAATGACATTTATCTCTACACAGGGGTGACTTCAGCAAATGCTGATGAAAGTAATCTAGGATTTATCCTTGAAAATATGCGCACTGGTGAAATCACCAAGTACAATTTAGCTTCAGCAACCGAAGAATCTGCCCGTGCTTCCGCAGAAGGAGCCGTTCAAGAGAAGGCCTACAAGGCTACCTTCCCTATTCTTGTCAATCTCAATGACAAACCGCTCTATATCATGGGCTTGAAGGACAATGCAGGCTTGGTAAAGGAGTATGCATTGGTCGATGCCGTGGAGTACCAAAACGTCATCGTAGCAACTACGGTAGATGAACTCCTCAGCAAGTATGCCAATAAAAACGACCTCGAGCTGGATAATGAAACGGTAGAAAACATCAAGGGAGTGATTTCAGACCTTAAATCAGCTGTCATCAAGGGTGATACCGTCTACTTCTTTAAAGTTGATGGCAAGATTTATAAGGTCAAGGCTTCAGTGTCAGACGACCTTCCTTACCTCGAAAATGGCCAATCCTTCGAAGGTCAAGTTGGAAAAGATAACTATCTCAAGACCTTTAAAGTGAAGTAAAAGAAACCTCGGTGTGAACCGAGGTTTTTAAGATGAAATTCTTGGTCGTGGTTGAAAAATATGCTACACTAACAATATGAAAATTTTAATCCCAACAGCCAAAGAAATGAACACAAACCTTCCTTGTACCGAACCGCTCCCCTTGAGGAAAGAAAGTCAGTCGGTTCTTGACTCACTGGCGCACTACTCAGCTAGTGAATTAGAGACCTTTTATAAGGTATCTGCCGAGAAAGCAGAGGAAGAGTACGCTCATATTCAAGCTTTAAAAGATCACAGGGCTAAAAACTATCCAGCCTTGAAACTCTTCGATGGTCTCATGTATCGCCACATCAAACGAGATGGCTTAACCGAGGCTGAACAAACCTATCTTGAAAATCATGTCCTGATTACCTCGGCTTTATATGGTGTTGTCCCTGCCTTGTCGCCCATGGCTCCTCATCGTTTGGACTTTTTGATGAAGTTAAAAGTTGCTGGTAAGACTTTAAAGAGTCATTGGAAGTCAGCCTATGATGAGGCACTTCAGGATGAGGACTTGATATTCTCCCTCCTATCATCAGAGTTTGAAACCGTATTTTCGAAGGAAATTAGAGAAAAGATGGTGACCTTCAAATTTATGGAGGATAAGGCAGGTCAGTTGAAAATCCACTCAACCATTTCAAAAAAAGCCCGTGGCGCCTTTTTGACCGTCTTGATAGAAGAGCAAGTCCAAACAGTCGAACAAGCTCGCAAGCTCCGCTTTGCTGGCTTTGACTACCGACCTGATTTATCAAGTGAATTAGAACTCGTCTTTGTGAAACAAGCATAAAACCAGCTCATTCGAGCTGGTTTTTGCTGGATTAGTTGATGGCTGCAAGAAGGTTGTCAGCTTGTTTGGCAAGTGATGAAGCAGTTGTTTCTTCTAACACCAATTTTCCGTCAGCCCAAGCAGAGTCATTGACACGAGCAGCTGTAAAGTCACCAACGACTTGTGTACGGATAAATGGCAAGAGGTCTTTGTAAATAGCAAAGAGTTGATCGTGACCGGCATTGGCTACAGATGAGACAGTAACAAACTTGTCTTGGAGGGCAGAAGCACCACGTGTATCAGACAAGTCAATGGCGCGAGAGAGCCAGTCAAGCAAGTTTTTCACTGTTCCAGGGATAGAGAAGTTGTATACTGGAGAGAAGATCCAGATGGCATCAGCAGCAAGAACTGCTTCACGAGCAGCAGCTACAGCTGGATGAGTTGGAACTTCCAAATCTTGGCTGAAGAGAGGAACAGCTGAGTAATCAAGATAGCTAACTTCTACTTTACCAGCAAGTACTTTTTCAGCTTCGAGGGCCATTTGGTGGTTGAAAGAACCTTGGCGTAGTGAACCGACGATAAATAATACTTTTTTAGACATGATGTGTCTCCTTTTGTTTAAAATTTAAAGAGCGAACTCTTTTGTTACCATCTATGTTACAACAAATGATACTAATTAGCAATAATTTTGCTCACAAATGTTTAAATTTTTTTAAAATCCGGATTAAGTCTTCCTTTTCGCCATCTTCCAAGATGCTGAGTGCTTCTACGATAGAATCGATATGATCAGGAAGAACCTCTTCGATTTTTCTGCGTCCTGCAGGTGTTAATTTCAGGAAAAAGGAGCGACGATCTTTTGGGTCACAAGTTCTAGAAATCCACCCATCTCGAACCATATTTCGAATGACAACAGTCATGTTTCCAGAAGTGGCTAGCATTTTTTCAATCAAATCCTGAATGCGTAGTTCCCCCTTGCTGTAGAGGGTTTCCAAAACTGAAAATTGAGTGGGTGTTAGCCCGTGTTCTTTGGCAGCCTTGGCTTCATATGGTTTAAAAGTTCGTATGGCCTTATTGAGGACGATAGCTGTTTTTAAATCTAATTGATTATCGGAAATTTTCTCTTTTAAATGTTGTTTCATAAGGCTATTTTATCAATAATGAGAGAGAAAAACAAGAACTTCTATTTTATAGGAAAAGAATCTTAGAATGTTCCTGTCTTCACTTGTAATAAAGGAGGAGAGATGGTAAAATAGACGAGTGAAACTAAGACAGAAAAAAGCAAAAAACAAGCTACTTTTACAGTATGGAATCGGCATTGCTCTGGTAGTACTAGTCATGACGACTTCCTTCCTTTATCTGATATCACTCAGCATGAAACCCTATCAAGATGCTAGAGTTGAGGGAGAAAAACTAGCCAAGCAGTATGCAGAATTGGAAAAGGCAGATCAGGTTGATTTTTATAATGGACTAGAAGGTTATTACAGCGTTCTGGGGCATAATAAAAAGCAAGAGGCCGTTGCCGTACTGATTGAAAAGAATGACCACAAGATTTATGTTTATCAGCTAGATAAGGGGATTTCTCAAGACAAGGCGGCGACGATTTCGAGGGAAAAAGGAGCTAGCGACATTGACAAGATTACTTTTGGTCGTTATCAGGATAAGCCGATTTGGGAAGTTAAGTCTGGAAACCAGTACTATCTGGTGGACTTTGAAACAGGAGCAGTGATCCAATAAGGAGGACATATGAAACTATCCAAACGTGTACTAGAAATGGAAGAAAGCGTCACTCTAGCTAGTGATGCAAGAGCCAAAGCATTAAAGGCTCAAGGAAAGGATGTTCTTTTCTTAACCTTGGGACAGCCTGATTTCCATACTCCTGAAAATATTCAGGATGCAGCGATAGAAGCGATTCGAGATGGACGTGCTTCCTTTTATACAGTTGCTTCAGGCCTACCAGAGTTAAAAGCAGCGGTTAATACCTATTTTGAACGCCATTATGGGTATTCTGTAGCAGCTAACGAGGTCACTTTTGCCACAGGTGCTAAGTTTTCTCTCTACATCTTCTTTATGGCTGTGGTCAATCCAGGTGATGAGGTCATCATTCCTACACCTTACTGGGTCAGCTATGGAGACCAAGTCAAGATGGCAGAAGGTGTGCCAGTCTTTGTTCAGGCCAAGGAAGACAATCACTTTAAAGTAACAGTAGAGCAGCTAGAAGCGGCCCGAACAGCTAAGACCAAGGTCTTGGTTCTCAATTCACCATCGAATCCGACCGGTATGATCTACTCTCGTGAGGAACTCTTGGCCATCGGAAATTGGGCTGTTGAACATGATGTCCTTATCCTAGCAGATGATATTTATGGTCGTTTGGTTTATAACGGGAACGAATTTGTTCCAATCTCTAGTCTGTCAGAAGCCATTCGCAAGCAAACCATCGTGATTAACGGTGTATCTAAGGCCTATGCCATGACTGGTTGGCGGGTAGGTTATGCTGTGGGAAATCCTGAGATTATTGCTGCCATGAGCAAACTAACAGGACAAACAACCTCTAACTTGACTGCCGTATCGCAATATGCTACCATTGAAGCCCTGACTGGACCGCAAGACTCTGTTGAAACCATGCGCCAAGCCTTTGAAGAGCGTTTGAATACCATTTATCCACTCTTGTGCCAAGTACCAGGATTTGAAGTTGTCAAGCCCCAAGGAGCCTTCTATCTTTTCCCAAATGTTAAAAAAGCGATGGAGATGAAGGGTTATACCGATGTGACAGAGTTTACAACAGCTATTCTCGAAGAAGTTGGCCTTGCCTTGATTACAGGAGCTGGATTTGGAGCACCAGAAAATGTTCGTCTCAGCTATGCCACAGACTTGGATACCTTGAAAGAAGCTATTCGTCGCTTGCATCAGTTTATGGAGGAATTATAATGATAGATCATTTTACCCTTAAGGTAAAGAATTTAGAAGTTTCTAAAGCTTTCTATCAAGCTACTTTAGCTGCTTTAAATTATCACCTTCAATTTGATACGGGGCAGGTCGTTAGTTTCACAGAACCGCGAAATGTGGATCCAGGTGGTGATTTTTGGCTAAGTGTTGGTCAACAAGAGCCGATGCATTTTGCCTTTAGTGCTCAAACTTGTCAAGAAGTAGATGCTTTCTATCAAGCGGCTTTGGCTGCTGGAGGAAAGGATAATGGTGCACCTGGCGAACGTAAAAATTACCATGTGGGATACTATGCGGCCTTTGTGATAGACCCAGATGGAAATAACATAGAGGCAGTTTGCCATAAAGAAGAATAGAAAAGGAAAAATAATGACAAAACGTGTAACAATTATCGATGTAAAAGACTACGTTGGTCAAGAAGTGACCATCGGAGCCTGGGTTGCCAACAAATCTGGAAAAGGGAAAATTGCCTTCTTGCAATTGCGCGATGGAACAGCCTTTTTCCAAGGTGTAGCCTTCAAACCAAACTTTATTGAAAAGTTCGGTGAGGAAGTGGGGCTAGAGAAGTTTGATACGATTAAACGCCTAAGCCAAGAAACGTCTGTTTATGTGACAGGGATTGTCAAAGAAGATGAGCGTTCTAAGTTTGGTTATGAGCTCGATATCACCGACATCGAAGTGATCGGTGAATCACAAGATTACCCAATCACTCCAAAAGAACACGGAACAGACTTCTTGATGGACAACCGTCACTTGTGGCTCCGTTCTCGTAAGCAAGTAGCAGTGATGCAAATCCGTAACGCTATCATTTATGCAACCTATGAGTTCTTTGACAAGAACGGCTTCATGAAGTTTGATAGCCCAATTCTTTCAGGAAATGCGGCAGAAGACTCAACAGAACTCTTTGAAACAGATTACTTCGGAACGCCAGCCTACTTGAGTCAATCAGGTCAGCTTTATCTAGAAGCAGGGGCTATGGCTCTTGGCCGTGTCTTTGACTTTGGTCCAGTATTCCGTGCTGAAAAATCAAAAACACGTCGTCACTTGACTGAGTTCTGGATGATGGATGCGGAGTACTCCTACTTGACACACGATGAGTCACTTGACTTGCAAGAAGCTTATGTGAAAGCTCTTCTTCAAGGCGTTTTGGATCGTGCGCCTCAAGCCTTGGAAACCTTGGAACGTGATACAGAACTCTTGAAACGCTACATTGCTGAGCCATTTAAACGCATCACTTACGATCAAGCCATTGACCTTTTGCAAGAGCATGAAAATGATGAAGATGCTGACTACGAGCATTTGGAGCATGGTGATGACTTTGGTTCACCACACGAAACCTGGATTTCGAACCACTTTGGTGTGCCAACATTTGTCATGAACTACCCAGCAGCTATCAAGGCCTTCTACATGAAACCAGTTCCTGGAAATCCAGAACGTGTGCTTTGTGCAGACTTGCTTGCACCAGAAGGGTATGGAGAAATCATCGGTGGCTCTATGCGTGAGGAAGACTACGATGCCCTTGTCGCTAAGATGGAAGAACTTGGAATGGATCGTACAGAGTATGAATTCTACCTTGACCTTCGTAAATATGGTACAGTACCACATGGTGGATTTGGTATCGGTATCGAGCGTATGGTAACCTTCGCAGCAGGAACAAAACACATCCGTGAAGCTATTCCATTCCCACGTATGTTGCATCGTATTAAACCATAAAAAAACTAAAACGCCGTAATAGGCGTTTTTTCAAAACACCATAATACTTGAAGGAAGAGGTGAGGGACATGTAAAGTAAAGCTTAACAAGTGACAAACACCAAGATACAAATACACTTGTTAAAGGAGAAACTATGTTTAAACGAAATTATCGGAAGAATATCGGTCTCATGGCTGGTGTGGAATTTTTTGCCTTTTTGGGCATTACCAGCTTTTGGATTCTATTTCTCAGTCAAAACGGGATGTCGCTTTGGCAGATTGGCTTATTGGAAAGTATTTTTCATGCCACCAGTGTCATCTGTGAAATTCCCTCTGGAATGTTAGCTGACCGCTATTCCTATAAAACCAATCTATATTTAAGTCGAATAGCTGGGATTGCGTCGTCTATTCTCATGTTACTAGGACAAGGTAATTTTTGGATTTATGCACTTGCTATGGTGGTGAGTGCCTTGTCTTATAATTTCGATTCGGGGACGAGTGCAGCCATGGTTTATGATTCGGCCGTGGAAGCTGGATTAAAAGAGCGCTACTTGTCTATCTCCAGTTTTATGTCAGGAGTAGCAGAAGGAACTCGGTCTTTGGGGACTGTTTTAGCGGGATTTTTTGTCCATGGTCAATTGCACTTGACCTACTATATCATGATTGTTACTTCGATAATCGTTCTTTTCCTAACTTGGATGCTAAAAGAGCCTAGTGTTAAAGCACAAAAATCTGAGCGTCTGACAATGAAAAAAATAATCTGGACTGTCAAAGAGGAGTTGCGGAGAAACCCCAGTCTTTTTAGTTGGATGATTCTTTCCCAAATCATCGGGACACTGATGTGCATGTTTTATTTTTACTATCAAAATCAACTGCCTGACTTAGAAGGGTGGCAGATTTCGATAATCATGCTGATGGGCAGTGTTTTGGATATCTGGGCAGTTTATCTAGCAAGTAAGATTGGAAAGAGGTATTCAGCCTTAAAACTCTTTCCAATTCTTGTACTCTTGACGGGAGGAACTTATTTGCTTTCCTATTTTGGTACGCCACTGATTTACATTTTGATTTATTGGCTCAGTAACGCCTTATATGCCCTCTTTCAGCCGATTTTTGATAATGATTTACAAAAGCGACTCCCAAGCGAGGTACGGGCAACCATGCTAAGTGTCTACTCTATGATGTTCAGCCTAAGTATGATCATCATTTTTCCTCTGACGGGATGGTTGATTGACTATCTAGGATTTGTAGTAGCCTTCCTTTGCTTAGGGCTTGTTTTAGTGCTAGCCAGCTTTTTGCTATTTTTCATTTTGAAAGAGATGGCCAGAGCTTTGGAACTCAAAGAGGACGTTATTTCTAAGTAATAAAGTTATTTTTTCACTTTTATCTTTTTTACTTGCTATCTGTCAGTTTTTCTAGTATAATAGTTAATTGTGAGCAAACCTCACTTACCCCTTGCAAAGACTTGGGGTCATTAGACCAAAAGGAGGAACATATCAATGGCTAAATACGAAATTCTTTATATCATTCGTCCAAACATTGAAGAAGAAGCGAAAAACGCTTTGGTAGCACGTTTTGACTCTATCTTGACTGACAACGGTGCAACTGTTGTTGAATCAAAATCATGGGAAAAACGTCGTCTTGCATACGAAATCCAAGATTTCCGTGAAGGACTTTACCACATCGTTAACGTTGAAGCAAACGATGACGCAGCTCTTAAAGAGTTTGACCGTCTTTCAAAAATCAACGCTGACATTCTTCGTCACATGATCGTCAAACTTGACGCGTAAGAAGGTAAACTATGATTAACAATGTTGTACTTGTAGGGCGTATGACACGTGACGCTGAGTTGCGTTATACCCCATCAAATGTAGCAGTTGCGACTTTTACTCTTGCAGTAAACCGTACATTCAAGAGTCAAAATGGCGAACGTGAGGCTGATTTCATCAATGTCGTTATGTGGCGCCAACAGGCTGAAAATCTTGCTAACTGGGCTAAAAAAGGCTCTCTTATCGGGATCACAGGTCGTATCCAGACTCGTAGTTACGATAACCAGCAAGGACAACGTGTCTACGTAACAGAAGTCGTGGCTGACAATTTCCAAATGTTGGAAAGCCGTAGCGTGCGTGAAGGACATACAGGTGGGGCTTATTCTGCACCAACTGCTAGTTATACAGCACCTACACAATCAGTACCTGACTTTTCACGTGATGAAAATCCATTTGGAGCAACCAATCCATTGGATATTTCGGATGATGATTTACCATTCTAATGGACAATTAAAACTATAAAGGAGAAAAAACATGGCTCAACAACGTCGTGGCGGATTCAAACGCCGTAAAAAAGTTGATTACATTGCAGCAAACAAAATTGAATATGTTGATTACAAAGATACTGAGCTTCTTAGCCGTTTCGTTTCAGAACGTGGGAAAATCCTTCCACGTCGTGTAACAGGAACTTCAGCTAAAAACCAACGTAAAGTAACAACAGCTATCAAACGCGCTCGCGTAATGGCTTTGATGCCTTTCGTAAACGAAGATTAAAGAAAAGACCCGGGTGGGTCTTTTTTTAGGTCCAGTGGACCTCTTTTTCATGAGCTTGAAAACAAGAAAGCGAATTAAGACCCCAACGGGTCTTTTTTCTTTCTATAAACGTGCTATAATGATAGTAGGAATTTTTAAAGGAGCAGCTTATGAAGGGAAACGCTATCATTAGAAAAATGATTGAATCGGATATCCAACACCTGTCTCAAGGTTTTATCAATCAGGGTTGGCCAAGTAGAGAGGAGATTTTAACTCGATATTTTAAGGAGCAGGAAAGTGGAGAGAGGGAAGTGTTAATTGCTGACCTTACTGGTGTAGTAGCGGGCTACATTACTATTTTACCAATTGCCAAGCAAGGGCCGTTCACAGGAATCTATCCAGAACTTTCAGATTTCAATGTCTTTGAACCCTTTCAAAACCAAGGTGTTGGCAATCTCTTGATAGAAGAAGCAGAAAAACGAGTAAAGCTTATATCCGATAAAGTGACGCTTGGTGTTGGGCTCCATTCAGGCTATGGACCTGCCCAGAGATTGTACATCAAACGCGGCTATATTCCAGATGGTACGGGTGTTTGGTATCGAAATCAACCTTTGGAAATGAATGCCACTATTCAAAATAATGATGATTTAGTTCTGTACTTATCCAAGGAATTAGAATAAGAGATAGCGAATTTTTTGGAGATGTGGGATTTCTCTACTTTATGGTATAATGGAAAGAGTTGGATTGAAAGAGGTAGAGAGATGGATGCAAAATTAAAATACAAGGCAAAGAAAATTAAGATTGTCTTTTTTGATATTGATGATACTCTGCGCACATCAAAGACAGGTTTTATTCCGGATACAATTCCTACTGTCTTTAAGCAGTTGCGTGAAAAAGGGATTTTGACAGGAATTGCTTCTGGACGTGGGATTTTTGGTGTTGTTCCAGAGATTCGTGAACTCAAGCCTGACTTTTTTGTGACCTTGAATGGGGCTTATATAGAAGATAAAAAAGGTCAGGTCATTTATCAGCATCAGATTGAGAAGTCAGATGTTGAGGAGTATATCTCTTGGGCCAAGCAAGAAGGAATTGAGTATGGCTTGGTTGGGAGTCATGATGCTAAGTTGTCGACTCGCACAGATATGATTAGTGAAGCTATCAATCCAATTTACCCTGATTTAGATGTGGATCCTGACTTTCATGAAAAAGTAGATATTTACCAGATGTGGACCTTTGAAGATAAAGGAGATGCTTTGCGCTTGCCAGAGTCTTTATCGGATAAACTTCGCATGGTGCGTTGGCATGAACATTCATCTGATATCGTGCCTATTTCAGGCTCAAAAGCCACAGGTGTAGCCAAGGTGGTGGAACATTTAGGCTTGAAACCAGAGAATGTTATGGTCTTTGGAGACGGTCTGAATGACTTGGAACTCTTTGATTATGCAGGAATTAGCATTGCCATGGGGGTTTCCCATGAAAAAATCAAAGAAAAAGCAGATTATATTACAAAAACAGTAGAAGAAGATGGCATTTTTGATGCCTTAGAAGGATTTGGTATGGTAGAAAAAGAATTGCATTTCCCACAAGTAGACATTGAAACAGTAGAAGGTCCGTTGGCGACTATTAAGACAAATCACGGAGACTTGCGTATCAAGCTTTTCCCTGAACAGGCTCCCAAAACAGTTGCAAACTTTGTCGCTCTTTCAAAAGATGGATATTATGATGGTGTGATTTTCCACCGCATCATCAAGGACTTTATGATCCAAGGTGGAGACCCAACTGGTACTGGTATGGGCGGAGAGTCAATTTATGGCCAAGCTTTTGAAGATGAATTTTCTGAAGAACTTTATAATATTCGTGGCGCTCTTTCTATGGCCAATGCTGGTCCAAATACCAATGGAAGCCAGTTCTTTATCGTGCAAAACCAACATCTGCCTTATTCTAAGAAAGAGATTGCGCGTGGTGGTTGGCCAGAACCAATCGCTGAGATTTATGCAGAGCAAGGCGGAACCCCTCACCTTGACCGTCGACACACTGTCTTTGGTCAGTTAGCTGATGAAGCTTCTTACGCTGTTTTGGATGCCATTGCTGCTGTTGAGACTGGTGCAATGGACAAACCAGTTGAAGATGTCGTGATTCAAACGATTGAAATCGAGGATTAAGATGAAAATTGGTGATAAGCTAAAGGGGCGTATTACTGGAATTCAGCCCTATGGTGCCTTTGTCGAATTAGAGACAGGGGTGATTGGGTTGATTCATATTTCAGAGATTCGGACAGGATTTATCGAAAATATCTATGAAGTTTTGAAAATTGGTGAAGAAGTGCAAGTTCAGGTTGTTGATTTAGACGAATTTTCAGGTAAAGCTAGTCTATCTATTCGCACTCTGGAGGAAGAAAAACACCAACTACCAAGACGGAGACGTTTTTCAAATGATCGTATCAAGCACGGTTTTGCACCACTTGGACGAATGATGCCAATCTGGACGCGTGAAGCCCTTAACAATCTGAGAGAGAAAAACTAGTCTATTAGATTTCGTATTTTTAAAATCAATATATGGAAGAACAATTATTAAAATCAGGAGAGCGAATCAATCAGCTCTTTTCGACAGATATCAAGATCATTCAAAACAAAGAGGTGTTTAGCTATTCGGTAGATAGTGTTCTCTTGTCGCGCTTTCCTCGCTTCCCTAAACGGGGCTTAATTGTGGACTTTTGTGCAGGAAATGGGGCAGTAGGGCTTTTTGCCAGCACTAGTACTCAGGCACAGATATTATCTGTAGAGATTCAGGAACGCTTGGCGGATATGGCAGAGCGTTCGGTTCGGTTGAATGGCTTGGAAGAGCAGATGCAGGTTATTTGCGATGATTTGAAAAATATGCCTGCACGCATTCAGGGAAGTAAGGTGGATATGATCTTGTGTAATCCGCCTTATTTCAAGGTGGATCCGCATTCCAATCTGAACGAGAGTGAACACTACCTCCTAGCAAGACACGAAATCGCGACTAACCTAGAAGAAATCTGCCGAAGTGCCCAGAGTATTCTCAAGTCTAATGGTCGCTTGGTCATGGTTCACCGTCCAGATCGACTTTTGGATATTCTAGACATGCTTCAACGCCACAATTTAGCACCCAAGCGCCTGCAATTTGTCTATCCTAAACGAGAAAAGGAAGCCAATATGCTCTTAATCGAAGCTATCAAAGATGGGTCTATTAGTGGCTTCAAGGTCTTGCCGCCACTCATTGTTCACAATGATGATGGTTCCTATACGCCAGAAATTCAAGAGATTTACTATGGATCATAAGGCATATATGTACGTGGTGGAGTGCCGTGACGGTTCTTACTATACTGGTTACACGACAGACGTGAAGAAACGCCTTGCCGTTCATAATAGTGGTAAGGGAGCCAAGTATACCCGAGCTCGATTGCCAGTCAAACTCATCTATGTAGAGGGCTTTGCTAGTAAGGAAGAAGCCATGTCTGCAGAGGCTCTCCTCAAACGTAAGAAAAGACCACAGAAAGAACGATTTCTATCTGAAAATCAAGAGAAAAATCTAGTTAACGATATTAATATCTAATGAGGAGTCCTTTGACTCCTCTTATTTTTGTCAAAAGAGGAAAAAAGTGCTAAAATAAGATGAATAAATTTAAAGAGGTATTATCATGTCTAAGATTCTAGTATTTGGTCACCAAAATCCCGACTCAGATGCCATCGGGTCATCTGTAGCCTTTGCTTATCTTGCAAAAGAGGCTTATGGATTGGACACAGAAGCAGTAGCGCTTGGAACACCAAACGAAGAAACAGCCTATGTATTGAACTATTTTGGTGTTGAAGCACCACGTGTCATCACATCTGCTAAAGCTGAAGGTGCAGAGCAAGTTATCTTGACTGACCACAATGAATTCCAACAGTCTGTATCAGATATTGCTGAAGTAGAAGTTTATGGTGTTGTAGACCACCACCGTGTAGCTAACTTTGAAACTGCAAGCCCACTCTACATGCGTTTGGAACCAGTTGGATCTGCGTCTTCAATCGTTTACCGCATGTTCAAAGAACACGGTGTAGCAGTTCCTAAAGAAATTGCAGGTTTGATGCTATCAGGTTTGATTTCAGATACCCTTCTTTTGAAATCACCAACAACTCATCCATCTGATAAAGTCATTGCTCCTGAATTGGCAGAATTGGCAGGTGTGAACTTGGAAGAGTACGGTCTTGCTATGCTCAAGGCTGGTACAAACTTGGCTAGCAAATCTGCTGAAGAATTGATTGATATCGATGCTAAGACCTTTGAACTCAACGGAAATAAGGTCCGTGTTGCCCAAGTCAACACAGTTGATATTGCTGAAGTCTTGGAACGCCAAGCTGAAATTGAAGCTGCAATGCAAGCTGCCAACACTGAAAACGGCTACTCTGACTTTGTCTTGATGATTACAGATATCGTCAACTCAAACTCAGAAATCCTTGCTCTTGGATCAAACATGGACAAGGTGGAAGCAGCCTTTAACTTCAAACTTGAAAACAACCATGCTTTCCTTCCAGGTGCCGTTTCACGTAAGAAACAAGTGGTGCCTCAGTTGACAGAAAGCTTTAATGGGTAATAGTCTGAGTGATAATTGAAATGAGGAAACGTTAGTTTCCTTATAGCTAAAGGGGTTTCGGCTCCTTTTTTTCTAGGAGAGAAAGATGTTAGAAAATGGTGATTTGATTTTTGTGAAGGATCTTTCAGATATGGGACGGGCTATCCAGGCTTCGACTGGAAACTATAGTCATGTCGCCATCTTTTTGGATGGTTTGATCTATCATGCTAGTGGGCAAGCAGGTGTTATTTGTCAAGAACCAGTAGAATTTTTTGAACCGACTCATCTGTATGATCTTTATGTCTATCTAGAGCTGGAAGCTGACTTAGTAAAGGAAAGAGCTAGCAAACATTTAGGTGCACCCTATAATACCTCTTTTTATCCAGATGGGTCTGGCTTTTACTGCTCCCAGTACATTGCTGAAATCCTCCCTATTTTTGAGACCATTCCGATGAAATTTGGGGATGGGGAACAAGAGATTAGTGATTTTTGGAGGGAGTATTACCAGAAACTCGAACTTCCTGTGCCTCTGAACCAGCCGGGGACCAATCCCAGTCAGTTGGCAGGATCTCCTCTTTTAGAATGTAAAGAAAGGAATCTTCATGATTCAGATTTTTAATCCCTCTCGTTTGACTCGACAGCCGTTTTTTATAGATTTGGTGGACTATCTGGACCAGCATGATGAAGTAATCCTCCGGGAAATCAAGGCTCAGTTTCCAGATGTAGCAGTTGATAAACTCATGGAAGAATATATAAAGGCTGGCTTGATTCTACGGGAAAACAAGCGTTATTACCTCAATCTTCCTATGCTTGAGTCCCTTGATAATCTTGAACTGGATCAAGAAATTTTTGTCAGAGAGGATAGTCCAATCTATCATGCTTTACTGGAGAAGACTTTTGAGACAGAATTGCGCAACCAAACCAATGCAGCCATTTTAGTCGAATCTACGGATTTTGCAAGAGAAAAGATGACCCTGTCGAATTATTTCTATAAGGTCAAAAATCAATATCCTTTGACAGAAAAACAGCAGAAACTCTATGCCGTTTTAGGAGATGTCAATCCTGAGTATGCTCTCAAGTATATGACGACGTTTTTGCTCAAGTTTCTCAAAAAGGACCAGCTCATGCAGAAACGGCGTGATATCTTCGTTGAGAGTTTAGTTGTCTTGGGTTATATTGTTCAAAACGAAGAAGGGAAGTATGAGTTGGCTGTTGATTTTGACAAGGAACGCTTGTCTTTCTATTTGCCTTAATTGTTTGCTTTTGAGCAGATTGTTTGACTTTGCTAAAGAATAAGCATAAACTGAATGTAAGCGATAACCATTGTCGTATTAAAACAAAAAGGAGACAGAGCTATGTCACTTGAAAATAAATTGGAACAAGCAACTGGTGCTATCAAAGAAGGATTTGGTAAAGTTACTGGCGATAGCAAAACAGAAGCAGAAGGTGCTGTAGAAAAAACAGTTGCCAAAGCAAAAGAAGTTGTTGAAGATGCTAAAGGTGCTGTAGAAGGTGCCGTTGAAGGTCTTAAAAACTCATTTAAGAAAGAAGACTAAAAAAAATCAAGGGAAAACTTCCCTTGATTTTTTGATTTTATAGATAACGTTCTGCGACAGCTGAGTCACCAGGGTAGGATTCTTTCACTCCATTGACGATCTGGTAGCAATCGGCTCCCTTACCTGCAATAATCACAGCATCGAGTTCTTGGTCTGTGATGGCCATTGCCGCTTGGATGGCTTGTTCGCGATCGGCAATCTTTTCAACAGGATGGTTGATATAGCTACTGATTTCCTCTGCAATCGCCGTTGGATCTTCATAGTTGGGGTCGTCAGCAGTGAGAAAGACTTGAATCTCAGGATGTTGATTGAGGAGGAGACCAAAGTCTTTGCGACGACTTTCCC
>NZ_KQ969037.1:665240-725887 GCF_001578705.1 Streptococcus oralis | reverse complement strand
GAGACCAAAGTCTTTGCGACGACTTTCCCCCTTGTTTCCAGTAGAACCGAGAACCAGAGCGATTTTCCCAGTTTGATGAGTTTCAACCACATTGATGAGTTTTTTCAGACTATCCCCGTTGTGGGCATAGTCGATGAAGACCTTGGCTCCATTTTTCTGTGTGAGGACTTCCATACGTCCAGGGACGCGGGTTGCAGCAATTCCTTTTTTGATGTCCTCCAGACTAGCACCTAGACGAAGGCAGGCAAGTCCAGCTGCAACGGCGTTTTCTTGGTTAAAGTGGCCGATCAGTTGGATGTCATAATCTCCTGCAAGCTTACCAGTAGCAGAAAAGCTAAAGGCTTTGGGGTTCTCGATTTGGTTACTTGACTGGCTACCATAGATATCATGCTCTTGATTTTCAACTTGTTCTTTTAGCACAGAGAAGTGGTCCATGTCGCTGTTAATGACAACTGCTCGGCTATTTTCCATCAAGAGACGCTTGTGGTAGAAGTAATCCTCAAAACTAGGATGCTCAATCGGACCGATATGGTCAGGACTGATATTGAGAAACACTCCTACATCGAAGGTTAATCCGTAGACTCGCTTAACCAAGTATGCTTGACTGGAGACTTCCATGATGAGATGGGTTCTTCCGTTATGAACAGCTTGAGCCATCATATCAAAGAGATCGATACTTTCAGGAGTTGTGAGGGCAGATTTAAAGAAGGTTTTGCCATCTAAGGTTGTATTCATGGTAGACAACATAGCTGGGCGATGATGTTGAGCCAAGATGTTATAGGCAAAATAGGCCGCTGTTGTCTTTCCTTTTGTTCCTGTGAAGGCGAGAATTTTAAGTTTCTCTTGTGGATTGCCATAGAATTTCATAGCAATCAAACTCATGGCTTTCTTAATGTCGTCCACGACAATAACAGGGATACCGACTTCGTAGTCCTTTTCTGCGACATACCAAGCTAAGCCTTGCGTTATAGCGGATAGGAGGTATTCTTTTTTAAAGGCAGCACCTTTTGCAAAAAAAAGAGTCCCTTCTTTTACTTTTCTGCTGTCATAACTGATGCTGTCAAAAACAACTTCACTGTAGTTGTAGTGGTAATGACCTTGGTCAATAATCTCGCGAAAAAGGCCATCTTTCTTTAAAATATCTAATACGGTTTCAATCTTAATCATACTTTCTATTATAAACTTCAAGTCTGAATTTTACAAGTAACAAGGAAAAGTTTATAATGGAAGATAAGGAACTTTTCCTAGTTATCAAAATTGAATGAGGAAGCTATGTCTAACGAAAACAATCACCAGCAAGCCCAGATGTTGCGAGGGACTGCTTGGCTAACAGCTAGTAACTTTATTAGTCGCCTCCTTGGGGCTATTTACATTATTCCCTGGTATATCTGGATGGGGACCTATGCTGCTAAGGCAAATGGCCTCTTTACCATGGGCTACAATATTTACGCCTGGTTCTTGCTGATTTCGACAGCGGGTATCCCAGTTGCGGTCGCAAAACAAGTGGCTAAGTACAATACTATGCGAGAAGAAGAGCATAGCTTTGCCTTGATTCGGAGTTTTCTAGGCTTTATGACGGGCTTGGGACTAGTCTTTGCCCTGGTCTTGTATCTCTTTTCTCCCTGGTTAGCAGACTTGTCAGGTGTGGGGAAAGACCTGATTCCCATCATGCAGAGTTTGGCTTGGGCAGTTTTGATTTTCCCGTCTATGAGTGTCATCCGTGGCTTTTTCCAAGGGATGAATAACCTGAAACCCTATGCTATGAGTCAAATCGCCGAGCAGGTGATCCGTGTTATCTGGATGTTGCTGGCTACTTTCATCATCATGAAAATCGGATCAGGGGATTACTTATCAGCGGTTACTCAGTCTACCTTTGCAGCCTTTGTGGGGATGGTGGCAAGTTTTGCAGTTTTGATTTATTTTCTTTCTAAGGAGGGACTGCTCCAAAAGGTATTTGAAACACGAGATAAGATCAATAGTAAGCGACTTTTAGTCGATACCATCAAGGAAGCCATTCCCTTTATCCTGACAGGATCAGCCATCCAGCTCTTCCAAATTTTGGACCAGATGACCTTTATCAATAGCATGACCTGGTTTACTAACTATAGCAATGAAGACTTGGTTGTTATGTTTTCTTATTTCTCTGCCAATCCCAATAAAATCACCATGATTTTGATTTCTGTCGGTGTCTCGATTGGAAGTGTTGGTTTGCCACTTTTGACGGAAAATTATGTTAAAGGTGATTTGAGAGCTGCTGCTCGTCTAGTTCAAGATAGTATGACCATGCTCTTTATGTTTCTCTTACCAGCAACGGTTGGAGTCGTCATGGTGGGGGAGCCTCTCTATACAGTTTTTTATGGTAAGCCAGATAGTCTGGCCATGGGCTTGTTTGTCTTTGCGGTTTTACAGTCTACTATTTTAGGCTTGTATATGGTCTTGTCTCCTATGCTTCAGGCCATGTTCCGCAATCGCAAGGCAGTTCTTTATTTTGTCTATGGATCCATTGCTAAGATCGTCTTGCAATTGCCTACCATTGCTATTTTCCACAGCTACGGTCCCTTGATCTCAACGACTATCGGCTTGATCATTCCGAATGTCTTGATGTACCGAGATATTTGCCAGGTGACGGGTGCACGTCGTAAGATTATCTTAAAACGGACGATCTTAATCACGATCTTGACTCTCGTCATGTTTATCTTGGTTGGCTTTTTGCAATGGCTTCTAGGATTTATCTTCCAACCAACTGGACGTTTCTGGAGTTTCCTATATGTTGCTCTTATAGGCGGTATAGGTGGTGCTCTCTATGGTTTAATGAGTTTAGAAACTCGTCTATTGGATAAAGTTATCGGGAAATCGAAGGCAGATCGCCTGCGAGCAAAATTAAAATGATCTTGACAAAATAGATTTATAAATAAAAGGAATGCTGACACTTAAATTTCCATAAATTAAAATCCCTAGAATCAAGCGTTCTAGGGATTTATTGGGGTGTGAGCATCATTAACTCTACAATCATAGCGATATAGAGGACTAAGGTAAGGAGAAAACCTGCTCTCCAGAAGAATTTGATAAATTTAGGGTAGTAAAAACTTCTTTTTTTGAGGAGAAAAAAGACAACTAGGAGAATTGCTAGGAGAGAAAGTGCAACACCAAGTCGTGGCAGAAAGTTGTGGGTAAAGGCTTTTGCAGTGATAAGATAATACTCGAATACCAAAAGTGGAAAAGCTAAATCCGCAAAATTCAGTCCTAGTTTTTTCAGTTTAAAAAGTTTTGTTACAATGATGGAGACCACGAGGGTTAATACCAACAATAAAGTAGCTGCTATTTTCATTAAAATCATACCCATATTGTATCATAAAAAATCATTAAAGGAAACGAGAAACAAGGGAATCTGTAGGAAAGTCAGGCTTTTGAGATTGTGGGTGTTTTTTGTTATAATGAAAGTTATGAAATCTTACAATACCTTGAATGATTATTATCGAAAACTTTTTGGAGAAAAGACTTTTAAAGTTCCTATTGATGCGGGGTTTGACTGTCCTAATCGCGATGGAACTGTAGCTCATGGGGGCTGTACTTTTTGTACGGTTTCGGGCTCTGGAGATGCCATTGTGGCACCAGATGCACCTATCCGTGAACAATTTTATAAGGAAATCGACTTTATGCACCGCAAGTGGCCAGATGTTAAAAAGTATCTGGTTTATTTTCAAAACTTTACCAATACCCATGAAAAGGTGGAAGTGATTCGGGAGCGATATGAGCAGGCTATCAATGAACCTGGTGTAGTAGGAATCAATGTCGGAACACGCCCGGATTGCTTGCCAGAAGAAACTATTGAATATTTGGCTGAGTTATCGGAGCGCATGCATGTGACGGTAGAATTGGGCTTACAGACTACTTTTGAAGTAACATCTGACCTGATTAACCGTGCCCATTCCTACGAATTGTATGTAGAAACGGTCAAACGCTTGAGGAAATATCCCAAGATTGAGATTGTTTCCCATTTGATTAATGGTTTGCCCGGTGAGACTCATGAGATGATGATTGAAAATGTCCGTCGCTGTGTCATGGATAATGATATTCAAGGAATTAAACTGCACTTGCTTCACCTCATGACCAATACACGGATGCAGCGAGATTACCATGAGGGACGCTTGCAACTGATGAGTCAGGATGAGTATGTCAAGGTCATCTGTGACCAGTTGGAAATCATTCCCAAACATATCGTCATCCATCGAATCACAGGAGATGCGCCTAGAGATATGTTGATTGGTCCCATGTGGAGCCTCAATAAATGGGAAGTGCTAAATGCCATTGAAACTGAAATGAGACGCCGCGGCAGTGTTCAAGGATGCAAGGCTGTAAAACAGGAGTTTGAAAATGAAAAGACCACTTGAGATGGCACATGATTTTTTGGCTGAAGTCGTGACAAAAGAGGATATCGTAGTGGATGCGACCATGGGCAATGGTCACGATACGCTTTTTTTAGCCAAGCTAGCCAAGCAAGTCTATGCCTTTGATATCCAGGAGCAGGCTTTGGAGAAGACGCGAGACCGTTTGGATCAGGCTGGAATGACAAATGCCCAGTTAATCTTGCAAGGTCATGAGACACTAGACCAGTTTGTGACAGAAGCTAAGGCAGGGATTTTTAATCTGGGTTATCTGCCTTCTGCTGACAAATCAGTCATCACTCGACCTCAGACCACCATTAAAGCACTGGAAAAGCTTTGTCATTTACTTGTTAAGGGTGGAAGGATTGCCATTATGATTTACTATGGTCATGAGGGAGGAGATATTGAGAAGGATGCTGTTTTGGACTTTGTGAGTCAGTTGAACCAACAAGAGTACACAGTTGTGATTTATCGAACCCTCAACCAAGTCAACAATCCGCCGTTTTTAGTTATGATTGAGAAATTAGAAAGATATAGACATGGATAAACAATACCTACGTGAGAAATTAGAGGCTATGCGCCAAAATTTTGTCGAGTCAACGCAGCATGAGCGAGCGGTTGGAGTACTTGACGAAGCACATATGAGCAAAAAGATGCTTAAAATCAAGAAAAAATTAGTGGCTCTTGAAATGGAACGGTGCCAGAAAAAAATTGAGCATAAAGACTGCTCAAAGATTGATCAGAAAATCCAAGAGCAAACGGAGATTTTTGAATCTTGTTGTAAAAAAGATTAAGGAGGAATTGTATGGAATTACTCATTTACTTGATTCTATTTTTATTTGTCTTAATCATTTCAACTACGACCAATAAACTTATCCCTTTTTTGCCCCTTCCTCTTGTACAAATCCTTTTGGGGATTGGGATTGGTTTATTTGTTCCCGATGCGGATTTTCATCTCAATACAGAGCTGTTTCTGGCCATGGTTATTGGCCCCTTACTTTTCCGAGAGGCAGAAGAAGCCGATATTACATCTGTTTTAAAACACTGGCGCATCATTGTCTACTTAATCTTTCCAGTGATTTTCATCTCGACCTTGAGTTTGGGAGCCTTGGCTCATTTCCTTTGGCTCAGTCTTCCCTTAGCTGCCTGTTTGGCTGTTGGGGCAGCGCTTGGTCCGACGGATCTGGTAGCCTTTGCTTCTCTTTCTGAGCGTTTTCGTTTTCCAAAACGGGTATCCAATATTCTCAAAGGAGAAGGTCTTTTAAATGACGCTTCTGGTTTGGTAGCCTTTCGGGTGGCACTGGCTGCATGGACAACTGGCGCTTTTTCCCTCAGTCAGGCTGGAACATCCCTAGCGCTTTCGATCCTTGGTGGTTTTGCAGTCGGTTTTGTGACGGCAATGATCAATCGTTTCTTGCATACATTTTTACTGAGTGTGCGAGCGACAGATATAGCGAGTGAACTCTTGCTTGAATTGAGTTTGCCTCTAATGACCTTCTTTATCGCTGAAGAAATCCATGTTTCAGGGATTATCGCAGTTGTAGTCGCAGGCATTTTGAAGGCCAGTCGTTTCAAAAAAATCACGCTCCTCGAAGCTCAGGTAGATACTGTTACAGATACGGTTTGGCATACCGTTACCTTTATGCTCAATGGTTCTGTCTTTGTCATCTTGGGAATGGAATTGGAAATGATAGCAGAACCTATTCTGACCAATCCCCTTTATAACCCCATACTGCTAATAGTATCGGTTGTTTTGCTGACACTTTTACTTTTTGCAATTCGCTTTGTTATGATTTATGGCTTCTATGTTTGGAGAACACGACGCCTCAAGAAAAGTCTCCGTAAATACATGAAGGATATGCTTCTTTTGACCTTCTCTGGTGTAAAAGGAACAGTATCTATTGCAACCATTCTTCTCATACCAAGCAATCTAGAGCAGGAGTATCCCCTTTTACTTTTTCTAGTAGCAGGTGTCACGTTATTAAGCTTTTTAACAGGTCTCTTAGTTCTTCCTCACCTTTCTGAGGAACAAGAGGAAACAAAAGATTACCTCATGCACATTGCGATTTTAAATGAGGTCACAGCAGAATTAGAAAAAGAACTGGAAGGGCATAAGAATAAACTTCCCCTTTATGCAGCTATTGATAATTATCACGGTCGAATTGAAAACCTAATCCTTAGTCAAGAAAACAAAAGTGCCCAAGAGGACTGGGAGGCTTTAAAACTCCTCATCTTGAGTATCGAAAGCGATGGTTTGGAGCAGGCTTACGAGGAAGGGAAAATCGGTGAACGTGGTTATCAAGTTTATCAACGCTATCTGAAAAATATGGAGCAGAGTATCAATCGCAAGGTGGCTTCCCGCCTGACATATTACTTCCTTGTGTCGCTCCGTATCTTGCGTTTTCTCCTGCATGAATTGCTGACCTTTGGCCAAACCTTCCGTAGTTGGAATGACAAGGAGCAACGTCGCCTTCGAGCTATTGACTATGATCAAATATCTGAACTCTATCTGGAGAATACGGAGCTGATTATCGAAAGTTTGGAAAACCTAAAAGGAATCTACAAGAGTAGTCTGATCAGCTTTATGCAAGAGTCTCGTCTACGCGAGACGGCCATTATCGGTAGTGGTGCCTTTGTCGAACGTGTTATCAATCGTATTAAACCAAACAATATCGATGAAATGCTAAGAGGTTACTATCTAGAACGTAAGTTAATCTTTGAATACGAAGAGAAGAAATTGATTACGACCAAGTATGCCAAAAAATTACGACAAAATGTCAACAATCTTGAGAATTATTCTCTAAAAGAAGCTGCAAATACCCTACCCTATGATATGATGGAATTAGTCAGAAGAAATTAGTTTAGAAAATCAACTTGTATTAGGAGGATTGCAACATGAAAAAGTGGTGGAAAGAGCTGATGGAACGGCCCTTGTTGAAAGCTTTTTTACATTTTTATCAAGCTGCCGATAGTGAACTGACCAGTGTTGCGGTTGCCTACTATTGGTTGATTTCAATCTTCCCCTTGTTGATGATAGTGGTCAATATTTTGCCCTATTTTCAAATTCCGATTTCAAATTTTTTGCTCACCATCAAGGAATTTGTGCCGGATACGGTCTATGATGTGGTCGCAAAGATTGCCCGAGAAGTCCTGACTCAACCATCGACTGGTTTGCTGAGTTTTGCAGTCTTGTCTGCCCTTTGGACCTTCTCGAAATCGATGGATTTCCTCCAAAAAGCTTTTAATAAGGCCTATGGAGTGGCTAAGAGCCGAGGAATTATCTCCCATCAACTGATGAGTTTACTCGTCAGCTTTGGCTTGCAAATTCTTTTTGCTCTAGCCTTATTTTTGAGTATGTTTGGGCGTATGTTGCTCAACCTGCTCAAAACTTACTGGCAATCAGACAGTCCTTTCTTTGATTGTCTACAAGACTTTACAGACCCTTTGATTTATGCCTTGCTCTTTGCCATCTTGGTCATGCTCTACTATTTCCTTCCAAATGTCAGAGTCCCTCGTATTCGCTACGTTTTTCCTGGCAGTATCTTTGTTTTGCTGACGCTTGTCTTTCTGTTGAATATCTTTTCTGTCTATTTCAATAACTATGTCAACCATCTGGTCGATGTCCGATTTTTCAGCTCCATTATCGTGGTAGTGATGATGTTCTGGTTTATTCTCATCGCAAAGATTTTGATTATCGGAGCAGTTATCAATGCCAGTGTACAGAGTTTGAAGGATCCAAAGTTTCGTGATAACACATTCTTTTTAAAAAATGAAGAATAAAAAAAGACGCTTTGTTTTCAAAGTGTTTTTATTGCATTTGCAACAAAAATGTGCTATTCTATCATCATAGATACGAGGGGAGGAAACATGTCGTTATTACGCGAAATCGGAGTTATAGCCCGTGCCCTAGATTCTATTGCTAATATTGAGTTTCGTGATATTGAACTAGCTCGTGGGCAATATCTTTATTTAGTACGAATCAAGGAGAATCCAGGAATCATTCAAGAAGCCTTGTCGGATTTACTGAAGGTTGACCGTTCGACAGTTGCTCGTTCAGTAAAAAAACTGGAAGAAAAGGGGTTAATAAAACAAGGAATAACCAGTACAAATCGGAAAAATAAAGAGTGGTTTGTCACTGAAAAAGGAGAGGCACTTTATCCTTTTATCCTTGCTGAACATCACTATTCAGAGAATTCTGCCCTAAAAGGATTTTCTAGGGAAGAGGCCAGGGAACTGGAGAGCCTACTAATTCGGGTTAGAAAAAATATTACAAGTGATTGGGATATGGTCAAAAAAGGCCAGAAAAGAAATTATTTATAATAAGAGGTGAAAGATGAAAGTTATCGTTGAAAATGAATTTTGGAGCTTGTTTCCAGAAGCACAGATTAGCGTTTTAGTAGTAAAGGGATTAGATAATACAGTTGATGAAAGCAAGGATCCCTATTTCAAAACCTTGCTAGATAAGGGAGCTAGACGAGCTGAGGATTTCATTTCGGACGAGAATTTTACTCAGAATGATGTCATTCAAGAATGGCGTCAGGCTTTCAGCAAGTTCAAAACGAAAAAGGGTGCTCGTTCTTCGATTGAAGCCCTACTTAAGCGGGTCAGTCAGGGAAGAGAGTTCAATCCCATCAATCCCTTGGTAGACATCTATAATAGTGTCTCTCTATCTTATGCGGTTCCCTGTGGTGGCGAGGATGCGAACAAGATTGTAGGCAATCTTCATCTTGGTCAGGCCAAGGGAGGAGAACCTTTCTTTCCACTAGGAGCTGAAAACGATGCTCCTGCACTTCCAGAAGAACTGATCTATTACGATGATGAAGGAGCAGTTTGTCGTTGTCTCAACTGGAGAGAGGCGCAGAGAACCATGCTGACAGAAGAGACAAAAGATGCTGTCTTAGTGATTGAAGCGATCAATGGTGAACAGGCGGCGCGTGCTCGGGCTGCCATGGAAGAATTACAGGACTTGGTAAAGGACTACTTTGGTGTTCAAGGCAAACTGATTCATTTAACTTCTGAGTCCCCAGAAATTACACTTTAAACAGAAATAGCCCCGTCATCTCTTAGGAATAAACTATCCTAAAGAAATGATGGAGCTATTTTTAATAGATAAACATGGCATCACCGAAACTGAAGAAACGGTAGTGTTCTTGAATAGCGTGGTGGTAAGCATCTAAGACTAATTCACGGCCTGCAAAGGCAGAAACCAACATGACGAGGGTTGATTTTGGCAGGTGGAAGTTGGTTGAAAAGGCATCCACGACCTTCCATTCGTAACCAGGTTTGATAAAGATATTGGTCCAGCCAGAATCTGCTTGGATTTGCCCATCAAACTTGGAACCAATAGTCTCCAGTGTGCGAATAGAAGTAGTTCCAACAGCAATAACACGACCTCCATTTTCCTTGACAGAGCGAAGGGTGGCTGCGGCTTCATCAGAAAGTTGGTAGAACTCTGAGTGCATTTCGTGTTCGTCCAGATTGTCAACAGAAACGGGTCTAAAGGTTCCTAAACCAACGTGGAGCGTTAAATAAACCAAATGGACACCTTTTGCTTGGATCTCTGCTAGCAGTTCTTTGGTGAAGTGCAGTCCAGCAGTCGGTGCAGCAGCAGAGCCACTTTCCTTAGCGTAGACCGTTTGATAACGTTCACGGTCATCCAGTTTTTCATGGATGTAGGGTGGTAGTGGCATTTCACCTAAACTTTCCAAAACTTCTAGGAAAATCCCTTGGTATTCAAAGCGGACAATGCGCCCACCGTGGGTCAATTCCTCCGTAACGACAGCGCTAAGGCGACCATCACCAAAGCTGACGCGAGTACCGACCTTGAGGCGTTTGGCAGGTTTGGCTAGGACTTCCCACTCATCACCGGCAGTATTTTTGAGCAGGAGAAGCTCCACATGACCTCCTGTCTCTTCCTTTTGGCCATAGAGGCGGGCTGGGAGAACACGGGTGTCGTTCATGACAAGGGCATCACCTGGCTCCAACATATCGATGATGGAGTGGAAGTGCTTATCCTGAAATTCTCCCCTCTCTCGGTTGACGATGAGGAGTTTGGAGGCATCTCGTTTTTCAAGTGGTGTTTGGGCAATCAATTCCTCAGGCAAGTGGAAATCAAAATCAGCTGTATTCATTTTTTTCATCATTCTTTCTAACTTCTAATCTTATCCATTATAACACGTTTCAAGTTTGGACGCTCTTTTTTTGGAAATTAAATCGTTTTCACTTGACAAAAATTGGTCTATACCATATAATGAATATAGAAATATGGAGGATATAAAATGAAAGTTATTAAAGTTGAAAATCAAGTCGAAGGTGGAAAAGTAGCTTTTGAGATTTTGAAGGAAAAGTTGGCCAATGGTGCTCAAACATTGGGACTTGCAACAGGGAGCAGTCCACTTGAGTTTTACAAGGAAATCGTTGAGAGTGACCTTGATTTTTCAAATCTGACCAGTGTGAACCTTGATGAGTATGTAGGGCTTGATGGGGACAATCCTCAGTCTTACCGTCACTTTATGCAAGAACACTTATTCAACCAAAAACCATTTAAAGAAAGCTTCTTACCCCGTGGGATTAAGGACAATGCTGAAGCTGAAGTTGAACGCTACAACCAAATTTTGGCTGACCATCCAGTCGATCTCCAAATCTTAGGAATCGGTCGCAATGGTCATATTGGCTTTAATGAGCCTGGTACTCCATTTGACAGTCAAACGCACTTAGTTGAGCTTGACCAGTCCACAATCGAAGCCAATGCTCGCTTCTTTGACAAGATTGAAGACGTTCCAACTCAAGCCATTTCAATGGGAATTAAAAACATCTTGGATGCCAAGTCAATTATCCTCTTTGCTTACGGTGAGTCGAAAGCAGAGGCTATTGCTGGGACAGTTTCTGGACCTGTTACTGAGAATCTCCCAGCAAGTAGCCTGCAAAATCACCCTGATGTGACTATTATTGCAGATGCTGAAGCACTCAGCTTACTTGAAAAATAAAAATTACAAGAACCACTTGCTCTTTGGAGTGAGTGGTTTTTGAGATCTTGAATTGATATCGCTTAACAACCACCAAGACCTCATTGTAAGTTGGGAGCGGAGAAAATTCTTGGCAGTGCAGATTTTAAATAACTTTCTTTTAGGTATCATGGTATCTATTGTAACAATTTGGTTCTTTCTAGGGAAGAAAGTGAAGATAATATAAGTTTATGGCAGTTTTTTCCTTGACATTTATTCATTTTGCGTGTAAAATAGAATAGATCTTGAACTTGAAGGGAGTGAAAAAAATGTCTAAAACAGTAGTACGTAAGAATGAATCTCTTGACGATGCACTTCGTCGTTTCAAACGTGCGGTTACTAAAGCTGGTACTCTTCAAGAAACACGCAAACGTGAATTCTATGAAAAACCTTCTGTAAAACGTAAACGTAAATCAGAAGCAGCTCGTAAACGTAAAAAATTCTAATTTGAAATGAAAGGCTAGAGAAATCTAGTCTTTTTATTTTTAAATAAATACTGTAAATCCTGCAAAAAAAGGAAACTTCCAACTACAATTTGATATAATAGTAAGGAGAACTCAATTGAAGGAGGAAATTATGTCGGTTTTAGTAAGAGATGTCATTGAAAAGCTCAGACTAGATATTGTCTATGGTGAAGGCGAGTTACTTGAAAAGGAAATCAACACTGCGGACATTATGAGACCAGGTCTTGAAATGACGGGCTATTTTGATTACTATACTCCAGAACGGATTCAACTGTTAGGGATGAAGGAGTGGTCCTATTTGGTCGCCATGCCTGCCCATAACCGTTATCAAGTTTTGAAGAAAATGTTTCTACCTGAAACACCCGCTGTCATCGTTGCTCGTGGCTTGGTAGTGCCAGAAGAAATGTTGAAAGCTGCTAGGGAATGTAAGATTGCGATTTTAACCAGTCGAACATCAACCAGTCGTTTATCTGGAGAGTTATCTAGCTACCTTGATTCCCGTTTAGCTGAACGTACGAGTGTGCATGGCGTCTTGATGGATATCTATGGCATGGGTGTCTTGATCCAAGGGGATAGTGGTATCGGTAAGAGCGAGACAGGTCTTGAGCTTGTGAAACGTGGACACCGTTTGGTAGCAGATGACCGTGTGGATATCTTTGCCAAGGATGAAATGACCCTTTGGGGAGAGCCCGCTGAAATTTTGAAGCATTTACTTGAGATTCGTGGAGTGGGTATTATTGACGTGATGAGTCTCTACGGAGCAAGTGCTGTGAAAGATTCTTCGCAAGTCCAGTTGGCTGTTTACTTAGAAAATTATGATACCCATAAGACCTTTGACCGTCTAGGAAATAATGCCGAAGAACTCGAAGTTTCTGGTGTGACGATTCCGCGTATCCGCATCCCAGTAAAAACAGGACGCAATATCTCTGTTGTTATTGAGGCGGCAGCCATGAACTATCGCGCTAAAGAAATGGGATTTGATGCGACGCGTTTATTTGAAGAACGCTTGACTAATCTCATCTCAAAAAATGAGGTGAAAGATGATTAATCCAGTTGCATTTGAAATCGGTCCTTTTTCCATTCGTTGGTATGCTTTGTGTATTGTGGCTGGATTGGTCTTGGCTGTCTATCTTGCCATGAAAGAAGCTCCTAAAAAGAAAATTCTATCAGATGATATTTTGGATTTTATCCTGATTGCTTTTCCAGTTGCGATTTTAGGTGCTAGACTTTACTATGTGATTTTTCGATTAGATTATTATCTGCAAAATCCAGGTGAAATCATCGCCATCTGGAATGGTGGCTTGGCCATTTACGGAGGTTTGATAGCAGGGGCTATTGTTCTTTATATCTTTGCAGATAGAAAGCTGATCAATACTTGGGATTTCTTAGATATTGCAGCTCCGAGCGTCATGGTTGCGCAAAGTTTAGGACGCTGGGGAAACTTCTTTAACCAAGAAGCCTACGGTGCAGCAGTAGATAGTCTGGAATATTTGCCAGGCTTTATCCGTGATCAGATGTACATTGAGGGGAGCTACCGTCAGCCGACCTTCCTATATGAGTCGGTTTGGAATCTGATCGGATTTGCTTTGATTCTGATTTTTAGACGAAAATTAAAAGGAATCAGACGCGGTCAGATCACTGCTTTCTACTTGATTTGGTATGGCTTTGGTCGTATGATCATCGAAGGAATGCGGACGGATAGTCTCATGTTCTTTGGTCTGCGAGTTTCCCAATGGTTATCAGTTGTCCTTATCGGACTTGGTATTTTTATCATACTTTATCAAAATCGAAAGAAAGCCCCTTTCTATCATACAGAGGAGGAAAAATAAATGTTAGAAGTTGCATATATACTTGTTGCGATTGCTTTGATTGTCTGTTTAGTCTATTTGACAATCACGATTCAAAAAGCAGGTCGTATGATTGATGAGACAGAGAAAACCATCAAAACGTTGAGCTCAGATGTGAACGTTACCTTGCATCAGACCAATGAGTTGTTGGCTAAGGTCAATGTGTTAGCAGACGATATTAATGTCAAAGTTGCGACGATTGATCCACTCTTTACGGCTGTAGCAGACTTGTCAGAGTCAGTATCTGATCTCAACCAACATGCACGTGTTTTAGGCAAAAAAGCTTCATCTGCTGGTTCAAAGACCATTAAAACAGGTGCAAGCTTGTCAGCTCTTCGTTTCGCAAGTAAATTTTTCAAAAAATAAAAAAGGAGAAATCTTATGGGAAAACTATCCTCTATCCTTTTAGGAACGGTTTCAGGTGCAGCTCTTGCCTTGTTCTTAACCAGTGACAAGGGCAAGCAAGTTTGCAGTCAAGCTCAGGATTTTCTGGATGATTTGAGAGAAGATCCAGAATACGCTAGAGAGCAAGTCTGTGAGAAATTGACAGAAGTGAAGGAACAGGCAAGGGACTTTGTGCTGAAAACAAAGGAACAAGTAGAATCTGGTGAAATCACTTTTGATAGTGTCCTTGACCAAGCTAAAAACTGTGCTCGACAAGCGACAGAAGCATCGAAGGAAACCTTTAACAACCTCAAGGAGCAATGGCAAGAACAGTCAGCAACTCCAGACGTCGCTGAAGACCAAGAAGAAATCATCATCGATATTACTGAAGTATAAGGTATCACCATCTCTGATTTTTGGAGATGGTGATTTTTATCTGCAAGCCTGTCTTTGTGGTATAATAAATACTATGCAGAAAAAACCAACGTCCGCCTATGTGCATATTCCCTTTTGCACACAGATTTGTTATTATTGCGACTTTTCAAAGGTCTTTATCAAGAATCAACCAGTAGATAGTTACCTGGAGCATCTGCTGGAAGAGTTTCGTTCTTATGATATCCAAAAGTTGTCAACTCTCTATATTGGAGGTGGAACGCCAACGGCTCTGTCCGCTCCGCAATTAGAGCTGCTCTTAGATGGCTTGACTAAAAACTTGGACTTGTCTGTCTTGGAAGAGTTGACCATTGAGGCCAACCCAGGCGATTTGGACGCGGATAAGATAGCCGTTTTGAAGAACTCGGCTGTCAATCGTGTTTCGCTAGGTGTGCAGACCTTTGATGACAAGATGCTGAAAAAAATTGGGCGCAGTCATTTGGAGAAGGATATTTATGAAAATATTGACCGTCTGAAACTGGCTGGTTTTGACAATATCTCCATCGACCTAATCTACGCTCTTCCTGGTCAAACTATGGATCAGGTCAAGGAAAATGTGGCTAAGGCCATTTCCCTTGATATTCCTCATATGAGCCTTTATAGCTTGATTTTGGAGAATCATACGGTCTTTATGAACCGTATGCGACGAGGGAAGTTGCCTCTGCCCAAGGAAGAGTTAGAAGCAGAAATGTTTGAGTACATCATTGCAGAACTTGAGCGGGCTGGTTTTGAGCATTATGAGATTTCCAATTTCTCCAAGCCAGGCTTTGAAAGTCGCCACAATCTCATGTACTGGGACAATGCTGAGTATTATGGTATTGGTGCGGGTGCTTCAGGTTATGTGGACGGGGTGCGTTATAAAAACCACGGTCCTATCCGCCACTATCTCAATGCAGTAGAGGCAGGGAATGCTCGGATTACAGAAGAACACCTGAGTCAAAGGGAGCAGATGGAAGAAGAAATGTTCCTAGGACTCCGGAAAAAATCCGGGGTTTCCATGACACGATTTGAGGAAAAATTTGGACGGTCCTTTGATGGACTTTATGGCGAAATCATCAGAGACTTGGTTCAACAAGGCCTCATGCAGATAGATGGAGATCGTGTCCGAATGACAAAGAGAGGTCTCTTTTTAGGAGACACTGTAGCAGAACGATTTATTTTGGAGTAGAACAATGGGCTTAACTTATCAAATGAAAATGAAAATTCCTTTTGATATGGCGGACATGAACGGTCATATCAAACTTCCAGATGTGATTTTGCTGTCCCTGCAAGTATCAGGTATGCAGTCGATTGAATTGGGAGTTAGCGACAAGGATATGTTAGAACGTTACAATCTGGTCTGGATTATTACAGACTATGCGATTGACGTGGTTCGCTTGCCTCGCTTTGCTGAGGAGATTACGATTGAAACGGAAGCTTTGAGCTATAATCGTCTCTTTTGCTATCGTCGCTTCACCCTCTACGATGAAGCAGGCCAAGAAATCATTCGCATGGTAGCAACCTTTGTTCTCATGGACAGAGACAGTCGTAAAGTTCATGCTGTCGAACCGGAGATTGTTGCTCCTTATCAGTCTGAGTTTGATAAAAAACTCATCCGTGGGCCAAAGTATGCAAATCTAGAAAACCCGATCAGTAAAGGCTACCATGTTCGTTTTTACGACTTGGATATGAATGGTCATGTTAATAACAGCAAATACCTGGATTGGATTTTTGAGGTCATGGGAGCAGACTTTTTGACCAAGTATATTCCAAAGAAAATCAATCTCAAATATGTCAAAGAAGTGCGACCGGGTGGCATGATTGCTTCAGCTTATGAACTCAAGGGACTAGAAAGCAAGCATGAGATTATCAGTGATGGCGAAATCAATGCCCAAGCCATGATTACTTGGCAAGAAATTAAAGGCAATTAGAAAGGACGATATGGCTTATAAAGGTTATTTAATTGATTTAGACGGGACCATTTACAAGGGGAAAGACCGAATTCCGGCAGGTGAGGCTTTTGTGCATGAACTGCAAAAGCGAGAGATTCCCTATCTCTTTGTAACCAACAATACAACCCGAACTCCAGAGAGTGTTCAAGGGATGTTGGCTCAGAATTTTAACATTAATACCCCTCTATCAACTGTCTACACGGCAACTCTGGCAACCATAGACTATATGAACGACTTGGGACTGGAAAAGACAGTCTATGTCATCGGTGAAGCTGGGCTCAAGGATGCCATTCAGGCAGCTGGTTATGTCGAAGACAAGGAAAATCCTGCCTATGTGGTAGTTGGACTGGACTGGCAAGTCGACTATGAAAAATTTGCTACGGCGACCCTAGCAATCCAAAAGGGTGCTCATTTTATCGGAACTAATCCAGACCTCAATATTCCGACGGAACGTGGCCTTTTGCCTGGTGCTGGTTCACTAATTACACTTCTTGAAGTGGCAACACGAGTGAAGCCTGTTTATATTGGAAAACCAAATGCTATCATTATGGATAAGGCAGTTGAGCACTTGGGCTTGAAAAGAGAAGAATTGCTCATGGTCGGGGATAACTACTTGACTGATATTCGAGCAGGGATTGACAATGGCATTCCAACGCTTTTAGTGACAACAGGTTTCACCAAGGCAGAAGAAGTAGCAGACCTGCCAATCGCACCAACTCATGTGGTGTCTAGCCTTGCGGAGTGGAATTTTGATGAAAACTAAACTGACCTTTTGGGGAAGTATGCTCTTTCTCCTCTCCCTTTCTATCCTACTGACTATTTATCTGGCATGGGTTTTCTATCCTTGGGAAATTCAGTGGCTGAACTTAACGGAACGGGTTTATCTAAAGTCCGAAACCATTCAGTACAATTTTCATATCTTGATGAATTACCTGACCAATCCCTTTAGTCAGGTCTTAGAGATGCCAGATTTTCGTTCATCAGCTGCAGGTCTACACCACTTTGCGGTGGTGAAGAACCTCTTTCACCTAGTTCAGCTAGTTGCCCTAGTGACACTTCCAAGTTTCTATTTCTTTGTTAGAAAGATTGTGAAAAAAGGCTTTTTGCCCCTATATCGTAAAAGTATCCTGGCTCTAGTGCTACTGCCTCTAGTCATTGGGCTTGTAGGAGTGTTGATTGGTTTTGAGCAATTTTTTACTCTCTTCCATCAGATTCTCTTTGTGGGAGATGATACCTGGCTTTTTGATCCCGCAAAGGATCCCGTTATTTTGATTTTACCAGAGACCTTCTTCCTCCATGCTTTCCTTCTCTTCTTTGGACTCTATGAAAGTTTCTTTGGTTTTCTTTATTTGAAAAGTCGTAGAATACTTTAATGTGTTGCATTGATAAAACAGAGATGAAGTTAAAAATTCTTATGAGGAGTGAATTAACTTCATCGGAATTGAGTAATTCGTTCGCATACAGTCTATTTTTCTAGAAAAAAATAGGCTTTTTTCTAGAAATTGCTAGTCAAGCGCTTTATTTTTTTGTATAATAGGAATAGCAAAGTATAGATAAAGAAGAGAAAAGCATGATTACACTATTTTTATCACCGAGCTGTACATCATGTCGTAAGGCAAAGGCCTGGTTAGAGACGCATAAAGTTCCTTTTGAGGAGCACAATATTATGACCAGTCCTTTAACAAGAAAAGAATTGCAACACATTCTTTCCTTGACCGAAAATGGTACTGATGACATCATTTCAACTCGTTCAAAAATTTTTCAAAAATTGGATATTGATGTAGAGAGTATTTCGGTATCGGAGTTGCTTCAGTTGATTGAGCAATATCCTAGTCTTTTGCGTCGCCCAATTATTATAGACACCAAACGCATGCAGATCGGTTTTAATGAAGATGAGATTCGTGCTTTTCTCCCTCGTAGTTACCGTAAACAAGAACTGAAAGAAGCAACATTGAGAGCTGGTATTGGATAAATGAACAAACAGTATAGTTACCCACTAGATTTGTCGTGGAGCACTGAAGAACTTGCTTCAGTGCTTTCTTTTTTTAATGATGTTGAAGCTGCCTATGAAGACAAGGTAGAAGCAAAAAAACTGCTAGAATCTTACCAGAAATTTAAGTCTGTCGTTCCAAGCAAAAGCGAAGAAAAGCGCCTAGGTCGCGAATTTGAGACGGCTAGCGGTTATTCCTTCTATCATGCAGTTCAATTAGCAAAAGAAAAAAGAGAAGGGAAGATTTCTCTTGGAAACTAAATTTGAATTTGCCAAGCAGATTGTACAGGAAGCTGCTGACTATATTTTGGCTCACATGAAAGAAGATTTGCAGGTTGAGCGCAAGTCTTCGCCTACTGACTTGGTGACGCGTTTGGATAAGGAGGTTCAGGATCTCTTAGTTCAGAGAATTTTGGCATCTTATCCAGAAGACTTGATTTGCGCGGAAGAGGGCTGTTTACGTGCTGCGGTCGGTCAAGGTTCCGTTTGGGTGATTGATCCCATTGACGGTACCAATAATTTTGTTGCCCAGCAGGAAGATTTTGCAGTTATGTTGGCCTATTTTGAAAATGGGGTTGGGAAATTTGGCATCATCTATGATGTCATGAAAGGTGATTGTTACCATGGTGGTGGTGCCTTTCCTGCTTGTCGCAATAATGAGCCCTTACCAACATTTAAAAAGAAACCTCTTCAAGAATTTTTAGTTGCCGGTAACTCAGCTATGTTTGAAACCAATGAGTGGGGCTTGGCAGATTTGGGCCGAGCAGCGTTGGGAGTCCGTGTCTATGGTAGTGCGGCCATTAGTTTTGCCAAGGTTTTATCGGGTCGTCTTCTGACTTATATTACCTACTTGCAGCCATGGGATTACGCTGCGGCCAGTATTTTAGGAGAAAGTCTGGGTTATCGCCTTCTTACGGTATCAGGTGAGCCCGCTGATTTTAAAACGCGTCAGCCTGTCATGATGGTGCCAATCGAGATGCAAGAAGAGATTCAGTCTTATATCTACGAAAGGAAAGAGAACTAAATGCAATTTCCAGAAGGATTTGTTGAAAAATATGAAGCGATACTAGAAGATGAGGCAAGAGATTTTCTTGCCTCTTTTAAGCAGGAAGCGGTTTCGGCTTTTCGGGTTAATCCCTTAAAAGAAAGTCAATTGTCGTTTGCGGATGCTATTCCAAATACACCTTGGGGACATTATGGCAAGGTCTCAGGGAAGTCACCAGAGCACGTGACGGGTCTCGTTTATTCACAAGAGCCTGCAGCCCAAATGGTGGCCCAGGTCTCTCAACCCCTTCCTGGTATGAAGGTCTTGGACTTGGCGGCAGCACCAGGTGGAAAATCCACTCAACTAGCAGCTTATCTGGCTAATCAGGGAGTCCTTGTTTCCAACGAAATTTCAAGCAAGCGTGCTAAAATTTTAGTGGAAAATATGGAGCGGTTTAGTGCTACAAACGTAGTTGTGACCAATGAGTCTGCGGACCGCTTAGCCAAGGTCTTTAAAGGTTATTTTGATGTTATTGTCCTTGATGCCCCTTGCTCGGGGGAAGGAATGTTCCGTAAGCAGCCAGAGGCCATGGATTATTGGAGTTCCGATTATCCTAGCCAATGTGCTAGTCTCCAAAGAGAAATTTTAGAAGATGCAGTGACCATGCTTGCAGAAGGTGGTCGTTTGGTCTATTCGACCTGTACTTGGGCACCTGAGGAAAATGAAGAAATCGTCCACTGGTTGCTGGATACTTATGACTTTGAATTGCTTCCAGTTGAGCATGTGAACGGTATGGTAGCAGGAATTGATCTTCCTGAAACGGCGCGGATGTACCCTCATCATTTCAAGGGAGAAGGCCAGTTTGTTGCCCACTTGCAGTTTAAGGGAGAAAATCCAGCACCTAAATTCAAGGCTGGCAAGAGCAATCTCAGTCGTGAACAACTGGCTTTGTGGCATGATTTTGCCCAAAAACACTTGCGGGTCAATCTAACAGGTATCTTGCAGACTTTTGGAGACCAACTCTATCTCTTGCCAGAGATGCTACCTGATCTAGGGAAACTCAAAATTGCCCGAAATGGACTTCATCTGGGGACGTTTAAGAAGAAACGTTTTGAACCAAGCTTTGCTCTCGGTTTGGCCTTGAAACCAAGCCAAGTAAAACAAAGTGTTGAAATCAATGATGAGGACTTTGTAAAATATGTGGCTGGTGAGACCGTTCAATTGTCTGAAGCTCGACCAAATGGCTGGTACCAAGTTGTGGTTCAAGGAAACGGATTAGGCTTTGCCAAGGTAACGGGTAATGTTTTGAAAAATTATTACCCAAAAGGGCTCAGATTCAGGTGAAAAAGCTAGTCAAAGAGTCTATTCTATGTTATAGTGGAAGTATGAGTTTTTTCTGATAGTCTTTCATTATTACTTATATTATGTGGTGGACTTGGTTTGCTCTTGGAACACGAAGTGTAAAAGGAGTAGGAGCGCTAGAATCACGATGATAAGATGATTGAGACATAAGGAAAGAAATCAGAACATTCATTATTATGTTCAAGGAGAAAAACAGTGAAAAAAAGAAAAAAGCTCGCCATGTCTCTTGCAGCTCTTTTGATGGCAGGTTCTCTAGCAGGGTGTGCTAGCTGGATTGATCGTGGAGAGTCCATGACGGCCGTTGGCTCCACTGCTCTTCAGCCTCTAGTAGAAGCAGCAGCAGATGAATTTGGCTCTAGAAATATCGGAAAAACAGTCAATGTTCAAGGTGGTGGATCGGGAACTGGTTTGTCTCAGGTTCAGTCTGGAGCGGTCGATGTCGGAAATTCGGATGTCTTTGCTGAGGAAAAAGATGGCATTGATGCGACGGCGCTTGTAGACCATAAGGTTGCCGTTGCTGGCTTAGCTGTTATCGTCAATAAAGAGGTGGATGTCACCAATATTACGACCGAGCAGCTTCGTAAAATTTTTACCGGTGAGATCACCAACTGGAGTGAATTGGGGGGGAAGGACTTAGCCATTTCAATCATTAACCGGGCAGCCAGCTCCGGTTCTCGGGCAACTTTTGATAGTGTTATTATGAATGGTCAGTCTGCCCAGCAGAGCCAAGAGCAGGATTCCAACGGAATGGTTAAATCCATCGTGTCTCAAACACCTGGAGCCATTTCTTACCTAGCCTTTGCCTATGTGGATGATTCTGTTCAAACCATTCAGTTGAACGGCTATGCGCCAACCTCTGAAAATGTGACGACCAACAATTGGCCACTCTGGTCTTATGAGCATATGTATACCTTGGGACAACCCAATGAATTGGTCCAAGAATTCTTAGACTTTGTCCTTTCTAGTGAAGCACAGGAAGGAATTGTCAAAGGAATGGGCTACATCTCCATCAATGAGATGAAGGTGCAAAAAGATGCGACAGGAGTCGTGACTGAGATTGAAGGAGCAACCCCATGAATCATCAAGAATTAGCTAAAAAATTAGTCTCCCCTTCTAAAAATTCGCGACTGGAGAAGTTTGGAAAGGTTCTTACCTTCCTTTGTCTGTCCCTGATTGTTCTCATTGTGGCGATGATTTTGGTTTTTGTAGCCCAAAAAGGCTTATCGACTTTCTTTGTCAATGGGGTCAATATCTTTGATTTCCTCTTTGGACAAACTTGGAATCCTTCAGGGAAACAATTTGGTGCCCTTCCGATGATTTTGGGTTCCTTTATTGTGACGATTTTATCAGCCCTCATCGCAACACCCTTTGCTATTGGTGCTGCAGTCTTTATGACAGAAGTATCACCAAAGGGTGCAAAAATCTTGCAACCAGCTATTGAACTTCTCGTCGGTATTCCTTCGGTCGTCTATGGATTTATCGGTTTGCAAGTTGTGGTGCCTTTTGTTCGTAGCGTCTTTGGTGGAACTGGTTTTGGGATCTTGTCAGGGATTTTCGTTCTCTTTGTCATGATTCTACCAACTGTAACCTTTATGACAACAGACAGCTTGCGTGCTGTTCCTCGTCATTACCGTGAAGCTAGTTTAGCTATGGGAGCCACTCGTTGGCAAACCATCTGGCGTGTGACCTTGAAAGCAGCACGTTCAGGTATTTTCACTGCAGTGGTCTTTGGGATGGCGCGTGCCTTCGGTGAAGCCCTTGCCATTCAGATGGTGGTCGGAAACTCAGCAGTTATCCCAACCTCGCTAACAACACCAGCTGCGACCTTGACATCTGTATTGACTATGGGAATTGGGAATACTGTCATGGGAACGGTTGATAATAACGTTCTCTGGTCACTGGCCTTGGTATTGCTCTTGATGAGTTTGGCCTTTAACAGTGTGATTAAATTGATTACGAAAGAAAGAGGAAAGAAAAACTATGCACGCTAAGAAATTTGATAAATTGGCGACGGGAATCCTCTACACCATTGCAGGTATAATCGTGGCTATTCTAGCATCCTTGATTCTTTATATCTTGGTTCGTGGTTTGCCCCATATCTCTTGGTCTTTCTTGACTGGCAAGTCATCATCTTACCAAGCAGGTGGAGGGATTGGAATTCAACTTTATAATTCCTTCTTCCTTTTGGTCATTACCCTGATTATTTCTGTTCCCCTATCTATGGGGGCTGGGATTTACCTAGCTGAATATGCCAAAAAAGGTCCTGTGACCAATTTTGTCAGAACCTGTATTGAAATCTTGTCCTCTCTTCCTTCTGTTGTTGTAGGTCTCTTTGGTTACTTGATCTTTGTCGTCCAGTTTGAGTATGGATTTTCAATCATTTCAGGTGCCTTGGCCTTGACGGTCTTTAACCTCCCTCAGATGACTCGAAATGTTGAGGACAGTTTAAAACACGTTCACCATACACAACGTGAGGCTGGTTTGGCCCTTGGAATTTCTCGTTGGGAGACTGTAGTCCATGTCGTCATTCCAGAAGCTCTTCCAGGTATCGTAACGGGTGTTGTCTTGGCATCTGGCCGTATCTTTGGTGAGGCTGCCGCTCTTATCTATACGGCAGGACAATCTGCTCCAGCCCTTGACTGGTCTAACTGGAATATCCTCAGTGTTACCAGCCCTATCTCAATCTTCCGACAAGCAGAAACCTTGGCTGTCCACATCTGGAAAGTCAATAGCGAAGGAACCATTCCTGATGCGACCATTGTATCTGCTGGTTCTGCCGCCGTGCTCCTCATCTTTATCTTGATTTTTAACTTTGGAGCTCGCAAACTCGGAAGCTATTTACACAAGAAATTAACCGCTGCCTAAAGGAGAAGCCATGTCAAAATATAACTGGGATGAAAAGCATATCATCACCTTCCCTGAAGAAAAAGTGGCCCTCTCAACCAAGGATTTACATGTTTACTATGGTAAAAATGAATCCATCAAGGGCATCGATATGCAATTTGAAAAAAATAAAATTACAGCCTTGATTGGTCCTTCTGGATCAGGGAAATCTACCTATCTTCGCAGTCTCAATCGGATGAATGATACCATTGATATTGCCAAGGTCACAGGTCAAATCCTCTACCAAGGGATTGACGTCAACCGTCCAGAAATCAATGTCTATGAGATGCGCAAGCATATCGGAATGGTCTTTCAACGTCCAAATCCATTTGCCAAGTCTATCTATCGCAACATCACTTTTGCACACGAACGTGCTGGAGTTAAGGATAAACAAGTTCTAGATGAAATTGTAGAAACGTCACTTCGACAAGCTGCCCTTTGGGACCAGGTCAAAGATGACCTTCACAAATCAGCCTTGATGCTTTCTGGTGGTCAGCAGCAACGTCTCTGTATCGCTCGTGCTATCTCTGTCAAGCCAGATATACTCTTGATGGATGAGCCTGCTTCAGCCTTGGATCCGATTGCGACAGCCCAGCTGGAAGAGACTATGCTGGAATTGAAGAAGGACTTTACCATCATCATCGTTACCCACAGTATGCAACAGGCTGCGCGTGCAAGTGACTACACTGGATTTTTCTACTTGGGTGATTTGATTGAGTATGATAAGACATCCAATATTTTCCAAAATGCTAAGTTACAGTCAACCAATGACTATGTAACGGGACACTTTGGTTAGAAAGGAAACGGTATGTCAGAAGCGATTTTACAGGTGTCAGACCTGTCTGTTTATTACAATAAAAAGAAGGCCTTGAATAGTGTTTCTCTTTCTTTCCAACCTAAGGAAATAACGGCCTTGATAGGTCCTTCTGGATCAGGAAAGTCCACCCTGCTCAAAGCCATCAACCGCATGGGCGATCTAAATCCTGAGGTGACAACAACTGGATCAGTGGTCTATAATGGTCACAATATCTACAGTCCCCGCACCGATACGGTTGAATTGCGTAAGGAAATCGGTATGGTCTTTCAACAGCCCAATCCCTTCCCCATGTCTATCTACGAAAATGTTGTCTATGGGCTACGTATCAATGGTATTAAGGACAAGCAAGTTCTTGATGAAGCAGTAGAAAAGGCCTTGCAACGTGCTTCTATCTGGGATGAAGTCAAGGATCGTTTGCATGATTCGGCCATTGGTCTCTCAGGTGGACAACAACAACGTGTTTGTGTTGCTCGTGTCTTAGCAACCAGTCCGAAAATTATCCTCTTAGATGAACCAACTTCAGCTTTGGATCCTATCTCGGCTGGTAAGATTGAAGAAACATTGTATGGCCTAAAAGACAAATACACCATGCTCTTGGTAACGCGTTCCATGCAGCAGGCTTCTCGTATCTCTGATAAAACTGGCTTTTTCCTAGATGGAGATTTGATTGAGTTTAATGATACGAAGAAGATGTTTCTTTCCCCTCAAAACAAGGAAACAGAAGATTATATTACAGGAAAATTTGGATAAGGAGTTGAAAGATGTTACGATCACAATTTGAAGAAGATTTGGAGAAATTGCACAACCAGTTCTACGCCATGGGACAAGAAGTGCTCTCACAAATCAATCGTACAGTGCGTGCCTTTGTCACGCATGACCGTGATTTGGCAAAAGAAGTCATCGAAGACGATGCAGAGATAAATGAATACGAAGTGAAATTAGAAAAGAAATCATTTGAAATGATTGCCCTTCAACAACCTGTTTCGCAAGACCTTCGTACCGTCTTGACCGTTCTCAAGGCAGTTTCAGACGTGGAACGCATGGGAGATCATGCAGTGTCTATCGCTGAGGCGACCATTCGTATGAAGGGGGAGCAACGTATCCCTTCCGTTGAAGAAGAAATCAAAAAGATGGGACGCGACGTAAAAAACTTCGTCGAAGCAGCTCTAGATCTCTATCTCAACGGTTCTGTGGATCAAGCCTACGAAGTAGCCGCTCTGGATGAAAAAATCAACCATTACTTTGATAGCATCCGTGATTTGGCTACAGAAGAAATTAGGAAAAATCCTGAAGCTATCGTTACAGGTCGTGATTACTTCCAGGTCATTTCCTTCTTGGAGCGTATCGGAGACTATGCAAAAAATATCTGTGAATGGGTTGTTTACTTTGAAACAGGTAAAATCGTCGAACTCTAAGAAACGGATTAAATATGCAATAAAAAAGGCTAATCAACTCAGATTAGTCTTTATTTTTGAATAAAAAGGAATTTTTTTGAAATGAAAATTCTGAAAATGTTGATAAGTATTTTCAAATAAGTTATAATTATTCGGAAATAACAGAAAGGTCGTTTATTTATGAAGTTTAAGAAATGGATAGTAGTTGTGTGTAGTATGCTTGCCAGCATGATTTTAGTAGCTTGTCAATCAAGTACGGATAGTTCCCAGTCTGCTGTGGAAGCTATCAAACAAAAAGGGAAGCTAGTTGTTGCGACCAGCCCAGACTATGCGCCATTTGAATTCCAATCCTTGGTAGATGGTAAAAACCAAGTGGTTGGGGCAGATATTGATATGGCTCAAGCGATTGCGGATGAACTTGGAGTTAAACTTGAAATCTCTAGCATGAGTTTTGACAATGTCTTGACCAGTCTTCAAACTGGAAAGGCTGACTTAGCAATTGCAGGAATTAGTGCCACAGATGAGAGAAAGGAAGTCTTTGACTTTTCAATCCCTTACTATGAAAATAAGATGAGTTTCTTGGTTAGAAAAGCCGATTTAGACAAGTACAAGGATCTTTCAAGCCTTGCAAGTGCCAATATCGCAGCTCAAAAGGGAACTGTGCCAGAAACCATGGTCAAGGAACAATTGCCAAATGCCCAGTTGACATCCTTGACTAATATGGGTGAAGCAGTCAATGAATTGCAGGCTGGAAAAGTGGACGCTGCTCATCTGGATGAACCAGTTGCTCTTAGCTACGCTGGTAAAAACTCAGACCTTGTCGTTGCATCTGTTAACTTGACAATGAAAGATGGCGAAGCCAATGCCGTTGCTATCAAGAAGGATCAATCAGACTTGAAAGCAGTAGTAGATAAGGTTATCCAAAAACTGAAAGATGACGGAACCTATCAAACTTATCTTGAAAAAGCAGCGAAACTAACAGAAGTTGAACAATAAGAAAAAGCAGAGTTGGACTTTAATCCAACTCTGCTTTTATGTATTCTAATAGCTCTTCTAGATTTTCAAGAGTGACTTTGGCAAACTGATAAGGGCAGGCATCCAAATAAGCCTTCTCAAAAAAGTCTAGTTTGAGTGAGCTGTGTTTCAAACTGGCAATCTTAGGATAGTGTCTCAAATCAAGCAAAAGACCATCGTGTAGAGGGTAGTGGGGCAAGGGACAGGTGTTTTCTTCAAGCACTTTCTTTATCTGAGCCTGATAGTTCTCTTGAAGGGTCAGTCTGGCCAATCGATTTTTTTCAAATAACTGGCTATCGATGTAAAGAGAAAGAGCCTTTTGCATGATGAGATTGCTGTCATAGTCCAGGATATTTTTGTAGGAAACAAAGGCCTCTTTTAGGGCATTTGGAAGAATGAGAGCTGTGATGCGGAGAGCTGGAAAGAGGCTAGTTGAGAAGGACTTGATATAAACGACCCGATCCTCAGTATCCAGATAGTGGAATGTTTGGCCCTTTCTAGGATCTAGGTCCCCTAAATAGTCATCCTCGACGATATATACACCATACTGGTTTGCTAGATCCAGAATAGCCCTCTTTTCCTGATCAGAATAGGAATGACCTAGGGGATAGTGGAAGCGAGGAATAGTGTAGAAAAACTTGATTTTCCCAGATTTGAATTGTTCTTCCAGTTCTTCAAGGTCAATGCCATCAATACGGCGTTCAATGGTCTGGTAGGCCAATCCCTGAGCGACCAAGAGGCGGTTCATCCGGTGGTAAGTCGGTTGTTCGACCAAAATCTCAGCTCCCTCGCTCGGAAAGTCAATCTGAGAAAGGATAAAGAGAGCTTGCTGGGTGCCAGATGTTAGAACCAGTTGATCGGGTTTGCAGTAGAGGGCTTGGTTGAAAAGAAGTTGATGAACAGATTGTCTGAGTTCCTCAAGGCCTTCTTGGTTGTCATAGTAGTTGAAGAGGTAGTTTTCTCTTCCAATCAATGTTTCATTGACACAGAGTCTGAAGTCGTCATAAGCACTGGCATGTTCGTCAGGGACTTCGATTTCCAAGTCCTGATGTTGCCCCTGTTCTAGAACATAGTAGCCACTTTGGGGCTTGGCATAGAGGTATTGTTCATGGCGTAATTCCAGTAGGGCTCGTTGGATAGTGTCCTTGCTACAGCTGAAGTCTTGGCTCAATTGACGGATGGAGGGAAGCCGGCTACCTGTTGGAAATTTTCCTGATTCGATACCCTTTTTGAGAAAGGAAACGACTGCTTGGTATTTACTTTCTTTCTTCATTCCAGACCTCCCTTGATTTTGTTACATTGTACCTTTTTTTTGCCTCCTTTGCAATGGGAAAAGCATTCCCCCTTTCACAACTAGGAGCAAATGTGGTATACTTAGAAAGTATGATGATTCATTGAAAAGAAGATAAGAAAGAGAATGGATAGAAAAGTGCAGGAACCGGTAAAATTATTTCAATACAATACTCTAGGTGCCCTAATGGCTGGTCTCTATGGCGGAACCATGACAGTAGGAGAATTGCTGGAGCATGGCGACCTTGGTTTAGGAACCCTTGATTCGATTGATGGGGAATTGATTGTCCTTGATGGCAAGGCTTATCAAGCCAAAGGTTCAGGGGAACAACCTGAAATCGTTGAGGTGGCAGCGGATTCCCTTATTCCCTATGCGGCAGTGGTCCCTCATCAGGCAGAAGTGATTTTCCGTCAGCGCTTTGAGATGACTGACAAGGAATTGGAAAAGCGGATTGAGTCCTACTATGATGGGGAGAATCTCTTTCGCTCCATCAAGATTCATGGGGAATTCGCCCACATGCACGTACGGATGATTCCTAAATCCACACCTGATACCAAGTTTGCTGATGTCGCGACTCACCAGCCTGAGTATAGCCGTGAAAATGTATCAGGAACCATTGTTGGATTTTGGACACCGGAGATTTTCCATGGGGTGAGTGTTGCAGGCTACCATTTGCACTTTATCTCAGATGATTTGACCTTTGGTGGGCATGTGATGGACTTTGTTATCAAAGAAGGAATGATTGAGGTTGGGGCAGTCGACCAGTTGGATCAACGTTTTCCTGTCCAAGATCGCCAGTATTTATTTGCCAAATTTAACGTTGACGAAATGAAGAAAGATATTGATAAGTCAGAATAGGAGAAAAAGATGACACTACATATTATCCTTACCATGATAGCTTTGGTTTTAGTCCTAGTAGGTGGGACTTGGTACGCCAAAAAACGGTTTAAAATCTCTCTTGCAGTGATGGGCTTGGGGGCAATCGCATTTTTTGTTTCTTCTCAAGTGTTAGAGAAGATGGTTCACCTTCTGATACTCCATCCGCAAAAAGATGGAACCATTCCGCTCATGCAGGAGCAGCCTTTCCTATATGTTCTTTACGCGATTGCCATGGCTGCCCTTTTTGAGGAAACTGCCCGCCTTGTCTTTTTTAAATGGTTGGAGAAAAAGAGAAGTCTAGAAGAGAAAGACGCTTTGGCTTACGGCTTGGGACATGGAGGTTTGGAGTTGCTCTATCTCGGGATGGGAAGCTTAATCAGTTTGTTGATCCTCTTTTCACTCATCCAGTCTTCAAACACTGATGTAGCCAATCTCCTTCCAAAGGCTACCCTCGAAACGGTTCAGTCTCTATCGATATGGCAGGTTTATTTATTAGGAGTTGAGCGTGTGCTTGCCCTAGTTCTCCAAATCGGTCTTTCCATCTGGGTTTACCAAAGTGTTAGCCAAAAGAAATGGATCTACCTAGTTGCTGCTTATTGTTTGCATGCCTTGTTTGACTTGGCTCCAGCCTTATCTCAAGTGGGATGGATTGCAAATCCGCTTCTAGTTGAGTTTATTCTTCTCGTAGAACTACTAGCCTTTATCTGGCTAACAAAATCTACATTTTGGAAAAAATCATCATAAAAAGAGGGAAACCTCTTTTTATTGTTCTCTGTTAACTCTATGCTCGAAAATAATTTAAAAATTTTTTTATTTTTCTCTTGACATGGAACGCGTTCCAGAATGTACAATGGTATCAAAGGTTGGGAATGCGCATTTAAACCGACCTATCACACGCTAGCGAACAAAGAAGAAAAGAGGACAACATTATGACCATCAAACGTATTTTTTCGGATATGGACGGCACCCTTCTCAATTCTGAGGGCCGCGTTTCTAGCGAGAATAGCAAGGCTATCCGCGATGCTCAGATTCCGCTGACTCTGGTTTCTGCTCGAGCTCCAATGGAAATGAGAGAGGCTATCGAAGCACTTCAGCTGACTGGCCCTCAAGTAGGTTTTAACGGTGGTTTGATTTATCAGATTGTGGATGGAAAGGTCAAGCCCCTTCATATAGATATTCTCCCTAGAAAGACAGCACAAACTATCTTACAGGCAGTGCGCCAGCATTTTCCACAAATTAGCGTCAGCTATTATGATATGACGAACTGGTATTGTGATAGAATAGATGAAGGGATTCGTCTAGAGTTCAACATCACGCGCCAGGCACCAACGCTTACGAACGAGGCTGATTTTCTAGCAGTCAAGGACAATACCTTCAAGATAATGATGATTGCCCTAGATAATGACGAACTATTAGCACTGGAGAAATACTTGCAAGCCCTAGACTTGGGCGAGGTCAGTATTCTCCGATCTGGTCAATATCATCTAGAAATTACCAGCAAAACTGCTAAAAAATCAAAAGGTATTGCTTATATTCTCAAAAAAGAAGGTTTAGATAAGAGCCAGACCGCTGCCTTTGGTGATGGGCACAACGATATCCCAATGTTTGAGATGGTGGGCTATCCAATTGTAATGGGCAATGCCTTTCCTGACATCAAAGAGCTGGCTTATAAGGTAACACGCAGCAATGATGAACATGGTGTCGGCTACGGCATCCGTAAATATCTCAAAAAAATCCATTAATCACGTGTTCGGAGGGTGTCAATCCTCCTATAGAAAGCAAACAATGACAAATATTCGAAAAATTGCCAAACTGACTGGTTACTCAGTTTCTAGCGTGTCACGCGTCATCAACAACCATCCTCATGTATCCGAGGAGGCTCGCCAGAAAATCCTGCAAGTTATGGAGGAATTGGACTATCGTCCTAACATCCTAGCTCAGGAGTTAAGTTCGGGTTCGACTCGTAGGGTTGGTGTTGTTATTCCCTACACGACACTCCATCCATATTTTAGTCAGTTACTTAACGGACTCTTGGATGCGGCTATGGATCATAACTATACCTTGCTCATCCTACCTTCTCGTTATGATATAGACTTGGAAAAATATTATCTGGAGCAGCTTCGAGGAAGGGCCTTTGACAGTCTTATTTTCACCTCTCGCAGTGTGGATTTAGAAACCATTGCTTCCTACACTAAGTATGGTAATATTGTCTGCTGTGAGGAAGTGCAGGACCCCAATCTGAGCAGCGTCTATGTGAACCGGACCCATGCCTGCAAGACAGCCTTCAACTGGATTAAAGACCAGGGAAAAAGTAGAATTGCTCTGCTATTTACCCGAAAAGACCTAAAAAGTTCCACCTACCGTCTCACTATGGAAGCCTACAAGGAAGTTTTTGGTGAAAAAACAGAACCTCTGATTTTGGATGGTATTTCCACGGGAGAGGATGCTTATGAGCAAGGGGATAGCCTACTAGAGCAAGATTTAGACTGTATTTTCAGCAACGGAGATGATGTGGCAACTGGTGTAGTTCGCTATTATCAGGAGAAAAATCTTGAATTACCCTTGCTGATTGGCCAAGAAAAGCAACTGACAGGAGAGGTACTGGGGATTCCTACCATTGATAACAAATCCTACCAACTCGGTCAGGAAAGCTTCAAGCAAGCTCTCTCTGACGAAAAACGGACCATTATCCTACAATCGGAGTTTATCATACGATGATAAAATAGGCTCAAGCGACAATCGTCACTTGAGACCTATTTTTCTTCTATACAGCATCCGTAAACAAATCAGGATGCAGATGCTTAGGCAGGCAATCAAGACCAGACGATACGGATCCAGCCCTGAACTAGAACTAGCTAGGTGCACCAAGTTACCAGAGAGATAAAAGACAAGTACGCTAACAAGATAGGCAATCCCCTGATAAATATTCCAAATTGTAAAGGGGCTAGGACTTGCTGCCTGGTGTTTGACTAGAGAAATGTAGAGTCCCCATAGAGCTCCCACAGCCCCATTTAATAACCCCCAACCTATGCTCCAAAAGATTGTATAGGATACAGCATCGTGGGGAAGAAAGAAGATCAAAAGAATCTCGCATCCCGTTACTACCAGTAAGATTGTGAAAAACAGAGAACGTCTTTTCTCAAAACAAGGACCTGCAAGAGCAAGGGCTAGGACGTTCCCCAGCAAACTCATACTCGAATATAGAGACACGAGTTTGGCGGAAAGGTGCAATACCTGTACCATATAGAGAACATTCATCGTTAAGGTTACATATAAAATCAAACTATCCAAAAGTAGGATACGGACATGGTGCCAGAGCTGTTTTTTCAAAACCTGCCAGTCCATCTGCCTTGTTACTTGATGATTTTGAAACAAGCTATAGTCTGTTTGTAACTGTTTCAAAAGGATAAACTGCATGAACAGACTAGCAAGAGCAATCACCAGTAACCAACGATAATGAAGTGCAGTCAGTTCTTTTCCGATGAAAAAGGAAATAAGAAGGGTATAAAAGCTCGTGACCAGCTGAAACAAACTTAAGTAACTGAGAAATTTTGCGCGGACTTTCTCTTCTGTTAATAATAATATTAAGGGATTCCAAGCCAGACCAAAGCCCAACTCCACGGCTATCTGATATAGAACCAGAAAAAGAGCATAGATAGAAAAAGTCACACTTTCGTAGGGAATCACTACTAATATCCCTAGCAAACACAGCTTAGACAGTATACTCCACCGCATCAGGTCAAGGAGATTTTTCCTTCGCATCAGATAAGACAAGGGAATGCGGACAAGGGCTATAATCGGTAGCATTGTGATAAGCCAACTATTTTGCAAATCACTAAAACTTAAAATCTGACTCATAAAAAGAATCATGAAGTCACCTGTTATGGTGATAGAAACAATTTGATTACTGAGGTTGAGCCCTACCATACTAGATTGATACGATTTTTTCATTTGTTCTCCTTTCTTGCCCCATTATAAACCAGAGTTTGTTCCTTTTCTAGGAGTTCATGATGAAGAAATATGCACTTATGTTGCAAGGAGAAAGTATTTATGAAACTATGGCACTATTTTAAAGAAACATCTAAGGAATTTTACCTTGAAGAATGTGGGATTGATGATTATTCTAGCTTTCCTTTTTATGACTATACTGTTTTTCAGGATTTTATTATCCACTGGATTTGTGAGGGGAAAGGGTATCTGCAAGTTGATGGGAAAACCTATTCTTTGGAGAAAAATGATGGTTTTATCCTAAGAAAAGGCCAAAAAGTACGCTATTGGGCAAATCCAGAAGATCCTTGGACCACCTATTGGCTGGGATTTTCTGGAGACAAATTAAGCGACTATCTCCAAAACACACAAGTTTTTTATGAGTCTGTTTGCCATTTTGATAGTCTTTTTCAAAGCAGAGAAATCATTCAAGGCATCTGTCACAAAACTGTAGAAAATAGGCAAAAAGAAAGCTGGTATCAGATGCAAGTTTATACCTTCCTATACTACCTGCAGGAAGAATTTCCAGCAGAAATACCGCTGAATGTCACTCAAATCCCTGTTGAAAAAGCTGTGCTAATTTTGCTACAACAGTACCAACAAGACATTTCCATTCAAGACTTGGCATCTCAGGTCGGACTCAGTCGTAGTACTTTGTTTCGTCAGTTTAAGAAACTTTACCATAAATCTCCTCAACAATTTCTCCTTGAAACACGCCTGCTAAAGGCAAGAACACTCTTAACTGACACCAATCTATCTATAAAAGAAATTACCTTGGAAGTCGGCTATCAGGATCAACTAGTCTTTTCAAAAGCTTTTAAACATTTTTTCTCTGTGAGTCCTAAATTTTACCGCCAAAGCTCGAAAAATCCTCCATCCAACTAGCATCCATCTCAACATTTGCTTTAGAAGGGTCTTATTGATTGCTTCAAGTGCAGACAGATTCAATATAAAAAAATTTTCAAAACAGCATCCTGAAAGTTAGATGACATTCAACTAACTTTTGGGGTGTTTTTCTATTGCCTCCTATTCACGTCAACATCTGAATCCATCATTTGAAAAACATGAGTTGAATTATCAATAGTAATTTTGAGGTCGTCAAATGTCTCTAAAAATGGTATAATGGAATGAATTTTGAAAAAGGATGAGTAACATGTCAGTAAAAGAAAAAATACTTGAAATCCTAGAAGGAATCGATATTCGTTTTAAGGAACCTTTGAAGCTCTATACCTACACTAAGGTAGGGGGACGAGCGGATTATCTGGTTTTGCCACGCAATCGCTATGAGATGGCGCGTGTCGTCCAATTTGCCAATCAGGAGAATATCCCTTGGATGGTGCTAGGAAATGCCAGCAATATCATCGTTCGTGAAGGTGGAATCCGTGGTTTTGTCATCTTGTGCGATAAGCTTAATAACGTTTCAGTTGATGGTTATACCATTGAGGCAGAAGCGGGTGCTAATTTGATCGAGACAACACGTATTGCACTTCGTCATAGTTTGACTGGTTTTGAGTTTGCTTGCGGCATTCCAGGGAGCATCGGAGGTGCTGTCTTTATGAATGCGGGTGCCTACGGAGGAGAGATTGCTCACATTTTGCAGTCTTGTAAGATTCTGACCAAGGAAGGGGAAATCGAGACCTTATCTGCCAAGGATTTGGCTTTTGGTTACCGCCATTCAGCTATTCAGGATTCTGGGGCCATTGTCTTGTCGGCTAAATTTGCCCTTGCTCCAGGAAATCACCAGGTCATCAAGCAGGAAATGGATCGCTTGACGCACCTACGTGAACTCAAACAACCTCTAGAATACCCATCATGTGGTTCGGTCTTTAAGCGTCCAGTGGGGCATTTTGCAGGTCAGTTGATTTCAGAGGCTGGCTTGAAAGGCTATCGTATCGGTGGTGTTGAAGTATCTGAAAAGCACGCTGGTTTCATGATCAATGTTGCTGACGGTACGGCGAAAGACTACGAGGACTTGATCCAATCTGTTATCGAAAAAGTCAAGGAACACTCAGGTGTCACTCTTGAGAGAGAAGTCCGAATCTTGGGTGAGAAAGAGTAAAATTTAGGCAGAATAGCTGCTGCTATGTCAATGGAAAGGGGGTGAAAACCTATCGGTAGCGAAGATGTATGCAGGTGGTTTTACTCCCTGCAAGAGGTAGTAGCGGCTTGACAGAGCCCTGATCTGTTAATTTATGAAAAAGAAGGAATTTATGCCAATTGAAAAAACCAATTATCGAATTCAAAAACGTCTCTAAAGTTTTTGAAGACAGCAACACCAAGGTTCTCAAAGACATTAACTTTGAGTTGGAAGAAGGAAAGTTTTACACTCTTTTAGGCGCATCTGGTTCAGGAAAATCAACCATTCTGAACATCATTGCAGGTTTACTGGATGCGACGACAGGGGATATTTTGCTGGATGGGGTACGGATCAATGATATCCCAACCAACAAGCGAGACGTCCATACGGTCTTTCAATCCTATGCCTTGTTTCCACATATGAATGTGTTTGAAAATGTTGCCTTTCCGCTCCGCTTGCGTAAGATTGACAAGAAAGAAATCGAACAACGTGTAGCGGAAGTTCTCAAGATGGTTCAGTTGGAAGGGTACGAGAAGCGTTCCATCCGCAAACTCTCTGGAGGACAACGTCAGCGTGTGGCCATTGCCCGTGCCATCATCAACCAACCCCGTGTGGTCTTGCTGGACGAGCCTTTATCAGCGCTGGACTTGAAGTTGCGAACAGATATGCAGTACGAACTGCGTGAATTGCAACAACGATTGGGGATTACCTTTGTCTTTGTCACTCACGATCAGGAAGAAGCCCTTGCTATGAGTGACTGGATTTTCGTTATGAATGATGGCGAGATTGTTCAGTCTGGAACGCCTGTGGACATCTATGACGAGCCGATCAACCACTTTGTTGCCACCTTTATCGGTGAGTCCAACATCTTGCCAGGAACCATGATTGAGGACTACTTGGTCGAGTTCAACGGCAAACGCTTTGAAGCGGTTGATGGAGGGATGAAGCCAAATGAACCTGTTGAGGTTGTCATTCGTCCAGAGGACTTGCGCATTACCCTTCCTGAAGAAGGCAAGCTCCAAGTTAAGGTTGATACCCAGCTTTTCCGTGGAGTTCACTACGAGATTATTGCCTATGACGAACTAGGAAATGAATGGATGATTCACTCGACTCGTAAGGCCATTGTGGGTGAGGAAATCGGTCTGGACTTTGAACCAGAAGACATCCACATCATGCGTCTCAACGAAACCGAAGAAGAGTTCGATGCTCGTATCGAGGAGTACGTAGAAATCGAAGAGCAAGAAGCAGGTCTAATCAACGCGATCGAGGAGGAAAGAGATGAAGAAAACAACCTCTAAACTCTTTGTAGTGCCCTATATGCTTTGGATCGCCCTCTTTGTTCTCGCACCCTTGGTCTTGATTTTTGGACAATCCTTTTTCAACATCGAAGGGCAGTTTAGTTTAGAAAACTACAAATCCTACTTTGCGTCACAAAACTTGACCTATCTCAAAATGAGCTTCAACTCTGTGCTTTATGCAGGAATTGTGACCTTGGTAACACTGCTCATCAGCTATCCAACAGCCCTCTTTTTGACCCGTCTCAAGCACCGTCAACTCTGGCTCATGCTGATTATCCTGCCAACCTGGATCAACCTACTCCTTAAGGCCTATGCCTTTATCGGGATTTTTGGTCAAGATGGCTCCATTAACCAATTCTTGGAATTTATCGGAATCGGTTCGCAGCAATTGCTCTTTACTGATTTCTCCTTTATCTTTGTCGCAAGCTACATCGAGCTTCCCTTTATGATTTTGCCGATTTTCAATGTTTTGGATGATATGGACAACAATCTTATCAATGCCAGCTATGACCTCGGTGCGACCAAGTGGGAGACCTTCCGCCATGTCATCTTCCCTCTGTCTATGAACGGTGTAAGAAGTGGGGTTCAGTCTGTCTTTATCCCTAGTTTGAGTCTCTTCATGCTGACACGTTTGATTGGGGGTAACCGCGTTATCACACTGGGAACGGCCATTGAGCAGAACTTCCTGACCAATGACAACTATGGAATGGGTTCTACCATCGGTGTAATCCTCATCCTGACCATGTTCATCACCATGTGGGTGACCAAGGAAAGGAGAGAACGATGAAAAAATTATCGAACCTTTACCTAGCCTTTGTCTTTATCATCCTTTATCTGCCAATTTTTTACTTGATTGGCTATGCATTTAATGCTGGCGATGATATGAACAGCTTTACTGGTTTTAGCTTGAACCATTTTAAAACCATGTTTGGTGATGGTCGTCTCATGTTGATCCTCACTCAAACCTTCTTATTGGCCTTTTTATCAGCCTTGATTGCGACCATTATCGGGACTTTCGGTGCTATTTACATCTATCAGTCTCGTAAGAAATACCAAGAAGCCTTTTTATCACTCAATAATATCCTCATGGTTGCGCCTGACGTTATGATTGGTGCCAGCTTCTTGATTCTCTTTACCCAGCTTAAGTTTTCACTTGGATTTTTGACGGTTCTATCTAGTCACGTGGCCTTCTCGATTCCTATCGTGGTCCTGATGGTCTTGCCTCGTCTTAAGGAAATGAATGATGACATGATCCATGCGGCCTATGACTTGGGAGCCAGCCAGTTTCAGATGTTTAAGGAAATCATGCTTCCTTACCTGACTCCGTCTATCATTGCAGGTTATTTCATGGCCTTCACCTATTCGCTAGATGACTTTGCCGTGACCTTCTTTGTAACAGGGAATGGCTTTTCAACCCTGTCAGTTGAGATTTACTCTCGTGCTCGTAAGGGGATTTCGCTAGAAATCAATGCCCTGTCTGCCCTTGTCTTTCTCTTTAGTATTATCCTAGTTGTTGGATATTACTTTATCTCACGTGAGAAGGAGGAGCAAGCATGAAAAAACTCTACTCATTTTTAGCAGGAATTGTAGCGATTATCCTTGTCTTGTGGGGGATTGCGACTCATCTAGATAGTAAAATCAATAGCCGAGACAGTCAGAAATTGGTTATTTACAACTGGGGGGACTATATCGATCCAGAACTCTTGGAGCAATTCACAGAAGAAACAGGAATCCAAGTACAGTATGAGACCTTTGATTCCAATGAAGCCATGTATACCAAGATTAAGCAAGGTGGAACGACCTACGATATTGCCATCCCAAGTGAATACATGATCAACAAGATGAAGGATGAAGATCTCTTGGTTCCACTCGATTATTCAAAAATTGAAGGAATCGAAAATATCGGACCTGAGTTCCTCAACCAGTCTTTTGACCCGGGAAATAAATTCTCCATTCCTTATTTCTGGGGAACCTTGGGAATCGTCTACAATGAAACCATGGTAGACGAGGCTCCTGAGCATTGGGATGACCTCTGGAAGCCAGAGTATAGGGATTCCATCATGCTCTTTGATGGGGCGCGTGAGGTGCTGGGACTCGGGCTTAACTCGCTCGGTTACAGCCTTAACTCAAAGGAACCTCAGCAGTTGGAAGAGACGGTAGATAAGCTCTACAAACTGACTCCAAATATAAAGGCCATCGTTGCCGACGAGATGAAGGGCTACATGATTCAGAACAATGCGGCTATCGGCGTGACCTTCTCTGGGGAAGCCAGCCAGATGTTGGAGAAAAATCCTAACCTCAAGTATGTCGTTCCGACTGAGGCCAGCAATCTCTGGTTTGACAACATGGTCATTCCAAAAACTGTGAAAAACCAAGATGCAGCCTACGCCTTTATCAACTTTATGTTGAAACCCGACAATGCTCTGAAAAATGCCGAGTATGTCGGCTATGCAACACCAAATAACACGGCTAAGGAATTGCTCCCAGAGGAGACCAAGGAAGACAAGGCCTTCTATCCAGACGCTGATACCATGAAAAACCTAGAAGTTTATGAGAAGTTTGACCATAAATGGACAGGCAAGTATAGCGACCTCTTCCTACAATTTAAGATGTATCGGAAGTAGTGATAGTAACGAAACGAATCAGTCAAGCTGGTTCGTTTTTTGAATAGTTGTATAGCTGTGTATTTTTACTATCCTATTTGCTTATTTTATAGCCTAGTAGTATACTAAGTTTATAATAATAGAAAGCGGTAACAAAGATGAAAATGTCTACTTTTTTCAAAAAAAGTTATTGGCCAACCTTTTTGATTGTTCAGCAAACTGTTATACTATTCTATCTAAAGGATGGTTTGGATCGACAATACCTAACAACTGAGTCTATATATTTGGTGATAGGGTTCTTTATATTTGTAAATATTTTCGAAGCTATCTTTAACAATTCAAAACTTTGGAATAAAAGTTGGGATAAAAAGAAAAATGGCAGTAAGAAAAAATATATCCTGAAAAAGTAATCAGGGATGTAGGGAATGATTTCCAGTTGACGCAAGCTTAAAAAAACGATATAATAAGAAAGTTGAGAATTGATTTTCTGTCATCTTAGTCCAGAGAAATGGCGGTGCTGCGAGCCATCTAAGCTAGGAAATCATGCTACTCAATCTAATAATTGCATAAGATTTTGAGAATGACAAGTTCATTGAATGAAGGTGGTACCGCGGTTTTTCGCCCTTCGTGATATGAGCTTGTCTTTTGATTTTTGGAGGTGTTTATGAAGACATTTCTCGTGAAACAAAAGTTTCGTCTCGGAGGCGAACGCTTTGATATCAAGGATGATAGAGGAGTGGTGAACTATCAGGTGGAGGGATCTTTTTTCCAAATTCCTAAGACCTTTACCATCTATGACGCCTATGGTGAGCAAGTCAGTGAGATTAGTAAAGAATTTTTTACTTTGCTTCCCCGCTTTAACATTCAGTTACGGGACGGGTCAAATTTCGTCATTCGTAAGAAGTTGACCTTCTGGCGAGATAGGTATGAGTTTGATAATCTGGGGCTTCGTATCGAGGGCAATATCTGGGATTTGAATTTCAAATTGCTAGATGATCGTGATCAGCTTATCGCCGAGATTCGGAAAGAGATTTTCCATTTAACCTCAACTTACACCGTAACCGTCTATGAAGACTCTTATGCAGATCTGGTCATTTCCCTCTGTGTCGCGATTGACTATGTGGAGATGCTGGAAAGCCAATCAAATTAAACAAGTAAATAAGGAGATATTATGAAACAACTATCTAGTGCTCAAGTTCGCCAAATGTGGCTAGATTTCTGGGCAAGTAAAGGCCACTCTGTAGAACCATCAGTGAGCTTGGTTCCAGTAAACGACCCAACTCTTTTGTGGATCAACTCTGGGGTAGCAACTCTTAAGAAATACTTTGACGGAACCATCATTCCTGAAAATCCACGTATTACCAATGCGCAAAAAGCCATCCGTACTAACGACATCGAAAACGTAGGGAAGACTGCGCGTCACCATACCATGTTTGAAATGTTGGGGAACTTCTCTATCGGTGATTACTTCCGTGACGAAGCCATCACTTGGGCTTACGAGCTTTTGACAAGTCCAGAATGGTTCGATTTCCCAGCTGAAAAACTTTATATGACCTACTATCCTGAAGATAAGGATTCTTACAACCGCTGGATTGAAGTAGGAGTGGATCCAAGCCACTTGATTCCAATTGAGGATAACTTCTGGGAAATCGGTGCGGGGCCTTCTGGACCTGATACAGAGATTTTCTTTGACCGTGGAGAAGCATTTGATCCAGAAAATATCGGTATTCGCCTGCTTGCAGAAGATATCGAAAACGACCGTTATATCGAAATCTGGAACATCGTTTTGTCACAATTTAACGCTGACCCTGCTGTTCCTCGTAGCGAGTACAAGGAATTGCCACACAAGAACATTGATACGGGCGCTGGTTTGGAGCGTTTGGTGGCAGTTATCCAAGGTGCTAAGACAAACTTTGAAACAGACCTCTTCATGCCAATCATTCGTGAAGTTGAGAAATTGTCAGGTAAGGTTTATGACCAAGACGGTGACAACATGAGCTTTAAGGTCATCGCAGATCATATCCGTTCCCTCTCATTTGCTATTGGAGATGGAGCTCTTCCAGGAAATGAAGGTCGTGGTTATGTCCTTCGCCGTCTCCTCCGTCGTGCATCTATGCACGGTCAAAAATTGGGCATCAACGAGCCTTTCCTTTACAAATTAGTTCCAACTGTTGGAAAAATCATGGAAAGCTACTACCCAGAAGTGCTTGAAAAACGTGACTTTATTGAGAAAATCGTGAAGAGCGAGGAAGAGTCATTTGCACGTACCCTTCACTCAGGTCAACACTTTGCAGAAACCATTGTAACTGATTTGAAAGCGAAAGGTCAAAACGTTATCGCGGGACAAGATGTCTTCAAACTCTATGACACTTACGGTTTCCCAGTGGAGTTGACAGAAGAAATTGCTGAAGAAGCTGGGATGACTGTAGACCGTGAAGGTTTTGAAGCAGCCATGAAAGAGCAGCAAGAGCGTGCGCGTGCGTCTGCTGTTAAGGGTGGCTCAATGGGTATGCAAAATGAAACCCTTCAAAACATCACAGTGGAAAGTGTCTTTAACTACAATGCCAGTCAACTGCCATCTAAGTTGGTGGCTATCGTAGCGGATAATGCTGAAGTAGAAGCTGTATCTGAAGGAACTGCCTCTCTGATCTTTGCAGAGACTCCATTCTACGCTGAGATGGGTGGACAGGTAGCTGACCACGGTCAAATCTTGGATGCTGCAGGAAACGTCGTGGCTACTGTGACAGATGTTCAAAAAGCACCAAACGGCCAACCATTGCACACAGTTGAAGTCCATGCTCCGCTTGCTTTAAACCAAGAGTATACATTAGCGATCGACAGCAATCGTCGTCATCGTGTCATGAAAAACCACACAGCAACTCACTTGCTTCATGCTGCTCTTCACAATATCCTTGGTCACCATGCGACACAAGCAGGATCTCTGAACGAAGTCGAATTCCTCCGCTTTGACTTCACACACTTCCAAGCAGTAACTCCTGAAGAATTGCGTGCCATTGAACAACAAGTCAATGAGAAAATCTGGGAAGCGATCGTAGTGGAAACTGTTGAGACAGATATTGATACGGCTAAAGAAATGGGAGCCATGGCTCTCTTTGGTGAAAAATATGGTAAAGAAGTTCGTGTTGTAACGATCGGTGACTACTCTGTCGAACTTTGTGGTGGTACCCACGTTGGCAACACTTCTGAGATTGGTCTCTTCAAGATTGTCAAAGAAGAAGGAATCGGTTCAGGAACTCGCCGTATCTTGGCAGTGACTGGTAAGGAAGCCTTTGAAGCTTACCGTGAACAAGAAGACGCTCTTAAAGCCGTCGCAGCAACCTTGAAAGCACCTCAACTCAAGGAAGTACCTCACAAGGTGGAAGGACTTCAAGAACAACTCCGTCAACTTCAAAAAGAAAATGCAGAATTGAAGAATAAAGCAGCAGCTGCGGCTGCAGGTGATGTCTTCAAGGATGTGAAGGAAGTCAACGGCCACCGTTACATTGCTAGTCAAGTTTCTGTATCAGATGCAGGTGCCCTTCGTACCTTTGCGGATAACTGGAAGCAAAAAGACTACTCTGATGTGCTTGTTCTTGTCGCAACAATCGGTGACAAGGTCAACCTTCTTGTAGCCAGCAAGACAAAAGACATCCACGCAGGTAACTTGGTTAAAGAATTGGCTCCAATCGTCGATGGACGTGGTGGTGGTAAAGCAGACATGGCCATGGCAGGAGGAAGCAACCAAGCGAAGATCCAAGAATTATTGGATGCCGTAGCAGGTAAATTGTAAGAAAACATTTAGGATCTATCCACTTGGGTAGATCTTTTTGCATACACAAAAAAGCCAAATCTGGTTGGATTTGGCTTGTAACTGATAGATTTATTTAACTGCCCAGACACTGACTGAACCTGCTGCTACTGGAAATTCTCCATAACCGTCAGCATTGATAGTGACTTGTGCTGAATGACTTTCAAGGAGATCAACAAAGGTTTGGCCAGCCCATTCTTGACCGACAAACATGGACTTGCTGTTTTCTTGGTCGTTTGAGATAAGGACAGCGATTGGTGATTGTTTTTCAGCACCTGAACGAACCCATCCGATACAGTTGGCATCATCAAAGTAGTCTGTTTGCTCTCCATAAGCCAAGTCTTTTCGGATGACTAGGAGATGGTCAAGAACTTCTTTGAAATCTTCTTGGGCATATTGCCCTGAAATGCCGTAATAGTCTCCATAAAAGACACATGGAAGGCCTTGCTCACGAAGAAGGATGAGGGCGTAGGCTGCAGGTTTAAACCATTCTTCGACGGTTGATTCAAGTGCCTGTCCTCTTTGAGTATCATGATTGTCCACGAAAGTGACAGCCTTATCAGGTTTGATTTCCACTAAACTATCGTTAAAAATACTACGAAGGTCGTAGCTTGATCCAGCTTGACTGGCTTCAAAGAGGTTTTGGTGGAGACGAACATCGACAAGGTCAAAACGTTCTTCTATTTTCTCGAGATAGTCTAGGTTAGCTTCCTTGTCTGGATTCCAAAACTCACCAAAAACATAGAAATCTTCACCGTATTTTTCCTTCATATCTCGGATAAAATTGCCCATAAAGAAGGAGTCAATGTGTTTAACGGCATCCAAGCGGAATCCTGCCACACCAGTTGTTTCCATGAACCAGTCAGCCCAGTCATAGATATTTTGGATGACTTCAGGGTGTTTAAAGTCCAGGTCAGCGTACATGAGGTAGTCGTAGTTGCCGTTTTCGTTATCCACCAATTCCTCATTTGCCCAACCTTTATTGTCTCCTTGGATTAGGTAAATGCCAGACTTACGGCGTTTGGCATCGTAGTCTGTACCTGTAAAGTGGTACCAGTGCCATTCAAAGTCATTATAGGTTTTCTGACGTCCATCAAAAGTGAAGTGGGTCCATCCGTTGATAGTAAAGGGCTCACTTAATTGAACTGTACGGTCCTCGGGATCGACTTCGATAACTTGAAAGGCTTCTAATTTATCTGCTGCAGCCTTGTGATTAAGAACGATGTCAGCCATTGGTTGGATTCCGTGATCCTTGAGAGTCTGAATCGTTTGGAGATAATCTTCCTTAAAACCATACTTAGTACGAACAGTCCCTTTTTGGTTAAATTCACCCAGATCAAAAAGATCATAAACGCCATAGCCAACATCTTTTTCATTGGTTGCCTTGAAGGCAGGTGGCATCCAGACATGACTGATACCGAGATTTGCTAGGTGTTCTGCGTCATCTGCCAATCGTGTCCAGTGTTGTCCGTCGTGGGGCAGATACCACTCAAAGTATTGCATAAGTGTCTGATTTTGCATTGTTTTTCCTCTTACTTATCAATGATGTGTTATATTCTACCATAAAGTCCAAAACTACGCAAACGTTTGCGCAAATTTTCTCTACTCATTTCTAGAAATGTCTATTTTTAGAGAATGACCATTATCTTTTCATTGGTTAGGAAAGAAGGATTAGAAAAAATGAATTGACTAAACTTTTTTTAACAAAAATAACACTTAGTAAACTAAAGTAAAAATGGAGAAACGCTTTCTATTTTGAGAATTGTCACAAAATTTGCTATAATAGTAGCTATGAATAGAATTAGGGTCAGCAGACGTGTTGAAAAAAAGCTAGCTAAGGGTCTAGTTCTTTTGGAAGCAAGTGATTTAACAGATATTGATCTGACGGATCAGTCAGTAGAAGTTCTTAGTCAAGACGGGAAGTTTTTAGGGAGTGCCTATCTTTCTCAGCAGAACAAGGGCATTGGCTGGTTGGTCAGCAAGGAAAAGGTTGGTTTCAACCAATCCTTCTTTGAAATTCTGTTTCGTAAGGCCAAGGAAGCTAGAAAGCCTTATTATCAGGATGACTTGACTACTGCCTTTCGCCTTTTTAACCAAGAAGGGGATGGTTTTGGTGGTCTGACTATTGATCTCTACGGAGATTATGCTGTCTTTTCGTGGTACAACTCCTTTGTTTACCAGATTCGTAAGCTGATAGTAAAGGCTTTTAAGGAAGTTTTTCCTGAGGTCTTGGGAGCGTACGAAAAGATTCGTTTTAAAGGTCTAGATTATGAGTCTGCCCATGTTTATGGTGAGGAAGCGCCAGACTATTTTACTGTTCTTGAGAATGGCGTGCTCTATCAAGTCTTTATGAATGATGGTTTAATGACAGGGATTTTCCTAGATCAGCATGAGGTTCGTGGGAGTCTGGTTGACGATCTAGCCATGGGCAAATCCTTGCTCAATATGTTTTCCTATACGGCTGCCTTTTCAGTTGCTGCAGCTATGGGAGGCGCGAGTGAGACGACTTCTGTCGACTTGGCTAAACGGTCCAGAGAGCTGTCAGAAGCCCATTTTCAGGCAAATGGACTCAGCACGGACAATCATCGTTTTATCGTTATGGATGTCTTTGAGTACTTCAAGTATGCCAAGCGAAAAGGCTTGACTTATGATGTGATTGTTCTTGATCCGCCAAGCTTTGCCCGCAATAAAAAACAAACATTTTCTGTAGCTAAGGACTATCACAAGTTGATTTCCCAAAGTCTAGAGATTTTAAATCCGGGAGGCATTATCATTGCTAGTACCAATGCTGCCAATGTTTCCCGTCAGAAATTTACAGAACAAATTGATAAAGGTTTTGCAGTAAGAAGGTATCAGGTCTTGAACCAATACGGACTTCCAGCAGACTTTGCCTATAATAAAAAAGATGAAAGCAGTAATTACCTCAAGGTGATTAGTATGAAGGTTAGTAAATGAAATTAGTCGTCTCAGTAATGCCAAGAAGTTTAGAAGAAGCGCAAGAACTGGATGCCACTAGGTATGAAGATGCCGATATCATTGAGTGGCGTGCGGACTTTCTTGCAAAGGACGCTATTTTACAGGTAGCACCTGCTATCTTTGAAAAATTTGCAGGACGCGAACTGGTCTTTACCCTTCGGACTCGCGCTGAGGGAGGAGAAATCGAACTTTCCTCAGAAGAGTATGTTCAAATCATCAAGGAAGTTACTCAGCTTTATCAGCCGGATTATGTAGATTTTGAGTATTTCAGCTACAAGGACGTTTTTGAGGAAATGTTGGATTTTCCAAATCTGGTTTTGAGCTACCATAATTTCCAGGAGACACCTGAAAATATGATGGAAATCCTGTCTGAGTTGACCAGTCTCTCTCCAAAAGTGGTCAAGGTATCTGTCATGGCCCATACGGAGCAGGATGTTTTAGACCTGATGAACTACACACGAGGATTTAAGACACTCAATCCTGAGCAAGAGTACGTGACCATTTCCATGGGGAAAATGGGCAAGGTATCACGTATCACTTCAGATGTGACGGGTTCAAGTTGGTCATTTGCTAGTCTAGATGAAGCGAGTGCCCCGGGTCAAATTTCTCTATCAAACATGAAGAAAATCAGGGAGATTTTGGATGAAGCTTGATGGCTATACACGTTTAGCTGCAGTTGTTGCAAATCCCATCAAACACTCTATTTCACCCTTTATCCATAATAGGGCCTTTGAGGCGACAGCTACCAATGGTGTCTATGTGGCTTGGGAGATTGAAGCGGGTGACTTGGCAGAAACAGTCGCAAATATTCGCCGTTACCAGATGTTTGGAATCAATCTCTCCATGCCTTACAAGGAGCAAGTGATTCCTTATCTGGATGAGTTGAGTGATGAGGCTCGTTTGATTGGGGCGGTCAACACAGTTGTCAATCAAGATGGAACGTTAATTGGATATAATACAGATGGCAAGGGATTTTTTAAGAGCTTGCCTTCTTTTACAATCTCGGATAAGAAAATGACCATTCTAGGAGCAGGTGGTGCAGCCAAGTCCATTTTGGCTCAGGCTATTTTGGATGGCGCCAGTCAGATTGCAGTCTTTGTTCGTAAAGTTTCCATGGAAAAAACAAGACCTTATCTAGACAAGTTGCAGGAGCAAACAGGATTTGAAGTTGACTTGTATGCTTTAGAAGATGTTTCTGAACTGCAATCAAGGATTGCCGATTCGCACTTACTAGTCAACGCGACTAGTGTGGGAATGGATGGCCAGTCGTCCCCCGTTTCAGAAAGCATCAATTTGCCAGAGGCTCTCTTGGTCGCAGATATTATTTACCAACCCTTTGAAACGCCATTTTTGAAATGGGCCAGAAGTCAGGGCAATCCAGCCGTCAATGGTCTGGGGATGTTGCTCTATCAGGCTGCAGAAGCTTTTCAACTGTGGACAGGCAAGGAAATGCCGACAGATGAGATTTGGCAGTCCTTAACAGAAAAATATAAATAGTGAAAAGGAGACCCTACTATGAAAATCAGAATCGATATTCCGCATCATCCTTATGATATTCAGATTGAAAAAGGTTGTCTAGCTCAGGCTGGTCAATGGTTGCGAGAACTCTGGCAACCGCAAAAAGTAGTCATTGTAACAGATAACCATGTAGCTTCTCTCTATGCAGAGAAGGTTAAACTCAGCCTAGAAGATGCTGGTTTTCAGGTAGCTGTTTTTGACTTTTTAGAAGGCGAAGAACGAAAAAATTTAACCACTGTTCAGAAGGTCTATGAATTTCTAGTTAAGCAAGGTTTGACTCGTAGCGATGGAATCGTGGCTCTAGGTGGTGGTGTCGTTGGGGACCTGGCTGGTTTCGTAGCCTCTACCTATATGCGGGGCATTCACTTTGTTCAGATTCCGACTAGTTTGACAGCCCAGGTGGATTCTTCTATCGGTGGAAAGACAGGTGTTAACACTCCATTTGCTAAGAATATGGTGGGTACTTTTGCCCAACCGGATGGGGTTCTGATTGATCCGCTTGTCCTTGAAACACTCGGGAAAAGAGAGTTGATTGAAGGGATGGGTGAGGTTATCAAGTACGGCTTGATTGAGGATCCAGAACTGTGGGCTCTCTTAACGGACCTGGATGGTTCTGTTGAGAGTATACTGGAACATGCGGAGACTTTGATTGAACATTCTTGTCAAGTTAAGCGGAAGATGGTGGTTGAGGATGAGTTGGATAATGGTGTTCGCCTTTACCTCAATTTTGGTCACACTATTGGTCATGCCATTGAAGCAACGGCCGGTTATGGAAAAGTCATGCATGGTGAGGCCGTGGCTATGGGAATGGTTCAGATTTCCAAGGTTGCTGAGGGAAAAGGCCTCATGCCAGAAGGAATAACCCAGTCTATTAGAGAGATGTGCCAGAAATTTGGCTTGCCTGTTGACTATGAAAACTGGGATGTTGACAAGCTCTATCAGGCTTTGACTCATGATAAGAAAGCGCGTGGCAACACCTTGAAATTGGTCTTGGTACCAGAGCTTGGTTCAGCGACCGTTCACCCAGTTTCTCTGGAAGAGATGAAAGACTACTTGGTAAAATAAGGAGAACGTATGAGATATTTAACTGCAGGAGAATCACACGGTCCTCGTTTGACGGCTATCATTGAAGGAATTCCAGCGGGCCTTCCGTTGACAGCAGAGGATATCAATGGGGATCTTAAACGCCGTCAGGGTGGCTACGGACGTGGTGGTCGTATGAAGATTGAGAGTGACCAGGTTGTCTTTACATCGGGCGTTCGCCACGGGAAAACGACAGGGGCTCCTATTACCATGGAAGTTATCAATAAGGACCACCAGAAATGGCTGGATATCATGTCTGCGGAGGACATTGAAGACCGGCTTAAAAGCAAGCGGAAAATCACTCATCCTCGCCCAGGTCATGCCGATTTGGTTGGGGGAATCAAGTACCGTTTTGATGATTTGCGAAATTCTTTGGAGCGTTCATCAGCTCGTGAAACTACCATGCGAGTTGCTGTTGGGGCAGTAGCCAAACGTCTCTTAGCTGAGCTAGATATGGAGATTGCCAACCATGTCGTGGTCTTTGGTGGTAAGGAAATCGATGTACCTGAAAACCTAACAGTCGCTGAGATTAAGGAACGAGCTGCCCAGTCAGAAGTTTCTATTGTCAACCAAGAACGGGAACAAGAAATCAAGGACTATATTGATCAAATCAAGCGTGACGGTGATACCATCGGTGGGGTTGTTGAGACAGTCGTCGGAGGTGTTCCAGTTGGCCTTGGTTCCTATGTCCAATGGGACAGAAAATTGGATGCGCGATTGGCTCAGGCTGTTGTTTCCATCAATGCCTTTAAAGGCGTGGAATTTGGTCTTGGCTTTGAAGCTGGTTACCGAAAAGGCAGCCAAGTTATGGATGAAATTCTCTGGTCTAAAGAAGACGGCTATACTCGCCGTACTAACAATTTGGGTGGCTTTGAAGGTGGTATGACTAATGGGCAACCAATCATTGTTCGTGGCGTCATGAAACCAATTCCTACTCTCTACAAACCACTTATGAGTGTGGATATCGAAACCCACGAACCTTATAAGGCAACTGTGGAGAGAAGTGATCCGACCGCCCTTCCAGCTGCAGGAGTGGTTATGGAAGCTGTTGTGGCAACGGTTCTAGCACAAGAAATCCTTGAAAAATTCTCATCTGACAATCTAGAGGAATTAAAAGAAGCGGTAGCTAACCACCGAGACTATACAAAGAACTATTAAGGAGTTCCTATGGCAAAAACAATCTATATCGCAGGTCTTGGTTTGATTGGTGCTTCGATGGCACTCGGTATCAAGCGCGATCATCCTGATTATGAAATTTTGGGTTATAATCGTAGCCAGGCTTCGAGAGACATTGCCTTGGAGCGGGGGATGATTGACCGTGCGACGGATGATTTTGCCAGTTTCGCTCCCCTAGCAGATGTCATCATCCTGACCTTGCCAATCAAACAGACCATTGCTTTTATTAAGGAGCTGGCAGATTTAGACTTGAAAGAAGGCGTCATTATCTCGGATGCGGGCTCAACCAAGTCAGCCATTGTGGAAGAAGCGGAGGAATATTTGGCTGGCAAGCCTGTTCGCTTTGTCGGGGCCCATCCCATGGCTGGTAGCCACAAGACAGGGGCTGCCTCTGCGGATGTTAATCTCTTTGAAAATGCCTATTATATCTTCACACCTTCGAGACTGACAAGTCATGGCACGCTTGAGGAAATGAAAGATCTGCTTTCTGGCCTTCATGCTCGTTTTATCGAGATCGATGCCAAGGAGCATGATCGGGTGACTTCTCAGATTAGCCATTTTCCTCATATTCTGGCTTCCAGTCTCATGGAGCAGACAGCGGTCTATGCACAAGAACACGAAATGGCAAGGCGCTTTGCAGCGGGTGGTTTTCGAGATATGACTCGGATTGCAGAGAGTGAGCCAGGTATGTGGACTTCCATTCTCTTGTCTAATCGTGAGACCATTCTAGAGCGAATTGCGGATTTCAAGGAGCGTTTGGAAGCGATTGGCCAGTCTATCAGCAAGGGAGATGAAGAGCAAATTTGGAACTTTTTCAATCAAGCACGTGAGCAACGGCAGGCCATGGAAATCCATAAGCGTGGTGGTGTGGATAGCTCTTACGACCTCTATGTCGACGTTCCCGATGAAGAAGATGTCATCTTGCGAATTTTGGAATTGCTACGTGGGACTTCCTTGGTTAACATTCACATAAACGAAGAAAACCGTGAGGATGTTCACGGGATTCTACAAATTTCCTTTAAAAATGCTCAGGATATGGAACGAGCTGAGCGCTTAATTACAGAAAATACGGACTACACAGTCGTCATCAAATAAGGAGAAAATCATGTCAAATATTTACGATAGTGCAAATGAACTCAGTCGCGGGTTACGCGAATTACCAGAATACAAGGCGGTTAAGGCAGCAAAAGATGCCATCCAAGCTGATGAACAAGCTAGCAAGATTTTTGCAGACTACCTCGCCTTCCAGCAAGAAATCCAAGTCATGGCGCAAACGGGACAGATGCCAGACGCCTCTTTCCAAGAAAAGATGCAGTCTTTCAGCAAGCAAATCCAAGAGAACGCTCTTTTGTCAGATTTCTTTGCCAAACAGCAACAATTGTCTATTTACCTTTCAGACATTGAAAAAATTGTCTTTGAACCTGTTTCAGAATTATTGAAATAGTATTTTATCTGTATAAAAGCCAGAAATTTCAGGAATTTCTGGCTTTTTTATGATAAAATAAGAAAAAGTATCGCAAGTATGGGGTCAACTATGAAACTAAAAACAAACATTCGCCACTTACATGGCAGTATCCGGGTTCCAGGTGACAAGTCTATTAGCCATCGTTCGATTATTTTTGGTAGTTTGGCTGAGGGAGAGACCAAGGTTTATGATATTCTGCGTGGAGAGGATGTACTTTCAACCATGCAGGTTTTTCGTGACCTTGGTGTTGAAATTGAGGACAGAGATGGGGTTATTACCATTCAAGGTGTTGGAATGGATGGCTTAAAAGCGCCGCAAAATGCCCTCGATATGGGAAATTCTGGAACCTCGATTCGCCTGATTTCAGGTGTCCTGGCTGGTGCAGACTTCGAAGTAGAGATGTTTGGAGATGATAGTCTTTCTAAACGTCCTATGGATCGCGTGACGATTCCTCTGAAAAAAATGGGCGTTAGCATTTCGGGGCAAACTGAGCGAGACCTGCCTCCTCTTCGCCTCAAAGGGACGAAAAATTTAAGACCGATTCACTATGAGTTGCCAATTGCCTCTGCCCAAGTCAAGTCCGCATTGATTTTTGCAGCCTTGCAGGCTCAGGGGGAGTCCGTTATTATCGAGAAAGAATGTACTCGTAACCACACCGAAGATATGTTGCAACAATTTGGTGGCCATTTAAGTGTGGATGGCAAGAAAATCACAGTTCAAGGGCCACAAAAACTGATCGGACAAAAGGTAGTTGTTCCAGGAGATATTTCCAGTGCAGCCTTTTGGTTGGTCGCAGGTTTGATTGTGCCAGATTCTCGTGTGGTGCTGCAGAATGTGGGCATTAACGAAACGCGTACTGGTATCATTGATGTCATTCGCGCCATGGGTGGGAAACTCAAAATAACTGAAATCGATCCAATCGCTAAATCAGCAACACTGACTGTAGAGTCTTCAGACCTGAAAGGAACAGAGATTGGTGGAGCCTTGATTCCCCGCTTGATTGATGAATTGCCTATTATTGCTCTTCTCGCGACACAAGCGCAAGGTGTAACGGTCATTAAGGATGCTGAGGAACTCAAGGTAAAGGAAACTGACCGCATTCAGGTGGTGGCAGATGCTTTAAATAGCATGGGGGCGGATATCACTCCTACAGCAGACGGGATGATTATCAAAGGGAAATCAACCCTTCATGGTGCGAGAGTCAATACGTTTGGTGACCACCGAATTGGAATGATGACAGCCATCGCAGCCCTCTTGGTTGCTGATGGAGAAGTGGAACTTGACCGTGCTGAAGCCATCAATACCAGCTATCCTAGCTTCTTTGATGATTTGGAGAGCTTGATTCATGGCTAAGGTATTACTCGGATTTATGGGGGCAGGCAAGTCGACAATTGCTAGAGGATTGGACCCTGACTACATCGATATGGATGCCTTAATCGAGGAACGTTTGGGCATGTCCATTGCGAATTTTTTCGCTGAAAAGGGAGAGGCGGCCTTTCGTCAGGTGGAGTCTGAAGTTTTAGCGGATTTACTAAAAACGGACCGAGTTGTGTCAACTGGTGGAGGAGTAGTCGTTTCTCATAGGAATCGTGACTTGCTTAAGACTAATCCTGATAACATCTATCTGAAAGCAGACTTTGAAACCCTTTACCAACGTATCGCAGCTGATAATGACAATCAGCGCCCGCTTTTTCTCAACAAAAGTAAAGAAGAACTGGCCAGTATTTTCCAAGAAAGACAAGCTTGGTATGAGGAAGTAGCCAGTCGGATTCTAGATGTGACCAAGTTAAGCCCAGAGGAAATTATAGAGGAACTGAGATGAAAATTGCCTATCTAGGTCCCAAGGGATCTTTTTCGCATCATGTTGTGCAGACAGCCTTTCCCAAAGAGAAATTGCAGGCTTTTGCTAATATCACAGATGTCATCAAGGCCTATGAACAAGGCTTGGTAGACTATTCAGTGGTGCCGGTTGAAAACTCCATTGAGGGGAGTGTGCATGAAAGCTTGGATTACCTTTTTCATCAGGCGGATATTCAGGCTGTTGCAGAAATCGTACAACCCATTCATCAGCAGCTGATGGTAGTTCCTGGTCAGTCAGAAATTGAGAAAATCTTTTCTCATCCTCAGGCTCTAGCTCAGGGAAAGAAATTCATAGAGGAGCATTATCCAGAAGCCCAGCTTGAAGTGACGGCAAGTACAGCTTATGCAGCTCGCTTTATTGCTGAACATCCAGACCAACCTTTTGCAGCTATTGCGCCTAGAAACTCAGCTAGAGAGTATGGACTGGAGCTAATTGCCGAGAATATTCAAGAGATGGAAGCTAATTTCACACGTTTTTGGGTGTTAGGGGCAGAGATACCGAAGATTCCTTTGAAGCCACAAGCTGAAAAAATGAGTTTGGCCTTGACCTTACCAGACAATCTACCTGGTGCTCTTTACAAGGCACTTTCGACTTTTGCTTGGAGAGGGATTGACTTAACAAAGATTGAAAGTCGCCCCCTTAAAACAGCCTTGGGAGAATACTTTTTCATTATCGATGTAGACTATAGTGACAAAGAGCTGGTTCATTTTGCCAGACAAGAACTAGAAGCAATTGGAATCCAGTACAAGATACTGGGAACCTACCCTATTTTCACCATAAGGGACCTAGGAAAGGAGAGCCTATGAGCAAAGAAAGCCCTTTAAGTCATCATGAGCAGTTACGCTATGATTACCTTTTTAAGAATATTCATTACCTAAATGACAGAGAAAAGAGAGAATTTGACTATCTGAAAAGAAAAATGGACGGTGGATTTCCCTCTAATGAAGGTGAAAGGGAAAAAAATCTAGGGAAGGACATTGGGATTCCACAGTATTCCAATCAAAGTCGCTCGAATAGACATCAGAAATTTCCCTCTCTTCCAAAAGTGAAAAAGAAGAAACCAAGAAAATTTTTCAAACGAGTTCTAATTTGGCTTTTACTGTTGATAACCTGTGTGGCTGCGGGCATGATTATTATGTTCCTTCGAGGTTTCCAGTCGGCAACTACTAGCAATAAGCCAGCTGATGCAAAAGCGGCACAAGTAGAGGTCTTTAATGGTCAGGACACCAAAGATGGGGTGAATATCCTAATCATGGGGACAGATGGTCGTATCGGTCAAAATAGTGCAGAAACTCGCACAGACACGATTATGGTGTTGAATGTTAGTGGTTCGGATAAGAAAATCAAGCTAGTCAGCTTCATGCGTGACAACCTAGTCTATATTGATGGCTACAGCCAGATTGTGAATGGCAAGAAACAAACGGATAATAAACTCAACGTAGCCTATGAACTTGGGGAGCAGGAGGGGCAAAAAGGAGCAGAAATGGTTCGCAAGGTTTTAAAAGATAACTTTGATTTGGACATTAAGTACTATGCTCTAGTGGATTTTCAGGCCTTTGCAACTGCCATTGATACGCTATTTCCTGATGGAGTGACTATAGACGCTAAGTTTTCAACGTTAAATGGCCAGCCTCTAACAGAAGCTACAGTTGGAGATGACCTTCATGCAACAGAAACGGAATCACCAACTCAAACGATTCGTGCTGGCAAGCAACAAATGAATGGCTCAACCTTGCTTAACTATGCCCGTTTCCGTGACGATGATGAAGGAGACTATGGTCGTACCAAACGTCAGCAGCAAGTCATGTCAGCTGTTCTTGAGCAAATCAAAGATCCAACCAAACTCTTTACAGGATCAGAGGCACTTGGAAAAGTATTTGGAATGACTTCTACCAACCTACCATATACATTCTTACTGACCAATGGCTTATCAGTTATCGAAGGTGCACAGAATGGTATCGAAAGACTCACAGTGCCAGAACTAGGCGATTGGGTAGATGCTTATGATGTCTACGGAGGACAAGGTCTACTTGTCGACCAGAACAAATACCGGACTAAACTCGCCCAAATGGGAATGAGATAAGAGATAGATAAATAAAAATCAAAGCTTCATTCACCAGTAAAAATGGTGGATTGGGCTTTGATTTTTTACGGTATCTGATGGATTTTTAAGGCTTTTTTATGGTATAATAAAACGATATAACTCGTTATTGGACAGAAGAGGAGAGACATGAGTGATTTGAAAGCGATTCAGGCTCGTAGTCTGGAAATGGCTGAATATTTCGTCGCATTTTGTAAAGAACATAATTTGTTGTGCTATCTCTGTGGTGGAGGAGCGATTGGTGCCCTTCGCAACAAGGGCTTCATTCCTTGGGATGATGACCTAGATTTTTTCATGCCTCGCAAGGACTATGAAAAGTTAGCCGAACTATGGCCTCGTTATGCAGATAAGCGTTATTTCTTGTCAAAGAGTCACAAGGATTTTGTAGACCGTAACCTTTTTATTACCATTCGTGATAAGGAAACGACCTGTATCAAGCCTTATCAGCAGGATTTGGATTTGCCACACGGTTTGGCCTTGGACGTTTTGCCTTTGGATTATTATCCTAAAAATCCAGCTGAGCGCAAGAAACAGGTTCGCTGGGCCTTGATTTATTCCCTTTTCTGTGCGCAAACTGTTCCAGAAAAGCATGGTGCAGTCATGAAATGGGGAAGTCGTATCTTACTCGGTTTGACTCCCAAATCTCTACGTTATCGCATTTGGAAAAAAGCTGAAAAAGAAATGACCAAGTATGGTCTGGCTGAGAGCGATGGAATCACGGAATTATGCTCAGGGCCTGGCTACATGCGAAACAAATATCCAATCGCATCCTTTGAAGACAATCTCTTCTTGCCATTCGAAGGAACTGAGATGCCCATTCCGGTCGGTTATGATGCCTATCTCAGCACTGCTTTTGGGGATTATATGACACCGCCACCAGCGGACAAGCAAGTACCGCATCATGATGCCATTATAGCAGACATGGACAAGAGCTACACGGAGTACAAGGGAGAATATGGGGCATGATGGAAGAAAAAATTAGCGTCATTGTTCCAGTCTATAATGTAGAAGCCTATCTGGAACGATGTGTGGAGTCAATTCTTCATCAAACTTATACCAATTTTGAGTTAATCCTAATCAACGATGGTTCTACCGATTCCAGCGGACAGATCTGTGATCACTTAGCATCTCAGAATGAAAACATCAAGGTTTATCATATCGAAAATGCTGGGGTTTCAAATGCTAGAAATATGGGAATTCAGCTAGCGACGGGTGCTTGGATCACCTTTATTGATAGCGATGATTTCGTTACCAAAGATTACCTAGCTACTTTAGCAAGTGCAGTTGAAGGGTTGAATGTGGGCTTTGTAATCGCTCCTCTGCACCATATCAAAAACGGCATTGTAACAGACTTACCTCCACATTCTGGAAAAACAGAACTCTGGTCAACAGAAGAAACCATGAAGGAACTACTGATGACTACCAGAACGTCATTTTTTCCAGTTGCAAAACTGTTTAAGAGAGACCTGCTAGCGGATGAAAAGTTTAATACAAATTATCACCTAGCTGAAGATGCCTTATTTTTAACTGAATTGCTACTAAAGACAAGATGCAGTTGCGTATTTATTGACAAACCTGTTTATTATTATGATCATCGTGAGGGAAGTGCAACAACATCTGTTAATCGATATGCATTTGACACGATAGAAGTTTATAAGCAAATAATTGCTCAAGTTTCACAAGTCTTTCCTAATTTAAAATACGAATTAAAAAATAGAGAATGTTGGTCGTACATCACAGTTTACGATAAAATTATCTTTACTTCATCTGAAGAGTATCAAAAGGAGAAAACCGAGCTAAGGACTTGGATTGTTCAGCATCGACGTGAAATATGGAAGGATGCTTATTTCACCACTTTTCGCAAGGTAGCGATCCTTTCACTTGTCATTTCTCCATGGCTATATAAGAAAATTGTTGGATTAAAAAACTAATATCATGAGAAGGAGTTGAAAATGAATTTTTCAAAATTGGATGAATACTTTGAAAAATCAAAACTATGGATTGCATATCTATTTGTTTTCATTTCGATTTTAAGTATGAGTTCACTGGTTTATAAGGTAGCAAATCCCCTCTACAAGGGATTGTCAGCGATTGTTGTACTTTATATTTGCTATACCTTGTTGTTTAAGTGGAAACAGATTACAGTAGATCGAAAGTTTTTGGCCTTATTTGGCTTGTTATCTGGGAGTCATCTGCTATCGGCTATATTCAATCGCTCTGGACATTTGATTGGGAATGTGATTGAAATCCTTTTCATGGTAACCTATGTTTTATTATTTACCATGTTACAATCAGGGCAACTTAAAAAATTATTTGACTGGATTGCCTATACGGTTCAAATTGTATCTTTTTCTTCCGCAATTTTTGCGTTTGGTTTATTAGTAAGTAGAGTCCTTATCCTATTTAAAATTGGCGAACAATCTTATTATTATGGTGTCATGAATGGACGTCTGTGGGGAATTGTCAATCCTAATGCTAGTGCGATATTTTCATACATTAGCATTATTTTGGCCATGTATTTGATCCATAAAGGAAGTAAATATTCTGTTTATCTTAAACTGAATAATCTGATTCAATTAGTATACTTTGCTACTATGCAAAGTAGAGGAGCCTTACTTTCTTTACTCCTCATGATTGGACTCTATAGTTTCTTTGCCACTAGAGGAAGTATCCTTAAACGATTCCTCACTTTTATAGTTGCTGGTTTGCTGATTACTGCTGCTAATATTGGATTAAGCTATGCAACTTCAATTTATATCTCATCTGAAACTGCGACTGTTTTTGACTTAAACAAAGGACAATCCTACGCTGAGACAGATTCGTCTATCACTAAGAAGAATGGTGAACTCCATCTAATTGAAACAACACCAAGTGGTAGGACCTACATTTGGAAAAATGCTATTAAAATGGGAAGTGCCAAACCAATTTTTGGTTATGGTGTACGGAATGTTCCAGATTACTACACAAAATATTTCAGTAAATTTGAGATTCAAAACTCCCTTATCGGTGGGAATTTCCATAACATTTTTGTGACCATATTTGTCAGTTCGGGAGTTCTAGGCTTGGTATCCTTCCTTCTTATACTGGCTTATGTCATCAAGCGCTTTTTAACTTATTTGATTGTGTCCAAGAAAAATACTGACAAATTGATTATGATTCTTTTCTTCGGTATTTTGTTTGGTCAGTTGTTTGAAAGTCAGATTATGTATTCAACCAACTTTATCAATATCATCTTTTGGTTGGCAATCGGTTATGGACTAGTGGTTTGCAAACGGGATGAAGGAGTTCGGTATCAAGAAGTAACAGATGTCAGTGAAATTCAACAGATGGAACTTGGAATCATGGAGTACATTCATGAGGTTTGTCAGAAAATTGGTGTCAAGTATTTCCTAGCATATGGAAGTCTAATTGGTGCGGTTCGCCATAAAGGTTTTATCCCTTGGGACGATGATATGGATATTTGCATGCTAAGAGAAGACTATGAGAAACTACAAGATTACCTTATCGCTAGCCCTGATGAACGTTATGAGGTTATGTCTTATAAAAATAATCTCAACTATGTCTATCCTTTTATGAAAGTGCAGGATAACCATACCTACTTGCTAGAAGAAGATGTACGGATCGATTCCAATATGGGAATCTATGTGGATATTTTCCCTGTAGATGGTTACGAAGATGACGCGGACTTTAAAAACAAAATGACGAAACTCATAAAGAAACGTCAATTGAGTTGTTACACTTTTAAAGGAATTACCAACACGAAAAGTCTACTAAATTCTTTAATTCGTTATATCTCTGTTGTCATTTTCTATTTCACAAATACGAATAAGTATGTTGAGCAAATTGATGAGCTTGCTAAATCTAGAGCAGTTGCTGACTACGAGCAAGTTGACTATTTGATTTACAAGGATATGAATAAGCCAGTTTGGAAACGTGAGTGGTTAGAACAAGTGATTGTGGGAACGTTTGAAGGCAAGGAATTTATGATTCCAAAACACTACCATGAAATTTTGACCTCTGACTATGGGGATTACATGCAATTGCCCCCTCTTGAACAGAGAGTATCTCACCATGATTTCAAACTGTGGAAAATTACTAAAAATTCTAAGTAAGCAAATCGCAGTTAGAAATCGTTTAAAAAATTAGTCAAAATTAGGAGAATAAAACGTATGTCTGAGAGAGTTTTAAGTCTTGAAGAAATAAAACAAGTGGAGTTGGATATTTTAAAGTATCTACATGAACTATGTGAAAAGCATCAGATTAAATATTTTATTGATTTTGGAACCTTACTAGGAGCTGTCCGCCATAAAGGATTTATCCCTTGGGATGATGATACGGATATTTCCTTGGCGCGAGATGAATTTGAAAAGCTTTATAAGGTTTTAAAAAATGAGAATCATCCTTACTACAAATTGATTTCATTTAGAGAAACAAAAGGCTATCCGTACAGTTATCTGCGTGTTCATGACATTAGAACACGTAGAGATGCCAATCTTCTGGACCCGACAGTCGTATTGGGAACTTGCGTTGACATTTTTCCATACGATGGTGTCGTGACGGAGAAAAGTGATTGTAAGAAAATGAAGCTCTATAAACACTTTGTCCGCCTTTCTTCTTTGAATTTTAAAGGGATCAAGTCTGAGAATGGTGGACTTAAAAATCTGCCTCGTTATATTGGGTCAGCTTTTTTCCGTCTAAGCTCTCCACAAACTTGGAATCAAAAATTAGAGAACCTTGCTTTGAAATATAGTGTAAATCAAGCTACAGATCTTACCTGTACGATATTTGATCCAAGCTTTCCAGAGGGAATCAAAAAAGAATGGCTCTATGATCTGATTGATATGCCATACGAAAACATCGTAGTGAAGGCTCCGAGAAAATACCATGAAATTCTTGTCTACGAATTTGGATCAGATTATATGACTCCACCACCTGTTGAACAGCAGGTTCCAGGAACTGATAAGAATTATTGGATTGATTAGTAAGAGATTGTTTTCATCGAGAAAGGAGTGTTCAAGATGAAGAATAAAAGATTAGTTAAATCAGTCAGTTATAGTTTATTTGCTTTCCTTTTTGTGTTGATTGGTTTATCACAACAAGTTAATGCAGACACCATTACTGCTGGTTCAGGCAACCGTATCCATTTCATAAATACTAAAGCAAAATCTGGGAGTGATGCTATCCTTCTGGAAAGTAATGGTCATTATGCCTTGATTGATATGGGAGAAGACTATGATTTTCCTGATGGGAGTGATCCACGGTATCCAAGCCGCTGGGGGATTTCCATGAGAAATTATCAAGTCTTGGAGGACCGTTTGATTCGCCACCTTGATCAGATTGGTGTTAAAAAACTGGATTTTATTATAGGAACCCATGTCCATAGTGACCATATCGGCGGAGCAGATGAGATACTTAACCGTTATCAAGTTGGTAAGTTTTATTTAAAAAAATATTCAGATGAACGGATTACCTCACACTGGGGACTCTGGGATAATCTTTTCAATTATGATAATGCTTTGAGAGTCGCACAAAAACGAGGGGTTACTCTTATTCAGAATATTACAGATGAGGATAGTCACTTTAAATTAGGTGATATGGATATCCAACTCTACAACTATAAGAATGAATATGA
>NZ_KQ969037.1:657378-664929 GCF_001578705.1 Streptococcus oralis | reverse complement strand
AGGAAAGAGAATCTACCTTGGTGGAGATTTGGATAATGCCGAAGGAGCGGAAGATAAGTTAGGTCCAGTTATCGGCAAGGTTGATATGATGAAATGGAATCATCATTATGATGCGACAATTTCAAATACGATTAATTTTCTTGAAAACCTATCTCCAAAGATGATTATTCAGACAACTGGCGGTGATATTAATGTTGCTTCAACCAGAGAATATCTCCAAAAGAAAAATATTCAAGTTCTCAGAGCTTCTAGTCAAACTCAGGATGCAACTGTTTTTGATATTAGTGATAACGGATTTGCTAATGTTTCTAATCTCTTCCCTGACATCCCTGTAGTTGACGAAAAATGGTATCAAGAAGGTGGCTACTGGAAATATCGTTTAGCAGATGGAGAAATGGCTATCGGTTGGAAAGAGATTGGCGGAGCCACTTACTTCTTTAATGGAAAAGGGCAAATGCAAGCAGGACGCTGGCTTCACCTTAATGATGATTGGGGAGAAAATGCTAAGGGGAATGATTACTATCTCAACTCAAATGGCAAAATGCAAACAGGCGGTTGGTTCAAGCTGGATGGCTCTTGGTATTATATCCAATCAAATGGCGCTAGACGATTTAGTGAACTTTCTGAAATTGGAGGGAAGAAATATCTCTTTGCAGCAGATGGAAAGATGTTAACAGGACATCAAGTCTTTAATGGTAAGAAAATGTTCTTTGCAGACAGTGGAGCTTTACAAGTTGGTAACAAAGTATCAAGTTGGAAAAAGATTGACTCGAATTGGTACTACTATGACGAGAATGGTAATGTAGCCGTCGGTCTAAAGAAGATTAATGGGGAAACCTATTATTTTGACAAAGATGGTATCATGCAGACCGGTTGGAATCGTATTGAGGGATACTGGCGTTACTTTGCTACTTCGGGAGCTATGAAAACTGGCTGGGTCAAGGATCAGGATACTTGGTATTATCTGGACAAAGATGGTATCATGCTCACTGGAAAACAAGATATAAATGGTACTCGTTACTACTTGAACGCTAGTGGTGCCATGCAAACGGGCTGGAGATGGCTAGAGAACAATTGGTATTACTATGCGAACTCAGGAGCTATGAAAACAGGCTGGATTAAGGATAATGAGAAATGGTATTATCTAAATCAAGATGGTATTATGCAGACTGGAAAACAAGAAATCAATGGTACGCGTTACTATTTGAATACCAGCGGTGCCATGCAAACAGGCTGGCAGTGGCTTGATAAACACTGGCATTACTACGCTGACTCAGGAGCTATGAAAACTGGTTGGTTGAAGGATCAAGGAACATGGTATTATCTTGAAGATCAGGAAGGTATCATGCTGGTCGGTTTCCAACAAGTAGATGGTAAGCAGTATTACTTTAGTGCATCAGGAGCAATGCAAACAGGCTGGAAATGGTTTGATAATCATTATCGTTACTTTGAAGCAAATGGAGCTATGAAAACAGGTTGGATAAAGGATAAAGGAATCTGGTATTATCTCAATCCTGAAGATGGTATCATGTTGGTTGGCCTTCATAAAGTAAATGGTGATCATTATTACTTTGATGAATCAGGAGCTATGCAGACCGGTTGGAAACGAATTGACGGTAATTGGTACTATTTCCAAACAGATGGTTCCTTGTTGAAAAATGCCACCACACCGGATGGTTATAAGGTAAACGAGGAAGGCATTTGGAGACAGGCTGTTGCTGCTGTCAATGGCGAAGCAGATCAGTCAGAGAAGAAGCAAGAAGCTAGTTCCTCTATTGCTGAACAGCCAAAACAAGATTCAAATCTAGAAGCCAATACTTCTGACAAGAAAGAAAAAGAATAAAAGAAACACCCTACTAGTAAACGCTCGTTTATCAGTAGGGTGTTCTTTTAGTTTCTTTTGATCTTAGCTAGTACTAGGTTCAGTGCATAGTGAAGTGTTTTATCCTTAGCGATAAAAAGCGTCAAGAGATAGTAGATTCCACAAGTGGCTATGGTAGAGAGAACCATGAGGATCATGTTGAGGTTCACCGTATAGGAACTGATTTGGAAAATCATCTTGAAAATATAGAAGATCGGGATAAAACCAAGGGATATGAGACCATAACGTGTTAAGGTCACAAAGATTTCTTTTAAATTGATTAGTTGGTGTTTCCTAATAAAATGAATTTCTAAGAGAACAACGATGGCTTCTGCAATAATGGTCGTAGCAATATAATACTCAGGGGCAAAAATATTATTGATATACAAGATACAGTTGAAGAGAAGATTTGCTCCACCACCAGCAAAGTAGAAAGCAGTCAAGCGGTTCTCGTGGTCATTGATAAAGATAATTTGCTTACCAAGAATCAATTCAATAGCCCAGATAATAGTTCGAAAGGCGAAGACGCTGGTCACGATACCTGCCTCAAGATACTTTTCAGAAGAGTAGATAACCGTTGCGTACTTTCCCAAAATCATAATCCCAAAACTAGTTGGAATCATGAGAAAATAGAATAAGGATGCCGCTTGATTTACAAGATAATTATAAGAATTGTAATCCTTTTTCCCAAGATAGTAGCCGAGACGTGGAATGCTGACACTGATAGCTCCACTTAAGACACCAGCAATCAGCATGACGATGCTATAGGCAATTGTATAATAAGAAATATAGTTTTCATCTGGTCCCTTGGTGATAAACATTCTATCTAGCAAGGTGTAGAGCATATTGGCATTTGCCAGGAGAAGCATAGTAAAGAGTGGTTTAGAAGCCTTAGCTAATTCGATGAAACCAATTTTAACAAAAGAAACTTCTCTCTTAATCCAAAGAAAACTAAGGAGGTAGTTGAGGATAGTGGTCGCTGTCATGACGATAGCATAAGGAACGATATCATCAGCCGTTTTAACGAAGGCAAAGATAGCGACCAGCATGGTAATTCGAATAATCAATGTCTTGTAAAGGATAAAGGCATAGTTTTCATAGGCCTCATTCATCCATTCGATATTGAGAAATTGGAAGAGTGCTTGAGCTCCTAGGATGTAGTAGAGAACTTTCAGATTCTCAATGCTGGTGTCAAAGAAGATAAAGAGGAAGTAGATACCAGTCGTCAGGAGAGAGGTGAAAACCGAGATATAAAACAACTTAGAAAAGACGTAGTTGATTTTATTCTTGTCATCCTTGACCTTACTGATAGCTCGAATCCCGTAGTTGTAAATCCCAAAGGCAGCTAGTGGAATAACAAAACTAGCCCAGGTATTGGCGGTATTGAAATAACCGTAGTTGGATTTGCTGAGGATCCGCGTCAGATAAGGGTTGGTTATCAGCGGAAAAACGATATTGAGAATATTGACCAGCAAGCTAGCCAAGGCGTTTACTTTTATATTTTTCATTGAACTTTCTTTCTTAAATGTAACATTATCTCTAGTATTATATCACATTCCAGCTTCATTCTTTTGATAAAATCGTAAAAATCTAGTATAATAGATAGACTGAAAGTATGAGGTTACTAGATATGAAGATGAAACAAATTAGTGATACAACACTGAAAATCACGATGACTTTAGATGATTTGATGGATCGAGGAATGGAAATTGCAGACTTTCTCGTTCCTCAGGAAAAAACCGAAGAGTTTTTCTATGCTATTTTAGATGAACTGGAAATGCCAGACAATTTCTTGGATAGTGGCATGCTGAGTTTTCGTGTGACGCCCAAACCTGATAAGGTGGATGTCTTTGTGACCAAGTCCAAGATTGACCAGAATCTGGATTTTGAAGATTTGGTGGATTTACCAGACATGGAAGAATTAGCCCAAATGTCACCGGATGAATTTCTCAAAACTCTGGAAAAGAGCATTGCAGACAAGACCAAGGACGATATTGAGGCCATCCAATCTCTAGAACAGGTCGAAGCAAAGGAAGAAGAGCAAGAGCAAGCGAACAAGGAGACGGAGAATAAGAAAGAACCTTATATCTACTACATCCTGCGCTTTGCAAGCCTTGCTGACTTAGTTGCTTTTGCTAAAACAGTGACTTTTGAGATGGAAACATCTGAACTCTATAAGATGAATGACCACTATTATTTGACAATTTTAGTCGATATTGAAAATCATCCAAGTCCATACCCAGCTTGGCTCTTGGCTCGTATGCGTGAATTTGCAGATGATAGTGACATCAGTCGTTCAGTCTTGCAAGAGTATGGGCAAATCTTGATCAATCACGATGCAGTCCTTGGTTTGCAAAAGATTAATTCATAATTTTTAAAATCAATTTTCATTTATCAAGAAAGACGAATCATGGGATTCGTTTTTTCTTTACTAGACTGAAATAGTGATTTACTATAATAGGAATTTTCACAAAATTCTGTTATAATGGCTATATCAGAAAATTTCTAGGAGACAAACATGACAGTTAAAATTGCTTTACTTGGATTTGGTACCGTTGCAAGTGGTGTGCCATTCCTCCTAAAGGAAAATGGAGAAAAAATCGTTCAGTCAGCTCATTCAGAGATTGAAGTGGCCAAGGTATTGGTCAAGGATGAAGATGAAAAGAACCGCTTGCTTGCAGCAGGGAATGACTTTAACTTTGTAACCAATGTAGATGATATTTTATCAGACAAAGATATTACCATTGTAGTGGAATTGATGGGGCGTATCGAACCAGCTAAAACCTTTATCACTCGTGCCTTGGAAGCTGGAAAACACGTTGTTACTGCTAACAAGGACCTTTTGGCTGTCCATGGTGCAGAATTGCTAGAAATCGCTAAAGAGCATAACGTAGCACTTTACTACGAAGCAGCAGTAGCTGGTGGGATTCCAATTCTTCGTACCTTAGCAAATTCGTTGGCTTCTGACAAAATCACGCGCGTTCTTGGTGTCGTTAACGGAACTTCTAACTTCATGATGACCAAAATGGTTGAAGAAGGCTGGTCTTACGATGACGCTCTTGCGGAAGCACAAAGATTAGGTTTTGCAGAAAGCGACCCTACAAATGACGTGGATGGGATTGACGCAGCCTACAAGATGGTGATTTTGAGCCAATTTGCTTTTGGTATGAAGGTTGCCTTTGACGATGTAGCCCACAAGGGAATCCGCAACATCACACCAGAAGACGTAGCTGTAGCCCAAGATCTGGGCTATGTAGTGAAATTGGTAGGTTCTATCGAGGAAACTCCTTCGGGTATTGCTGCAGAAGTGACTCCAACCTTCCTTCCTAAAGCGCACCCACTTGCCAGTGTAAATGGGGTAATGAACGCTGTTTTTGTAGAATCTATTGGTATAGGTGAGTCTATGTACTACGGACCAGGTGCGGGTCAAAAACCAACTGCAACAAGTGTTGTAGCAGATATTGTCCGTATCGTTCGTCGCTTGAATGATGGTACCATCGGTAAAGACTTCAACGAATATAGCCGTGACTTGGTCTTGGCAAATCCAGAAGATGTTAAAGCAAACTACTATTTCTCAATCTTGGCACCAGACTCAAAAGGTCAGGTCTTAAAACTTGCTGAAATCTTCAATGCTCAAGATATTTCCTTCAAGCAAATCCTCCAAGATGGAAAAGAGGATGACAAGGCGCGTGTAGTGATTATCACTCATAAGATTAATAAAGCACAGCTTGAGAATGTATCAGCTGAGTTGGCCAAAGCTTCAGAATTTGACCTCTTGAATACCTTCAAGGTGTTAGGAGAATAGGATGAAGATTATTGTACCTGCAACCAGTGCCAATATCGGGCCAGGTTTTGATTCGGTCGGTGTAGCTGTAACCAAGTATCTTCAAATTGAGGTCTGTGAAGAACGGGATGAGTGGTTGATTGAACACCAGATTGGTAAATGGATTCCCCATGACGAGCGTAATCTTTTGCTTAAGATTACCTTGCAAATTGCGCCGAACTTGCAACCGAGACGTTTGAAAATGACCAGTGATGTTCCTCTGGCGCGTGGTTTGGGTTCTTCTAGCTCAGTTATTGTTGCTGGGATTGAACTGGCCAACCAACTGGGCAAGCTCAACTTATCTAACCACGAAAAATTGCAGCTGGCGACCAAGATTGAAGGACATCCTGACAATGTGGCTCCAGCCATTTATGGAAATCTTGTTGTTGCGAGCTCCGTTGAAGGAAAAGTCTCTGCTATTGTGGCAGACTTCCCAGAATGTGATTTTTTAGCTTATATTCCCAACTATGAATTACGCACTCGCGATAGTCGTGGTGTCTTGCCTAAGAAATTGTCCTACAAGGAAGCTGTTGCTGCTAGTTCCATCGCAAATGTGGCAGTTGCAGCCTTATTGGCAGGAGACATGGTGACAGCTGGGCAAGCAATCGAGGGAGACCTCTTCCACGAGCGTTACCGTCAAAGTCTGGTCCGTGAATTTGCAACGATTAAGCAAGTAGCCAAAGAGAATGGTGCCTATGCAACCTACCTCTCTGGTGCTGGGCCAACAGTGATGGTATTGGCCTCTCATGACAAGATGCCGGCGATTAAGGCAGAATTGCAAAAGCAGTCTTTCAAAGGCAAACTGCATGACTTGAAAGTTGATACCCAAGGTGTCCGTGTCGAAACAAAGTAAAGAAATAGAGGATAGGATGGGGAAACTCTCGACCAGAGGGCTTCCTATCCTTTTTTTGAAAAGAAGTCTATACTCAATGAAAATCAAAGAGCAAATTAGGAAGCTAGCCGCAGGCTGTACTTGAGTACGGTAAGGTGACGCTGACGTGGTTTGAAGAGATTTTCGAAGAGTATTAGTTAAAAACTTGATAAAGGAGAAATAAAGATGGCAGAAATTTATCTTGCAGGTGGTTGTTTTTGGGGGCTAGAAGAGTATTTTTCACGTATTTCTGGAGTGCTAGCTACCAGTGTCGGCTACGCTAATGGGCAAGTCGAAACGACCAATTACCAGCTGATTAAGGAAACAGACCATGCAGAGACTGTTCAAGTGATTTATGATGAGAAAGTAGTGTCACTCAGAGAGATTTTGCTTTATTATTTCCGTGTTATTGATCCCTTGTCTATTAACCAGCAGGGGAATGACCGTGGTCGCCAATATCGAACGGGGATCTATTATCAGGATGAAGCAGACTTGCCTGCTATCTACACAGTGGTGCAGGAGCAGGAGCGTATGCTGGGTCGAAAGATTGCAGTAGAAGTGGAGAAACTTCGCCACTACATTTTGGCTGAAGACTACCATCAAGACTATCTCAAGAAAAATCCTTCGGGTTACTGTCATATCGATGTGACCGATGCTGAGAAGCCATTGATTGACGCATCTAACTATGAAAAGCCTAGCCAAGAGGTGTTAAAGGAAAGTTTATCTGAAGAGTCTTATCGTGTTACGCAAGAAGCTGCTACAGAGGCGCCATTTACCAATGCCTATGACCAGACCTTTGAAGAGGGCATTTATGTAGACATTACGACAGGTGAGCCACTCTTTTTTGCTAAGGATAAGTTTGCCTCAGGTTGTGGTTGGCCAAGTTTTAGCCGTCCGATTTCTAAGGAATTGATTCATTATTACAAGGACCTGAGCCATGGGATGGAGCGAATCGAGGTTCGTTCTCGGTCAGGCAATGCTCACTTGGGTCATGTT
>NZ_KQ969037.1:641192-657358 GCF_001578705.1 Streptococcus oralis | reverse complement strand
CTGCATCCTTGCGCTTTGTAGCCAAGGATGAGATGGAAAAAGCAGGATATGGCTATCTATTACCTTACTTAAACAAATAAAACTGAGAGGGTGGGGCTTCCCACTTTCTTCATTTCTAGAATATGAATAGAAGGGACTTATGAAACACTTACTATCTTACTTCAAACCCTATATCAAAGAATCAATTTTGGCTCCCTTGTTCAAGCTGCTAGAAGCTGTTTTTGAACTCTTGGTTCCCATGGTGATTGCAGGGATTGTTGATCAGTCCTTGCCCCAGAGAGATCAAGGGCACCTTTGGATGCAGATTGGCCTGCTCCTTATCTTTGCAGTGATTGGTGTTTTAGTGGCCTTGATAGCCCAGTTTTACTCAGCCAAGGCAGCGGTTGGGTTTGTCAAAGAACTGACAGACGACCTTTATCGTCATATTCTTTCCTTGCCCAAGGACAGCAGAGATCGTCTGACAACTTCTAGCTTGGTGACTCGCTTGACTTCGGATACCTACCAGATACAGACTGGTATCAATCAATTCCTGCGCCTCTTTTTGCGAGCGCCCATTATCGTTTTTGGGGCTATCTTTATGGCCTATCGCATCTCGGCTAAGCTAACTTTCTGGTTTTTGGTTATGGTACTCATTTTGACGATTGTCATTGTCGGTCTATCTCGGCTGGTCAATCCTCTCTACAGTAGTCTAAGAAAGAAAACGGATCAGCTGGTTCAGGAAACGCGCCAGCAATTGCAAGGGATGCGAGTTATTCGTGCTTTTGGACAAGAAAAACGAGAGTTACAGATTTTTCAAATCCTTAACCAAGTTTATGCCAGATTGCAAGAAAAGACGGGTTTCTGGTCTAGTTTGTTAACACCTCTGACCTATCTGATTGTTAATGGAACTCTTCTCGTCATCATCTGGCAGGGCTATATTTCAATTCAAGGAGGTTTACTCAGTCAAGGTGCCCTCATTGCTCTTATCAACTACCTCTTGCAAATCTTGGTGGAATTGGTTAAGCTCGCCATGCTGATCAATTCCCTCAACCAATCCTATATCTCAGCCAAGCGAATCGAGGAAGTCTTTGATGAAGAGCCAGAAGATATCCATTCAGCGTTAGAACAAAAGCAAGCTATCAACGATCAGGTTCTACAAGTGCAAGAATTGACTTTTACCTATCCAGATGCGGCTAAGCCTTCTCTGAGAGACATTTCTTTTGATATGAAGCAAGGGCAAATCCTTGGTATTATCGGAGGAACTGGTTCTGGCAAATCAAGCTTGGTGCAAGTCTTACTTGGACTTTATCCAGTAGATAAGGGAAGCATTGACATTTATCGAGATGGATGTAGTCCTCGTAATCTTGAGCAGTGGCGGTCTTGGATTGCCTATGTACCCCAAAAAGTCGAACTTTTTAAAGGAACTATTCGTTCCAACTTGACTTTGGGTTTCAATCAAGAAATATCTGACCAGCAACTCTGGCAGGCCTTGGAGATTGCGCAAGCTAAGGATTTTGTCAGTGAAAAGGAAGGACTTTTGGATACCCTAGTTGAGGCAGGAGGACGAAATTTCTCAGGCGGACAAAAACAAAGGCTATCTATTGCCCGAGCAGTCTTGCGACAAGCTCCATTTCTCATCCTAGATGATGCGACCTCAGCCCTCGACACCATCACTGAGTCCAATCTCTTGAAAGCTATTAGAGAAAATTTGCCAAACACGAGCTTAATCTTGATTTCTCAACGGACTTCGACACTTCAGATAGCTGACCAGATTCTCCTCTTGGAAAAAGGTGAGCTCCTAGCTATTGGCAAGCACGATGACTTGATGCAAACTAGTCAAGTCTATCGCGAAATCAATGCATCCCAACATGGAAAGGAGGACTAGCATGAAACGACAAACTGCAAACCAGACGCTCAAACGTTTAGCCGTAGATTTAACAAGCCATCCTTTCCTCCTTTTCCTTGCCTTTCTAGGAACTATTGCCCAAGTTGGCTTATCAATTTACCTACCTATTCTGATTGGGCAGGTCATAGACCAGGTTCTAGTGGCTGGTTCATCACCAGTTTTTTGGCAGATTTTCATCCAGATGATCTTGGTGGTCATAGGAAATACTCTGGTACAATGGGTCAATCCTCTTCTTTATAATCGTCTAATCTTCTCTTATACCAGAGACTTGCGAGAGAGAATCATTCATAAGCTCCATCGTTTACCGATTGCTTTTGTGGATCGGCAAGGCAGTGGAGAGATGGTTAGTCGCGTGACCACAGACATAGAGCAGCTGGCAGCCGGCTTGACCATGATTTTCAACCAATTTTTCATTGGTATTTTGATGATTTTGGTTAGTATTCTAGCCATGCTCCAAATTCACCTCCTCATGACCTTCTTGGTCTTGCTGTTGACGCCACTGTCTATGGTGATTTCACGCTTTATTGCCAAGAGATCTTATCATCTCTTCCAGAAGCAAACAGAGACGAGGGGGATTCAGACTCAGTTGATTGAAGAGTCTCTTAGCCAGCAGATTATTATCCAGTCCTTTAATGCTCAGACAGAGTTTATCCAAAGACTGCACGAGGCGAATGCCAACTACGCAGGCTATTCTCAGTCAGCCATCTTTTATTCTTCAACGGTCAATCCTTCGACTCGCTTTGTAAATGCACTCATTTATGCGCTTTTAGCTGGAGTGGGAGCTTATCGTATTATGATGGGATCCACCTTGACCATCGGGCGTTTAGTGACCTTTTTGAACTATGTTCAGCAGTACACTAAGCCCTTTAACGATATTTCTTCTGTTCTAGCCGAATTGCAAAGTGCTCTCGCTTGTGCAGAGCGTGTCTATGCTGTCTTAGAAAGTCCTGAGGTGGCTGAAACAGGTAAGGAAGTCTTGACCAGTGATCAAGTTAAGGGAGCTATTTCCTTTAAGCATGTTTCTTTTGGATACAATCCTGAAAGGATCTTGATTAAGGATTTGTCTATCGATATCCCAGCTGGTAGCAAGGTGGCCATTGTTGGTCCGACAGGTGCTGGAAAATCAACTATTATCAATCTCCTCATGCGTTTTTATCCTATTAACTCAGGAGATATCTTGCTGGACGGTCGTTCCATTTACGACTATACCCGAGCATCATTGAGACAGCAGTTTGGAATGGTGCTCCAGGAAACCTGGCTCAAGCAAGGAACCATTCATGACAATATTGCTTTTGGGAATTCTGATGCTAGTCGGGAGCAAGTGATTGCTGCTGCCAAAGCGGCCAACGCAGACTTTTTCATCCAACAGTTGCCACAGGGATACGATACTAAGTTGGAAAATGCAGGAGAATCTCTCTCTGTTGGGCAAGCCCAGCTCTTGACCATCGCTCGAGTCTTTCTAGCTATCCCAAAGATTCTTATCTTAGACGAGGCAACTTCCTCCATCGATACACGGACAGAGGTGCTAGTACAGGATGCCTTTGCCAAACTCATGAAGGGGCGCACAAGCTTTATCATTGCTCATCGTTTGTCAACCATTCAGGATGCGGATTTGATTCTTGTCTTGGTGGATGGCGACATTGTTGAGTATGGGAACCATCAGGACCTCATGGCTAGAAAGGGCAAGTATTACCAAATGAAAAAAGCAGCAGCTTTTAGCTCTGAATAAGTCATTCCTACCCATTTAAATTCTTAATGACACTAAAAGTTGCCTTCGGGTGACTTTTTTGTTACAATAGCTAGAAAAAATCAGGGTCTTAGAAGGAGAAAACAATGAAAGTCTACCAGCATGTAAATATCGTGACTTGTGACCAAAATTTCCATGTCTATTTGGATGGTCTCTTAGCTGTTGAAGCATCTAAAATCGTCTATGTTGGTCAAGAGAAGCAAGAAATTTTAGAGCAAGCTGAGCAGATTATAGACTATCAGGGAGCCTGGATCATGCCTGGTTTGGTTAATTGCCATACCCACTCTGCTATGACAGGTTTGCGAGGGATCCGAGACGACAGCAATCTCCACGAATGGCTCAATGACTATATCTGGCCAGCAGAAGCAGGATTTACTCCCGATATGACTACCAAGGCGGTCAAAGAAGCTCTGACAGAGATGCTCCAGTCAGGGACAACAACCTTCAACGATATGTATAATCCCAATGGTGTGGATATTGAGAGAATTTATCAGGCAGTCAAGGCATCTAAGATGCGTTGTTATTTCTCACCGACCCTTTTTTCTTCAGAGGCAGAAACAACTGCTGAGACCATAAGGAGAACTCGAGCTATCATCGAGGAAATCTTAGGATATGAAGATCCAAATTTCAAGGTTATGGTAGCGCCACATTCTCCATATAGCTGTAGTAAAGATTTGCTGGAAGCGAGCTTAGATATGGCAAAAGAGCTGGACATTCCCATCCATATCCATGTAGCGGAGACCAAGGAAGAGTCAGGAATTATCCTCAAACGCTATGGCAAACGTCCCCTCGCCTTTCTAGAAGAACTAGGTTACTTAGATTATCTATCTGTCTTTGCTCACGGGGTCGAACTAAACGAGCGGGAAATTGAACGTTTAGCAACTTCTCATGTAGCTATCGCCCATAATCCTATTAGTAACCTCAAACTGGCCTCAGGGATTGCTCCAATCATCCAACTGCAAAAAGCAGGAGTAGCAGTCGGAATTGCGACTGACTCGGTAGCTTCTAATAACAATCTAGATATGTTTGAGGAAGGACGGGTAGCAGCCCTTCTTCAGAAGATGAAGAGTGGAGATGCTAGCCAATTTCCTATCGAAACAGCCCTTAAGGCACTGACAATCGAAGGAGCTAAGGTTCTAGGAATGGAAAAGCAGATAGGAAGCCTAGAAGTCGGTAAGCAAGCAGATTTTCTCGTTATTCAACCACAAGGGAAAATTCATCTCCAACCTCAGGAAAATATGCTCTCTCATCTCGTTTATGCAGTCAAGTCCAGTGATGTTGATGATGTTTATATCGCTGGAGAACAGGTGGTCAAGCAAGGCAAAGTTTTGACAGTAGAGATTTAAAAAAATTTAAAAAAAGTTTGCAAAAATCTTGCATTCTTTTTTTTTCTATGCTATACTTATATACGGTTTGAAAAAACTGCCTAAGACAGTAGGGGAGCTCGACTCATAAAGATCCTACCGAGGACAAAACGTATCATGTAAAAAGAAGCGTATTGTACTTTCGTGTCTAGGTTTGGGCGCGTTTTTCTTTTGGAAAAATTCCCCAAGCAAAATAATTACGGAGGTGAACACACTAATGAGTGAAGCAATTATTGCTAAAAAAGCGGAACTAGTTGACGTAGTAGCTGAAAAAATGAAAGCTGCTGCATCTATCGTCGTTGTTGACGCTCGTGGTTTGACAGTTGAGCAAGATACAGTTCTTCGTCGTGAGCTTCGTGGAAGCGAAGTTGAGTATAAAGTCATTAAAAACTCAATCTTGCGTCGTGCAGCTGAAAAAGCTGGTCTTGAAGATCTTGCATCAGTATTTGTTGGACCATCTGCAGTAGCATTTTCTAACGAAGATGTTATCGCACCAGCGAAAATCTTGAACGACTTTGCTAAAAACGCTGAAGCACTTGAAATCAAAGGTGGTGCAATCGAAGGCGCTGTCGCATCTAAAGAAGAAATCGTTGCTCTTGCAACTCTTCCAAACCGCGAAGGACTTCTTTCTATGCTCCTTTCTGTACTTCAAGCGCCAGTGCGCAACGTTGCTCTTGCAGTCAAAGCGGTTGCAGACAACAAAGAAGACGCAGCTTAATCTTAAGCTACGCAGCGTAGCCTAGCTACGAAAAAACTATTATAAAATTAAAAACTTATTTGGAGGAAATAACAATGGCATTGAACATTGAAAACATTATTGCTGAAATTAAAGAAGCTTCAATCCTTGAATTGAACGACCTTGTAAAAGCTATCGAAGAAGAATTTGGTGTAACTGCGGCTGCTCCTGTAGCTGTAGCTGCTGCTGGTGGCGCTGAAGAAGCTGCTAAAGATTCATTTGACGTTGAATTGACAGCTGCAGGCGACAAGAAAGTCGGCGTTATCAAAGTTGTACGTGAAATCACAGGTCTTGGTCTTAAAGAAGCTAAAGAGCTTGTTGATGGTGCACCAGGTGTCATCAAAGAAGGCGTTGCAGCAGCAGAAGCTGAAGAAATCAAAGCTAAATTGGAAGAAGCTGGAGCTTCAGTTACTCTTAAATAATCAATTAATGATTATTTAAGGGCGGAAGCCGAGTTTAAAAGCCCTTTGTTATTTGTAAAGGCGCAATAATAGGAGATGTTTCTTTTGAAACTTCCCCATAAACACCCCCACAATTTTTTGTGGGGGTGTTTATTTTTTTCTTGTGCTATAATAATTGATAGAATATAATATGAAAACGGATTTATTTATTTTTTGTATCTATGTTTAAGACAAAAATTCATTTGGAGGTATTGATATGGAATTAGGTTACCAAGGAAGTGGTTCAGTTGAATTAAATGGAAAAAAAAGGGAGTGTCGCCTGTATTTGAATGAAGAAGAAGGAGGGATATTGCTTGAGATAGTAGTTAACAAAGGTTTACCAAGTACATTGGAACTTCCAAATCGCATAACTGAATTAAAAGTAGAATTATTTAACGGAGCAAAATTTGTATTATTTGACGCATACCGTTCAAAAGGAGTTTCAAGTAATATTTCATCGAGTACCTCTATTTTTCCCTTTAGTGCTAAATACTTTGTAAGTGGATTTAATTCATTAGAAAAATTTACTAACAAATTTAAAAGTGTATTCTTCGAGATTAGTGGTGTAATGAAATGGGGAGGTAAAGCTGCCTACTCGATTAGTAATGACTATGGTTTATATGGTAATTCTAACAACAGTACTATTATTTATAAAGATGAAAGTACGATAATTAAATATCTAGTTAGTGGGTCTATGCTTCCTATTCATGAGGATCAATTATTTATAGATAAAATAGAACTGAATCAAAGAACTATAATTGAGATTGAATTTATAGAGGAAACCTCTTTAGATGATTTTTTTGATTTATTTGAAAAAATTAAGAGATTAATTGAGTTGACACTCGTTGAAGAAATTAAAGTTCATAAAATTCAAGGGGTATCTAAATTAGTATTTGATGTATATGATAGTAATAATTTAAAGAGGGAGTTAGATTTTTTGATTTTAAAAGGATTGAAGAATTAAGAAATTTTATTTTTAAAGAAACTAACCAAAAACTAACCAAGGAATGTATATTTTTAGTCAATGAATATAGAATAAAGTGGATCAGGAAACTGGTCTATTTTATTTTGTAGTTATTGAGAAAATTGGTCTGTTTTAGCTTGACAAAAATACGCATAATGTGTATAATAATAAGTGTAAGGAGGTAACGATAATATATGCCACTTACAGGGAAAGAAATGGTGAAACTAGCTCTTGAGAATGGATGGGTTGAAGTTCGTCAAAGGGGAAGTCATCATCATTTTAAGAAAGAGGGTTTTTCTTATCTTGTCACGATTCCAGTTCATGGAAATGAAGATTTAGGAAGAGGATTGGAAAGAAAGATTCTCAAAGATTTAGGATTGTAATGTTTACTTTCCTAAGTCTTTTTACATCAGAGGTAGTAGAATGTTGGAGGTAGTAGAATGTTAAAAACGTATCCAGCTATTTTTCATAAAGAAGGAACAGGATATTGGGTAGAATTCCCAGAATTTGGCGGTGGTACAGAAGGAAAAAATATCGAAGAAGCGATGAAAAATGCTCATGAAATGCTTGAAAATGTTTTAGCTTCTTATATCGATGAAGGGCTGGCGCTGCCTACTCCAAGTGATATTTTAAAGATTGAAGTTTCAGATGGTTTTGTATCAATGATTCAAGTTGACCCTGCGCCTTTTGTGAGAAGTAACAAGGCGATTAGGAAAAATGTGACTGTTCCTGAATGGCTAGTCCGTCTTGCTGATCGAGAGAAAATTAACTATTCAGAAGTTCTGGCGCAAGCGTTAGAGAAGAAGTTGCAAGTTTGATTTTAAAGAATAGTTATTGATTCTTAAGGAGATAGAATATGGAAATTAAAGAAATAAGTTATCAGGATAGACTTCCAAAAAATATGGTTTCAAAGTTTAATTATTTTGTGAAGGATTTTTTGAAGGAGTATCCTGATCAGTTAGATAAGATGGATTTTGATGATGTTGTGACGATTAAAAAAGAATATGAAGGAGATTTAGAAGTCTATTTTGTTGAATTCATGCTTTGTAAAAAGGGAAAAGGCGGATTTTTCTCTCTGGCTGAGAAAGATAATAAGTTGTTTGTGTCTTGTAATGATGAGCTTTGGGGTACTGTGATTTTAGAATAAAAAGCGAAGGAAAATCAAACATTCCTGGATATTTAATTCGTTTTTTAGGTCAAAATAGGCAACCAGGTATTTGAAAAATATTCGGAAATAGAAAAAAAAATAACACTATCTTAGATAATGTTATTTTTTTTGTTTTCTTTGAAAAATTTGGTGGCTATTTCTTGCACGTACACTTCGTAAGTGCTTGGTATACCTGCATTTTTGAGATAGTCATGGTAGTTGAATTGTTCATCTATCGGATACTCGCTGTTGATTAAGCTCATAAAGTCAAGAATTCTCCCCTTTTCAGCTCTGGTTTCGATGCGTTGTGAGAAGGTATCGATATGAGCAAGGGAGTTATGGGAATCATCATTCAGTAAATGGTGCTTCTCGTGTAGCAGGATATTGATTTTTTCTATATCTGTAGTGTCAGAACGTAGAAAGATGAAGTGTTGATTGTTTACAAAAAGATAACGACCTTTTGTTTCTAAATGGTCTAACAAGACAACCTTGCAGTTTAGGGATTCGATTTCTTCTATAACTTTTCTTAGTTCCATTATTTCTTATTTGCAAAGTATTCTTTTAGGAAGTCTTTGATATTTTCACGGTCGTTATCTGTGATGGGTGTACCGTCATAGGCGACTGAATTATCAATAGCTGTGTCAATATCTGTTTCAGAAACTTTTAGGCGAGTTGGATCATCAGTAATTCCTGTTAAGTATTCAGAAGAAGTATTCAAAATTTCAGCTAATTTTTCTATTGTAGGTTGAATAGGTGTTCGATTTCCTTTTTCCCAATTTGAATATGAGTTTTGCCCTACTTGCAATTTTTCAGCTATTTGTTTTTGTGTTAGTCCAGCTTTTTTTCGTAGGTTTTTAAGTCTTTCAGGTAACATTTAATAATAACCTTTCAAAATTTTTAAAAAAAGTGTTGACAATTATATCTCGATGAGATATAATATAATTATCTCAATGAGATATAATGTTTCAGAGGGAATCTTTTATAGTTTTCTTAATTAAATCAACGGTTTCATCTGATAGTAGTTGGTTCTTGTAAGAAATTTTATCAGCGTTGAGGATTGATTCGATACGAACTGTTCCATCAGATAAAAGTTCTTCGATAGAAACGCCAAAGAAATCAGAAAACATTTCAAGGGTTGTGAGTGTAGGTCTTCGCCGACCGCTTTCCCATTGTTGGTAAGCTGGTTGAGAAATGTTTAATCTCTCAGCGATTTCCTTTTGGGTTAGATTGTTTTTCAATCTTAATTCTTTTAATTTTTTAGGAAACATAAAAAAGTTTAAAAAACCTATTGACGATATAGTCAAAAAGTTATATAATAGAAATATAATCAAATGACAATAAAAAGTCAATACCTTTCATAAAATAAATGAGGAGAAGAAAAAATGAAACGTTCAGATGTGGCATTGTTAATTTCAGAATTACAAAAAGAAGGAAAACGTTATACGATATTTCCGTTTGATTTTAGATATTGTATTTCAAATGATGAGATTTCAGAAGTATTTAGCCCAGAGATTTTAGAGGAACTTGAGCAAATTCAGAGAGAACATCGTGAAAGATGTAAGAAATTTTCTCGGAAGTTGCTTAATGAAGTTATTGAAACTCTTCCAAAAGAAGAGTAAGGTCACGGTAAAATAATTTTTTAACCCCAAAGAAATCAGGTGTTCCTAGAGTGTCGATAAGAAGTTTAAGATAGGTGTTTTTAAATTTCCAATATTTTTTATCGAATTCATCGGTAGTATATGGAAATGATTTGAAGAAGCCAGTTTCCTCAAATTCACCAAATAACTCTTCGATTGTTCCATGAGCAATAGTTCGATTCGGTTTTTGTTCAAATCTTTCAGCTTTTTGGAAGGATGGGTTAATAAAGAATTTGAGTTGTGCGTTAATTTCGTTTTCGGTGTAAGTCATAATATAGATCCTTTTATTTAATTTAATGGTTCTTTAGTACAATCAACTCGTACTTGGTTGTACTGCTAGAGCTATTAAAGCTAGCTAGAGTGAGACTTATGTGTATCTAAAACTTTTAAGAAGAATAATCAATAATTTGCAAATATGAGTTTTGTTTCAAGTAAATGATTGAGTGATTTCTTTTGAAAGTGATAACAGATATAAGCTATCTCTCTAACTAACGATAGTAGTTATTGGTCTTTGAAAATTAAATAAAAAAACGTGTCAGGCAATGATAGACACTGACCAAACACGAATATAAAAATTTAGCAATTTAATTATACGTAAATTTTGGGAAAATGTCAATAGTTGCTTGATTGTAGATATATTTCATGGAGTTTAGTTGTTTTTTAATTTTGAGAAGAATCCTTTCCCCTGTTTTTTACGGAGCTTCTTGATTTCAGCCACATCTACCAGCTAGATTCCATGAAATGTATCTACAAAACTTTATAGATTCTAAACTCTTTGCCAACTTTTCTTAGTAGGATTAGGGAAAGAATAGATAACGTACAATTGCATAGATTGTACAAAAAGTTGTCATTTTTGGGTAGTATTCAAAAGATTTAATGTAAAGACGGACTAACAACTTCATAATGTTGTAGATAATGGATGTTGTTTTAATAATGATTTCAGTCATAATGTTCTCTTTTCTAATTTTTTGAAAACAAAAATCCAGCAAAGTGTGTTTCCATCTTACTAAGCTGTTTACGATATTTTGTTTTTGGGTTAATTGGTATTATTATACCATAAGTAAATGTGGTTGGCAAGGAGTTTAGAGTTTGTAAGGTTCATGTTGGGTGTTTCGTCCTTTCGCCTTAGTAGATAAGAAAAGGGAACTGATGGCTGAGAACAGTCAATGATACTTCTTAGAAGGTAGCTAGAGTGAGATAGTGAGGTCTATGTGTTGTATGGTCGGTATGTGAGAGTAAAATCTTGCTAATGCCTTTGGGTAAGAAAGAGGGGATATTGAGTTATCCTTAAATTTGTGACCTTGGCGAAGGTAGTAGGCTGAGAAGCTGAAAGTATGCGAAGATAAGAGCATACATTTTTTATATTGCTATATTCTATTGAAAAAAACGTAAAAAGGCTTTAAAATAAGCCTTTTTATTTTGCGAAAAATTAACAATAACTAGATTTTTATAAAACAGGTTTTGTCCTGATAAAGATTGAAAGTATTGTTAGTTTTCACAAGGGAATCCATTACGTTCCTTTATGTAAACTAGCAATATGAGTAGAGGTGTTGAAGATAGAAAATGAGGTAATAAAAATGATAAATGTATCAAAAGCATTGATTGTATATAGAGAAAGAAATAATAAGTCAGAAGATGATTTAGCAAATTATTTAGGAATCCAAAAGAAAGCATATAAACGCTATGAAAGTGGAGATCGAGAGCCTAGTATTGATAAACTTTACAAACTTGCAAAACTTTATAATTGTAGGATAGATGATTTTATCAATGTTGATGAAAAATTCACTGTGAAACGTGAAGAAGTTTTATCAACGAAGGATTTAGATAACCTAGGCTGTCACCATCAGTTTTCTCATGGATTGGTAGTAATGTTGACTAAAGGAAAGAGTTATGAAGAAACTATTCGATTTTCTGATGATGATAAGACAAAATATGTTTATAAGGGTGAAGTGAAGCGATTCTTACTTGACCTAGTAGAGAAGATTGAGTAGTAGGAAAGAGGTGTGTTAAAATCGAAGAATATGGTTATAAAGAGGATCAAGGTTTAAGAACTTATTCTGAAGAATGGATCATAAAAGAGTATAACCGAATTTATAGACGATTCTGTTGGAATTTGAAAATCTATGCTCATGTAAAAAATGGTGCTGATGTTTATGTCTCTTCAAAAAAATGTTGTGAAGATTTGTATAATCGTTTGTATGCGGTTGGTCAAGTTACTCGTAGCTATTGTAGTAAGATTGAATTGAAAATTGAAAAAACGTATCACTGTTTCCTAGAAGATGGAGTGATTATTGAAGATTAAAGAGTCAGTTTTTACTGGTTTTTTTATTTTTGAAAGGAGAAGAAGTGGTTTTGGTTGTTTGTGAAAGGTCACGTTCACCATCTAATGAATGAGATCGAAAAAAGAAAAAACATTATTTAAAATAAAAAAAGAAAAAAGGAGAAAAATTAATGTTTAAAAGACAAGAAACAAAAGTGTTTGGTTCAATTCGTAAAGTGAAGCATTATGGTGCTTGTGGAGTAATTTTGGGTATGGCTGCTCTTGCTATGGCTTTTTCATCAGGTAGTGTATCTGCTGACGAGTTGAGTGCAAATCAAAATGTGCCAAAAACTGTTCAGGAAGCACCTAAACAAGAAGCACCTAAGCAGGACGAAACTGCCAAGAAGAACACTACCGTCGATGTTGTAGTTGATCATTCGACTGTTGATAAGGCTGTTTCTGAAGCTAAGAAAGCAGGTTTAGAAGTGAAACAGGATTCTCCTGTGGATGTAGGTGTTGCTCAGGGGCAAGACGAACTTGCGAAGAAACAAGCTAGTGTAGAAAAGGATTATGCGAATCAAGCAAATATGGTTTCTACTGAAATTGCTGGCTACAAGAAAGATGTAGCAGATAATGAGACTGAGAAGAAGCATGTTCAGGATGAGAATGAAAAGATTCGTCAGGCTCATGAGAAGGCTAAAAAAGAGCTAAAAGAAGAGAATGATCAGATTGATAAGCGTAACGATGACGCTCAGAAGAAATATAATCAAGAATATGGAAAATATCTTGAAGAAGAAAAGAAATTCAAACAGGCAAAATCTGATTTGGAAAAATTGGGACTTGCTGGTTCTGCAACTGGTGTGAAAATGTACGGTGAGTACAATGAAGCAGGTCGTGGAAGTATGAATTATTACAAGAATTTTAAGGTTGCGTTTGATGGTGTTTCTGGTCTTGAAACGGTGAAAGATTACTTGGGTTATCATGCTGACACAAAGATTACATCAAGTCGAGCAGGTTTGCTTGAAGATTATTCTTGGCGTGATACGGAAGGAAAATTTGTGAATAAGCCTAAAGTTGGAGATTCATTTACGATTCATAACATTGGGGAAACACAATCAGGTAAGAAAATTTCTGCTAAGTTTACGTTTAAGTCTGTAACTCCTGAATGGAAAAAGGATGGTGTTGAATCTGTTTATCATCGTATGTTGGTTTCACATGAGAAAAATTCTGTGACAGGTGCGATTAACTTTAATGTGTTCAATATGCAGGCGGTTGATACTGATATTGAGTATTTTGAAGAGGGTACAGGTAAGAAAATTAAGCTGGCAATGGTTTCTGCATTTAGTGATATTGACTTTGGTCAAGAATTACGCTGGGAGTATGAAGATGGTACTACAGGAATTGTGAAGAATCCAAGTGGATCAGATGTTGTTGAAGCTAATCGTGATGGTAAAACTGTTTACAAGGGTGAACATCGCTGGGATGTTCCAATGGGATATGATGATCCTTCTGGTTTGAATCGTTGGAAGGCAAGTGATCATTATTATAAGAATGTAAGTGATGAAGCTGATGTTCCTGTTGGTTCGATTTTGTCTGCTGGATATGGTGAGCGTATGCACTTGTTTTATTCGACTGGAAATAAGTCTCTTGCGACACGCTCTCAAGCAGAATGGGATGCGGTTCGTAAGGCTTCTGATGAACGTCGAAAAGCTGAAGGTAAAGATCCAATGAGTGATGAAGAGTTATTCATGAGTGATTATGCATTTCAGTTGTGGGGTCGTAATGCCTCTATTTCTAAACCATTTGTTCCTCCGACACCACCAGTCGAGCCTACTCTTGAAAAGCATGAAAAGGATACAATTCCTGATCCTGAATATCTTCCTGAGCCAGGTAAGGTAAAAACTCGTACAGTTCATGTACGCTATGCTAACTTGCGCTACAAGCCATCTGTAAATCCAACAAAGACTGTTGAAGATACACATGGCAATGATATTAACGGAGCAACAACATTCGACAAGAATGTGAAATTTAAGTTGAAGACTGACTATGCTCCTTATTCAAAATTTACTGCGTCCCCTAAATCAATTGCGAAACGTTTTGCGATTGTAGACGATGTGCAAGATGGCGCCTATACTGTTGATGATGCTAAAACTAAGGCAACCGACGATGAAGGAAAAGATGTTAAGCAATTATTTGACATGTATCATGTTCTTTCAGACAAAGGAAGAACAGATGTTGTCAATGAAATCTTGAAAGAATCAGGGTTCTCGCCAAAAGGCGAGTTCTATATGTGGGTTCCAAAAGACAACGCTGCTTACTACAAGAACTATGTTTCCAAGGGTAAAAATGTGACTTTTGATTTGTCTGCTAAATTGTTGGTAAAAGAAGGTCAAAAGGTTCAAAATGATTTCCATCAGATCGATTTTGGAATTGATCATAAGTCTAATTTGGTAACTGTTGAAATTCCTGATTTGAAACCTGAAAAACATGCTTTGGATCAAAAAGATGATTCTAAGATTCGTGATGGTCAAGAAATTCAAATTGGTGAGTATATTCGTTATCTTTTGAATGGTGTGACTGTCCCAGCTAAACATGACACTCTTTCTCAGTATGATGGTGTAGATAAGCTGGATGTGAAGCATGATCGATATACGGGCAAATGGAAAGGTATTATCAAGGGTACTGAGTATACGGCTGGAAAAGACCTTACATTGCTTTATGATGTGACTATTAAAAATGGTCAAATTATTAAGGCAGGTGACCGAATTCCTAAAGGTTCTATCTATGCCTTCCAATTTGAGTTCGACCAAAGTACAAACTCTGACTTTATCAAGAAAATTGTTAAAGTAACTTGGAATGAACAAGAAGGTAAGTGGGCTTACACTATTGACAAAGAGTTCTTGAACTCTCTAGGAGTGCAAGGAACGTTTGACGCTGATTTCTTTGTTGAAGTCGAGCGTATCTCAAGTGGAGAAATCGAAAATAAATTCTTGAACATTGTCAATGGTCAAGAAATGGAAGCTAAGGTTGTAACTCATACTCCTGAGCCACCAGCTCCAGAAGAACCACATAAACCACAACCGCAACCAGCTCTTCCGAATACTGGAACAGCTTCTAGTATCCTTGGATTCGTTGGTATTGGTATCTTGTCTATGCTAGGACTATTTGGTGTGAATCGTAAGAAAGAAGTAGAATAAAATAGTTTAGTGCGCTGTAGAAGGTGGTAGAGTAACAGGAACTACCACCTTTTTATTTTTGAAAAATGTAAATAGAAAAGGAAAATTAAAAAAATGAAAATTGAAAAATTTAAGTTTAATCCTGAAGCAATCGGGAAAGCAAATTATGTTCGTTCTGAAAAAGCTCCAGCGATTATTGAGGGCAAGCCATTTGATGGGACACGTCATATTGTAATGAATGCAAAACATGGTATGTTTTCTATTATTACTCCAAAGGATATGACCGTTTACAAACCGAATGAAGAAGTTGAAGCGATTGATCCTATCTTTATGGAAGATTATGTTGAAGGAGTAAATTTCTCTGCTTCGACGAATGTATTGGCTAAAGGACTTAAACGTGTAGGAGGAAATAAATAATGGCTAAAAATGGACTTGAACTTGGGAATCGTGTAGAAATTTTTTCGAAAAAATATCGTATCTTGAACGATTTGTTGCTGAATCCAAAAGAAGTGTTGGGAGCATGTAAATTTGTTAAAAATGAAGGTGCTCAATTTGTGAATGTTGATCTTGAAACTGGTGAAGGTGATTATGATGGAGTTGAAGTGCTTGTCTATTCAGAAGGACAAGAAGATACTGTATTCTTGAAGGTAACTGAACAGTCGGCAGAAGAAATTGATGCTTTGAATCTTGGCTATCAGGAAGCTATTGATTTTGATACTTTACTCATTGCTTATCATGGTATGCGCAAGGCAGATCGTAATCAAGTTGAACCTAACAAGCATCGCTTTGTTTTGTAGTTGACAAACTTAA
>NZ_KQ969037.1:616680-640713 GCF_001578705.1 Streptococcus oralis | reverse complement strand
GACAAACTTAAAAAAGTAGGTGGTCAACCTAAACAAAATCAGAAGCAAGAACAGCATCAGGAACACAAGGGATAATTTCTAAAGGAGAAAAGATATGAGTTTATTTCCGGCTTATAGAGGGGTTAGAATATTTCCCTTTATGGAAAAATTGAGGTACTATATTTTTTCTTTTTTCTTTTTGTTGTTTAGTCCTATACTAGCTTTTTTTGTCTATTCAAATTTTGAGAAAATCAAGAATGTAGATATTTTCTCTATTGTCGTTTCAGTAGTTATGTTGATTCTGATAATTGGTGTAAGTATTTATTTGACTTGGTTGTCGCAGGAGCGAATATTCTATTTTCAAAAGAGGGAAAGGGAATCTAGGTTAGCTTTCTTTTTGCGGGAAAATGGATATACCTATACTAAAAAGGTTAAGACAGATTCAAGAACTAGAGATAAAGTTGTTTTTCCTGTTGTTTACATGAAGCAAAATCGTTATGATTTGGAAATTGCTTTTAAAATGGCTGGAAATAAGTTTCAGGATAAGTTTAAGAAGATTGGTAGTGAACTTGAAACAACGTTCTTTATGGACTTTATGGAAGTTCAGGACGATATAAAGTTTAAAACTTACAAACTAGCCTATTCTGCTTTTTTGAATAGAATCAAGGTAACTGATGTGGAGTATTCTGATAAGGGTATTCAATTGATGAAAAATCTGTATTGGAATCCTATTGATGACCCTCATTTACTTGTTTGTGGTGGTATTGGTGGTGGTAAAACGGTATTACTAAGGACATTGATTCGTGCTATGGCTAAAGTTGGAGTAGTAGATATTTGCGATCCAAAACAAGCAGACTTTGTGACTATGGCAGAACAGAAAGCCTTTGAAGGTCGTATTTCTTATCAGGTTAATGACATTGTTGAAATGATTGAAAGGGCTGTTGGTATCATGTTTGCTCGCTATGCTTATATGCGACAAAAACGTGAAGAAAATGGGGATAAGGACTTACGTAAGTTTTATGAGTATGGTCTTGAACCTTATTTTTTGGTTTGCGATGAATACAATGCCTTGTGTGCTATGCTTGATTTTCAAACGAGACAGCGTTTGGATAATGCGATGGGTCAATTCTTACTGCTTGGAAGGCAAGCTGGCTGCTTTGCGGTTATTGCTATGCAGAAGCCTTCAAGAGAAGATTTAGGCTCAAAACTACAAGCGAATATCAATTTCAGAATTTCTGTTGGTCGATTGGACGAGGTCGGCTATGACTTAGCCTTCGGGGAAGTCAATAGAAATAAGGAATTTAAGTATGTGAAATATCTTGGTGGTAAACGAGTATATGGTCGTGGATATGCCAGCGTATATGGAGAAGTCGCAAGAGAATTTTATTCTCCTTTGTTAGAAAAGGGATTCTCTTTTACTGATGAATATGAGAAGATTGACCGACGAAAAAATCCTTTCAACCCTTTGGAAAATCCTGATGCTCAATTATCTGAAGAAGAAAAAGAAAATCTTCAAGCTGAAATGGAAGCACAAGAGGAATTGCAAAAAGGAGAAATTAAAAAGGCAAGCCCTGAATTGATTCAGGAGTTGATGTCTAGTAAACGACAGAAGGGAGAAAACAATCTTGGTGTTCTTGTGAAGGCGAGTGATTTCTCAAGGACTATTGGTGTTAGTTTTTCATCTGTTCAAAATCTATTGAATAAATTGGAAGAAAAAGATGTCATAACTGTTAGTCGAGAAGATGGTTTTTTGTATTTAGATAAAAGACAGATGGCCTTGGTCAAAGATTTGTTTGAGTTGAAGAAGACTAGTACTCAGAAATGGACTGAAATACTAGAAGACTATCCTTTTGAAGAATATTGATTGAGGAGAACCATTCTCCTCTTTTTGTTTAGATAAGAGTTGGTTGAATAGAGCCTACTAGTAGCTAGTAGCAGAAGCGAGGAAGCGAAGCGACGAGCGCCTGCGGTCACTAGCGGTCACTAGTAGGCTCTATTCAACTAATTAACCCACCTATTCTAATAGGTGGGTAACAAGAGTTACAAAATGCACTTCGCACTTACAGCCACGTGGCTTCAAGGCGTGTCCTTTTTGCAATTTCTTGTATCCCTTTTAGTAAAAATAAGGAGTTTTATAGGAGAAATGGATGGTAGAGAGTTAAAAGAGTTTAGAAAAGAACAAAAAATGACAAGAAAAGAACTATCGATAAAGACTGGTATTCCTGTTTCTACGCTAAAGGCTTACGAGAATGGTTATAGAACTTTGAAGAAAACAGATTTTTTAGAAATAAAAAATCTGTTTAGTTTGAAAAGATGTGATGCTAGTCTTACAAGGTATATGGTGGATTATTTTAGGTTTACACTTCGTAATGAAATTGATGTCTATTTTGTTGCGAAAGAATTTTTTGGATTTGATATAATGCCTAAACCTGAAACGACCTCATTTATGAAATATGAACTGTTGTATCGGTATGGGGATATTTGGTTTTTGGGATTTAATTCTTCGTACAGTGAGAATGGAGAAGATAAAAACAGAATTACGGTTCAATTAAGCGGTCAAGGCTGCAGACAGTTAGAAGTCTATCTTGAAAATGAAAATATAACTTGGATTGATTTTATAGAAAAAATTCAGAAGCGTTATGGAAATGATTTTAGCGTTACTAGGATAGATATTGCAGTTGATGAAATGGTTCAGGAAGATTCAAAAGATAACTTTGATTTATCATCTCTAGTAACTAGATATTATAATCAAGAAATTGTTTCGCCATATCTAAGAAACTTTTCATTTGTTGGTGGAGGTGGATTTGATTTTGAGAATCCCTTAGAAATAGAAAATAGGCAAGGATTGTCAATTTATCTTGGCAGTCGGCAGTCTGAAATGTATTTTAACTTTTATGAAAAAAGATATGAGATAGCAAAGAAAGAAGGGATAAGCGTATCAGATAGCGTAAGGTTGTTTGGGATATGGAATCGTTATGAGGTTCGATTTTCACAAGGAAAGGCAAGGTCATTTATTACAGAAGTTTTAGAAGGTGCTGAGATTGCTGAGTTGACAAGGTCGATATTTCAAGGTGCGATTCAGATTTATGATGGTACTGATGAACATGGTTTTAGAATGTATGATAGCAAGTGGCAAAGTCTTTTTGGAAATGAAGAAGCAATCAGGCTTTCAGTTAGTCCTGAGCCTTATTCTGTAGAAAGAACGATAAGATGGCTTGTTGAAAGGGTTTCTAATTCGTTAGTGTATGTTTCTGAGATTGATCGATTGTTCATGCAAGAGAATATGAAAAAAATAATGAGTTCAGGAGAGATTACGCCAAGACAACGAAAAGAACTAGAATTTCTTCAAAGTCAGTTAGGGAGTCTTACATGATTGAATATAAAGATATTGAAAAGATTGTCTATTTGATTCCTGAAAGAAATTTTTATGATGGAGTAATTGATAGTAAGGTTGCTAGAGAGTATCAAGCTTATATCGAGTTTCAATCACAAAAGTATAATCAGACAAAGAGAAAAGATGATTGGGATGAACTGAAACGTTTGAATGTAGAATATGAAAGGTATTTAGCAAATGAAGTAGATGTAAAAAGAAAACTATTGTGGTTTGGGTTGCTAAGAAGGAGTAAAGAAGATATGGAAGAAGAATGTTTAAAGTTGATTGAACGATTTCATTTAGAGAGGTGGTTTTAAAAATGTCAGTAAAATCAAAAGGTGGGGTTTGTGATGTATGTGGCTGCACTTTTGAGAAATCTTGCATCGATGAAATTTTTGGCTGTTGTCGTTGGATGAACTTTGATAGAACTATTTGTAGTTATTGTTTTTGGAAATTAGATGAAGAAGAAAAAAGGCGCTACGATGACTATTGATGATTTGCGATGAATTTTAAAGAAATGTAAGGGTTAAAACATGATAAGAATAGTAAAGACGATTGTTAAAATTGTAGGATATGTGATTTTAAACTCTATTTTAGGATTGGCCTTATCTTTGTTTTTTTATGTCCTGATAGGGAATGTAAAAATCTCGATTCTATTATTTATATTGTTTTTTATAGGAGGTTTAATTTTTGAATAAAAAGAAAAAATCTATTCCTAGTTTATTAACTAAAAAAATACTGGAAGATGTAAAAGCTAAAGAGATAGATTTCATTAGTGGTTTAATTATTGCAGGATTTATATTTTACATTATTTGTAGCATTATTGTTGGTTTTAAAAATATCTTTTAGAAAGATGGATGTAAAAAAAGACTTATAAAGAATTTAAAATGAAAATATTTGGTAAAAGATTAAGAGAGGTTAGAAAGAGTAAGAAAATAACTCAACAAGAGTTGACTGATAGATTAGGAATAAAAAGAAATACGTATAGCGACTGGGAAAATGGTAAAACAGAGCCTACCTTTGAAATTCTTGTTAAGTTAGCTGATTTACTTGAGGTTTCGTTGGATTATTTGTTTGGGAGAGAATAGATGAAAGTTAAGAAACGTTCACCAGCTTAGTTGCTGGATAATTAAAAAATATAGAGAAAAAATGAGGTATAAAAAATGGCATTACAAGGAAAAGATAAACAAGTTATTGAATTGTCGAATGAACTTGCTAAAAAATTGAAGGAAAAAGATTTTTCACAATCTTGGTCACTTGCAGGGGAGTTGCATGGGCTTCTTAAGAATGAAGAAGAATTGACTTTATCTTATCAAGTAATTCAGTGTATTAAAAACGATTTGGCGAGTTATTATGATATGAAAAAGGCATACAATAAAGTTGCAAATCGTGCTTTTGCGATTGGAAGCAATTTGGAGCGTAGTGCTTCAATTTAGTTAAAATGGTGAAGGAAGTCAAGTTTGGCTTCCTTTTTCTTTTTGGAAGGAGAAAAAATGAGTATTAAAGTTGTCTATGATAAGTTTTCTGATGTGTGTAAGCATTACAATTTCGGAAAAAAGTTGCTTGATGAACCTGAGAAAATTATTGATCGTTTAGATGAACATTTTGACGGTGTGGAGTTTGGTCAATTTGATGGTTCCAATCCTGACAATGTGTATATCAATTCATTTACAGAAGTTGATACGCAGGAAGCATTGATTGATTTTGCTGGTATTTTGAATCATGGAGAATATGAGCAGTTAGTCAATGAAGATCGTTTGTCAGCTTATGTAGAAGAACATGAAGAAGAAATTGCTAGTCGTCTAGGTGATTCTTATGTCTTTCTAGGGCATGAGGGCGATAGTTGGTATTTTTTGCAATAAAGATTAGTTGGTGCTGAATATGGCTTCAAGAGTGCTGATTAAGAATCTAAAGAATGGAAGGCAGGCTTGGTTTAGCTTGCCTTTATATTTTGGAAAGTTGTCTGTGATTGGTTTGACTGGCTCTTATGATGAATCTATTGAAATTGTTGATTATGAGGGTTCAGGCTTTATTGGATATGGTTTGTTTACTGTTGCTGATTTGGAGCAGTTGAATAAACAAGTGGAAAGTGGTTAAAGGAAGGAGTAAAGGTTACTTTGTATCAAGATGATAGCGAATATCAGGGTTTTAAGAGAAGGAAATTTTGAATTTCTCTGTGAACTGGATATTATGAAATACAGTCAAGAACAAGTTTTCGAAAGAATGCAGGAAAGAGGCATTGATAAAGATAACTTTTTTATTTGTGGTATTACAGATTGGGAAGTTGATAAAATCATGTCGCTTGAAGAGGTTTACTTGCTGAAAAAAGCTGTACTGGAGTTGTATGATGGCGATGAGTTCATTGTGAAATTTCAGTTGCAGCGTTATGTTCCTGTAACTAAAATTGCGACTACATATTATAGATTTTGTTCTAAAGATGAAGTTAAGACAATGGTTGAGTTGACAAAAGAGTTAGATTATGAATCAGTTATCAATTACTTTTTTAGCTGTGGAAGCTGGGTGACTGCATTTCAGGGATTCATAGATCAAGGAGAAGTTTTGAATACTCCCCAAGGATTTTATAGAAAGGTTAATCTTTGATTTTTGAAGGAATTAGAAAATAAGGAGTAAAGAAGAAATTGAGGTAATCTATTTGAAATGATAAGAAAATTTAAAAAAAGAGAAAAAAATCAAGAAAGGTTAAAGAAACTTTCTGATAAGAAGGTATACACTCCTAAGAAAATCAATCAAAAGAGTGCGAATCTAATTTTTGGCTCTTTGTTGATTGGTTTTGTGGTCTTTGTAGGTGCTGCTGGAGTTTTATCAATTAAGAATGTATCTAAAGTAAAGGAATTTGAAAAGAATCAGATTGCTAAAGTAGATAATAAGGAAATTGATAGACGACTGGAGCAGTTTTTGGATAGCTATGTAAGCTATTATTTTACTTATAAGGTAGGCGAGAAGGACAGTGAAGAAAACGCAAAGCGTTTGAGTGAATTCTATGGAACACCGCCTAGTGTTAAGAATCAAGGACAGTCAAAACAAGATATGTCTATTGTGAGTGGTCGTTTGCTGATGGCGAAAGATGGAGTTGCAGTTTATGCAGTAACTTATGATACAAAGGTTGATAACAAAGTTCAACGTGTATCAATCGAGTTTTCAATTCCATACGTTGAAAAAGACGGTCGCTATTATGTTGATGGCTTGCCTTGGTTTGCCCCTGTTACAGATTTTAAGAGTCAGGACGTCGACAAAGAAAAGCAATTGGTTTTGACGGCAAATGATGGTCTGAGTGAAAATGACAGAAAAGATTTGGTTGCTTTTATTGAATTGTTCTTCAAGAATTATACAAGCAGTCAATCGAATCTTGATTTGATCTCAAAAAATATCAAAACAATTGGCGGAGCAACTGTTAAAAGCATTGATTATACCTATTTTGTAAAAGGTAGTGATAAAACATTGGCTTATGTGCAAGTTACTTTTGATGTTTTAGGTACAAGTCATAGCGAGAATTTTTCTTTTGAGTTGAGGAAAGATAAAGATAGTTATTTTGTAGATAAAATGGAGCATCAGATTCCATTTGATTATGCGAAGAAGGATAAAAAAGAAAATTAAGGAGAATGAGATAAATGAGTTTTTTTCAGTATTTAGTTGATAAGTTAGGTGTTCCTTTGATTGGATTGTTTGTATTTAGTAAAGCCATTCGTGCTTGGCGAGAAGGAAAGACTTGGGGAATTTTGGTAGCTATTTTGACGGGTGCCTTAATTTTATGGTTCTTGTTAAGTCCAGAAACTGTATTGAAAGCTCCTGCGACTTTATTTAATAAATTGTTAGAAGTTTTCAAGTAAGCCTATGGAAAAAGAAGAGAAACAATTATTTTCGTATAAGCGTGGTTTTGACCAGCCTATATTTGTAAAAGAATTATCGGATAATTTTAGTTTACCTTTTGCAGTTGAGATGTCAACTTTATTATATTTTATCTTTTTTACTCCGATTTTCTTTTTTCTCCTGATGTCAGTAGGTTTTCTTGAGTGGGGTTGGTGCTTAGTTGTTGGTTCTGCCTTAGGCTGGCAATTGGGGAAAATTCTGACTAATAATAAAATTGATGGTAAAACGATAGTGATTTATCTACGTGATTACATTTTTTATTTTTGGCATCATGGAAGATACGGTAAAAAGTATTACATAAATAAAGGTAAACGATATGTAAAAATAGAAAGGATTTATCGTGGAAATTACGAGTAATTACTGGGATTTTGCGGACAGTTTGATATTACGTAAAAATGGTGGTGTTTTTGCAGTCTTTGAAGTTCCTAGTGAGGTTTTGGTTACGATAGATAAGAGGGGACGTGAGCGGTTTAAACAAACCGCTTTTTCAGCTTTTAGTCAACTATCGGTCTATGGTGACTTTGAATTGCATACGATTCCTATTCCAATAGATTTGTATGAGCGATTTGAACTCTTGCGTCAAGATATTGACCAAGATAGCGGTACAGCGCCTTTAGCAAACTTGATGATGGATAGTCTACAAGAAAAGATTGAGGATGAGATTGAGTTTTTGTTTGAGTACAAGCATTATATCTCTGTTCCATTGAAATCAAACAATATCAGTCCAGATCTAGTTTCGACTTTGAAAGACAGCATGTCTTTCTACAAAAAAGAAACATTGAAGTTGCTTGGGCTGGGTGAATTACCTCCTTTAAATTGGTATGAGGATTGGCAATTAAAAAAGAATGCTTTAAAAAGTGCCTTGCATCAATTGAGAGTTCGTGAAGTTGAAAAAACAGAGTTGGAGTTTTTAGCTCGTTTGCAATTCTTACGAGGTCAATTTTATGACAAGGAAACAGAAGTAGATGCAATTAAGAATTGTATCGATAATATCGATGATACAAATATTTATTTTGAGAATCACAAAGTGTTGCGATTGGAGAATAAAGATGATGATAATTTGGTCGCTTGTTTTCCAATTGTGGACTATCCTCAAAATGTATCTTCGATTCATCTACAAGAAGAATTGCAGTTGCTAGATTTCCCTGTAGAAAGTATCTATAAAGTTGCGTTCTCGGCAGATAAGGGTGTTTCTTCTTCTAAAAAGAAAGCAAGAAACAAACGTAAAAATTTGGGGAATGTGGTTGCTGAAATTGAGGAAGATGGTGATATTCAACGTTTAGAAGTGTTAGAAGCTCATCAAATGTTAGTTGACTATCAAGAAAAGGTTGAAAGTAAAGAAAAAATGGTTGAATTTCTCCATTTCTTGGTTGTGACTGGCGATGATGAGGATGAGATTGAGGAAAGATATGATATTTTAAGTAAGCTCATAGCTAACTTAGGAGGTTCTCTTGCAAGAGGTTATGCGGATAGATTGTATCTTTTCTACAAAGGTCGCTTTACAGAATTGTTGGATAAAAAACGTGAAAGTTATGTGCAATATACTTCTTTGGAAGGTTTCTGTCAGAATATGTTTTTTGTCACGAAAGAAGTAGGAAACAAGGTTGGCTTCCCCATTGCACGAATAGACAATGAGATTGCGAGTTGGGGTGGTGACTTTATGGCAGCCTTACAAGCAAGTAATCGTCTAGTCTTTTCAAATTTGCTACAGGCGAATAAAATGGGGATTAAGGATAAGATTACCAATAATCCTCATGTTGCCATTACTGGAGCTACTGGAAATGGAAAATCGTTTTTAATGAAATTGTTGTTTACGTTGAATAGTTTCTTAAAAATCAAGTCGGCTTATATTGATCCTAAAACTGAAGTGAGAAAACAGTATATGAAGATTTTGAAGGAATATGAGGAACAGAATATTCACAAAGAAGTACAAGAGTATATCAAATCTATTCACTTTGTAACCTTGGATATGAAGGAAGATAGAAATATTGGAGTGCTGGATCCATTTGCTTATATTGATGAAAAGACAACGTTGACAGAAATTGCTTCGGTTTTAATCTCGACCGTTTTAGACAAAGAGGATTCTAAGAAATTGAAATCTTATTTGTTGGAAAATATTGACAAGGTCTGGGCTAGAAAACAAAATGGCGAAACAGTTGGAATGTTACATCTGTTTAAAACTTTTGAAGAAGAAAAAGATAAAGATGTGGCACGAATTGGTCGTTATTTATCAAAAATGGGAGAAAACACTTTGTTGAAATTGTGCTTCTCTGATGGCTCTAATAAGTCTTTGCAGTCGGATAATAAGATTACGGTTTTTGAAATTGCGGGCTTGGATATGCCTAAGACCTCTAATTATGAGGATATGACAGATACTCAATTACGAAGTCTTGCGGTTATGTACGGTTTGACGTTTTTCTGTGCTGATTTTGGAGAAAGAGATAGAACACAAGAAACTTTGTTGTATGTGGATGAGGCTTGGCAAATTTCGTTGACGCCTAGTGGTCGTCAATTGCTGGCTAGAATTAAGCGTACAGGTCGTTCGTTTAATAATTTCTTGGTTTTAGCAACTCAGTCTGTAAAAGATGTTTCAACTGAAGATGATGGTACAGGGTTTGGTACAGTCTTTGCCTTTTCAGAAGATAGTGAGACTTCTTCGATATTGGAACATCTTAAAATCAAAGAAGATGATTTGTCTAAGGCATGGGTTGAAAATCAGACGATGGGTCAATGTATCTTCTCTGACGTTTTTGGTCGAAGAGAAAGAATTACAGTGGATGGTACGATATATGATTCGATAACTCCATTGTTTGAAACTGTTACAACGAATTTGAAATCTACAACTTAGCAAAGGAGAAAAGATGAAGAAGAAACTAGCTCTGATTGTTTTTTACTCTCGATTCTCTTTCCTTTGTTGGCATTCGCAGATATAGGAACAGTTTCGCTTCCAAATGGTACGCTATCTGAAACTCCAGCTTTTGTGAAGGATAAAACTTCTTCTTCGACAAGCTCATCTAGTTCTAGTGATGGATTAACGCTTCCCAATAGCGCTAATACAGGAGCAAGCTCTAGTATTGTTAAGCCTAGTCCATCTGAAAATAAAGACCCTTTAGAAAAAATTGCTGATGATACATTGAAAAGAAGTTCGGATGTTGTCGGTGCGAATGCCAATCAAGGTGTTGCTGATAGCGTCAAGGAAACTCAAAGGAAGCAAGAAGAAAAGAAAAAGAAGGAAGAGGAAGAAAAAGCCAATACAAAATTAAGTTATGCCAATTTCAAGACGAAAATGAAACGCTTGACCAGCTATGTCTATTTTGATAAGGGGCTGTTTGGTCTTGGTGAGGTTGGAAATTATTGGATAAATAAAGTTGTTCAAGCTATTTTTTGGTTCTCTAAATTCTTGTTTGGAATCATCGTAAGTCTAGTATCTGCAGTTGAAAAAATGACGGATGTATCGCCTTTCTTGAACAAGGTTGTAGAAATGGCAAGTGCTGTCTTCTCTGTATTGTTTGGAGCAACGACAAAATATATCGCAGGTGTTTTTATGGCTGTATATATTCTGTCTGTGTGGGTTAAAGGCGGACAAGTTTTCAAAACGGCTTTGAAACTTGGCTTGGTCTTTGCGCTTGTTGGTGGCTTTTTTACTAAAATTTCAATCAATGGCAGTCCTGAGCGCTATCTTCCTATTCATCTATATAATGTCACGGATGAAATTACAAGAGAATTTCAGACGGAAATTGTGAAAAAAGTGGGGACTGTAGATACGTCGATGGCTGAAAGCTATTTTAACTCAACGATTATCCCTGCTTATAAAAACATGAACTCAAAAAAAGATAGTGAGGGAAATTATTATCTTTCGGAGGAAGATTTTCAAGAGTTGACCAACTATCAGGAAGGTAAAGGAAATTTCAAGTTATCGGATAAAGAAATCAAAGTCCTGACCAAAAAGAATGATAAAAACGAAACAGAAGATGTCAAAGGTCAAAATTTGGTTGATGAATGGTCTGATAAGTTCACTTATGCTTTTACCTCAATTTTTGATGTTGTTGTGGTCGGTGTTGTGTATCTTTCAATGGGTCTAGGTCGAGTGGTGATTTTGCTTTCCTATGCCTTGTTGTTATTGATTTTACCATTCGCTTTAATCTTAAGTCTGTTTCCACAATTTAGTCATTATTTTGGTGGTATCTCTAAAAAAGGGATTTCTTTCTTGTTGATTTCGTCTGCTATTAGTTTGGCAAGTGTGATCGTTCCAATTGTTTATGGAAATATGTCAAGTTACATAGAAGATTTTGGTGGAGGCCCTGGTCTTGTAGCAACGTTTTTGAAATGTATTGTGATTTACTGGCTATTTAGGAATAGAGACAATCTGCTATCCTTTATGAATGGAAAGGGGAATCCTCTTTCTAGTTTGACAAGAGGTCGATTAGGTCGTCTAGGAAATGGGATGAACCTGCAGCAAAGGGCAAAAACATTTGCGACAAGGGTTGGCGATAGAGTTCCTAACCGAGTAAAATCCTTGGCGAGAATTACTAAAAATAATGCTCAAAGATGGGTCGGTGATAAGGCAAAACCGTTGAAAAACTGGAATGAGAATCGCTTGGAAAAAAGAAGCAATCTAGCCAAAATGGAAATCCCTCAAAATGATGACTATATGGCGCGAAAGATAAAACGTGCGAAGAAAGTTGAATGGAGGAAGGCACATAGACGAGAAATGCTTGACCGAGCCAAGATGAAAGTTGAGTATTTCAAAAACTATGGAGAAAAAGATGAAAATAAACAGAGAATAAATAAAGGAAATTACGATACTTTAAAAAATAGAGTTCGTGAAAATATGTACAGAAAGCAGGAAATAAAAGGGCATAGACCAAAGGCAAGAACATTTGAAAATGGAGTATGGAAAGCAACGGATGATTTACCATCCTTGAAACGCTTGGAACGAAAAGAAAGAATCCGCAAACTACAGAAGAAAAAAGGTAGACTTAGTTTACAAGAAAGGTTAGTTACGTAGATGAAAAAGACTAGACGAGCCTTTGCCCTGCTTGGCTTCTTTCTACCTGTGCTTTCTTTTCTGTTTTTGATGCTTCTTCTTGGTGGACTGATTACGAGTTCTGCTGGTGGTTCGTCAGGTAGTACGACTGGAAAGAGAACACGTCTAACAGCGCAAGAAGTGGCTCAGAAAGCCAATATTTCTGTCGAACGTGCAGAAGATGTCATTAAAATTCTAAACTGGCAACTCTCAAAAGAGAAGTTCACTCTGGAAGGTTCTAGTGGTTCTCTGGCAAATGCAGAAAGAGAAAGTGACTTTGATCCAAAGCTAACGAATCCGTCAGGAGGTGTAGCTGGTTATTTTCAATGGTCAGGCTGGGATAATACTATCAATGGTGATAGATGGGCGAATGCAAGTTCACGTACTTTAGATAGTACAGTGGAACTAGAGTTAATGTCCTTTGAATTGAATCATGGCTATAAGAAAGTTAAGGACTATATGCAGAAGGCTACTGATCCTTTTGAAAGTGCCAAGTATTGGTCTGAACATTATGAAGGTGTTTCCTTGTTAGATGGTCAAACCAAGCTAGAAAAGCTGGAGAAGGACAGCAAGAAGTGGTATGAAGTCTTTAAGGGAACGATTGAGGATGGCTCGTCAAGTGGCAATGCCATAGCTGGTAGTTTAGATATTGCTCCTGGAGCTGTTGCGATGGAGATACCGAACGGCTACTCTATTGATAAGGAAATAACCAAGGAAGGCTATATCACTCAATCTTATCCCTATGGAGAATGTACGTGGTATGTGTTTAATCGTGCTAAAGAATTTGGAATACAGTTTGATCCATACATGGGTAACGGTCAAGATTGGGCACATAAGTCAGGCTATGAAGTGACGAATACTCCTACAAAACACTCTGCTGTTAGCTTCCAAGGTAGGCAGGCAGGTGGTCACCAAACTTATGGTCATGTCGCTTTCGTCGAAGATGTGAAAGACGATGGCTCTATTCTGATTTCAGAATGTAACTTTGTGCAAAGTGGGCAAGGAACAGGTATCACGAATTATCGTGTATTTGGTGCTGAAGAAGCAAGAAATTTTTATTATGTGATTGGAAAATAAAGAAAAGAGGAAAAAATATGAATAAGAAATTTGTAACATTGTTGTCTGTGGCTGTTTTGAGTTCGGCAACGACGACTTTTGCGGATACACTTTCGCTTGGTGGTGATAGCAAGGTCACAAATGATACTACAAGTATTGTAGCAACTCCATCAGCAGAAACAAAACCGACGGAGGAAAAACCGAAGGAAGACAGTTCATCAACGGTTGTGATTGGTGGTGAAAGTGAGAAGCCTATTGATGACAAAACAGGTGGTATTGTTGTAACACCTACGAAAAAAGAAAAGCCGACAGAAGCATCAGCAGAAACACCAGTGCCTAAAGTGAATGATAATTTGGATTTGGGTGGTGATTCTGAGAAACAGCAGGATAAGGATAGTAAGGGTATTGTCGTCGATTCACCTACTCCATCAGAAAAGCCGAAGGAAGAAAAAACAAAAGAGGGGCAGCCAAAGACTGATCCTGGAAAGGAAGATACTCCTGAAATCAAGAAAGAGAAACAAAAGGCAGAAGAAAATGTTGGGGTAAAAGAAAAAGATACTCCACAACCTTTGAATGTGACCAAAGAAGAAATTAAGGAGACTCCGATTGAAACCAATACAGGTCATAAAGTGGTTTCTACCAATCAAGGGAAAGTAGTTGTCGAAACAGAAGAAGGGGGTTATCAAGAAAAAGAACCTTACGAAGTTGGTGCTGTGAAACAGCAAGATGGAACAATTGCTTTGAAGGACAAAGAAGGACAGTTGAAAGTTCTTCCGAATACAGGAACAGCTAGCACAATTTTTACAACTATTTGGGGCTTGATTGGATTGATTGCGACTGTTTTGGGTAGACGTAAATTGCATTAAGGTGGAGTAGAATCTGCCTTTTTTATAAAAGGAGTAGAAAAAATGGAAAGATTTGGAAATATACCAATACAGGCTTTAGCGTGTTTGTCTGTTGGAAATAGTCCGTTGAAAGTTCCGTCGAGCACTTTTGAAGCAGGATCATTGAAGGTGCTTGGTGTGATTTGGTCGGCTGGTGATTATAAAATTATTGATTGGAGTTATTATGATTGTTTGAAGAGACATGGTTATCCTCCAAGCCTTTTAAATATGATAGCTTTACATAATGAGATTTTAGCAAGTCGATGATTGAGGAGAAAAAAATGGAGAATATTTATTTAGGTTTAGCTTCGTTTATATTTGTTATGGGTTGGGGTGTATTTTTTACATTAGTATTGATATACTTTAAAATTAACTCGCTTAACTTAGAGCTAAGAAAGGTATCAAAGAATTTTGATGATTTAGTCAAGGATAATGGGTGTCTTTTTGGAAGATATAATGAGGTGTTAGAAGGTTCATCAAAAAATTATGATTGGGAGTTAGAAAGTTTATCAAGAAAATGTGATTGGATAGTAGATAGACTTTCTGAGCATTATAGTTCAGTCATAGAACTTGAAGCACGAATAAAAGAATAGTGCATACTAAAAAGACAAGTCAGGAATGGCTTGTTTTTTTGTTTTTTTATAGAGAATAGTGAACATGAAGAAACCAGGATAGGATATAAAATTCGTATTTTAGGTCAAAAAGTTCCACCAGGTATTCAAAATTTGTTCGGAAATAGGAGGATGAAAATGGAAAAATTATATAATAATTATCCTGATATTTGTGTGTCAAAGAAGGATTTAAAAGCAAATTATTTCCCTTCGATTAGTATTAAAACAATTGAAAGGAGATTAGACGAAAGTCAAAAGACGAAAGAATTTAAAGATATATCTTTTAGAACAGGACAAAAAGTATTGATTAATGTGAGAGGATTTTATCTATTTCTTCTGCATAGAGAGAGAGTTAGATATATTTGATTGGAAAAATGATATACTATAGTTATTGACTAGAGATATACTCATTTTTAAAAGGAGTATAAAATGTTTTTTAGAGAATTGGAGAATGGAAAATACAGATATTATGAAAAATATTTTGATTTAGAAGAGAATAAGTGGAAACAAGTTTCTATAACTTTGACTTCTAAGACAAGGCAAGCTCAGAAACAAGCAAGAATCTTGCTGGATGAGAAAATAGAAAAAAAGAGGGAGAACATAGAAAAAGAGAAAACAGAAGTAAAGAAAATAACAGTTAAGGAAGCCTATGAAGAATATTTAAAAATTCGAGAATCTGAGCTGAAGAGGAGTACTTTTAAGTCTCAGAAATACACTATTATTGGTGAGATCAGAAAATTGGAAGATTATTTACTGGTGAATGTGACAAGTCGAATAGTTCAGAATATATTGTTAGAATTGCCATGCTCTGCAGAACATAGGAAAAATAAGAAAGTTTTATTAAACTTATTTTTTAAGTATTGCTTAAATGTTGGTTATATAAGTGAGAATCCTATTGATAATGTTGTTTTGCCAAAAAGGAAGAAGAATTTAAAAAAAGTCAGAAAGAAACAGAATAAGTATCTTACTAGAGCAGAAGTAGTTCAGTATCTTAATTTTTTAGAAAAAGAAGAAAAGAATCAACGAGTACGTTTGATTGTTGAATTTATGTATTTGACCGGATTACGTTTTGGAGAAGTTTTGGCTTTAACTCTTGAGGATATTGATTTTGAAAATAAAACACTAGAAGTTAAGCATACATTGCACACGAGCGGAAGTAAAGCAGAAATATTCCTAGATAGTCCAAAAAGTTTAGCTTCTTATAGAGTCATTGGTATTAGCGATAGAGTGTTAGAGATTATAGAAGAATATCTCTTCATGGAAAAAGAAGGGCGATTTATATTTACGAAAAATGGGAATCCTTTTATGATTTTTTCTTTTAATGATTTTTTGAAGAGAAGTTTTAAAAGAAGTGGAATCCAAAAAGAAGAGGATTTTGTATTGACTACTCATGTTTTTAGGCATTCACATATTAGTTTACTTGCAGAATTGGAAGTTCCAATCAAGGCGATTATGGAACGAGTAGGGCATACGAACGAGAAAATGACTTTGGGAGTTTATACTCATGTTACGGAGCAGATGAAGTTTAATATAACTGAAAAATTGGATAAATTGGACTTGTAAAAGCTAACCAAAAAGTAACCAAGAAATGTCTAAAAATGTCTAAAATAGTCCATAATCTTTGGAGTAAGAATGTAGAAAAAAAGCCTTTATGTCTATAATTGACGGTATTTGTCTAGCTTTTATTGAGGGAAATTGTTATAATAGTAGTTATAAAAAACCTAGAACATTGGATATCATTAGTCCTATTATAAGAAAAGATAGATTTATGGGGAACTATTATGATAGGTATATATTAAAAACATTTTTTTTAGATGATTTGTTAGAAAATAATAGTTTTAAATATTACTTTGAGTCCTATTATAAATTAAAACCGATCATAGATCTCTATATGGAACTGCTGTATACAAAAGGGATATCACCAGTTAGACTGTTTTTAAATGTTATTCAAGCTCTAGAAACGTATCATTCAAGGTTTAAAGCTGGATCAATGAAAGAATTTAAAGATAGAGTAAAGTGGCTAACAGACGGTCGTACAGATAAGATGGAAAGTTTTCTTTTAGGGAAATCTAAAAATTTTATTACGCTCGAAAGTAGACTTGCCGATTTAATTATAGCTGAGTACCAAGTTTTTTTTAGGACAGGAGACTTTAAAAGGACTGAATTTCCCTCCGTTGTTGCTAATACTAGAAACTATTATATCCACTACAATGAATCTATTAAAGAGAAAACAAGGATTTTAAGCGAAGAGGAGTTAAGCATTTATAATAATTGCTTACTGATGATTTTAGATTACTATATTTATTTAGAATTAGGTTTTTCGGAACATCAAAAATTAAAAGAAAAGCTAACACAAAGATGGGGGAGTGTTCAAACTAAATTAGACCTTAAAAAGGCGTTTGATGATAAATATGAGAAAAAATAATATTAAAAACATTAGCCAATATGAAGAGGAAGTTAGAATACTATCTTTTTGCATAAAGGCTATTAGAATCTTAAATTTTAAGAATTGAAAAAACTGGCTACCCGTTTGGGTAGTCAGTTTCCGTAATTTGTTTTTTATACCACACCTTGTGCAATCATAGCGTTTGCTACATTTTCAAAGGCAGCGATATTTGCTCCTGCAAGGTAGTCAGTACCAAGACCGTATGTTTCAGCAGTTGTTTTAGCTGTGTTAAAGATGTTTGTCATGATGTCTTTGAGACGTCCATCAACTTCTTCACGTGTCCATGAAAGGCGAAGGCTGTTTTGGCTCATTTCAAGCGCTGATACAGCTACACCACCAGCGTTGGCAGCTTTGGCAGGTCCGTAAAGGATTCCGTTTTCTTTGTAGACTTTAATCGCATCAAGATCGCTTGGCATGTTGGCACCTTCAGATACACAGATAACGCCTTGGTCAACCAAGCGCTTAGCTGCTTCGCCGTTGATTTCGTTTTGAGTCGCACATGGAAGAGCAATATCGTAGTTACCAGTGTAAGTCCAAACAGAGCCTTCATGATAAGTAGCGGTTGCTTTCTCAGCTGCGTATTCTGTCAAGCGAGCACGGCGTTTTTCTTTAACATCAACCAAAAGATTGAAGTCAATACCATTTTCGTCGATGACATAACCGTTTGAGTCAGATACAGAGATAACAGTAGCGCCGAGTTCAGTTGCTTTTTGAAGAGCGTATTGAGCTACGTTACCAGAACCTGAAATAACCACTTTCTTACCAGCAAAACTGTTACCATTAGCTTTGAGCATTTCTTCAGTATAGTAAACCAAACCGTAACCAGTTGCTTCTGGACGAATCAAACTACCACCGAATCCAAGAGGTTTACCAGTCAAGACACCTGCATCAAATTGGTTCAGGCGTTTGTATTGACCGTAGAGGTAGCCAATTTCACGTCCACCAACACCGATATCGCCAGCTGGGACGTCAAGTGATGGTCCGATGTATTTTTGCAATTCTGTCATAAAGCTTTGGCAGAAGCGCATCACTTCTGCATCAGTCTTTCCTTTAGGATCGAAGTCTGATCCCCCTTTACCTCCACCGATTGGAAGGCCAGTCAAGACGTTTTTAAAGATTTGTTCAAATCCGAGGAATTTCAAGATCCCTTGGTTTACAGTTGGGTGGAAACGAAGTCCGCCTTTATATGGTCCAACAGCTGAGTTGAATTGAACACGGTAACCACGGTTGACTTGGACTTTTCCATCACGGTCAACCCAAGGAACACGGAAAGAAATCACGCGCTCAGGCTCAGTGATACGTGCCAAGATGTTTTCTTCGATATACTCAGGATGTTTTTCAAATACAGGTTCCAAAGTGCTGAAGAATTCTTCAACCGCCTGGAGAAATTCAGCCTCATGCCCGTTACGAGCTTTCACAGTTGCAAACACGCTTTGGATATATTCTTTAGCAGATGTCATATCGTTCTCCTTTTGTTGTTATATTTTATTACATGAGCCATTATAGCAGAATTTTTTTTGAGTGTAAAGAAAAAAACAGAAATTTTCTAAAAATTCTTTCAATTTACAAAACCGAACGTTTTATATAGAAATTAGTTTCTCAAAGAGAAAATCTTAAAGTATGGTATAATATTAAAAATAAAAGGAATCTGGAGGATCAGAATCATGGTATCAACGAAAACACAAATAGCTGGCTTTGAGTTTGACAATTGCTTGATGAATGCAGCGGGTGTTGCTTGTATGACGATAGAAGAGCTTGAAGGGGTCAAAAACTCAGCGGCAGGTACTTTTGTCACGAAGACTGCAACCTTGGACTTCCGTCAGGGGAACCCTGAACCACGTTATCAGGATGTTCCACTTGGTTCTATCAACTCTATGGGTTTGCCAAATAATGGCTTAGATTATTATCTGGACTATCTTTTGGACTTGCAGGAAAAAGAGCTAAACCGTACTTTCTTCCTTTCCCTAGTCGGCATGTCTCCAGAAGAAACACATACCATCTTGAAAAAAGTTCAAGAGAGTGAATTCAAAGGACTGACAGAGCTCAATCTCTCTTGTCCAAATGTTCCAGGTAAACCACAGATTGCCTATGATTTTGAGACCACAGACCGTATCTTGTCAGAGGTATTTGCCTACTTTACCAAACCTCTTGGAATCAAATTGCCACCTTATTTTGATATTGTTCACTTTGACCAAGCGGCAGCTATTTTCAACAAGTATCCGCTCAAGTTTGTCAACTGTGTTAACTCTATCGGAAACGGCCTTTATATAGAAGACGAGTCAGTCGTTATTCGTCCTAAAAATGGTTTTGGTGGGATTGGTGGAGAATATATCAAACCGACTGCTCTTGCTAATGTGCACGCCTTTTACCAACGTCTCAATCCGCAAATCCAAATCATCGGAACGGGTGGTGTTCTAACGGGTCGTGATGCTTTTGAACATATCCTTTGTGGAGCTAGTATGGTGCAGGTAGGGACCACCCTTCACAAAGAAGGCGTAGATGCTTTTGAGCGCATTACCAATGAACTGAAAGCTATTATGGCGGAAAAAGGGTATGAGAGCCTAGAAGATTTCCGTGGGAAATTGCGCTATATTGGCTAAATTAAATAGAAAAATCAGAAGAAAGGAGAGAAGATGATAGCCATTGAAGACAGTCAGAAGTTGACTTTATCAAATTTATCTAGCCTGAGCCTATTCACAGGGACAGACCAGGGTCAGTTTGAAGTTATGAAGAGTCAAGTGCTGAAACAGATTGGTTATGATCCCGCTGATCTTAACTTTGCTTACTTTGATATGAAAGAAGTAGCTTATAAAGACTTAGAGTTGGAGTTGGTCAGTCTCCCTTTCTTTGCGGATGAGAAAATCGTGATATTAGATCATTTTGTCGATATTACAACAGCCAAGAAACGTTTTTTAACAGATGATGAGCTCAAGTCATTTGAAGAATACCTTGATAACCCTTCGCCGACGACTAAACTCTTGATTTTTGCAGAAGGAAAGTTGGATAGCAAAAGACGGCTGGTCAAATTGCTTAAGCGCGATGCCAAACTCTTTGATGCTATTGAACCCAAGGAACAAGAACTGCGCCAGTATTTCCAAAAATGGAGTCAGACACAAGGTCTGCAGTTTGCAGAAAAGTCTTTTGAAAATCTACTAATCAAGTCTGGTTTTCAATTTAGTGAAATCCAGAAAAATCTCCTTTTTTTACAGTCTTATAAGTCAGATGGTGTGATTGAGGAGAAGGACATTGTCGAGGCTATTCCAAAGACCCTGCAGGACAATATTTTTGATTTGACTCAGTTTATCTTGGGCAAAAAGATCGACCAGGCGCGTAACTTGGTTAGAGACTTGACCTTGCAAGGGGAAGATGAGATCAAGCTCATAGCTGTCATGTTAGGACAGTTTCGAACCTTTACCCAAGTGAAGATTTTATCAGAAGCTGGTCAGACGGAATCGCAGATTGCAAGCAGTCTGGGGACTTACTTGGGGCGCAATCCTAATCCTTATCAAATCAAGTTCGCACTCAGAGATTCGAGAGGGATTTCTTTGAGTTTTCTCAAGCGAGCGATTTCTTATTTGATTGAAACAGACTACCAGATTAAGACAGGTGTCTATGAAAAAGGGTACCTGTTTGAAAAGGCACTTTTGCAGATAGTGGCAGAAGCAAATTGAGCAAAAAACTTGAAAAAAGAGGATGATTGCGTTATCATTTTCATATAGAAAGAAAAAGAGGTATTACAGATGGCTATTATCTTACCAGACCTTCCATACGCATATGACGCTTTGGAACCATACATCGATGCAGAAACAATGCACTTGCATCATGACAAACACCACCAAACTTATGTCAACAATGCCAACGCAGCTCTTGAAAAACACCCTGAAATTGGTGAAGACCTTGAAGCTTTGCTTGCTGATGTAGACTCTATCCCAGCTGATATCCGCCAAGCGCTTATCAATAATGGTGGTGGACACTTGAACCACGCTCTTTTCTGGGAATTGATGACTCCTGAAAAAACTGCTCCTTCAGCAGAACTTGCAGCAGCAATCGATGCAACATTTGGTTCATTTGAAGAATTCCAAGCAGCCTTCACAGCAGCAGCAACAACTCGCTTTGGTTCTGGATGGGCATGGTTGGTTGTGAATAAAGAAGGTAAACTTGAAGTAACTTCAACTGCAAACCAAGACACACCAATCTCAGAAGGTAAAAAACCAATCTTGGGCTTGGACGTTTGGGAACATGCTTACTACGTGAAATACCGCAACGTGCGTCCTGACTACATCAAAGCTTTCTTCTCAGTGATTAACTGGAACAAAGTAGGTGAGCTTTACGCAGCAGCAAAATAAAAAAATAGGAAGGGAAGAGTCATTCTTCTCTTTTTTGCTTTATATGGCAGAAGTCTGACAAAATCGTCAGACTTTTTTCATTTTTATGAGAAACGTGCTAACTGCTAGAAATTATGGTAAAATAGAGTGTTAAGTAATCGTGGAAAAGGAAGACTATGCGTAAAGAAATTGCACCTGAATTATACAACTATAACAAGTTTCCTGGCCCAGAATTTCATGTGAATGGGGATAAGGTTGAGACTGAAGGGATTGCTTTTACCTTGGTTGAAAATATCAAGGATGCTTTCGATGTGACAGTCTTTAATCAACGCTTTTCAGAAGTGTTGACCAAGTTTGATTATGTCGTGGGGGACTGGAGCAATGAACAGCTCCGTCTACGTGGCTTTTACAAAGACGATCGAACAGAGGAAAAAATTGAAAAGATTAGTCGTTTACAGGACTATCTTTTGGAGTATTGCAGTTATGGTTGTGCCTATTTTGTCCTAGAAAATCAAGCACCGAAGCGGGCTTCATTTGACAAAAAAATGCGTAAAAAAGAGGAGGAAAACCTTCCTAGAAGAGGCAAGAAACCTTCGCAAAACAAGAGAAAACCAAATGCGGATAAGCGAAATAGACGTCGTCATAAGGACCAAAAGTCTCAGAAAGAGGACAAGGGACAGCGCCATTTTGTCATTCGTCAGAAATAGATAGAGAATAAGGAGAAGAGATGAAACCGTCTATTTATAGTTTAACACGTCAAACCATGCAAGAATGGGTATTAGAACAGGGAGAAAAGAAATTCCGAGCAGATCAAATCTGGGAATGGCTTTACCGTAAACGTGTGCAGTCCTTTGAAGAAATGACCAACCTTTCCAAGGATTTGATTGCCAAACTCAATGACCAGTTTGTGGTCAATCCTTTGAAACAGCGGATCGTGCAAGAGTCTGCTGATGGTACCGTTAAGTATCTTTTTGAGTTGCCAGATGGCATGTTGATTGAGACAGTACTCATGCGTCAACACTATGGTTTGTCAGTCTGTGTGACCACTCAGGTTGGCTGTAATATTGGTTGTACCTTCTGTGCATCAGGCTTGATCAAGAAGCAACGCGACCTCAATAACGGGGAAATCGTAGCGCAGATCATGCTAGTTCAGAAATACTTTGATGAACGTGGTCAGGATGAACGTGTCAGCCATATCGTTGTTATGGGAATTGGTGAACCATTTGATAATTACAACAATGTCTTGAATTTCGTTCGTACCATCAATGATGACAAGGGAATGGCTATCGGTGCCCGTCACATCACTGTTTCTACCTCAGGTTTGGCACACAAAATTCGTGACTTTGCTAATGAAGGAGTTCAGGTCAATCTGGCTGTGTCTCTTCACGCACCCAATAATGAATTGCGTTCAAGCATCATGAAAATCAACCGTGCCTTTCCGATTGAAAAACTCTTTGCTGCTATTGAGTACTATATCGAAACAACCAATCGCCGTGTGACCTTTGAATACATCATGCTCAATGAAGTCAACGACGGTGTTGAACAAGCCTTGGAATTGGCTGAATTGCTCAAGAACATCAAGAAATTGTCTTATGTAAACTTAATTCCTTATAACCCAGTTAGTGAACACGACCAGTATAGCCGTAGTCCCAAAGAGCGCGTGATGGCCTTCTACGATACCCTCAAGAAAAAAGGGGTCAACTGTGTTGTCCGTCAAGAGCATGGTACGGATATTGATGCAGCTTGTGGACAATTGCGCTCCAATACAATGAAACGTGACCGCCAGAAGGCAGTCGCAGCGGTAAATCCATAAAATGACTAGAAAAAGAGAAATAATCTTAAGATCGGGAGTGGCTATTTACAGCCTTTGCATTGTCTGTTTTTGCTTCACTCCCCAGCCTCAACTTCCTACAGGAGTGGAAACTCCAGGTATTCAAACTTTTGGACGCCTGGTTTTTCTTTTAACTCCCTTAAACTCCTTTTGGAAACTGGGTGAAGTAACTAGTTTGGGACAAGTCCTTTGGATCTTTTTGCAGAACATTTTAAATATCTTCTTGCTCTTCCCCCTGGTTTTTCAACTGATCTATCTCTGTCCAAACTTGCGTCAAACGAAAAAAATCCTCCTTCTCAGCTTTCTACTGAGTCTAGGAATTGAGTGTACGCAGCTGGTCTTAGACTTTTTCTTTGATTTTAATCGCGTCTTTGAGATTGATGATTTGTGGACCAATACCTTGGGAGGCTATCTGGCTTGGCTCCTCTATAAAGGACTGCATAAAAACAAGATAAGGAATTAGAATGAGTATTTTAGAAGTTAAAAATTTAAGTCACGGTTTTGGTGACCGTGCAATTTTTGAAGATGTGTCCTTCCGTCTCCTCAAGGGAGAGCATATCGGCTTAGTCGGTGCTAACGGTGAAGGGAAATCAACCTTTATGAGCATTGTGACT
>NZ_KQ969037.1:593462-616660 GCF_001578705.1 Streptococcus oralis | reverse complement strand
ATCAACCTTTATGAGCATTGTGACTGGTAAGATGTTACCAGATGAAGGGAAAGTGGAGTGGTCTAAGTATGTGACTGCTGGCTATCTGGATCAGCATGCTGTGCTAAAGGAAGGTCAAACTGTGCGTGATGTTCTCCGTACGGCCTTTGATGAGCTATTTAAAGCAGAAGCTCGTATCAATGACCTCTATATGGAAATGGCAGAAGAGGGAGCAGATATCGACGCGCTCATGGAAGAAGTTGGTGAACTCCAAGATCGTTTGGAGAGTCGTGACTTCTATACTTTGGATGCTAAGATTGATGAAGTGGCGCGTGCTCTCGGTGTTATGGACTTTGGCATGGATACGGATGTAACTGCCTTATCAGGCGGTCAAAGAACCAAGGTCCTCTTGGCCAAACTCCTCCTTGAAAAACCAGATATCTTGTTACTGGACGAGCCAACCAACTACTTGGATGCTGAGCACATTGACTGGCTCAAGCGTTATCTCCAAAACTATGAGAATGCTTTTGTCCTTATTTCGCATGATATTCCTTTCCTCAACGACGTGATCAATATCGTCTACCATGTGGAAAATCAACAGTTGACGCGTTACTCTGGTGACTACTACCAGTTCCAAGAAGTCTATGCCATGAAGAAATCTCAGCTAGAGGCGGCATACGAACGTCAACAGAAAGAAATTGCTGACCTCAAAGACTTTGTCGCTCGAAACAAAGCCCGTGTCGCAACACGTAATATGGCCATGTCTCGCCAGAAGAAATTGGACAAGATGGATATTATCGAACTGCAAAGTGAGAAGCCAAAGCCGTCCTTTGATTTCAAACCAGCTCGTACACCAGGGCGCTTTATTTTCCAAGCTAAGGACTTGCAGATTGGTTATGACCGTCCTCTTACTAAGCCTTTAAATCTCACATTTGAACGCAATCAAAAGGTTGCCATTATCGGTGCCAATGGTATCGGGAAAACAACCCTCTTGAAGTCTCTCTTGGGCATTATTCCGCCAATCGCTGGGGAAGTTGAACGCGGTGATTACCTAGAACTTGGTTACTTTGAACAGGAAGTAGAAGGAGGCAATCGTCAAACACCATTAGAGGCCGTCTGGAATTCCTTTCCTGCCCTTAATCAAGCAGAAGTCCGTGCAGCCCTTGCCCGTTGTGGTTTAACAACCAAACACATCGAAAGTCAGATTCAGGTCTTGTCAGGTGGGGAACAAGCCAAGGTGCGTTTCTGTCTCTTGATGAACCGTGAAAACAACGTTTTAGTGCTGGACGAGCCGACCAACCACTTGGATGTAGATGCCAAGGACGAACTCAAACGGGCGCTTAAAGAATACAAAGGAAGCATCCTCATGGTTTGCCACGAACCAGACTTCTATGAAGGCTGGATGGACCAAATCTGGGACTTTAACAAGCTAACTTAAAAGCGCTAAAAAAGCCAAGTCGAAATGACTTGGCTTTTTTGACTAGTAATTTAAATAGCTTTCAACTTCAGATTTCTCAATTTCTTTACCGTAGTGGCAAATCGGACAAGAAACGAAGTAACTTTTACCATAAGGAAAAAGTGGAATCCAGTAGAGGGTGAACTTGCGTCCAGTTTCTACGATCTCCCAAGTGTCGACATTGTTACAGTGACCGCATTCAATCGCAGTTTGCGTATGTCCCAAATCTTTCTGATAACCTTTAGAACCCCAAAATAAAATCATGTCATCGTCTCCTTATCTGTTGATGGCTTATTTTTTGCTGAAGTCATAGTCTTTCACCACTTCGATACTATCGATAGTGATAGCAGTAGTTGGTTTGTCTTTCTCATCTTTTTCAGCCTTGGCAATCTTATCAACAACATCCATGCCATCGATGACTTGACCAAAGACAGGGTGTTTGCCGTCTAGACTAGGATTTCCACCCTCTTTATAGGCTTCGATGATTTTCTTTGGATACTTGCTTGTAGGGAGTTTAGCTGAAATATCTGTCGAGTTTTGGTTGATGAAAAACTGGCTACCGTTGGTATTTGGTTGACCAGTGTTAGCCATAGCAAGAGCTCCGCGGATATTGTATAGGTAAGGAGAAATTTCATTTTTGAAACCAGTTCCCTTGTCCTTCGTTTTATCCTTATCATGCCAGATAGATTGGCCACCTGTACCATCTCCCTTAGGATCTCCAGTTTGGACCATAAAGCCATCGATGACACGGTGGAAGGTAATGCCGTTATAGTAGCCTTCTTTAGCGTGAGTAAGGAAGTTTTCAACTGCTAGAGGTGCTAGTTTTGGAAAGAGTTTGATGCGGATATCGCCTTGATTTGTGTGTAGAACAGCTTCGGCTTCATCTTCAGCAACTTCTATAGAAAGTTGAGGGAAGTTGGCATTTTCATTGGTCAAAGCATCATTCAAATCTTTGGCAGCCTGAGCAGCTGCTTTGGAGCTTTCTTCTGCTGCAAGACTAGAGTCAACATAGTCATCACCACGGAGACCACGTTGGATACTAGTACATCCTGCAAGGGCTACAGTTGATAGTAAAAGAAGGGTTGCTAATTTTTTCATTGTTTTCCTCTCAAAAATTCATTTCTATCATTGTACCTTAAAAGGAGATTGATTTCAAATGTTTAAAAAAATTTCAAACTCTGTCAAGTTTTTTTCTTGACACATACCAGAAATCTGCTATAATAGAACATGTGCTAAATAGCTCAGCTATTTCACCAAAATAAAAAATAAGAAAAGAGACATTAAAAAATGGCAGTTAAAATCCGTTTGACTCGTATGGGTTCTAAGAAAAAACCTTTCTACCGTATCAACGTAGCAGACTCACGTTCACCACGTGACGGACGTTTCATCGAAACAGTTGGAACTTACAACCCACTTGTTGCTGAAAACCAAGTGACTTTGAAAGAAGACCGCGTTCTTGCATGGTTGGCTGATGGAGCTCAACCTTCAGATACAGTTCGCAACATCCTTTCAAAAGAAGGCGTATTGAAAAAATTCCACGATTCTAAATTCTCAAAATAAGTTTAAAGTAGGTTGACAGATGGATACGATTGAAAATCTCATTATTGCGATTGTGAAACCTTTGATTTCACAACCAGATGCCTTAACTATCAAGATTGAAGATACACCAGAGTTTTTGGAGTATCACTTGGATCTTGACCAAAGCGATGTCGGTCGTGTTATCGGTCGTAAGGGTCGCACTATCTCAGCGATAAGAACGATTGTCTACTCTGTCCCAACTGAAGACAAAAAAGTAAGAATCGTTATCGATGAAAAATAAAGAAAGCGGGACAGATGTCTCGCTTTTTTGTGAGGAGGAGAAGATGAAGGATTTAACGTTTAGACAATTACAAGCTTACTTACTAGATCATTACCAGCAATCTCGAACTGAGGAAGGCCTCTTTATCAAGTTAGTGGAGGAAGTCGGAGAAGTAGCCGAGGTCTTGAATGGGCGCTCTGGTCGAAAAGAGGGTGTCCAGGACTCAAATGAGGAACTAGCCAAAGAACTGGCTGATATCATTCATTATACCGTCGCAATCGCAGCCATCAATGACATTGACCTAAGCAAAACCATCTTTGACAAAGATAAGAAGGCCGCCATCAAGTACCAACATGAACGTGATTTGGAAAGTTTTTTGGAGGGAGATTTGAGAAATATTGGACACTGATTATTTTTTAAAAATAGACTGGGCGATGTATATTGATTGGTTATTACGAATCATACAGATTTCGACTTTTATAGGTGTAATTTTAAAAATTAGTTTCCAGAATAAGGCCTATATTAATAATATCGAAATTCAGGCAATTAAACCAATCGAATTTGATTCCTTACATACGAGATTTCATCATATTTATGAGTTTAAACATAATAAAAATGATAAACATTATAACCATTTGATTTTTTATCCAAAAGAAGTTGATATTGAAATTGTAGAATTTTATTCTTTAATCTATGATTCAAAAAGTAATCGTTTAGTCGTTCAAGATAAAATACATACAGTTAAAAATTTAAAAAATTATACATGCTTATTGATTCATACAAATTTACCTGAGACTATACCTAGTTTAAGAATGAAATGGAAGATAAGTCAAGGTCAAATTGGGGAGTATACATTTTATAGTAATATGTATAACGGGAATATAAATATTTCTTCTTTCAAATATAAATTAACATTAAAGAGGAAACTACTAGCTATTTTGGGGTTATAGCTGATTTTCTTCAACTTGTGAAAATCCCTGGAACGTGATAAAATAAAGGATAGAAATAGATACAGGAGACAAGATGAACTACTTTAATGTTGGGAAAATCGTCAATACACAAGGTTTACAGGGTGAGATGCGAGTCTTGTCTGTGACGGATTTTGCAGAAGAACGATTTAAAAAAGGGGCAGAGCTGGCTTTATTCGATGAAAAAGATCAGTTTGTTCAAACAGTGATCATCGCTAGCCACCGTAAGCATAAGAATTTTGACATTATCAAATTCAAAGACATGTACCATATCAATGCGATTGAAAAGTACAAGGGTTATAGTCTCAAGGTCGCTGAGGAAGATTTGAACGATTTAGATGATGGTGAATTCTATTATCACGAGATTATCGGTTTGGATGTTTACGAGGGAGATAACTTGATAGGAACTATCAAGGAAATCCTGCAACCAGGTGCCAATGATGTCTGGGTGGTCAAACGAAAAGGTAAGCGAGATTTGCTTTTACCTTATATTCCGCCAGTAGTTCTCAATGTTGATATTCCAAACAAGCGGGTTGATGTGGACATCTTAGAAGGGTTAGATAATGAAGATTGATATTTTAACCCTCTTTCCAGAGATGTTTTCTCCGTTGGAACACTCGATCGTTGGGAAGGCTCGAGAAAAAGGGCTCTTGGATATCCATTATCATAATTTCAGAGAATACGCTGAAAAGGCCCGTCATGTTGACGATGAGCCCTACGGAGGCGGTCAGGGGATGTTGCTCCGAGCCCAACCCATTTTCGATGCCTTTGATGCCATTGAAAAGAAAAATCCCCGCGTCATTCTTCTTGATCCTGCTGGGAAACAGTTCGATCAAGCTTACGCTGAGGATTTGGCTCAGGAAGATGAATTGATTTTTATCTGTGGTCACTATGAAGGGTATGACGAGCGCATCAAGACCCTGGTAACCGATGAGATTTCCCTAGGAGACTATGTCTTGACTGGAGGAGAATTGGCGGCCATGACCATGATCGATGCGACCGTTCGCCTGATTCCTGAAGTGATTGGCAAGGAGTCTAGTCACCAGGATGATAGTTTTTCTTCAGGACTTCTTGAATATCCTCAGTACACACGCCCTTATGACTATCGAGGTATGGTGGTTCCAGATGTGCTTATGAGTGGGCACCATGAGAAGATCCGTCAGTGGCGACTTTATGAGAGTTTAAAGAAAACCTATGAGCGCAGACCAGATTTGCTAGAAAACTATCAACTAACAGCAGAAGAAGAAAAAATGCTGGCTGAAATCAGAGAAAACAAAGAATAAAGGAGAACCTTATGCAAGTAATCAAACGTAACGGAGAAGTTGCAGACTTTGATCCAGATAAAATCTACCAAGCTGTCCTAAAAGCAGCTCAAACAGTTTATGTTTTGACCGATGACTTGCGTCAAAACTTAGCTCAAGTCACTAAAAAGGTAGTCTTGGACTTGGAAGAAGCAAAAGTGGAACGTGCGACCATTAGCATGATCCAATCAATGGTTGAAAATCGTTTGTTGGGGGCAGGATATATCACCATCGCAGAACACTACATTTCTTATCGCTTGCAACGTGATTTGGAGAGAAGCGGTTACGGAGACCATATCGCAGTTCACCTGCATTTTGAACAAATTCGTTAAGAAAAAGAGTGGGATGAAAAGCATCTCACTCTTTCTTAAATCTATTTTTCTGAGCTGTTTGTACAGTTGAAGGGACGAAACGAAGTCTTTTGATATCAGTGATTCGGATGATACGTGTCACATTTTTTGTAAAATTTTTGACAATAATCTGTTGACGGCTGGTATCATATTTGACAATATCACCAGTGAAGCTTGTTTCAGCTAGTATGACATGAACAGCGGTTTTTTTCTGGATGGCTTGTTCAATTGTAGCAATGAGGGAGTCGTTTTCAGAATAATCTTGTTCATCATGTCCACTGAGAAAGTCTTGTATCTTATCTAAGACATGCTTGAATGTATATCTCATAGGCTTCTCCCCTCTTATATAACCATATTATATAAAATTTTCCTAAAATCTACAAGATTTTACGAATAGACTATAGAAAGCATATCACGTAAAGGAGTTAAAATGGCAGAATTTACATTTGAAATCGAAGAACACTTACTGACCTTGTCTGAAAATGACAAAGGATGGACCAAGGAATTAAACCGAGTCAGCTTTAATGGCGCTCCAGCAAAGTTTGATATTCGAACTTGGAGCCCTGATCATACCAAGATGGGAAAAGGAATCACCCTTACAAATGAAGAATTTCAAGTAATGGTGGATGCTTTTAAAGGCGGGAAATGAGAGAAGGATAGTGAATTTTACTCACTATCCTTTTTGGGTTAAATTGAGAAGTATGCTTGTCCCCTAAGTCGTTGTAATAGTGGACGACCAATGAAGCTAATCGCAATGATTTTACCAAGATCAGGAAGGATAAAAGGAAGGACACCAACAGCGAATGCCTTATCAAATGACATACCAGCAAGGAAGTGGAGGCTGAGAATACCTCCGACAAAGACGAGGGAATCACCCAAGAGGTTGGCTAGGAAAATGCGGATATAGCCACTGTTCTGATGGATGAGATAAGAGGTAAGTCCTGCATAGACAAGATCGAACCAAAGATAGCCTGAACTTGGACCGACTAAAACGTGAAACCCAGCTCCTCCCCCTGCAAAGACAGGTAAACCAATGGCACCCAGCAGGAGGTAGAGAGCTACAGAAAGGACAGCTTCTCTAGGTCTAAAAACAGTAGCAATCAGACCGATCGCAAAGTTTTGCAGAGTGAAAGGTACAGGACCGATAGGGAGACTGATTTGTGCCAATACGGCGATGAGAGCAGCACCGATAGCAGGGATAGCATAGATATGAGCTTTTTTCAAAACTGTTAACCTCTTTTTAAAATTATAGTAACTATTATACTAATTCAGGAAGAAAAGTCAACCTGTTTTTAAATTAATGGTAACAATTTTGTAACAGCCGATTTTGCAAGTAAAAAGAGACCACATGTGGTCTCTTTCAACGATTAGCGCATGGTTACAAATTCTTCTGAGGCGGTTGGGTGGATAGCTACTGTAGCATCAAAGTCCGCCTTGGTCGCCCCCATCTTGATAGCGACAGCGAATCCTTGAATCATCTCATCTACTCCGTAACCAAGTCCGTGAAGACCAACAACTTTTTCGTCATCACCTGTGGTGATGAGTTTGAAGCGAGACTCTTGACGATGGCTTGTAACGGCAGAGTACATGGATGCAAAGCTTGACTTGTAGACTTTGATGTTATCTTGGCCGTATTCTTTGATAGCTTGATCTTCAGTCAAACCGACTGTTCCGATTGCTGGGTGTGAGAAGACAACAGTAGGGATAGTCGTGTAGTCCATCTTGGCATTTGTTTTTCCATTAAAGAGGCGTTCAGATAAGGTACGTCCTGCCTTGATGGCTACTGGGGTCAGTTCCTTCTCACCAGTAACGTCTCCAAGGGCGTAGATACCATCTACAACTGTATTTTGATACTCATCCACTTGGATAAATCCACGTTGGTTGAGTGTGACGCCAGCTTTTTCTAGCTCAAGACCATCTACATTTGGACGGCGACCAGTAGCCCAGATAACTTGGCTGGCAGTGTGACTAGAACCGTCTTCAAAATGAATCGTTATGCCTTGCTCCGTTTCTTTGAGCTTGACGGGTACCTTATGCGTGTGCAAAGGCAGGCCTGTTTTTTCCATTTCGTTGACGAGACCTTCCACGATGTAGCTGTCAAAACCACGCAAGGGACGATCGCGACGCACAAACAAATCCGTTTTTACTCCGAGAGCGTGGAGAACGCCTGCTAATTCAACGGCGATATAGCCAGCACCTAGAATAGCAACGGATTCAGGAAGTTGTTCCCAAGCAAAGACATCGTCTGAACTACCACCGAGTTCAGCTCCAGGAATAGTTGGGATGCTTGGACGAGCTCCAGTCGCAATAACGATATGCTTGGCACGAATCAATTCACCATTGACGCTGACGGTGTTAGCATCAACAAAATGAGCACGACCTTCAATCAAATCAACCCCATTGCGCTTGAAACTTCCATCATAAGATGAGCGAGCACGGTCGATGTAGGCTTCACGGTTTTGGCTAAGTTTTGCAAAATCAAATTGAACATCTGAACTTGTAAAACCATAGTCAGGGCCGTAGTGGTGGAAGCTTTCAGCGATTTGCGCTCCATACCACATGATTTTCTTAGGAACACAGCCAACGTTGACACAAGTTCCACCTAATTTTTTCTCTTCGATAACAGCTGCTTTAGCGCCGTGTTCACCAGCTCGGTTCATAGTGGCGATACCGCCACTCCCTCCACCGATAGCGATGATATCATATTCTCTCATAGAAAACTCCTTATAGTTTTGATAGTCATATTCTATCGTTTTTACTATTTGAATGCAAAAATCTGCTACGCCCTAAAGAAATAGCAGAAATCACTTGCTAAATATAGAAATAAGGTGTATGATGTTACTAGTACAATTTCGCATAAATCAAATGGAAACAAAGCATGTTTCCTGAATTGTTCTCTTTTCTCTCTGAACAATCATTGTTTAGAGTAGGTAAATTTGCTATAATAGTCTTTGTATTGAAAATAAAATAGGAGTTTTGTGATGAAGGGGAATAAGAAAACTAAAAAATGGCAACTATACACAGCTATTGGTGCTGCAAGTATTATTATAATCAGTGCAGTGGGTATTTTGCTATTTAGACAGCCCTCTCAGGCTGCCAGTAAGGATGACACTTCGCATCTCGTAGTCGCAAAGGAAGGAACAGTTGCCTCCTCTGTTCTTTTATCTGGTACTGTCACCGCAAAAAATGAACAATATGTTTATTTGGATGCAAGTAAGGGTGAGGTGGATGAAATCTTGGTTTCTGTTGGAGATAAGGTTGACAAAGGACAAGCGCTCGTAAAATACAACAGCACAGAAGCGCAGTCTGCTTATGATGCAGCTAACCGTGCCATAGCCAAGGCTGATCGTCGTATCAATGACTTGAAGGAATCACGAAACAACACTCTAGCTGATTCGGAAGAATATGATGATGGAGCACAGGGTTCTTCTGTCTCTTCCATTGATTCTCAGATTAGTGATGCTCGTGATAGTCGTGCTGATGCAGAGGCGCAACTTAAAAAGGCGCAGGCCCAATTGGACGCAACAAAGGTTTTGAGTACGCTAGAAGGTACAGTTGTAGAAGTTAATCGCAATGTATCAAAGTCCACAACTGCTGCAAATCAAGTGATGGTTCATGTAGTAAGTAACGACAATCTACAAGTCAAGGGAGAACTTTCCGAGTACAATCTTGCCAACCTTTCTGTTGGCCAAGAAGTGACCTTCTCTTCTAAAGTTTACCAAGATAAAACTTGGACAGGGAAGATCAGCTTTATTTCAGCTTATCCTAAAAATAGTGGAGAAGGAACGAATGCTATAACTGGGGGGAATACTGGTTCTAAATATCCCTATACGATTGAAGTAACGAGTGAGATTGGTGATTTAAGACCAGGTTTCACCGTTAGTGTTGAGGTTAAAAGTGACAAGAAATCAATCCTCGTACCCTTAACCAGTGTCATTACTGAAGACGGGAAAAACTATGTTTGGGTGGTTGACGAAGAGAATAAGGCTAAGAAGGTTGAAGTTAGCCTAGGAAATGCTGACGCAGAAAACCAAGAGATCACATCTGGTTTGACAGATGGAACCAAAGTCATCAGTAATCCAACGACTTCCTTGGAAGAAGGAAAAGAGGTGAAGGCTGATGAAACAACTAATTAGTCTAAAAAACATCTGCCGGAGCTATCGAAATGGTGAACAGGAACTGCAGGTCTTGAAAAATATTAATTTGGAGATTGGTGAAGGGGAATTTGTTGCCATTATGGGACCATCTGGTTCGGGTAAATCTACTCTGATGAATACCATCGGAATGCTGGACACCCCAACTAGCGGCGAATACTATCTAGAAGGTCAAGAAGTGGCCCGTCTAGGTGAAAAGCAGTTGGCACAGGTACGTAACCAACAAATTGGCTTTGTCTTTCAACAGTTCTTTCTTTTGTCAAAGATGGATGCTGTTCAAAATGTTGAGTTACCCTTGATTTATGCAGGAGTTCCAGCTGCCCAACGTCGCAAGTTGGCAGAGGAATATCTGAGTAAAGTAGAGTTGACTGATCGTATTCATCACCTTCCTTCGGAGTTGTCTGGCGGTCAAAAACAACGGGTGGCCATTGCGCGTGCTCTTGTTAACGATCCCTCGATTATCCTAGCTGATGAACCGACAGGTGCCTTGGATACGAAAACAGGAAGCCAAATCATGGAACTCTTGGTTGAGTTAAATGAAGAAGGCAAGACGATTATTATGGTAACGCACGAGCCCGAAATTGCAGCCTATGCAAAACGCCAGATTGTAATCCGTGATGGAGTTATTTCGTCTGATAGCGCTCGTTTGGAAGGAAAGGAGAACTAAGATGCAAAATCTGAAATTTGCCTTTTCATCTATTATGGCACACAAGATGCGCTCCTTTTTGACCATGATTGGCATTATCATCGGAGTCTCTTCAGTAGTTGTCATCATGGCTTTAGGGGACTCTATGTCTCGTCAGGTCAATAAAAATATGACAAAATCTCAGAAAAATATTCAGGTGTTTTTCTCACCAATTAAAAGTAAGGACGGTTCTTTTACACAAAAGCAATCTGCACTGACACTATCTGGTAAAGAAGATGTTCACGTAGAACCACCTAAAACACAGGAATCGTGGGTTAGGGAAGCTGCCAAACTAAAAGGTGTAGATGGCTATTATGTGACTAATAGTACAAATGTTACTTTGACCTATAAGGATAAAAAGGTAGAGAGAGCAAGTCTGACAGGTGGAAATATGACTTATATGTCTGCTGTAGAAAATAAAATTATTGCAGGTAGGGATCTGAGAGAACAAGACTACCGAGATTTTGCAAGTGTGATTTTGCTAGATGAAGAACTCGCTAAAAGTCTTTTTGACTCGCCTCAGGCAGCGCTCAATCAAATCATTTCAGCCAATGGATATAGCTATCGCGTGGTTGGTGTTTACTCTAGTCCTGCTGTTAAAAGTGCTAAGATGTTTGGTGTAGGTGGCTTACCGATTACAACCAATGCTTCTGTAGCAGCTAATTTTAATGTAGAGGAAATTTCTAATATTGTCTTTCGTGTGAATGATACGAGTCTAACTCCGACTTTGGGGCCAGAACTCGCACGCAAGATGACAGAAATTGCAGGAGTACAGCAGGGAGAATATCAGGTTGTAGACGAAACCGCCGCTTTTGCAGAGGTTCAGCAAATCTTTGGTTTTATGACCGCTATTATTAGTGCTATCGCAGGAATCTCTCTCTTTGTGGGAGGGACTGGAGTTATGAATATTATGCTGGTTTCTGTAACGGAGCGTACTCGTGAGATTGGTCTTCGTAAAGCATTGGGAGCTACACGGGCTAATATCTTGGTACAGTTTTTGATTGAGTCCATGATCTTGACCTTGCTAGGTGGAGTCATCGGCCTAGTAAGTGCAGCGGGCTTGACCACGCTAGCAGGCGCTTTGTTAAAAAATATGATGGAAGGAATAGAAATTGGTGTCTCGCTACCGATCGCTCTCTTTAGCTTGGCTGTTTCGGCCAGCGTTGGTATGATTTTCGGAGTCTTGCCAGCCAATAAAGCGTCTAAGCTTGATCCAATTGAAGCCCTTCGCTATGAATAAGATAAACAAGATGGACACTTGTCTATCTTGTTTTTGTATGGATTTTCCTATCGAAAATCACTAAAAATATGATATAATGAAGTGTTAGAAAAACAGGTTTCATTTGCCTGGAAAGGAAAAATTATGTCTGAAAAGAATTTTTATATTACAACGCCGATTTACTATCCATCTGGTAAACTTCATATCGGTTCTGCTTACACAACCATCGCCTGTGATGTTCTAGCGCGTTACAAACGCCTCATGGGTTACGATGTCTTTTATCTGACAGGTCTTGACGAGCATGGTCAGAAGATCCAGCAAAAGGCTGAAGAAGCTGGCATTACGCCACAAGCTTATGTTGATGGCATGGCAGTTGGTGTCAAAGAACTCTGGAAATTACTCGATATCTCATACGATAAATTCATCCGTACAACTGATGATTACCATGAAAAAGTAGTGGCTCAGGTCTTTGAACGCTTGCTTGCTCAAGATGATATCTACTTGGGTGAATACTCTGGTTGGTATTCAGTCTCAGATGAGGAATTCTTTACAGAAAGCCAGCTTGCAGAAGTTTTCCGTGATGAAGCTGGAAATGTAACGGGCGGTATCGCTCCATCAGGTCACGAAGTGGAGTGGGTTTCAGAAGAGTCTTATTTCCTTCGCCTCAGCAAATACCAAGACCGTTTAGTTGAATTTTTCAAATCGCACCCTGACTTCATCACTCCAGATGGTCGTCTTAATGAAATGCTTCGTAACTTTATTGAGCCAGGTTTGGAAGACTTAGCCGTATCTCGTACAACCTTTACCTGGGGTGTGCCAGTCCCATCCAATCCAAAACATGTTGTCTACGTTTGGATTGATGCCCTTCTTAACTATGCGACAGCTCTTGGTTACGGTCAAGACGAACATGGTAACTTTGACAAGTTCTGGAATGGAACAGTCTTCCACATGGTCGGAAAAGACATTCTTCGTTTCCACTCAATCTACTGGCCAATCCTTCTTATGATGTTGGATATCAAATTGCCAGATCGTTTGATTGCCCATGGTTGGTTTGTCATGAAAGACGGCAAGATGTCTAAGTCTAAGGGGAATGTCGTTTATCCTGAAATGCTAGTGGAGCGTTATGGACTGGACCCACTTCGTTACTACCTCATGCGTAGCCTCCCAGTTGGTTCAGACGGGACCTTCACCCCTGAAGATTATGTAGGCCGTATCAACTATGAATTAGCCAATGACCTAGGAAACCTCCTCAACCGTACGGTTTCCATGATTAACAAGTACTTTGATGGACAAATCCCTGCCTATGTAGAAGGTGTGACAGAATTTGACCATGCTCTTGCTCAAGTAGCTACTGAATCAATTGCTGACTACCATACACACATGGATGCAGTTGACTACCCACGTGCCCTTGAAGCAGTCTGGACCCTTATCTCTCGTACCAACAAATACATCGATGAGACAGCTCCATGGATCTTGGCTAAGGATGATGCACTTCGTGACCAATTGGCAAGTGTTATGAGCCACTTGGCAGCTAGCCTTCGTGTCGTAGCTCACTTGATTGAACCATTTATGATGGAAACCAGTCGTGCGGTCTTGACTCAACTTGGATTGGAAGAAGTGGCGAGCCTAGAAAACTTGAGCTTGGCTGATTTACCTGCAGGTGTGACAGTAGTAGCCAAAGGAACACCAATCTTCCCACGTTTGGATATGGAAGAAGAAATCGCCTATATCAAGGAACAAATGGAAGGTAGCAAGCCAGCAGTCGAAAAAGAATGGAATCCAGACGAAGTCGAACTCAAACTGAACAAGGATGAAATTAAGTTTGAAGACTTTGATAAGGTTGAAATCCGTGTCGCAGAGGTCAAAGAAGTGTCTAAAGTGGAAGGTTCTGATAAGTTGCTACAATTCCGCCTAGATGCTGGTGATGGCGAAGACCGTCAAATCCTCTCAGGAATAGCTAAATACTATCCAAACGAACAAGAATTGGTCGGCAAGAAAGTCCAAATCGTTGCCAACCTCAAACCACGTAAAATGATGAAAAAATATGTCAGCCAAGGGATGATCCTCTCAGCTGAACATGATGGCAAACTAACCCTTCTCACAGTTGATCCAGCTGTACCAAACGGAAGTGTGATTGGGTAAAAATAGACAGGACTAGTTCTGCTAGTTCTGTTTTTTTCTTTAGCTATTATGCTTTACAAACTAGTGTGAAAGTGGTATACTATAGGTGAAGCTACTAGTAGGTATTACAAAATAGATTAGAAGGGAGAAGGGAGAAGGGAGAAGGGATGAAAGAAACTCAGCTATTAAAAGGTGTTCTTGAAGGTTGTGTCTTGGATATGATTGGTCAAAAAGAGCGATATGGTTATGAGTTGGTTCAGACTTTGCGAGAGGCCGGATTTGACACTATTGTTCCAGGAACTATTTATCCTTTGTTGCAAAAGTTAGAAAAAAAACAATGGATAAGAGGCGACATGCGCTCGTCGCCAGATGGTCCAGATCGGAAGTATTTTTCGTTAACTAAAGAAGGAAAAGAGCGTGTCTCGGTCTTTTGGCAACAATGGGACGATTTGAGTCAAAAAGTTGAAGGGATTAAGAATGGGGGGTAAACCATGAAGAAAATGAAGTATTACGAAGAAACAAGCGCTTTGCTGTATGAGTTTTCTGAGGAGAATCAAAAGTATTTTGAGGAGCTGTGGGATAGTTTTAATCTTGCTGGATTTCTCTATGATGAGGACTATCTTAGAGAGCAGATTTATTTGATGATGTTAGATTTTTCAGAAGCAGAACAAGATGGTATGAGTGCAGAGGAGTATCTAGGTAAGAATCCTAAAAAATTAATGAGAGAGATGCTCAAGGAAGCACCTCGCAGTTCTATCAAAGAGTCCCTTTTGACGCCAATTCTTGTCCTAGCGGTATTACGTTACTATCAACTGCTAGGTGATTTTTCTAAAGGCCCTCTCTTAACAGTCAATTTGCTCACCTTCTTAGGGCAACTGCTCCTTTTTCTAGTTGGATTTGGGCTTGTGGGGATAATCTTACGTTGGGGTTTAGTCCAAGATTCTCCCAAAATGAAAATTGGCACCTATACTGTCGTTGGGATTCTTATTCTGCTAGTTGTTCTAGGATATGTAGGAATGACAAGCTTCATACAAGAAGGAGCCTTTTATCTTCCTGCTCCCTGGGATAGTTTATCTGTCTTTACGATTTCGCTGGTCATCAGTATTTGGAATTGGAAAGAACCGATTTTTCGTCCCTTTGTCAGTATGATTGTTGCCCATCTTGTTGTAGGCTCTCTACTCCGTTACTATGAGTGGATGGGAATTTCAAATGTTTTTCTTACAAAAGTTATTCCTTTAGCTGTCCTCTTTATTGGAATCTTTGTCTTGTTCCGTGGGTTTAAGAAGATAAAATGGAGTGAAATATAGTCAAAAAGCCGTTGCAAAGCGGTTTTTTGTTATAATGAAGGAAAAAATGTTAGAAATTAAAGGAGAAAAATTTGATGAGATACATAACTCTTGGTCAAGATGACAAAGAATTATCAGAAATTGTGCTCGGTATGATGCGAATCAGTGACAAGTCGGTCAAAGAAGTTGAGGAACTGGTTGAAACAGCCCTCTCTGTCGGAATCAATGCCTTTGACTTGGCAGATATCTATGGTGGAGGTCGTTGCGAAGAATTACTAGGTCAAGTGTTAAATAATCGTCCTGACCTGCGAGAAAAGATGTGGATTCAGTCCAAATGTGGCATTCGCATTGAAGAGTTTACTTATTTTGATTTTTCAAAAGAGTATATTTTAGAATCAGTAGATGGAATTTTAAAAAGATTGCAGGTTGACTATTTAGATAGCTTGCTTCTCCATCGACCAGATGCTCTGATGGAAGCTGATCAAGTGGCTCAAGCCTTTGAAATTCTACACACATCAGGTAAAGTTAGAGATTTCGGTGTGTCCAACCAAAATCCTATGATGATGGAATTACTGAAGAAAGAAGTTAAGCAGCCTCTAGCTATCAATCAATTACAACTAAGTGCAGCATTCACACCTGGTTTTGAATCCGGTTTTCATGTCAATATGGAAGGGGACAAGGCAGCTTTGCGTGATGGTAGCGTCTTTGAATACTGTAAATTAAATGACATGGTTATTCAGGCCTGGTCAGTCTTGCAGTTCGGATATTTCAAAGGGAATTTTGTCGGCAATGAGAAGTTTCAACAACTAAACCAAGTCCTAAATCGACTAGCCTTAAAATACGGTGTAAGCCCATCAGCTATTGCTATCGCTTGGGTCTTACGCTACCCAGCTAAGATGCAGGCAGTGGTAGGAACAACCAATCCTAAACATTTAATAGAGGCAAGCCAAGCAAGTGATGTTAACCTGACTCGAAAAGAATGGTATGAGATTTACCTCGCAGCAGGGAATGATTTGCCGTAAGAGGAATTTACATTTGAGAAATCACAGTCAAAAAGCCGTTGAAAAACGGTTTTTTCCATTATTTATAAATTAACTTGATAGTCTTTAAGTAATATAGTAAAATGAGGGAAATAATTTATATCTACTGGAGATTGGAATGAATAAAACACTCATATATTTTGGGATTGTTTCTCTCTTAATGAGTTTAATTTTATTTCTTTTATATAAGAATCATAAAGTGAGTGATAACCAGAAAATACAATCAAATACTGAGAAAATAATAAAATCAGACTTTTTAGATTTATCGGGAAATTATGTGTCTGCCACAGGTGAAAAAGCTACTATTGCAAAAAATAATCAAAATTGGAGAATTTCATACAGCACAGACGAGGGTGATGTATTTGGAGATTTTTCTACGGATTGGAAGGAAGATGGCAATAACAGGTCTTCTGTTACAGATTTTAATAAGTCAGACGGAAATAAAGATTTTAAAATATCTATTTTAGTTAATAATGCAGACGATTCGTCTAATATTTTAAAGGTAATCATCTTATCTGATGGAAATAAGAATCATGAAATGATATTTGCTAGTAGTAGTGATTATTTTAAAAATAGTAAGGATAATATTCTCCAAGGGGATTTAAGTGCTTTTGAAGGAACTTATTCTAATGGTTATTTAGAAAAAGCAATAGCAGAATCTAATTTCACTTTGTATGGGTATAATCCTGAAGATTATTTTAAGGATAATACTTCTGTTTTTCCAAGGATATCCAAACAAGAGGGAAATTGGGTGTTCTGGAGTGGTTCTATGCATGCTCAATTCAAGTTAGATAAAAGTAAAACACCGAAGAAAAACAATGATTATTATGAAGTATATTTTGTATGGGATAATAGAAATGCCATTATTGGGCAAGAATTAGTGTTAACATTTATCCCTGCTAATGAAACTGGACCAGATAATGAAAAAACTCAAGAAAACAGAATTCTTTATGGGAAAAGTTATCTTAGACCATATAAAGTGGATTGGTGGCAACTTTATCAACATAACTCACTTTCAGAGGTCGATTTAGATATTGAAGCGATTGAAAATGGTGATATTTCAACACTTGTTGGAACATGGAGGAATGGTCGTGGTAAGGAATTGATAATTAATCCTGATGGAACAACAGGGAATGGAAATAGGATTAAAGTAATAGAAGATTCATCTAAGAAGAGCAGTGTTCCATATGTTAGTTTACAAAGTGGTCCTACGAGTGCAGCTATAGGATTGTTTAAAATAGGATTTAAAAACCCAATGGGTGACCAATCAGATATTTCACGGCCACGCTTAATTGTTAGTCAATCAGCTGGAAATTATGATAAAGATTTTTATTATTACAGAGTAAAGTCAAGCGATTCTCATTAGTAGGTGAAATGTTCAGTAATCAGATAGCATTTGAGCTTTTTTTGAGTTTAATAATTTTATGAAATATTTATTCTGATGTACTCCTCTCAGCTGAACATGATGGCAAATTAACCCTTCTCACAGTTGATCCAGCTGTGCCAAACGGAAGTGTGATTGGCTAAAAGCAAAAAACCAACGTTATGCACGTTGGTTTTTCTTGTTGTTTGCGATATTTTCTAAAAAGTAATCTATCTCCTTTTGCGAACTGAGGACAATTACTTTCTCTGGATAGGTTTCTTGAACCCGTTGATAGCGTTCTTTAGCATTCTTTGTCCGCCCATCCCAGAGAATCCATCTGATAAAATCCCAGTCAAAGCGCTCAGGACAGCCTGCTGCCATATTTTTTCTAACCTTGCCTCGATGTGTGAGATACCGTTTAAAGGCTCGAAAGAGACAAGGCAATGGGGAAAAATTGAGGAAGATGATTTGGTCAGCTTCCCACATTCTTTCTTCGTAATAGCACCAAGAGTAGTTGCCATCGATGACCCAAGATGTTTCATGCTTTGTGAGAAAGCTTTTCATCTCGTTCAACATCCAATCGTGGTCACTGTCTTGCCAACCAGGCTGAAATTGGAGTGTATCCATATGCAGTTTGGGTATGGAGTAGTAGTTAGACAACTTTTCTGCTAGAGTTGACTTACCAGCTCCAGAATAGCCGATAATTTGGATTTTCATTTTCTACCTTTTCGTAATGGAGGACAAAAAAACAGCCTCGGTGGACTGTTTCTTATTTTGCAAGTTTAGCTGAAAGACGAGCTTTATCGCGGCTTGCTTTGTTTTTATGAATCAAACCTTTAGTTTCTGCTTTGTCGATAGCTGAGCTAGCAGCACGGAAAAGTTCTTCAGAAGGGTTTGCTTCGAAAGCTTTGATAGCAGTACGCATAGCTGATTTTTGAGCTGAGTTTTTTTCGTTTTGTTTAACGTTCAATTCAGCGCGTTTGATAGCTGATTTAATGTTTGCCAATGTTATTACCTCCATATTTACTAACTATACCATTATATATGAAAACTTAGGTTTTGACAAGGGGAAATTATTTTTTTAAGTAAATTTCATCGATCTCGTGATTCTTTGCTTTGTGTAAAATCACTTCCGCACGATTTCGGGTTGGTTCGATATAGTTTTGAAGATTGGTTAGATTGATATTGGTCCAGATTTGGTGTGCAAAGGCCTCAACTTCACCAATCGGCATTTGCGTAAAACGGTAGTAATAGCTTTTAGAATCATTTTGAGCAAAGCTGAGCAGTTTCAAGAAACGATCCAGATACCAGCTTTCAATATCCTCGACAGCAGCATCCACGTAGATGGAGAAATCAAAGAAATCAGTGATGTAAAGGCGCTCATTTTGAGGGTTTTGAAAGACATTAATTCCCTCGACAATGACAAAGTCAGCGGCTTTGACCCGTTGTTTTTCCCCAGGAACAATGTCATACACTTCATGAGAATAGACTGGAATATCGACATCTTGCCCATTCTTTAGGCGGTCAAGAAAATTCAGCAAGGCTTCCATGTCATAACTCTCTGGAAAACCTTTGCGATTTAAGATACCTTGCTCCATCAAGGTTTGATTGGGATAGAGAAAACCGTCGGTTGTCACCAATTCTACAGTAGCATCTGGAAGAGTACGTGATAGAAGAATCTGAAGTAAGCGACTAGTAGTCGATTTACCCACAGCAACACTACCAGAAACTCCAATGATAAAAGGCTGCGATTTGCTTTCACGTTGGAGAAAAATTCCTTTTGAAAATGCCAAATCATCCTTGGTGCGCTTGTAAATATGGATAAGATGGACAAGGGGAAGATAGACATCCGTTACGTCCTGCAGACTAATCTGGTCATTGAAACTCTTGATGGATTCTAACTCTTCCTCTGTCAAAGGGGGAGTTGTTTTGCGATGCAATGATTGCCAAGTCTGGCGACTGATTTTTTCAAAATGTAAAAATTCGTTGGTCATTTGTTTTCCCCTAGATATTTTGTTTATCATACCATAAAAAGCTAAAAAAATAAAGCGGTTTCTTGATGGTAGTAAGTCAATATCGTATAATAGAGGTAGATGGAGTTTGAATAATTTAATGATGAGATAGGGAATTGTTTCTGAAGACTTATCAGTTAATAAAAGTGGGCTTTTTTAGTTCGCAACTTATAGGAGGCACACAATGAAAATCTTGAGATGTTACATATTGGAACTCTGTTTTATTTTAAGTTTTGCACTACCTTTTATAAGGGGAGCGAATGCGGATAATGGTAGACGCTTTGTAGAAACCTATTACGGTTTTACCTTCTTAATGGATCATCTCCTTGTAACAGTTATCTTTATCTGTTCACTCTTGCTTGCTTGGCTAGTAAAAAAGCAGTGGACGAAATGGCTTGCTGCTGGTAGTTATCTATTTTTGATTTTGTGGATTGCTACAGAAGGATATCTCTTCCGTATGTCACTAGAAGATTTGATACGACTTTGGACAAGTTTGGAAATCTTGACACAAACTTATCGGTTGGGTTTTTATCTAAACATCATATTGGGAATCTTGTTGATAATAAAGTATTTTAAGGTTAAGAAATAGTAATAAAAATGCGCCTGATTACAAACGATCTGTTTCTTCCTGACTATGATAATTTGTAGTTCCCGATAGATTGTAATGTATTTCTAATAATTGAAAGAGATTGAAGAAAAGGTTTTTTGACTAGGATTCTTCAGTCTTTTTCATTTGCTCATCACTTTGTAAACGATTTACAATTCAAGCCAAATTATGGTAAAATAGTTTTATGAGTAAAATGTATTATGCAGAAAATCCTGATGCTGCTCACGACATTCATGAGTTGAGAGTGGAGTTGTTGGGACAAAAAATGACCTTTTTGACGGATGCGGGTGTTTTTAGCAAGAAAATGGTTGACTTTGGGAGTCAGCTTTTATTGAAGTGTCTAGAGGTTAATAAAGGAGAAACGGTCCTTGATGTAGGCTGTGGATATGGTCCCCTAGGGCTTTCTTTGGTCAAGGCTTATGGAGTTCAGGCTACCATGGTCGATATCAATAATCGCGCCTTGGACTTAGCGCGACAAAATGCTGAACGAAATAAAGTAGAAGCGGCGATTTTCCAATCCAATATCTATGAACAAGTTGAAGGGAAATTTGACCATGTTATTTCCAATCCGCCGATTCGAGCGGGTAAACAGGTTGTTCATGAGATTATCGAAAAGAGCAGAGAATTCTTGAAAGACGGAGGAGATTTAACCATCGTCATTCAGAAAAAGCAAGGAGCTCCAAGTGCCAAAAGCAAGATGGAAGACGTTTTTGGAAATTGTGAAATCGTAAAGAAAGATAAGGGATATTATATCCTTAGAAGTGTGAAAGAATGAGAGCAGTTGATTTAATCCAAAAAAAACGAGATGGTCAAGAACTGACCTCAAGTGAAATTAAGTGGTTGGTAGAAGGCTATGTGGCTGGAACTGTTCCAGACTACCAAATGTCTGCCTTTGCCATGGCGGTTTATTTCAAAGGAATGACCACACGTGAGATTTCTGACCTGACGATGAATATGGTCAAGACAGGTCAGGAGTTTGATTTGTCAGCTATTGAGGGGGTTAAAGTTGACAAGCATTCGACTGGTGGTGTAGGTGATAAGGTGACCTTAATCTTGGCTCCCCTTGTTGCGAGTTTCGGTGTGCCCGTTGCTAAAATGAGTGGTCGTGGTCTCGGCCATACTGGTGGGACAATTGATAAATTGGAGTCCATTAAGGGCTATCAAGTCGAGCGCAGTCAAGAAGATTTCATTCGTCAGGTGCAAGATATTGGAGTATCTGTCATTGGGCAGTCAGATCAGCTGGTTAAAGCAGACAAGCTTCTCTATGCCCTCCGTGATGTGACAGCAACTGTCGACACGATCCCATTGATTGCTAGTTCTGTTATGAGCAAGAAAATCGCTGCAGGAGCGGATGCCATTTTGCTAGATGTAACAGTCGGTGAGGGTGCCTTTATGAAGACTGTCGATGAGGCGCGTGAATTGGCTCAAACCATGGTAGATCTTGGTAAGGCAGTTGGTCGAAAGACGGTAGCAGTCATTACCGATATGAGCCAACCCTTGGGAAGAGCCATTGGGAATCGTCTCGAAATCCTTGAGGCAATCGAGATTCTTCAAGGAAAAGGCCGAGAAGATATTAGTCACTTTATCTGCGAGTTAGCTCAGATTATGCTTGGTTTGGCTGATGTTGAGAAAACGGTCGAGGAAATCCGTCAACATCTTGAGAATGGCCAAGCACTGGCTAAGTTTGAAGAAATGGTAGCAGCACAAGACGGCGATTTAGATGATCTCTATCGCCCAGTCAAAGTTGACCATGTGGTGGAAATTCCTGCTCAAGAAACGGGTGTTATTTCAGCTCTTCCTGCAATGGAATTTGGGCTCTATGCCATGAGACTAGGAGCTGGTCGTGCAGTCAAGTCTGATGACTTGGACTATGAAACAGGGATTGTTTTTGAAAAGAAAGTTGGAGACTCCGTTCAAAAGGGAGAAATTGTTGCAAAAGTTTATACAAATGGAAAAATTTCTTCTGAACTAGTTACAGAATTTCAAAAATATGTTAAAATAAATGATGGAGTGCAAAGTTTACGAGAAATTATAGAAATTATCTCATAAAACCAGGGAGAATCCGAATATGAAGTTAAATAAATATATCGATCATACGCTTTTAAAGCAAGATGCAAGCCAAGAACAAATTGATCGTTTGCTATCTGAAGCGCGTGAGTATGACTTTGCCAGCGTTTGTGTCAATCCCACATGGGTTAAACATGCGAAAACAGGACTTGAAGGCTCAGATGTAAAGGTTTGTACAGTAGTAGGTTTCCCTCTTGGAGCAACAACTTCAGCTGTGAAAGCTTTTGAAACAAAAGAAGCTGTCCAAAACGGTGCAGATGAGATTGATATGGTTATCAATGTTGGTGCCCTCAAATCAGGCAATCTAGATTTAGTTGAATCGGACATCCGTGCTGTCGTAGAAGCAAGTGGTGACAAGTTGGTGAAAGTCATTATTGAAGCTTGCTTGTTGACAGACGATGAAAAGGTTGTGGCCTGCCAATTATCCCAAAAAGCAGGCGCTGACTTTGTCAAAACATCAACTGGATTTTCAACTGGCGGTGCTACGGTAGCAGATGTTAAATTAATGCGTAAAACAGTCGGGCCAGATATGGGAGTTAAGGCAGCTGGTGGAGCTCGTTCATATGCGGATGCTGTTGCTTTTGTGGAAGCAGGTGCTACCCGTATCGGAACATCTGCTGGCGTTGCGATTTTAAAAGGAGAATTAGCAGATGGCGACTACTGAGTTAATTGAACTAGCAATTGAAACCAGCAAACAAGCCTATGTCCCCTATTCTCACTTTCCCATCGGAGCTGTTTTAGTAGCCAAGGATGGTAGTATTTATACGGGTGTGAACATCGAGAATGCTAGTT
>NZ_KQ969037.1:551820-593369 GCF_001578705.1 Streptococcus oralis | reverse complement strand
GAGAATGCTAGTTATCCCTTGACTAATTGTGGAGAGCGTACCGCTATTTTCAAAGCAGTTTCGGAGGGACAACGGGAGTTTTCAGAGTTGATTGTCTACGGACAAACTGAAAACCCCATCTCACCATGTGGTGCTTGTCGTCAGGTCATGGTTGAGTTTTTTGAACAAGATCTAAAAGTGACCTTAGTCGCTAAAGATAAATCGACGGTCGAGATGACGGTCGGGGAGTTACTTCCATACTCATTTACAGACTTAAATTAGTCTGAGCTACTCTTCGAGTGGCTGTGGTCTACGTGACCAAACGATCTATACTTGCAACATCGTTGCGCATCTTATTTAGGAGGTTCAGTAATGAACAAGAAACAATGGCTAGGCCTTGGTCTAGTTGCAGTAGCAGCAATTGGCCTTGCTGCATGTGGTAACCGCTCTTCTCGTAACGCAGCTTCATCTTCATCAGATGTGAAGACAAAAGCAGCAATCGTCACTGATACTGGTGGTGTTGATGATAAATCATTCAACCAATCAGCTTGGGAAGGTTTGCAAGCTTGGGGGAAAGAACACAACCTTTCTAAAGATAAAGGTTACACTTACTTCCAATCAACAAGTGAAGCAGACTATGCTAACCACTTGAACCAAGCAGCAGGAAACTATAACTTGATCTTCGGTGTTGGTTTTGCCCTTAAAAATGCAGTTGAAGAGGCAGCAAAAGAACACACTGACTTGAACTATGTCTTGATTGATGACGTTATCAAAGATCAAAAGAACGTTGCAAGTGCTACTTTTGCAGATAACGAAGCGGGTTATCTTGCAGGTGTTGCTGCGGCTAAAACAACTAAGACAAAACAAATCGGTTTTGTAGGTGGTATGGAATCTGAAGTTATCTCACGTTTTGAAGCTGGTTTCAAAGCAGGTGTTGCTTCAGTAGACTCATCTATCAAGGTTCAAGTAGACTACGCTGGTTCGTTTGGTGACGCAGCTAAAGGTAAAACAATCGCTGCTGCTCAATATGCCGCTGGTGCAGATATTGTTTACCAAGTAGCTGGTGGTACAGGTGCAGGTGTCTTTGCAGAAGCAAAATCATTGAACGAAAGCCGTCCTGAAAATGAAAAAGTTTGGGTTATCGGTGTAGACCGTGACCAAGCAGAAGAAGGTAAATACACTTCTAAAGATGGTAAAGAATCAAACTTTGTTCTTGCTTCAACTTTGAAACAAGTTGGTACAGCTGTAAAAGACCTTGCTAATAAAGCGGAAAAAGGTGAATTCCCTGGTGGACAAGTTATTGTCTTCTCATTGAAAGATAAAGGGGTTGACTTGGCAGTAACAAACCTTTCAGAAGAAGGTAAAAAAGCTGTCGAAGAAGCAAAAGCTAAAATCCTTGATGGAAGCGTAAAAGTTCCTGAAAAATAATGGATAAAAGTCATTTCTTAGGAAGCGGCCATCGGTCGCTTCTTTAAGAATTGAGGCAATTTTTGTCTCAATAGAGCTTGTTAATGTGATTAGCAGGTTTTATTGAAATAAAATAAACCTCTGAAAGGAAGAGCATATGGCACACGAAAATGTCATTGAGATGCGGGATATTACCAAGGTGTTTGGTGAATTTGTAGCAAACGACAAGATCAATTTGCAACTGCGAAAAGGTGAAATCCATGCACTTTTAGGAGAAAATGGAGCGGGTAAATCCACTCTGATGAATATGCTGGCAGGACTTCTTGAGCCAACTAGTGGTGAAATTGCAGTGAATGGTCAGTTTGTAAAACTAGACTCCCCTTCTAAAGCCGCTAGTCTTGGAATTGGGATGGTTCACCAACATTTTATGTTGGTCGAAGCTTTTACAGTAGCTGAGAATATCATTTTGGGGAGTGAAATCACTAAAAATGGTATGCTAGATATAGCCGAAGCTACTAGAGAAATCAAGGCTCTTTCTGAACGTTATGGTTTGGCAGTGGATCCTGCTGCTAAGGTGGCGGATATTTCCGTTGGTGCCCAACAACGTGTAGAAATCTTGAAAACACTTTATCGTGGTGCTGATATCCTCATCTTTGACGAACCTACGGCAGTATTGACTCCTTCAGAGATTGACGAGTTGATGGCTATCATGAAAAACCTTGTCAAAGAAGGAAAATCCATTATTTTGATTACCCATAAACTGGATGAAATTCGTGCGGTATCCAATCGTGTGACGGTTATCCGTCGTGGGAAATCAATCCAGACGGTTGAGATTGCTGGAGCTACCAATGCTGATTTGGCAGAAATGATGGTAGGGCGCTCTGTCTCCTTTAAAACGGAGAAACAGGCACCTCAACCAAAAGAAGTAGTTTTGTCTATCAAGGACTTGGTTGTTAATGAAAACCGTGGTGTTCCAGCTGTGAAGAATCTTTCTTTGGATGTTCGTGCTGGTGAGATTGTTGGTATTGCAGGTATTGATGGCAATGGTCAATCTGAACTCATTCAAGCCATTACAGGTCTTCGTAAGGTTGAGTCTGGTAGTATTGAATTAAAAGGCAAATCAATCGTGGGGATGCACCCACGACAAATTACGGAACTCAGTGTAGGGCATGTTCCTGAAGACCGTCACCGTGATGGTTTGATTTTGGAGATGATGATTTCAGAAAATATCGCTCTTCAAACCTACTACAAAGAACCACTCAGTAAGAATGGTATTTTGAACTATGCCAATATCACTTCACATGCAAAGAAATTAATGGAAGAATTTGACGTCCGTGCGGCAAGCGAATTTGTTCCAGCAGCAGCTCTTTCAGGAGGAAATCAACAAAAAGCGATTATCGCTCGTGAAATTGATCGTGATCCTGATCTCCTTATAGTCAGCCAACCAACTCGTGGTTTGGATGTCGGTGCCATTGAATATATCCACAAACGTTTGATTGAAGAACGTGATAACGGGAAGGCTGTCCTTGTTGTCAGCTTTGAATTGGATGAGATTTTAAATGTCTCAGACCGAATTGCTGTTATTCACGATGGTAAGATTCAAGGTATTGTATCGCCAGAAACGACTAACAAACAAGAACTTGGTGTCTTGATGGCAGGTGGAAACTTGGGAAAGGAGAAGAGTGATGTCTAAAAAATTACAACAAATTTCGGTTCCCTTGATTTCCGTATTCTTAGGAATCTTGCTCGGGGCCATTGTCATGTGGATCTTCGGCTACGATGCTATCTGGGGGTATGAGGAGCTGTTTTATACAGCTTTTGGTAGCCTTCGTGGGATTGGGGAAATTTTCCGTGCCATGGGACCTCTAGTCTTGATTGGTCTTGGTTTTGCTGTTGCTAGTCGGGCAGGTTTCTTCAACGTTGGACTTCCTGGTCAAGCGCTTGCCGGATGGATTCTCAGCGGTTGGTTTGCCTTGTCGCATCCAGATATGCCACGTCCAATGTTGATTTTAGCGACTGTGATGATTGCTCTGATCGCAGGTGGAATTGTTGGTGCGATTCCAGGTATTCTCAGAGCTTATCTCGGTACGTCAGAGGTTATCGTAACTATTATGATGAACTACATTGTATTGTATGTAGGGAACGCCTTTATTCATTCTTTCCCGAAAGACTTTATGCAAAGTACAGACTCAACGATTCGTGTGAGTGCCAATGCTAGTTACCAGACACCATGGTTATCTGAGTTGACTGGCAATTCTCGGATGAATATCGGTATCTTCTTTGCTATCATTGCTGTTGGTGTGATTTGGTTCTTGCTCAAGAAAACGACTCTCGGTTTTGAAATTCGTGCAGTTGGTCTCAATCCCCATGCCTCAGAGTACGCTGGTATTTCAGCAAAACGTACAATCATCCTATCAATGATTATTTCTGGTGCCTTGGCTGGTCTTGGTGGAGCTGTCGAAGGTCTAGGAACCTTCCAAAACGTTTACGTTCAGGGGTCATCATTAGCTATCGGATTTAACGGGATGGCGGTTAGTTTGCTTGCTGGGAATTCACCAATTGGAATCCTCTTTGCTGCCTTCTTATTTGGTGTTCTGCAAGTTGGTGCGCCGGGTATGAACGCAGCACAAGTTCCGTCTGAGCTTGTCAGCATTGTAACAGCGTCTATTATCTTCTTTGTCAGTGTTCACTATATTATCGAACGCTTTGTCAAACCTAAAAAACAAGTTAAAGGAGGTAAGTAAGGATGTCTATTACAACATTACTCACCCTCTTAGTCTCTTCTATGCTGATTTACTCAGCACCACTTATTTTTACGAGTATCGGAGGAGTTTTCTCTGAACGTGGTGGTGTCGTTAACGTCGGTCTTGAAGGAATTATGGTTATGGGAGCCTTTTCTGGGGTTGTCTTTAACCTTGAATTTGCAGAACAACTTGGAGCAGCGACCCCTTGGATTTCCTTGTTAGTTGCTGGTATCGTGGGAGCTATTTTCTCCCTCATCCATGCAGTCGCTACAGTTCATTTCCGTGCGGACCATGTTGTCAGTGGTACAGTATTGAACTTGATGGCTCCTGCCTTAGCAGTTTTCTTGGTTAAAGTTCTTTATAACAAAGGGCAAACGGATAACTTAAGCCAGACTTTTGGACGTTTTGATTTCCCAGTTTTGGCTGATATCCCTGTGATTGGAGATATCTTCTTCAAGTCAACCAGTCTACTAGGTTATATCGCGATTGCCTTCTCATTCTTTGCATGGTTTATTCTCTTTAAGACACGTTTTGGTCTTCGCCTTCGCTCTGTTGGTGAACACCCTCAAGCAGCGGATACCTTGGGGATCAATGTCTACAAAATGAGGTATCTTGGGGTTATCATTTCAGGTTTCCTTGGCGGAATTGGTGGAGCTATCTACGCCCAATCAATCTCAGTCAACTTCTCAGTGACAACCATTGTAGGGCCCGGATTTATTGCTCTTGCGGCAATGATCTTTGGTAAATGGAACCCAATCGGTGCTATGCTTTCCAGTCTCTTCTTTGGACTTTCACAAAGTTTGGCAGTTATCGGTTCTCAATTGCCTTTCCTACAAGGAGTGCCAGCGGTTTACCTTCAAATCGCCCCTTATGTCTTGACCATCCTTGTCTTGGCAGCCTTCTTTGGAAAAGCAGTTGCACCAAAGGCAGATGGTATCAACTATATCAAATCAAAATAACAGGCTTATTAATAGCATACAAAAAACGTCAGTTCAAACTGGCGTTTTATTTTTTAGGATTTTGATGAGTTAAGTTCAGTCCCCAAGGAACGAGGTTTTCAGTTTTGTTTTTGATGCGTGTGATATTATCCTTGTGACGAATGATAATCAAGCTAGCAAGTGCTAGGATAATCAGAATGAAGAGAGGGTCATAGCTGTTTAGGATAAAACCAAATAGTGGAAATAGGAGAACTCCGATAACGGCCGCGATAGAAGCAACAACGCTAGATAGCGAAATCATGCTACCCAGATAGAGGGTTCCAAAAAATACAATCGCTAGGTAGAGACAGAAGACAGGCACAAATCCAAAAACAACTCCAGCACTTGTTGCGACAGCCTTGCCACCTTTAAATCCTGCAAAGATAGGAAAGGTATGTCCAATCACAGCCAAAAGTCCAAAGGCAAGAGGTGATACACCTTGTTGGTGGAAAAGAATAGGAAGTAGAGTTGCCAAGGCTCCTTTAAAGAAGTCAATCACAAAGGTTGCCATACCTGCTTTCTTACCTAAAATACGGAAAGTATTGGTCGTACCAGTATTTCCAGAACCGTGTTCACGCAGATTTGTTTGAAAGAAAATTTGTCCAATCCATAGACCAGACGGAATCGAACCTAGCAAATAAGCTAGTATTAATAATACAAATGTCATCATGTGTCTATTATACCATGAAATGGTGTGGAAAGCAGAGAATATCTTGTGAAATTGTGACAGCTGAATGGGAAAAATTTTGCAAAATCCCTAGAAAACCTGTAAAATAGAAAAGATGAACAAATAGGAGGTTCCTTGTGTCAAAAAAGGAAATCAATATTAACAACTACAATGATGATGCCATTCAGGTGCTAGAAGGGTTGGATGCAGTCCGTAAACGTCCGGGGATGTATATCGGATCGACTGACGGTGCGGGTCTCCATCACCTAGTCTGGGAAATTGTGGACAATGCAGTCGATGAAGCCTTGTCTGGATTTGGTGACCGCATTGATGTGACCATCAATAAAGACGGAAGTTTAACCGTTCAAGACCATGGTCGAGGAATGCCGACTGGGATGCACGCCATGGGAATTCCAACTGTTGAGGTTATCTTTACCATTCTCCACGCTGGAGGGAAATTCGGTCAAGGGGGTTATAAGACATCTGGTGGTCTCCACGGGGTGGGATCTTCAGTCGTTAATGCCCTTTCTAGTTGGCTAGAAGTTGAAATTACTCGTGACGGTACAGTCTACAAGCAACGTTTTGAAAATGGTGGAAAACCTGTTACAACCTTGAAGAAAATTGGTACAGCACCCAAGTCTAAGACAGGTACCAAGGTTACTTTCATGCCTGACGCGACGATTTTTTCTACGACAGACTTTAAGTACAATACCATTTCAGAACGTCTCAATGAGTCAGCCTTCCTCTTAAAAAATGTCACCTTGTCATTGACGGACAAGCGAACAGATGAAGCGATTGAGTTCCACTATGAGAACGGAGTTCAGGACTTTGTTTCCTATCTGAACGAAGACAAGGAAACCTTGACGCCAGTCCTATACTTTGAAGGCGAAGACAATGGTTTCCAAGTGGAAGTTGCCCTCCAGTACAATGATGGATTTTCAGATAACATCCTATCCTTTGTCAATAACGTTCGTACGAAAGATGGTGGAACGCATGAGACAGGTCTTAAGTCTGCCATTACTAAGGTCATGAACGATTATGCGCGTAAGACGGGACTTCTCAAGGAAAAAGATAAGAACCTTGAGGGTTCAGACTATCGTGAAGGACTAGCAGCTGTTCTTTCTATCCTAGTTCCGGAAGAACACCTCCAGTTTGAGGGTCAGACAAAGGATAAGCTGGGAAGCCCACTAGCTCGTCCAATCGTCGATGGGATTGTGGCTGATAAGTTGACCTTCTTCCTTATGGAAAATGGTGAATTGGCTTCCAATCTCATTCGCAAGGCTATCAAGGCGCGTGATGCGCGTGAAGCGGCACGTAAGGCGCGTGATGAGAGCCGAAATGGTAAGAAAAATAAAAAAGACAAGGGCTTGTTGTCTGGAAAATTGACTCCAGCCCAGTCTAAGAATCCAGCAAAGAACGAGCTCTACCTAGTCGAAGGGGACTCTGCCGGTGGTTCTGCCAAACAAGGCCGTGACCGTAAGTTCCAGGCTATCTTGCCCCTTCGAGGTAAGGTGATTAATACAGCCAAGGCCAAGATGGCAGATATTCTCAAAAATGAAGAAATCAATACCATGATTTATACCATCGGTGCGGGTGTGGGAGCAGACTTCTCCATTGAAGATGCCAACTATGACAAGATCATTATCATGACCGATGCGGATACCGATGGTGCCCATATTCAAACTCTTCTCTTAACATTCTTCTACCGTTATATGCGTCCGCTAGTTGAGGCAGGACATGTCTATATCGCCCTTCCGCCTCTTTACAAGATGTCAAAAGGGAAAGGCAAGAAAGAAGAAGTGGCCTATGCTTGGACGGACGGAGAGCTAGAAGAACTCCGTAAACAATTCGGTAAAGGCGCTACTCTCCAACGCTACAAGGGTCTTGGTGAGATGAATGCGGACCAACTCTGGGAGACGACTATGAATCCTGAAACCCGTACCCTTATCCGTGTCACCATCGAAGACCTAGCACGCGCTGAACGCCGCGTCAATGTCCTCATGGGAGACAAGGTCGAACCACGCCGTAAGTGGATTGAGGATAATGTCAAGTTTACGCTGGAGGAGAGTGGGGAGATGGTGTTTTAGGGGGAAGAATGTATGGATAAACAAAAATTGATATCTTTTTTCTTTGATTTTACTGGAATGGATTTGGACAAGCTTTTAGAGGGGCTGGGAATAGATGAAAAACTTGAAACCCAAAAAATTCAAAATGCAGTAAACGATTTTGAAAAATATATATTGGAAAGACATGGCGAAAATCCTAGTTATGAGGGTATAGCCAAATTCTGGAAGGAAAATCAAGTTTCTGAAGAGCTTATAAAAATTCGGTATAACTTGAATAGTAAATATAAAGATTATAAAGAATTTAAAAATCACCTCAAAACAATGATTAGTAGCCAAGACTTTAATCCTGATCTGTTTTTTGAATTGATGGATGAATTTGAAAAATGTTTGTCTGATACGATACTTGATCTTTCAACACTCTCAAAATCTGATGTTGCGCTACATAAAAATTGCATGAAGATACTAGGGGTGAAATCGCTAGTTTGTCAGAACAAAGTAGCAAGCAACATCAGGAACTTTTAGAGGTGATTAAACAAGTGCAGAGTCCGGATATTTCAGATTTTGATTGGTATTTTGAAGCTGTCGAGTTAGAAGGTCGTTCTGTTAACTGTTATGAATTGAAATCTCAGTATAAAGATTTAGTATTGAAGGATGTCAAATTTTGGTATGTCAATAAGTTATGGAAAGAGAGACTTGAAGGCGAAATTGACCGAGCTTTAACATGGATTGGATTTATTGAAGATGACATAAAGATTATAGATGAATTTTCTGAAAAGGGCATTCTAAAAATCTTAGGAGATAAATATGTTACCTTGTATCAAAAATATAATTATCAGACTATGAAAGCATGCTTTGAACGTTTAAATTTCAGAGAGCACTATCTACAAAGTAAAGCTATTTTTGAAGATCTGTTTTCCGATGGAACCTCATATAAATGGATTGTGACGAACAAAGCCGAAATAGGGGATATTAAAGTTGGGAGTAAACTTTCTAATACAGATGTAGAGGGTTTCAAAAAATTCTATACTCTTGATTGTGTTGGCGGACCAGCACAATTGGTGAATGACTTTTTCTATGAAGGGAAAAGTCTTCTAGTTATTGAAGGAACTTTTAAAGGTAATAAAATTTATACTGTATTTGAATTTACGACTTCAGGTCAGGCTAATACAAGAAATTTAATTCCGAGCAGAGCTCAATCGTTATCCGATGAAGATGATAAAATTATTGAATTAATAGAAAATTCAATTAAAAAAGGTCTGGATTATGATTTGAATAAGTTTATTGATTATAGTAGTCTATCCAAGATGAAGCATTACTTTATTGAACCTTTAGATTAAAAACTTTTTATATATCCTAGTATTTCACCCCCAAAACAAGAAATCCCACCTGAAGAATATCTTGTCTGGAGGGAAATAACCCAAATCACACATGTGTGTTTTGAGTTATTGGAGTAAAATACGAATATTTAGATATGTTCTGAATTATTTTAGAGCAAAAACTTAAAAACACATCATTGAAAGAGGAGTTTTATGAAAAAAGAATATGGAATCACTAGTTTAACTGTGCGCAATTTGGAAAACAACGAATTTTTCCAGCTCATGTCTGAGAGCAAGGACGAGTTGGAGGCTTTTACAAAAGCCAATAAGTCTGAGCAGGTTTACGCAACGAAGCTTGGGGATATGGAGAAACTTCTTGAGACTTTGCAAGCTGGTTTGCACCGTTCCAAGGCCAGTCAAACGGTGGCTAGTCTGGAAACGTCTGATCGTGAGCGTGATGATGCGCTTTCTACCTTGACTGGTTTGGTCAAGGCCTTCTCTCGTGTCAAAGAAGCAGGTAGCAAGGAAGCTTACGACAAACTCAGCAAACTTTTCAAGAATTATGCTGGGCTAACGAGTATGAGCTACGAAAAAGAGACAGAAGCTATTAACCATTTGCTAAAGGAGCTAAAAGATACTGACTACCAAACTGCCCTTGCAACCCTGCATTTGACAACTCATGTAGAAACCTTGACAAAGGCGCAGGCTCAGTTTGAAAAAGCCTATAAGAAGCGCTTGGCTGAGCAAAAAGGCAAGGCACCTAGTCAAAACAAGGAATTTCGTGTGAAACTGCAGGAAATCTATGACTTCCTTGTGGATTTTACTGCAATCAACGCTTATGCTTATCCAGATAAAAAGCAGTATGCCGATCTCCGTGACCATCTCAACGCTATCCGTAGTCGCTATAAAAAACGCAAGCCAATCAAAAAAATTACCCCAACACAACCAGAAGAAGCCAAGTAGGTTGTTCTGGTTAATTTATGCGAGTCAAAATAAATCTTAGAAAGTGAATATAGGATATAAAGATGAATGAATTAGTGATTGGATTATTTGCGGCTCTGTTAGGTGCAATTGTATCAATCTTTACCTTATATACCAATTATAGAAGTTCTTTAGATGGCATTTCAGGCTGGCGCTCAAAGCTTTTTGATGCAGCTTCTGCTAAAGAAATTACGCTTAAAGAAGTTCAGGTGTTAAGGACAGCTCTACGCTATGAACCAACTCAGAAAGTTCAAGAAAACACTTTTGATTGGATATCTAATATCATGATTTACTATTGTGATTATATTTCGTTAAAGTATTTTGAACATCATGAAACAAGTCTCTTGTATCAAGAACAGGAAATCATCAGAGTTTTTATCAGATGTCTGTTGAAGAACCATTGGGAATACAATGCTTCTATGCTATCATCGTTGAAATTTTTGAAGGTTTATTACAATGCTTCAAAACAACCAGAATTTATTCGTGAAACGTATGAGAAAGCAAAGGCAATAAGTAGAACCTTAGAGAATGACAATGAAGAATACGATCTGATTGAAAAAATCAATAAAAAGATGATGGGAAGTGTATGAGATGAAGCATGATATAGATATTAAGATCACTAAAAATAGTGAGGAGAAGATAAATAAATTTAATGTTGAAGATTATTTAAAAAATGTAAAATCTAGTGAAACTAATCAAGTGGAGGAAGACAAGGATAATATTATGCCAAAAATTTCAGGTTGGGCCATATTGCTCATGATTGTTATTGTAGGAGTTAATTTTGCAAGCAATCAAAGCTGGTGGTTCAAGCCAATTGGACGTCAAACAAATGTATTAGCTGTTCTGTTAGTAGTTTTACTTATTATTAATGAGCTTTTTAAAAAGAAAAAATAAAAACAAAGATGGCTGTCAAAGTCATGAAAAAACTAGGCATGAAATTTGTCAAAGAATTTGATAATGAAAAAGTTCCAGCAGACAGTCCCCTTTATAGACATATCCTCTACAGAATCAAGAATCTCCACTAAAAAGGCAGGTATTTCCATGAGAACAGAATCCGAAATGTTGAATCTAATTTTACAAATCGCAAAAAATCTCCAAGTCGAGGCTGTCGCCATGTCTGGTTCACGGACAAATCCAAAAGCACCAAAAGATGAGTTTCAGGATTACGACGTGGTCTATGTCGTGGACGACTTAGATAATCTGACGAGTGACCTTTCTTGGTTAGACCAGTTTGGCACTCGTACCATTGAGCAGCATAATGTCCTAGGCAACCGTCGACTTTATCTGATGCTATTTGAAGATGGAAATCGGATTGATTTGATCCTCTGTCCTACGGAGTATATTCAAGAGTGGGTGGATAGTGAAGCAGGGTTCACCGTTTTAGAAGATCCTAAGGGTTTGTTTGAACCTTATCTACCGAGTCCTCAACGCTTTTGGACGAGCCCAGCTAGTGCAATAGAGTTTGACAAAGCCTGCAATGAATTTTGGTGGGTATCAGCCTATGTGGTTAAGGGTATTCGTCGTAAGCAACTCATCTATGCGACGGACCATCTCTACGGCATTTGTCAACAAGAACTCTTGAAGATCTTAGCTTGGCAGGTTGCAAGTGATAATGGAACAGTCGATATCGGCAAGAACTACAAGTATCTTTTCCAGTATTTACCTGCAGAGAAGGAGAAGGAATTCTCGAATCTGCTTGATTTTTCAAGTAAAGAGAAAATCACTCAGTCTTTGTTTGCTACGATGGACCTTTTCCACAGAGAAGCGCAGGCCTTCTCTCTTAAAACCGGCTTCCACTATGACAAAGTAACCGCAGAGAGGATGATCAAGTATGCTGAGGAGAGACTCGAAACAAATGAAACATTTACAAAATAATAAGACAACAAAATTTTTACTGATTAGTTTTCTCATTTCTTGGGGATTTGGTTGGGGATTGCTCGCTTTTCTGACGCAAATGAGCCTCTTAAGTCTAGCAAGTCCACTAGGAGTTTTTCTCCATTTACTAGGAGGTTTCGGTCCAACCATTGCAGCCATTTCTTGTTTGCCTCAAAAATCCATTAAAAGCATAGTCTCTTTTATCTTAGGGGACTCAAAGAAATATATTTTGTTATTTCTTTTACTAATTTTCGTGCAGACAGGTGTCATTGCTTTCTCATCTAAGGAGCTTAATCCGGCTTTTCCACTAGGAAATTTGTTTGTTGTTTTTTTGAGTGCAGTCTGTGTTTATGGTGGCGAAGAAGAATTGGGATGGCGAGGCATCTTGCAACCAACTTTGGAAACTAGATTCTCCTTTTGGATTTCCGGTTTGATAACAGGTTGTATTTGGGCAATATGGCATGTACCTTTATGGTTTGTGATTGGAAGTTCCCAAAGTAGGATGCCTTTTATATTATTCAGTCTATTTGCAATTTATCTCAGTATTGTTCTAGCAGCTGTTTTCAAAAAGACTAAGTCGATCCTTTATTGCGCCATTTTTCACGGCCTAATTAATACCCTACTTAGCTTATTTGTTATTAAAATTAATCTTTTATTCATTCTAGGATTAGTAGGATTGCTCTTCTTTTCTCACTACCTACAAAGAAACAGTTAAATTTATACAATATAGATTTACTTTACAATAAAACACTAAAAAGAGAATTATTATGTCTAACATTCAAAACATGTCCCTTGAGGACATCATGGGAGAGCGCTTTGGTCGCTACTCCAAGTACATCATTCAAGACCGAGCTTTGCCAGACATTCGAGATGGCTTGAAGCCGGTTCAGCGTCGCATTCTTTATTCGATGAATAAGGATGGCAATACTTTTGACAAGAGCTACCGTAAGTCTGCCAAGTCAGTTGGGAACATCATGGGGAATTTCCACCCACACGGTGACAGTTCCATCTATGATGCTATGGTCCGTATGTCTCAGGACTGGAAAAATCGTGAGATTTTGGTCGAAATGCACGGGAACAACGGTTCTATGGACGGAGATCCGCCTGCGGCGATGCGTTATACCGAGGCTCGTTTGTCTGAGATTGCAGGCTACCTTCTTCAGGATATCGAGAAAAAGACAGTTCCCTTTGCTTGGAACTTTGACGATACTGAGAAAGAGCCGACTGTCCTGCCAGCAGCATTTCCAAACCTCTTGGTCAATGGTTCGACTGGGATTTCGGCTGGTTATGCCACAGACATTCCACCTCATAATTTGGCTGAGGTTATCGATGCGACAGTTTACATGATTGACCATCCAACTGCCAAGGTGGACAAACTCATGGAATTCTTGCCTGGACCAGATTTCCCGACGGGAGGAATCATACAAGGGCGTGACGAAATCAAGAAGGCCTATGAAACTGGGAAAGGGCGCGTGGTCGTTCGCTCTAAAACTGAGATTGAAAAGTTAAAAGGTGGTAAGGAGCAAATCGTTATCACTGAGATTCCTTATGAAATTAATAAGGCCAATCTGGTCAAGAAAATCGATGATGTTCGTGTCAATAACAAGGTGGCTGGGATTGCTGAAATTCGTGACGAGTCTGACCGTGATGGTCTTCGCATTGCTATCGAACTCAAGAAAGACGCGAATACCGAGCTGGTTCTTAACTATCTCTTCAAATACACTGACTTGCAAATCAATTACAACTTTAACATGGTGGCGATTGATAATTTCACGCCTCGTCAGGTCGGGATTGTTCCAATCTTGTCTAGCTACATCGCCCACCGTCGTGAAGTAATTTTGGCTCGTTCCCGCTTTGACAAGGAAAAAGCTGAGAAACGTCTTCACATCGTCGAAGGTTTGATTCGCGTGATTTCGATTTTGGACGAAGTCATTGCCCTTATCCGTGCTTCTGAGAACAAGGCTGACGCTAAGGAAAATCTTAAGGTTAGCTATGATTTTACAGAAGAGCAGGCTGAAGCTATCGTTACATTGCAACTTTATCGTTTGACCAATACAGACGTGGTTGTCTTGCAAGAAGAAGAAGAAGAGCTTCGTGAAAAGATTGCTATGCTTGCTGCTATCATCGGTGATGAGCGGACTATGTACAATCTCATGAAGAAAGAGCTTCGTGAGGTTAAGAAGAAATTTGCGACTCCTCGTTTGAGTACTTTAGAAGATACAGCAAAAGTCATCGAGATTGATACAGCCAGTCTTATCTCCGAGGAAGATACCTATGTCAGCGTGACCAAGGCAGGCTACATCAAACGGACTAGCCCTCGTTCCTTCGCAGCTTCTACGCTGGAAGAAATTGGCAAACGTGACGATGACCGTTTGATTTTTGTTCAATCTGCCAAGACAACGCAACATCTCTTGATGTTCACGACTCTTGGGAATGTCATTTATCGACCAATCCATGAGTTAGCAGATATTCGCTGGAAGGACATCGGAGAGCACTTGAGCCAAACGATTACAAACTTTGAAACCAATGAAGAAGTTCTCTATGTCGAAGTCGTGGATCAGTTTGATGATGCGACAACCTACTTTGCTGCCACTCGTCTCGGCCAAATCAAGCGTGTAGAACGCAAAGAATTCTCTCCATGGCGGACCTACAAGTCTAAGTCTGTTAAGTACGCTAAACTCAAAGACGAGACAGACCAAATTGTAGCAGTGGCTCCGATTAAACTGGATGATGTTCTCTTGATTAGTCAAAACGGTTACGCCCTTCGTTTCAATATCGAAGAGGTTCCGGTTGTTGGTGCCAAGGCTGCGGGTGTCAAGGCTATGAATCTGAAAGCAGATGATGCACTTCAGGCTGCCTTTATCTGTAACACCTCATCCTTCTACCTCTTGACCCAACGTGGAAGCTTGAAACGTATTTCTTGTGAGGAAATTCCAGCGACTAGCCGTGCCAAACGAGGCCTACAAGTCTTGCGTGAGTTGAAAAACAAACCGCATCGTGTCTTTTTAGCAGGAGCAGTTTCAGAGCAAGGTTTCGTTGGTGATCTTTTTAGTACAGAAGTAGAAGAAAACGACCAAACGCTGCTGGTCCAATCCAATAAAGGAACAATCTATGAGAGTCGATTGCAAGACCTCAACTTGTCAGAACGTACTAGCAATGGAAGTTTTATTTCTGACACCATTTCAGATGAAGAAGTTTTTGATGCTTACCTCAAAGAAGTCTTTAAAGAGGATAAAGCAAATCCTTAAAAAGAATCAGTCCAAGGGGCTGATTTCTTTATGTTGAAAAAATTTTCAGAAAATTACAAATAATACTTGAAATTTTACTAGAAAAGTGTAGAATAGAACACATAGTTTGAATAGTATAAAGGAGAAACACATGACAGTTGCAATTGATTGGGAAAATCTTGGTTTTGCTTATATGAAACTACCTTACCGTTATATCGCTCATTACAAAAATGGTCAATGGGATCAAGGAGAATTGACAGAGGATGCAACCTTGCATATTTCAGAGTCTTCTCCAAGTCTCCACTATGGACAGCAAGCATTTGAAGGTCTGAAAGCCTATCGTACGAAGGACGGCAGTGTTCAATTGTTCCGTCCTGACGAAAATGCCAAGCGTTTGCAACGTACTTGCGACCGTCTTTTGATGCCACAAGTTCCGACAGAAATGTTTGTAGAAGCTTGTAAAGCAGTTGTGCGTGCAAATGAAGAATACGTCCCACCATATGGAACAGGTGGAACCCTTTATCTTCGTCCACTTTTGATTGGTGTTGGAGATATCATTGGGGTAAAACCAGCAGAAGAGTATATTTTCACCATTTTTGCTATGCCAGTTGGTAACTATTTTAAAGGTGGATTGGTTCCAACGAATTTCTTGATTCAGGATGAATACGACCGTGCAGCTCCAAATGGTACGGGTGCGGCCAAGGTAGGTGGAAACTATGCTGCTAGCCTCCTCCCAGGTAAAATGGCCAAATCACGCCATTTCTCAGATGTTATCTACCTAGACCCATCTACACATACAAAGATTGAGGAAGTCGGATCAGCCAACTTCTTTGGAATCACGGCCGACAATGAATTTGTTACGCCATTGAGTCCATCCATCTTGCCATCTATTACCAAGTACTCTTTGCTTTACTTGGCAGAACACCGCTTGGGCTTAACACCGATTGAAGGTGATGTCCCAATCGACAATTTGGATCGTTTTGTAGAGGCAGGTGCCTGTGGTACAGCAGCGGTTATTTCTCCAATTGGTGGCATCCAACACGGCGATGATTTCCATGTTTTCTATAGTGAAACAGAAGTAGGACCTGTTACACGTAAACTCTATGATGAATTGACGGGTATCCAATTTGGTGATGTGGAAGCACCAGAGGGATGGATTGTCAAAGTGGACTAAAAGACATGAAGTAAAGAAGAACTCCGTAGCAGTTGTAATCGCTGAAGTGGAGTTTTTTCTTGCTAGTTTGAGCATTTTCTTGTACAATAGAAAAAGTGAAAAGAGGTACAGTATGAGTAAAAAAGATAAGAAAATTGAAATCCAATTAACAGATGCAAAAGTGACTGTTGGAAAAGACAGTTATGAAGGTTACGTTTTGACAATCGGGAAAAAGGTCATTGGTGAAATTGCCGAATTAGATAGTCAATTTGCCATCATAAAGAATGGAAATGTCGATAGTTTTTATAAAAAACTTGAAAAAGCTGTGGAAATTTTGATTGAAAACTATAATTTAACAAAATAATGCTTGTTTTTTTGAAAATTTCATGATATAATAGTTTTCGTTAAGCATTGGAGAGATAGCGAAGAGGCTAAACGCGGCGGACTGTAAATCCGCTCCTTCGGGTTCGGGGGTTCGAATCCCTCTCTCTCCATCTCATCATTGGGGTATAGCCAAGCGGTAAGGCAAGGGACTTTGACTCCCTCATGCGTTGGTTCGAATCCAGCTACCCCAGTTCTTAGGTAATAAATTCAAGATAAAAAGAAAAATATCTTAGGGTATTTTATTTTTATATTGGAAGACGTGAACAATACGAACATGTTCTTGCGGGTGCTTAGGAAAAAAATTATAAGTATGTCAAGTTTTGGAAAAGACTTGATTGTTGGAGGATTTTTTAGATGAATGAATTTGAAGATTTGCTAAATAGCGTTAGCCAAGTTGAGCCTGGTGATGTTGTTAGTGCTGAAGTATTGACAGTTGATGCGACTCAAGCTAACGTTGCAATCTCTGGAACTGGTGTTGAAGGTGTCTTGACTCTTCGCGAATTGACAAACGATCGCGATGCAGATATCAATGACTTTGTGAAAGTAGGAGAAGTATTGGATGTTCTTGTACTTCGTCAAGTAGTTGGTAAAGATACTGATACAGTTACATACCTTGTATCTAAAAAACGCCTTGAAGCTCGCAAAGCATGGGATAAACTTGTAGGACGCGAAGAAGAAGTTGTTACTGTTAAAGGAACTCGTGCCGTTAAAGGTGGACTTTCAGTAGAATTTGAAGGTGTTCGTGGATTCATCCCAGCTTCAATGTTGGATACTCGTTTCGTACGTAACACTGAGCGTTTTGTAGGTCAAGAATTTGATGCTAAAATCAAAGAGGTTGATCCAAAAGAAAACCGCTTCATCCTTTCACGTCGTGAAGTTGTTGAAGCAGCTACTGCAGCAGCTCGTGCTGAAGTATTCGGTAAATTGGCTGTTGGTGATGTCGTAACTGGTAAAGTTGCTCGTATCACTAGCTTTGGTGCTTTCATCGACCTTGGTGGTGTTGACGGATTGGTTCACTTGACTGAATTGTCACACGAACGTAACGTATCACCTAAATCAGTTGTAACTGTTGGTGAAGAAATCGAAGTGAAAATCCTTGATCTTAACGAAGAAGAAGGACGCGTATCACTTTCACTTAAAGCAACAACACCTGGACCATGGGATGGCGTTGAGCAAAAATTGGCTAAAGGTGATGTAGTAGAAGGAACAGTTAAACGTTTGACTGACTTCGGTGCATTTGTTGAAGTATTGCCAGGTATCGATGGACTTGTTCACGTATCTCAAATTTCACACAAACGTATCGAAAATCCAAAAGAAGCTCTTACTGTTGGTCAAGAAGTTACTGTTAAAGTCCTTGATGTTAATGCTGATGCAGAACGCGTATCACTTTCTATCAAAGCTCTTGAAGAACGTCCAGCTCAAGAAGAAGGACAAAAAGAAGAAAAACGTGCTGCTCGTCCACGTCGTCCAAAACGTCAAGAAAAACGTGATTTCGAACTTCCAGAAACACAAACAGGATTCTCAATGGCTGACTTGTTCGGTGATATCGAACTTTAATCAAATTGATAATCACAAAATCCTTTGTTTAAAACAAGGGATTTTTCTTTTGTCTCTTTCCCATTTTTGATATAATAGTTCTATGTTAGATTCAGAAAAACAATCACAATATCAATTGTTAAATGAGGAACTCTCTTATTTACTAGAAGGTGAGACCAATGTTCTTGCCAATCTTTCGAATGCTAGTGCCCTCCTAAAATCTCGCTTTCCGAATACTGTATTTGCAGGGTTTTATCTGTTTGATGGTAGCGAGTTGGTTTTAGGGCCTTTTCAGGGTGGTGTTTCTTGTATTCGCATTCCACTTGGGAAAGGCGTGTGTGGAGAAGCTGCTGAGTTTCAAGAGACTGTTTTAGTTGGCGATGTGAGTACCTATCCAAACTACATTTCTTGTGATAGTATGGCCAAGAGTGAAATCGTGGTTCCCATGCTCAAGAATGGTCAATTGCAGGGTGTCTTAGACCTGGATTCTTCACTTATTGATGATTACAATGCCATTGACCGTGATTACTTGGAACAATTTGTCGCTATTTTGCTTGAGAAGACAGAATGGGACTTTACGATGTTTGAGGAGAAAGCCTAATGTATCAAGCACTTTATCGAAAATATAGAAGTCAAACTTTTTCACAATTGGTCGGACAAGAGGTTGTGGCTAAAACCCTAAAACAAGCGGTCGAGCAGGAAAAGATTAGTCATGCTTATCTTTTTTCAGGCCCTCGTGGAACTGGTAAGACCAGTGTAGCCAAGATTTTTGCCAAGGCCATGAACTGTCCGAACCAAGTGGACGGAGAACCATGTAATAACTGCTATATCTGCCAAGCTGTGACAGAAGGTAGTTTAGAAGATGTTATCGAAATGGATGCAGCTTCGAATAATGGAGTCGATGAAATCCGTGAAATTCGTGATAAATCCACCTATGCTCCTAGCTTGGCTCGTTATAAGGTCTATATCATAGACGAGGTTCATATGCTGTCTACAGGAGCCTTTAATGCGCTTTTGAAAACCCTAGAAGAGCCAACTCAAAATGTTGTCTTTATCTTGGCGACAACTGAATTGCACAAGATTCCAGCAACCATTTTATCACGTGTTCAACGTTTTGAGTTTAAATCGATTAGAACGCAAGATATTAAAGAGCATATCCAAACAATTTTGCAAAAAGAGAATATCAGTTCTGAACCAGAGGCTGTGGAAATTATCGCTAGACGTGCTGAAGGTGGGATGAGGGATGCCTTGTCTATTTTGGATCAAGCCTTGAGTTTGACGCAAGGGAATGAGCTCACGACTGCCATCTCTGAGGAGATTACAGGCACTATTAGTTTATCAGCTTTAGATGATTATGTAGCTGCCTTGTCCCAACAGGATGTTCCAAAAGCGCTTGATTCTTTGAATCTTTTGTTTGAAAATGGCAAGAGCATGACTCGTTTTGTGACGGATCTCTTGCAGTATTTGCGTGATCTACTGGTTGTTCAGACAGGTGGCGAAAATACTCATCATAGTTCAGTTTTTATGGACAATCTAGCTCTTTCCCAGGAAAGTCTCTTTGAAATGATTCGTCTAGCAACAGTAAGCTTGGCAGATATGAAGGCTAGCTTGCTACCCAAGATTTACGCTGAGATGATGACCATACGTTTAGCTGAAATCAAGCCTGAATCTGCGCTTTCAGGAGCTGTTGAAAGTGAAATTTCTGCACTGAGACAGGAAGTCGCCCGTCTCAAACAAGAACTTGCCAATGTGGGCACAGCTCCTAAACAAGTTGCGCCAGTTCCTAGTCGTCCAGCCACTTCCAAGACAGTCTATCGAGTAGATCGTAATAAAGTTCAATCTATCCTGCAAGAAGCTGTCGAAAATCCTGATTTGGCACGACAAAACTTGATTCGCCTCCAGAATGCATGGGGAGAAGTGATCGAAAGCTTAGCTGGTCCGGATAAGGCCCTTCTCGTAGGTTCTCAACCAGTTGCGGCCAATGAACACCATGCTATTTTAGCCTTTGAGTCTAATTTCAATGCTGGTCAAACCATGAAAAGGGACAACCTCAATACCATGTTTGGCAATATTCTCAGCCAGGCAGCTGGATTTTCACCTGAGATTTTGGCAATTTCCCTAGAGGAATGGAAAGAGGTTCGAGCAGCATTTTCAGCTAAAAACAAGTCTCCTCAAGCTGACCAAGAGGTGGAAGAAGAGAGCTTGATTCCAGAAGGATTCGAATTTCTAGCTGATAAAGTCATGGTTGAAGAAGACTAAAAGTGGATTTCATGATACAATAATCTTATGAATAGACAACAATTTATTATAATAGCGTTATTCACGGCTGCTGAGACTTATTTTTTCAATGAATCTTTGATGACTGGTCGCTATGTTATGGCAGCTTTTTGGGCCATTCTACTCTTTCGAAATTTTAGGTTAAGTTACGTGATGGGAAAAATCGTAGACGCTATTGATCAACACTTAAACCGCAAGAATTAGCCCCCAGCTTCTAGACAAAATCAAAGCCTTTTAGGCTTTTTTTTGTTATACTAGTAGAGTATATTTATTGACCTTTTGTCCTATTTTTTAGGGATTGTAAGCAATTTCCTAAAGTATTGAGCAAAATGTTTGAAAAAGAAAGGAACTATTATGTCAGTATTAGAGATCAAAAATCTTCACGTTGAGATTGAAGGAAAAGAAATTTTAAAAGGAGTCAATCTGACTCTGAAAACAGGAGAAATCGCAGCTATCATGGGACCAAATGGTACTGGTAAATCAACTCTTTCTGCCGCTATCATGGGGAACCCTAACTATGAAGTTACAAAAGGGGAGGTCTTGTTTGACGGCGTAAATATCCTTGAGTTGGAAGTGGACGAGCGTGCGCGTATGGGACTTTTCCTTGCCATGCAATACCCATCTGAAATCCCTGGAATTACCAACGCAGAATTTCTTCGTGCAGCTATGAATGCTGGTAAAGAAGATGATGAAAAGATTTCAGTTCGTGAGTTCATCACTAAACTAGACGAGAAAATGGAATTGCTCAACATGAAAGAAGAAATGGCAGAGCGTTACCTCAACGAAGGTTTCTCTGGTGGTGAGAAAAAGCGTAATGAAATCCTTCAACTCTTGATGTTGGAACCAACTTTTGCCCTTTTGGATGAGATTGACTCAGGTCTTGATATTGACGCCCTTAAAGTTGTATCGAAAGGTGTCAATGCTATGCGTGGCGAAGGATTTGGTGCTATGATCATCACTCACTACCAACGTCTTTTGAACTACATCACACCAGACGTTGTACACGTGATGATGGAAGGTCGTGTGGTCCTTTCTGGTGGTCCAGAATTGGCTGCCCGTTTGGAACGTGAAGGATACGCAAAACTAGCTGAAGAACTTGGCTACGACTACAAGGAAGAATTGTAATTCCCTCGTATCTTTTAGGAGAAGTAAATGACTAAAGAGAATATTAAACTTTTTTCAGAAATGCACGCTGAACCAAGCTGGTTGGCTGACCTCCGTCAAAAAGCCTTTGATAAGATTGAGAGTTTAGAATTACCAGTTATTGAGCGTGTCAAATTTCACCGTTGGAATCTGGGAGATGGAACCATCACAGAAAGTGAACCTTCAGCAAATGTTCCAGACTTCACAGCTCTAGATAATCACTTGAAGTTGGTGCAAGTTGGAACGCAGACTGTTTTTGAACAAACTCCAGTTGAATTGGCTGAACAAGGAGTAATCTTTACAGACTTCCACTCAGCTTTAGAAGAAATTCCCGAACTTATCGAGGAATTCTTCATGTCATCTGTTAAGTATGACGATGACAAGTTGGCAGCCTACCATACAGCTTACTTTAACAGTGGTGCTGTTCTCTATATTCCAGATAATGTTGAGATTACAGAACCAATTGAAGGTATTTTCTACCAAGATAGCGATAGCGATGTCCCATTTAACAAGCATATCCTTATCATTGCTGGTAAAAACTCTAAAATAAGCTATCTTGAACGTCTAGAGTCACGAGGTGGAGGTAGTGCAAAAGCAACTGCCAATATTACAGTTGAAGTGATTGCTCGTTCTGGTGCGCAAGTGAAATTTGCAGCTATTGACCGTTTAGGTGAAAATGTCACTGCCTATATTAGCCGTCGTGGTAAACTAGGCAACGATGCAAGCATTGACTGGGCGATTGGTGTCATGAATGAAGGAAATGTCGTTGCGGACTTTGATAGCGACTTGATTGGAAATGGTAGCCATGCTGACCTTAAAGTCGTAGCTCTTTCAAGTGGCCGTCAGGTTCAAGGGATTGATACTCGAGTGACTAACTACGGTTGCAACTCAATCGGAAATATCCTCCAACATGGGGTTATCCTTGAAAAAGCGACCTTGACCTTCAATGGTATTGGACACATTATCAAGGGTGCTAAGGGAGCAGATGCGCAACAAGAGAGCCGTGTTCTCATGCTTTCAGACCAAGCACGTTCAGATGCCAACCCAATTCTTTTGATTGATGAAAATGACGTAACTGCAGGTCACGCGGCTTCTATCGGGCAGGTGGATCCAGAAGATATGTACTACCTCATGAGCCGTGGCTTGGATAAGGCGACTGCGGAGCGTTTGGTTGTTCGTGGTTTCCTTGGATCTGTTATCGTTGAGATTCCAGTCCAAGAAGTTCGTGATGAAATGATTGCAACGATCGAAGAAAAATTGTCAAAACGCTAAGGGGAAGGCTATGTTAGATGTAGAAGCGATTCGCAAGGATTTTCCAATTTTAGACCAGATTGTCAACGATGAACCTCTGGTCTATCTGGACAATGCTGCGACGACACAGAAACCACTAGCAGTTCTGGAAACAATCAACCGCTACTATGAGCAGGACAATGCCAATGTTCACCGTGGTGTTCATACCTTGGCTGAGCGAGCAACAGCTTCTTATGAAGCTGCTCGTGAAACCATTCGTAAGTTTATCAATGCAGGCTCTACAAAGGAAGTTCTCTTTACCAGAGGAACGACAATCAGCCTTAACTGGGTGGCACGCTTCGCTGAGGAAATCCTGACTGAGGGAGACCAGGTCTTGATTTCTGTCATGGAACACCATTCCAATATCATTCCTTGGCAGGAGGCCTGCCGCAAGACTGGAGCAGAGCTTGTCTATGTTTATCTCAAGGACGGAGCTCTGGATATGGATGACTTGCGAGCTAAATTGACTGATAAAGTCAAGTTTGTCTCTCTAGCTCACGCCTCAAATGTTCTTGGTGTGGTCAATCCTATCAAAGAAATCACTCAATTAGCCCACCATGTTGGAGCTATCATGGTGGTGGATGGTGCTCAATCTACACCTCATATGAAGATTGATGTACAGGACTTGGATGTGGACTTCTTTGCCTTTTCGGGTCACAAGATGGCTGGTCCGACTGGTATCGGTGTGCTTTATGGCAAAGAAAAGTATCTTGAGCAAATGTCACCAGTTGAATTTGGTGGTGAGATGATTGATTTCGTCTATGAGCAATCTGCTAGTTGGAAGGAATTGCCTTGGAAATTTGAGGCTGGGACACCCAATATGGCAGGAGCTATTGGACTTGCAGCTGCAGTGGATTATCTAGAAAAGATTGGTATGGATGCCATTGAAGCTCATGAACAAGAACTGATTGCATACGTCTTTCCAAAATTGCAGGCCATTGAAGGTTTGACTATTTATGGTTCGCAGGATTTGGCTCAACGTTCAGGTGTTATTGCCTTTAACCTAGGTGATCTTCATCCCCATGACCTAGCTACAGCACTGGATTATGAAGGAGTGGCTGTTCGCGCTGGTCATCATTGCGCCCAACCTTTGCTCCAATATTTGGAAGTCCCAGCAACAGCTCGTGCAAGTTTTTATATCTACAATACTAAGGCGGATTGTGACAAACTAGTCGATGCTTTACAAAAGACAAAGGAGTTTTTCAATGGCACTTTCTAAACTAGATAGCCTTTATATGGCAGTGGTGGCAGACCATTCGAAAAATCCACATCACCAAGGGAAGCTGGAAGATGCTGAGCAAATCAGCCTCAATAATCCAACCTGTGGGGATGTCATCAACCTCTCTGTCAAGTTTGACACAGAGGACCGTTTGGAAGATATTGCTTTTCTAAATTCAGGATGCACGATTTCAACTGCCTCTGCTAGTATGATGACAGATGCCGTTTTAGGAAAAACCAAGCAAGAAATTTTAGAACTTGCGACCATTTTTTCAAAAATGGTGCAGGGGCAAAAAGATGACAGACAAGATAGTCTTGGAGACGCTGCTTTCTTGTCAGGTGTTGCCAAATTCCCTCAACGAATCAAGTGTGCAACCCTAGCTTGGAACGCTCTTAAGAAGACAATTGAAAATCAAGAAGATAAATAAGAAACATAGAAATATATAATGAAAGAAAGGAAATTATGGCTGAAGAAAGAGTAGAACCAAAACCAATTGACCTTGGTGAATATAAATTTGGTTTCCATGATGATGTAGAGCCTGTCCTATCGACAGGAAAAGGACTCAACGAAGGTGTTATTCGTGAATTATCTGCTGCCAAGGGTGAGCCAGAGTGGATGTTGGAATTCCGTTTGAAGTCTTATGAAACCTTCAAGAAAATGCCTATGCAAACTTGGGGAGCGGACTTGTCAGAGATTGACTTTGATGACTTGATCTACTACCAAAAACCATCTGATAAACCAGCCCGTTCTTGGGATGATGTACCTGAAAAGATCAAAGAAACCTTTGAACGTATCGGAATTCCAGAAGCTGAGCGTGCCTATCTAGCAGGAGCCTCTGCTCAGTACGAGTCAGAAGTGGTATACCACAACATGAAGGAAGAGTTTGAGAAGTTAGGAATTATCTTTACAGATACAGATTCTGCCCTCAAGGAATACCCAGACTTGTTTAAACAATACTTTGCGAAGTTGGTGCCACCAACAGATAACAAGTTGGCAGCCCTTAACTCAGCAGTATGGTCGGGTGGAACTTTTATCTACGTACCAAAAGGGGTCAAAGTGGATATTCCACTTCAAACTTATTTCCGTATCAACAATGAAAATACAGGTCAGTTTGAACGTACCTTGATTATCGTTGACGAGGGAGCAAGTGTCCACTACGTAGAAGGATGTACAGCACCAACTTATTCAAGCAATAGCTTGCACGCTGCCATTGTAGAAATTTTCGCTTTGGACGGAGCTTATATGCGTTATACGACTATTCAGAACTGGTCTGATAATGTCTATAACTTGGTAACAAAACGTGCCAAAGCTTTGAAAGATGCGACTGTTGAGTGGATTGATGGAAACTTAGGTGCCAAAACAACCATGAAATACCCATCTGTTTACCTAGATGGAGAAGGGGCGCGTGGTACTATGCTCTCTATCGCCTTTGCTAATGCAGGGCAACACCAAGACACGGGTGCTAAGATGATCCACAACGCTCCACATACAAGCTCGTCTATCGTGTCTAAATCCATCGCTAAAGGCGGAGGAAAGGTGGACTACCGTGGACAAGTAACCTTTAACAAAAACTCTAAGAAATCTGTTTCTCATATCGAGTGTGATACCATTATAATGGATGACTTATCAGCGTCAGATACTATTCCATTTAATGAAATTCACAACTCGCAAGTTGCTTTGGAACACGAAGCCAAGGTATCTAAGATTTCAGAGGAACAAGTCTACTACCTCATGAGTCGTGGTTTGTCAGAATCTGAGGCAACCGAGATGATTGTCATGGGATTTGTGGAGCCCTTCACCAAAGAGCTTCCAATGGAATACGCAGTTGAGCTGAACCGCTTGATTAGCTATGAAATGGAAGGGTCTGTTGGGTAAAAATATGCAAAATCTGAACAGGAAGTCTTCCTGTTCAGAATTTTTTTTAAAAAAGAACCTAATAAATATTCACAAAAGTGCTTTTATATGGTAAAATAAAACAATTACATTTAGTGGAGATGAAGTATGAATATTTTTAGAACCAAGGATGTTAGTCTGAGACAGACAGAGATGCATCGCCATTTGAAATTGTGGGATTTGATTCTTCTAGGGATTGGTGCCATGGTAGGGACGGGGATTTTCACCATTACAGGAACAGCGGCAGCTACACTAGCTGGTCCATCACTAGTGGTTTCCATCGTGATTTCTGCCCTATGTGTTTCTTTATCAGCGCTCTTTTTTGCAGAATTTGCCTCTCGTGTTCCTGCGACAGGAGGCGCTTATAGTTATCTCTATGCGATTTTAGGAGAATTGCCAGCCTGGATTGCTGGCTGGTTGACCATCATGGAATTTATGACAGCTGTTTCAGGTGTGGCGTCTGGTTGGGCAGCTTATTTTAAGGGCTTACTCAGTAATTATGGTATTTCCATGCCCCAAGCCTTAAATGGTACTTTTAACCCCGAACAAGGCACCTATATCGACCTTTTACCTATTTTGGTGCTTGCTTTGGTAACAGGATTGGTTTTATTAAATTCCAAGGCAGCCTTACGCTTTAATTCGCTTTTAGTGGTCTTGAAATTCTCAGCTCTCGCCTTATTTATCCTAGTTGGTATTTGGTACATCAAGCCAGAAAATTGGATGAATTTTGCTCCTTTTGGTTTTGGTCAGCTTTATGGAGGAAGCACTGGGATTATGGCAGGTGCATCTTTGATGTTCTTCGGTTTTCTCGGTTTTGAGTCGATTTCCATGGCAGTTGATGAAATTCAAAGTCCGCAAAAAAATATTCCTCGCGGAATTGTGCTTTCTCTGACAATTGTCACTATTCTCTATGCCTTGGTAACAATAGTATTGACTGGGATTGTTCACTATAGCAAACTCAATGTGGACGATGCAGTGGCCTTTTCATTGCGTAGTATCGGAATTGGCTGGGCAGCCAATTATGTTTCGCTCGTAGCCATTCTTACCCTGATAACGGTATGTATTTCCATGACCTACGCTCTGTCTCGAATGATTTACAGCTTAGCACGTGATGGTCTTTTACCTCGAAGTTTTAAACAGCTAAGTAAAACTAGCCGAGTTCCAAAGAATGCGACCATCTTAACAGGAGTTGCTTCAGCCATTGCAGCAGGAGTCTTTCCGCTAGCCAGTATCGCTGCCTTTTTAAATATCTGTACGCTAGCTTATCTCATTTTGCTAGCCTACGGTATTATCAAGCTCAGAAAGGATAAGGGCATGCCAAAAGAAGGAGAATTCAAAACTCCTTTAGTGCCGCTTTTGCCAATCCTTTCCATTCTTATCTGTCTTTCCTTTATGCTTCAGTATACCAAGGAAACATGGATTGCCTTTGGACTTGCTTTGTTGGTTGGACTAATGATTTACTTTACTTATGGCTATCGTCACTCTACACTTTCTGAAGAAGAATAAAAGCTGGGAATTCCCAGCTTTTTTAATCTTTTACATAAGTAAATCCTTCCCCCAGAATTTCATGAGCCTCTGTGATGGTGATAAAGGCTTGAGGATCGACTTGGTGAATCACATCCTTCATTTTAACGATTTCATTTCGACCGACGATACAGTAGATAATTTTTAAATCCTTTTTGCTGTAGTAACCTTGACCAGATATAAAGGTTACGCCGCGTCCGAGTTCATCGTTAATTTTTTCGGCTAACCGATCTGGAAATTGAGTTATAATCATAAATCCTTTACCAGCATAACCTCCTTCACCGATCAGGTCAATAACACGAGCAATGATAAAGTCAAATAAGAGGGTATAAGTCACTAGGCGCAAATCTTGGAAGATAATCAAAATCAACATTAGAATAATGAAATCAAGCGAGAAAAGCAATTTTCCAATTGAAATATTGGTGTATTTGTTGAGGATGCGAGCAACAATATCTGATCCACCTGTTGTACCACCAGCATTAAAGATAATTCCTAAACCAACTCCCAGTAAAACACCAGAAACTAAAGAGACAATAATGAGATCACCTTGCAAATCAAATTGTAAAGGAATTCGTTCAAAGACAGCAAGCCAGATCGAGAGGGAAATGGTTCCCAAAAGGCTGGAGTAGAGAGTTTTGGGACCAAATATCTTCCAAGCGAGGATAAAGAGAGGGATGTTAATCAAGAGATTCATCACTGAGACAGGAATTTTAAAGAGATAGAAGGTAATCAATGTGATACCAGTTGCTCCGCCTTCAAACAAATGATGAGGAACTACAAAATAGGTAAGACCAAAGGCATAAATAGCTGCCCCAAGTATGATAGTGACAATAGGCTGAACTTTTCGGATCATGATTCTCCCTCGCTTTTCTATAGATAGATTATACCAAAATTCCAAGCTTTTTCATTGGATTCATTATGATTTTTTAACAATTTTTTGATATAATAAAAGTGATAAATCCCTATCTTATTGAGAAGAATAGAAAGATTGAAGATATGACACAAGTAAAAATTGTAACGGATTCCTCTGTTACTATTGAACCAGAAGTGGTTAAAGAATTAAATATCACCGTTGTTCCTTTATCTGTGATGATTGATGGTATCCTTTATTCTGATGCAGATTTGAAAGAGGGGGAATTCCTTCATCTTATGCAGCAAAGTAAAAACCTACCCAAAACCAGTCAGCCTCCAGTGGGAGTATTTGCTGAAGTTTTTGAAGAGTTAGGCAAAGATGGTAGCCAGATTCTCGCTATCCACATGTCCCATGCACTATCTGGTACTGTCGAAGCTGCTCGCCAAGGAGCAAGCCTCTCTAGCGCTGATGTGACCGTTATTGATAGTTCTTTTACTGACCAGGCGATGAAGTTCCAAGTAGTTGAAGCTGCTAAACTTGCCCAAGAAGGCAAAGATTTGGAAACTATCTTGGCACGTGTGGAAGATGTGAAAAATCATACCGAACTTTATATCGGTGTTTCGACTTTGGAAAATTTAGTCAAAGGTGGTCGTATTGGGCGTGTGACAGGCTTGATCAGTTCTCTGTTAAATATTCGTGTCGTCATGCAAATGAAGGAGCATGAACTGCAACCTATTGTAAAGGGGCGCGGTGCTAAGACATTTAAAAAATGGCTTGACGAGTTGGCCGAGACCCTTTCTCATAAATCCGTTGCGGAAATTGGAATTTCCTACGCTGGTACCAATGAATGGGCCAATGAGATGAAGAATGTTTTACAAACTTATGTCGAAAAACCAATCTCAGTATTGGAAACAGGTTCTATCATTCAAACCCATACAGGTGAAAATGCGTGGGCTATCTTAGTTCGATATCATTCCTAAAAAAATAGAGAAAAATCGTTAGAAATAGCGTTTTTGACTTGACCTGTGGGCGATTTTAGGATATGATTATATTTGTTAATTAGAAATTATTTGGAGGAATTATTAACATGGCAAACAAACAAGATTTGATCGCTAAAGTAGCAGAAGCTACAGAATTGACTAAGAAAGATTCAGCAGCAGCAGTTGACGCTGTATTTGCAGCGGTAACTGAATACCTTGCAGCTGGTGAAAAAGTTCAATTGATCGGTTTTGGTAACTTTGAAGTTCGTGAGCGTGCTGCACGTAAAGGGCGCAACCCACAAACTGGTAAAGAAATCAAAATCGCAGCTTCTAAAGTTCCAGCATTCAAAGCTGGTAAAGCTCTTAAAGACGCTGTTAAATAATGAATTTAGAAAAAGCCTATTGTATCAAGCTTTCTAGCTTGGTCAACGGGCTTTTTGTTTTGGAAAATATGATTTTATCGTTCTGTGCAAAAAGAAAAAGGCTCCCATGAAATGAGAACCTTCTTTTAATTAGTTTTTAGAAGCTGCTTGGAAATCAGGGTTTTTCCATGCTTCATCAATGATTGCTTGCAATTCTTTAGCAGATGCTTGCATTTTTTGAGTTTCCGCGTCGTTCAATGGGATGTTTACTGGACGAACGATACCGTGTGCACCAACAACAGCTGGTTGACCGATAAAGACGTTTTCAACTCCGTATTGACCTTCTTGGAATACAGAAAGTGGAAGTACTGCATTTTCGTCATCAAGAATTGCTTTTGTGATACGAGCGAGTGCTACGGCGATACCATAGTATGTAGCTCCTTTTTTGTTGATGATTGTGTAAGCAGCATCACGAACACCTTCGAACAATTCAATCAATTCAGCTTCTTGAACGTTTTGAGTGTCTTTGAGGAATTCTTCAAGGTTTACACCAGCGATGTTGGCATGTGACCAAACAGCGAATTCAGAGTCTCCGTGTTCACCCATGATGTAGGCGTGAACTGAACGAGCATCAACATCCAATTTTTCGGCAAGTGCTTGACGGAAACGAGCTGAGTCAAGTGAAGTACCTGAACCGATAACGCGTTCTTTAGGGAATCCAGAGAATTTCCAAGTTGAGTAAGTCAAAACGTCAACTGGGTTAGCAGCAACAAGGAAGATACCATCAAAACCTGATTCAACAACTTGTGTTACGATTGATTTGTTGATAGCCAAGTTTTTACCTACAAGGTCAAGGCGAGTTTCACCTGGTTTTTGAGGAGCACCTGCAGTGATAACAACAAGGTCAGCATCTGCACAGTCAGAGTATTGAGCAGCGTAGATTTTTTTAGGTGAAGTGAAGGCAAGGGCGTGACTAAGGTCAAGCGCATCACCAACAGCTTTTTCGTGTAATTGTGGAATTTCGATAATTCCAAGCTCTTGTGCAATTCCTTGGTTAACAAGTGCGAAAGCGTAAGATGAACCTACGGCACCGTCACCAACAAGGATCACTTTTTTGTGTTGTTTAGTTGAAGTCATTATCTAAACATCTCCTTCATTTTTTTTAGGGGAATCCCCAGACACTTTCATTCTATCACTTTTAAAAAGCTTTGTCACGAATATTCTATTCGGTTATCGATGTAAACGTTTTAGTAGTTTCAGAAGCCTGAAATAAAGGACATTTTATGGTATAATATATCTAATTACTAATAGTGAAATGAGGCATTTATTAATGCAGGATAAAAATTTAGTGAATGTCAATCTGACAAAGGAGATGAAGACCAGTTTTATCGATTACGCCATGAGTGTTATCGTAGCGCGTGCTCTTCCTGATGTTCGAGATGGCTTGAAGCCTGTTCACCGCCGTATTCTTTACGGAATGAATGAACTAGGTGTTACTCCAGACAAACCTCATAAAAAATCAGCCCGTATCACAGGGGATGTTATGGGTAAATACCACCCGCACGGGGATTCCTCTATTTACGAAGCCATGGTCCGTATGGCCCAGTGGTGGAGTTACCGTTACATGCTTGTAGATGGACATGGAAACTTTGGTTCCATGGACGGGGATGGTGCCGCCGCACAGCGTTACACTGAGGCTCGTATGAGCAAAATTGCTCTGGAAATGCTTCGTGATATCAATAAAAACACAGTTGATTTCGTAGATAACTACGATGCCAATGAACGTGAACCCTTGGTCTTGCCAGCTCGTTTTCCAAATCTTTTGGTCAATGGGGCAACTGGTATCGCTGTTGGGATGGCAACTAATATCCCACCCCACAACCTAGGTGAAACCATTGATGCGGTGAAGTTGGTTATGGACAATCCTGAAGTGACGACTAAGGACTTGATGGAAGTCTTACCTGGTCCAGATTTTCCAACTGGTGCCCTTGTTATGGGGAAATCAGGGATTCATAAGGCCTATGAGACTGGTAAAGGATCGATTGTACTTCGTTCTCGCACAGAGATTGAAACCACTAAGACGGGTCGCGAGCGCATCATTGTAACAGAATTCCCTTACATGGTCAATAAAACCAAGGTCCATGAGCATATTGTTCGCTTGGTTCAGGAAAAACGTCTTGAGGGCATTACAGCTGTACGTGATGAGTCCAACCGTGAAGGGGTTCGCTTTGTGATAGAGGTCAAACGCGACGCGTCTGCCAACGTTATCCTTAACAATCTCTTCAAGATGACCCAGATGCAAACCAATTTTGGTTTCAACATGTTGGCGATTCAGAATGGCGTACCGAAGATCTTGTCCCTTCGTCAAATTTTGGATGCCTATATCGAGCATCAAAAAGAAGTGGTTGTTCGTCGGACACGTTTTGATAAGGAAAAAGCAGAAGCACGTGCACACATCTTAGAAGGTCTTTTAATCGCACTTGACCATATTGATGAAGTGATTCGTATTATCCGTGCTAGTGAAACAGATGCGGAAGCGCAAGCTGAGTTGATGAGCAAGTTCAAACTTTCTGAGCGTCAAAGTCAGGCTATCCTTGATATGCGTCTCCGTCGTTTGACAGGATTGGAACGAGATAAGATTCAGTCAGAGTATGATGAATTGATTGTCTTGATTGCAGATTTGGCAGATATTCTTGCCAAACCTGAGCGCGTGGCTCAAATCATCAAAGAGGAATTGGACGAGGTCAAACGCAAGTTTGGTGACAAACGTCGTACCGAGTTGATGGTCGGAGAGGTCTTGACCCTTGAAGATGAAGATTTGATTGAAGAGACAGATGTCTTGATTACCCTATCTAACAAGGGCTACATCAAACGTCTGGACCAAGGTGAGTTCACTGCTCAAAAACGTGGTGGTCGTGGAGTCCAAGGTACGGGAGTTAAGGATGATGACTTTGTGCGTGAATTGGTTTCAACCAGCACACATGATCATTTGCTCTTCTTTACCAATAAAGGACGCGTCTATCGCCTTAAAGGTTATGAAATCCCAGAATATGGTCGTACAGCCAAAGGATTGCCAGTTGTCAATCTTTTGAAGTTGGACGAGGGTGAGAGCATTCAGACCATTATCAACGTTGAGTCTGAACGTAGTGATGATGCCTATCTCTTCTTCACAACTCGTCACGGTGTTGTGAAGAGAACCAGTGTCAAAGAATTTGCCAATATTCGTCAAAATGGACTTAAGGCCTTGAATCTCAAGGATGAGGACGAATTGATTAATGTTCTATTGACAGAAGAAGACACAGATATTATCATTGGTACTAAGTTTGGTTATGCTGTTCGCTTTAATCAGTCAGCCGTTCGTGGCATGAGCCGTATCGCGACTGGTGTTCGAGGGGTCAATCTTCGTGAAGGTGATACAGTAGTTGGCGCAAGTGTTATTACTGACCAGGATGAGGTCCTTATCATTACTGAAAAAGGATACGGTAAACGTACACTTGCTACTGAATATCCTACTAAAGGCCGTGGTGGTAAAGGGATGAAGACAGCCAATGTTGCTGAGAAGAATGGTCCTCTTGCAGGTCTCCTCACTGTTAAAGGGGATGAAGACCTGATGATTATCACAGATACAGGTGTCATGATTCGAACAAATGTTGCCAATATTTCACAAACAGGACGCTCAACGATGGGAGTTAAGGTGATGCGTCTAGACCAAGATGCTAAGATTGTGACCTTCACAACGGTTGCTGCAGCAGAAAAAGAAGAGGTAGCAACAGAAGAGAGAACAGAGGGTGAAGCATAATGTCTCACAGAAAATTAAAGAAGAATAACCGTAAAAATATACTAATCAATATTTTAGCTGGATTTTTAATTCTTCTATCCCTTGCCTTGATTTTTAATGCTCAAATTCGTGACATCTTTATGGTTTGGAATACCAATAAATACCAAGTCAGTCAGGTGACTAAGGAAAAGATTGAGGAAAATAAAGAGACAGAAGGAAATTTCGATTTTGATTCTGTCAAATCCATTTCATCGGAAGCGGTGTTAGCTGCCCAGTGGGATTCTCAGCAACTTCCAGTTATCGGAGGGATTGCCATTCCTGAAGTAGAGATTAACCTGCCTATTTTTAAAGGTTTGGATAATGTAAACTTGTTCTACGGAGCAGGAACCATGAAAGCAAATCAGAAAATGGGGGAGGGCAACTATTCTCTAGCTAGTCACCATATCTTTACTGCTGAAAATGCGAGTCAGATGCTCTTCTCACCTTTGGTCAATGCCAAAGCGGGGATGAAAATCTATCTGACTGATAAAGATAAAGTATACACCTATGAGATTCGTGAAGTGAAGCACGTAACCCCCGATCGGGTAGATGAAATCGAGGATCATGAAGGAGTTAAGGAGATTACGCTGGTAACTTGTGTGGACTATAATGCGACAGAGCGGATTATTGTTAAAGGTGATTTTAAAGAAGTTAAAGCTTATTCTGAAACATCTGATGATATCCTAAGCGCCTTTAATCAGCCATATAAACAACGTTATTAACCTAAAAAACCAGTGAATTGTATTTTTCACTGGTTTTTGTCAGATAGAACCGTCGGTCAAAGGAGAATAATGCATGTTCGAATATCTTTGGATTGGAATGAAAACGTTGTGGAAAAATCCTGTCTTTAGTTTTTCCATTTATTTATTGGCAGCTATTCTTTTACTAATCCTTTGGCGTCGTTTTATAATTGTCCGTCGTAGTGGTGGTGATTTTTTTGCCCCGTTTCACATTGCCAATGGGAGACTTTATATTCACAATGCTTTTGTATTTGTGAAGAGAATCATTCCGCTGAATAACATCAAAATGATTGAAGTCAAATATATTCGAAGTGTCAAATTGAATGGGGCAAGGTATCATTTGTGTATCGAAAGAAAAGATGGAAAAGCTGTCAGTTTTTTCTTCGGACAATCAAAACAGAATGATCTGCTTGTGAAGAATCTAAAGAATGAAACTAAAAACTACCATATTAGAATTGTAATAGATGGATAAGTGTTTAGTTTAAGAAAGGAATGATCATGGATAAGCTACAAGAAGTCAGAGAAAATGAACAGTTAAGGACCTTACTGATGACTGAATGTGATATTTATTTTTATGACAAGATAAGTGAAGTCCAGTTTTCAGGGAACAATGAGGAGTACTCTCTTGCCTGTAAGGCTTTTGCTCAAGACGGTAGTGGGGGAGAATATGTTTTTCTCTAAGATAACAGCATAGGCTTTATCGGAAGTGAGGGCCAAGTGGGGAGAGTAGCAGAAAGTCTGGATGACTTACTGACATTCCTACTTCACGCAGGTTGTATTTCGGATTTTAGTTGTCGGTATCTTTATCAGAACACAGACTTATTGAAAGCATTTTGTAGGGGCTATGTGTCTAAAATACGAGAAAGCTATCAGGTTAAGCAGGAAAATTGGGATCTGGTACGAGGAAATATGGCTCAAAAACTATCACTTGATTTCAATCCCCAAAAACTAGAAAAAGTAGCCATGACATTTTATCAAGCGGCGACAAGGAAGCCTGTCCTTTCCTGTAAGTATATCGATGGGGAAGAAAAGTACACCTGCGATCCAGTCTTGTCGGACATTGTAGGCTTGTGGACGACAGAACTTGTAGGTATGAGTAGAGAAGAAATTGAAAACTATAAAATTTGATAATGTATGATACTTGCAAGATGATCATTCAACTTTAATAGCATCTTTTTAATGTGAAAGGAAACTGGTCAGTAGGTTAAAAGATTTATCGTAAGCAACCGAAGGATGTCTAGTATAAGAGAGGATAGATAATGAGTCAGTTAAGAGAAAAGTCTTTAGTTACGCTCAAAGAAGACATAACAAGTAGTTTTCCATTTGACAAGGATCTTCCTATGATATTCTTGGGAGAAATTGCCAATATGACTGAACACTGAATCTTCATAGGAAAATCGGGGAAGTCTTATTTTGGATATCATATTTCACATTTTAGAGAACTAGGTGAAGATGAGATATAGGACTTTCGCAGTAGGAAAAATAGATGAGGAGTTGACAATGAATAATCAGATCGACTTGGTACTTCCAAACCTATACGCAGAATTCTTGAGTAAAATCGATAAAGCAGGAGAGTTGGTAATAGAGAATACAGGCATCACCTTATACTCAAGACTAGATTTGCTAGAAAGAAACTCCACCTACCAAATAGAAGAGTGGGAACCTGATTTTTTCCTGATTGGGCAAGATGGGGATGTCGCTTTTTTTATAAAGAAAGATTCTGACGACACTATTTATATGAATGATTTGGGGGCATTAGGTTCACTGGAAATGAAACCCATATCTTTGAATATTTTCGAGTTTGTGCAAAAAGCGAGTGAACATTATGATGATATCTTCTAATCATTGCAAGTGTTGTTATTTTATCGTACGCGTGTGTGGAAGACATTTTTATGAAATCATTTGAACATTTTGATTAATGTTAATAAATTTTTAGTAAATGATAATGATTTGGAGAGTGAACAATGAATTTTGATGAGAGTTTACAGCAATACACTTATGAGCATGAGGGAGTGACCTTTGTTTGGGACGAAGAGCCTGATTGTGACTTTATAGATAAAGTTGAACTGTTATCAAAAAATTATCAGGAAAATCTCAATAGAATTATCAACTTCATGCTAGCTGATCTTAAGGAAATGTATGGAGCAGTCAGCGAGGAAGATGTGAAGAACAAGCTGGGAAAACCTATCATTGACTACAATCAAGGAACAGTTAGTTATTGTGAGCAAACCTTCGATGACTGGCACCTATTTGAGTTTGAATTTTTGGATGATCAATTTGAAACATTGAAATGTTTTTCTGTTAATGGGTAAAGGAGAGATTTATGGAATTCCCCCAATGCCTTGATTTTCTTTGTAGAAAACGTATACAAGAAAGGCTTTTCAAATTGCGTGTTTTATGTTATAATATTCACAAATAAAAGTTTTAGGAGTTTTTTATGGTCTCTTCAGAATTTATCTCAAAGATTGAATTTGCTTGTAAGAAGAAAGAAAGTCTTTATAGCCAAAGCAAGTTTAAGTATGCGATTCGTTCCATGTTTGCAGGAGCTTTCTTAACATTTAGTACAGGTGCAGGGGCAATCGGTGCTGACTTGATTAATAAAATAGCACCAGGTAGTGGACGTTTCCTCTTCCCATTCGTTTTTGCTTGGGGATTGGCCTACATTGTTTTCTTGAATGCTGAGCTAGTAACTTCAAATATGATGTTTTTGACAGCTGGCAGTTTTTTGAAGAAAATTTCTTGGAGAAAAACGGCTGAGATTCTACTTTACTGTACCTTGTTCAACCTCATCGGAGCTTTGATAGCAGGTTGGGGCTTTGCCCACTCAGCAGCCTATGCAAATCTAACACATAATAGCTTCATTTCAGGAGTTGTAGAGATGAAATTAGGTCGTTCCAATGAGCTAGTCTTGCTTGAAGGTATTTTAGCCAATATCTTTGTAAACATTGCCATTCTTTCATTTGTTTTGGTCAAAGACGGTGGAGCCAAACTTTGGCTTGTCTTATCAGCAATTTACATGTTTGTATTCTTAACAAACGAACACATTGCTGCGAACTTTGCTTCTTTTGCGATTGTTAAATTCAGTGTTGCAGCGGATTCAATTGCAAACTTTGACATTCCTAATATCCTTCGCCACTGGGGTGTAACCTTTGTCGGGAACTTTATCGGAGGAGGTCTCTTGATGGGCTTACCATACGCCTTCCTCAATAAAAACGAAGATACTTATGTCGATTAAAGAAATGAGCACGAGTTAATCGTGCTTTTTTGTTTGATGTGTATGACTAGTCATAGTTGTTCCTTATATCAAAATATAGAAAAACTGTATTGGAAAAGACTGGTACAAGATGATACAATATCCGTAATGAAGCTATTTGGAGGACGTCTTATGACTCGTGATTTTAAATTTGAAACCCTACAATTACATGCTGGGCAAGTCGTTGATCCAGCGACCAAGTCTCGTGCAGTACCGATTTATCAAACAACATCCTTCGTTTTTGATGACACGCAGGAAGGTGCTGATTTGTTTGCCTTGAGAAAACCAGGCAATATCTATACTCGTATCACCAATCCTACAACAGCAGCCTTTGAGGAAAGAATCGCTGCTCTTGAAGGCGGTGTTGGAGCATTAGCGACAGCATCTGGTATGGCTGCTGTAACCTACACTATTTTGGCGCTTGCTCACGCAGGTGACCATGTGGTGGCTGCGTCAACTATTTACGGTGGGACCTTCAACCTCTTGAAAGAAACACTTCCTCGTTATGGGATTACAACAACCTTTGTCGATGTGGATAATTTGGAGGAAGTGGAAGCAGCTATCGGTGACAATACCAAGCTTGTTTTGATTGAAACCTTGGGCAACCCCTTGATTAATATTCCTGACTTGGGAAAATTGGCTGAGATTGCGCATAAACACAAGATTCCTCTCGTTTCAGACAACACTTTTGCCACACCATATTTGATTAACGTCTTCTCTCACGGTGTAGATATTGCCATTCATTCAGCAACTAAGTTTATCGGTGGGCATGGTACGACTATTGGTGGTGTCATTGTTGATAGCGGCCGTTTTGACTGGGAAGCTTCAGGGAAATTTCCTCAATTTGTTGAGGAAGACCCAAGTTACCATAACTTGAGCTATACTCGGGATGTGGGTGCAGCAGCCTTTATTATCGCTGTTCGTGTCCAATTGCTTCGTGATACAGGTGCTGCCTTGTCACCATTTAATGCTTTTCTCTTGCTCCAAGGACTTGAAACCCTTTCGCTTCGTGTAGAACGCCATATTCAAAATACAGAGAAAATTGTTGATTTTCTTGTTAACCATCCTAAGGTTGAGAAAGTAAATTATCCAAAATTAGCTGACAGTCCTTATCATGCCTTGGCTGAGAAATACCTTCCTAAAGGTGTAGGTTCAATCTTTACCTTCCATGTCAAAGGTGGAGAGACAGAGGCACGCAAGGTGATTGATAATCTTGAAATCTTCTCTGACCTAGCAAACGTTGCAGATGCCAAATCGCTTGTTGTCCATCCAGCGACAACCACTCACGGTCAGTTGTCAGAAAAAGATCTAGAAGCAGCAGGTGTCACACCAAACCAAATCCGCTTGTCTATCGGACTTGAAAATGTAGAGGATTTGATTGAAGATTTGCGCTTGGCCTTGGAAAAAGTATAAAGTAAACAGATAAACAGTGGGTTTCGACTCACTGTTTTTGATTTTCCCTAAGGCATGATATAATGGATAAAGAAGTCTAGAAAGAGGAAAGTTATGAACGAAATCAAATGTCCCAACTGTGGGGAAGTCTTTACAGTAAATGAGAACCAGTATGCCGAACTTTTATCCCAAGTGAGAACGGCTGAGTTTGATAAGGAATTGCACGATCGCATGAAGCAGGAGCTGGCCTTGGCTGAGCAGAAGGCTATGAATGAACAACAGACTAAACTGGCTCAAAAAGACCAAGAAATCGCGCAATTACAGAGTCAAATCCAAAACTTTGATACAGAGAAAGAACTGGCTAAGAAAGAGGTTGAACAAACAGGTCATCAGGCCTTATTGGCTAAGGACAAGAAAGTACAGACCTTAGAAAACCAATTGACTATCTTACGTTTGGAGCATGAAAATCAACTGCAAAAGACCCTTTCTGACCTAGAAAAAGAACGGGATCAAGTCAAAAATCAGCTCCTCTTGCAAGAAAAGGAAAATGAGTTATCTCTAGCTTCCCTCAAGCAAAATTACGAAGCCCAGCTCAAGGCAGTTAGTGAACAAGTAGAGTTTTATAAGAACTTCAAAGCTCAACAATCTACAAAAGCTATCGGGGAAAGTCTGGAACAGTATGCAGAGAGTGAGTTTAACAAGGTCCGCAGTTTTGCCTTTCCAAATGCCTACTTTGAGAAGGATAACAAGGTCTCTGCGCGCGGGTCTAAGGGAGATTTTATCTTCCGTGAGTGTGATGAAAATGGAGTGGAAATTATTTCCATCATGTTTGAAATGAAAAACGAAGCGGATGGGACGGAGAAGAAGCACAAAAATGCAGATTTTTATAAGGAATTAGACAAGGACCGTCGGGAGAAAAACTGTGAATATGCCGTTTTGGTGACCATGCTTGAGGCAGATAACGACTACTTTAACACAGGGATTGTTGACGTCAGCCACGAGTATGAAAAGATGTATGTGGTACGTCCTCAATTCTTTATCCAGTTGATTGGTCTCTTGCGAAATGCAGCGCTTAATTCTCTCAAATACAAGCAAGAGTTGGCCTTGGTTCGTGAGCAGAATATTGATATTACACACTTTGAGGAAGACTTGGATGCCTTCAAAGTAGCTTTTGCCAAGAACTACAACTCAGCTTCGACCAACTTTGGCAAAGCCATCGATGAAATTGATAAAGCAATTAAGCGTATGGAAGAAGTCAAGAAGTTCCTGACCACATCCGAAAACCAACTCCGCCTCGCTAATAACAAATTGGAAGATGTTTCGGTTAAAAAATTGACCCGAAAAAATCCAACCATGAAAGCGAAATTTGAAGCGCTGAAGGGGGAGTAGCCTTAAATATGAAATAACTTTAAAATAGTCGTATGTCTACATTAAATATTTACAACTTTATGTACAGGAAACGAAGAGCTATTTAGAAAGATAAAACTGATATAAGTTCTTACCGTACGTCACCTATGTAAAAGAACATAACCAGGTCAAACAAGACTACGCAACAGTTAAGACGACCACTGAAACAGGGGTGAGAACGGTGGATCATCTCCAAAGGACATTTGACTATGTCGCAGAGCATCCAGTTGAGTCGGTAGCAATAGCTTTTGGTGCAGTAATTGCTATAGGTGCCGCTGTAGCGTTTGCTCCTTCAGCTATCGCTGCTCTAACTGCTTTTGGAACTCTAAAATTACTAGGAGGGTTAACTAGCATCCTTATTGGAATATCTATTTTTAATAATAAAGGGGAGTAACATATGAAATTAGTTGAAAAAATAGTTAGTAGGGAGGCAGAAAACACTCTTCTACAACTTGATAGGGCTATTCTAATTTGCTTATTTTTAGTCTTGGCTGTTGATGTGATGGCACTATTTTTAGTATTTCAAAGTAATTTGAAAATATTGGGACTCATATTATTAGTTATTGACTTTTTAGCTCTCGTCTTTGTATTTTATTTAAGATTTATATCTAGCAAAGTTGTTTATCTAATGTTAAACGATGCTATTAATCTTAAACTCTATGAAGACATGTTTAGGGTTCAATCTGAAAAATCTATTAAGCCCTATAGAGCAACGTACCAAGAAAATTTCCATTTTGTTAAGGGACAAGTGACTTATTTGAAAGGAGATTTTCAAGCTGCGAAAGAAAATTTTGAAAAAATTAATTTAAAAAAAGTTTGGAAGAGATTTAGTACAGACATATTCCTAAGATTAACTTATGGTCAATTGTTGGTTTCCATCCATCTTCAAGATGCGCAAGATATTGCTTTCTTTGAGGAACAGTTGTCCAAGGCGCCAGATTCGAAAGATGGTAAGGCTAAACTCGTTGCTCAAGCCCAAGCCATAAAAGATATTGTGTTCAATAAAGAAGTGAACGACTACTTCGACACCACTGAACCAGAAAGTAATCTAGCTCGAATCATGTTTTCTTATTACGGAGCCCTCAAC
>NZ_KQ969037.1:549885-551218 GCF_001578705.1 Streptococcus oralis | reverse complement strand
CGTACGATCTCTCTTGCCTCCCATGGGAATGGCGGTAAGAAACCTCAGGAGCTGATTGATTTCTTGAAAGGGAATGAAGTTACGTTTGAGAAGGAGATAACAGTATATGACGACGGTCAACACTACCTTAAGAGCAAAATCCAGATAAAAGGTCACTTCAAAGGGGAAAGTGCCATCACTTTTAACACTAAATATAAAGATGGTAAGTTAAGTCAAGAAGGAGAGTATAGCGTTGGAGGGCTGAGTACAGATTTTCTAGAAGAAAAGGCCAATTATAAGACGAAGATAGGGCTGAAGGACTATTCTATAACGGGTGAGTTCAGTTTAGCAGACAAGATTAGTTCAAGCTATAGCAAACTTGCGCCCAACCTTTCCATTGGCTTTGGCTATAAGAATCGCTCTCTTGAGGTTGGGACTAAGTCAGAGAATGGTTACCGCGTCACCTATGTGAAGGAACATAATCAGGTCAAACAAGACTACGCGACAGTTAAGACGACTAATGAGACGGGAGTGAGGAAGGTGGATCATCTCCAAAGGACATTTGAGAATGCTGAGTTTATTTTTTATGGAGTTGCATTTGTTACTGTAGTTACTGTGGCAATAGCTTTTGCTCCTGTTGAAGCTGCTATAGGTAGTGTGATAGCGGTTCTAACTGGTATTGCTTTGCTATCTAATGAAGATAAAAGTTCGGAGAAAAAAGATGAAAGATTTAATTAATAAGTTGGCCAGTAAAAATGCAAAAATCACTTTTTATATCAGTAAAGTATCTAGATTTTCAGTTACTATTTCTGTTTTTTTGGCAATTTTGGGTTTGTTTTTATTGTTTAAACAAAATATTTTTGCAGTTCGTTTTTTGCTATTTTTATCTTTACTATTTTTGTTTTTAGGATACTTATTGGGCATATTAATTGGTAAAGTTATACTTCATTGGAAAGAAGGTTTGATGGATTTTGAAAAATATCAATCTTTCTTTGAATATAGTGTTCATCATTCTTATAAGCCTAATAAGAAGGTTTACGAGGTTGGTTTAGAACTAATCAAAGGAGAATTAGCTTACCTGAGAGGAGATTTTTTATTAGCGCTTAGTCAATTTTCAAATATCAATTTTTCTAGTATTTCTAAAAAAAATAGAGAAAAATTTGAATTGAAGAAATTATATTATGAATTTCTATCTTCTACTTACCTTCAAGATGAACCAGCTATCACTTTCTTTGAGGAACAATTGTCCAAGGCACCAGATTCGAAAGGTGGTAAGGCTAAACTCGTTGCTCAAGCCCAAGCCATAAAAGATATTGTGTTTAATCAAGAAGCGAATGACTACTTCGACACCACT
>NZ_KQ969037.1:521092-549320 GCF_001578705.1 Streptococcus oralis | reverse complement strand
AATCATGTTTTCTTATTACGGCTCTCTCAATGCTCAGCTAAAAGGAGATGAAGCTCGTGCTCGTAGTTTGTTTGAAAGTATCGCCCATGAAAATCCAGAACTCTTTTATGTTCAGGAAGCTAGGAAGAATTTAGAAAAATGAGCTGATATAGTTTTAAAATCTGTCTAAGATAGAATATGTTGATGTAAAGTGAAAAGGGAATTAGAAAGTAACAAATGAACGGTATTATCAACTTAAAAAAAGAAGCGGGGATGACCTCGCATGATGCGGTTTTTAAACTGCGTAAGATTTTGGGAACCAAGAAAATTGGTCATGGTGGGACGCTGGATCCGGATGTGGTGGGTGTTTTGCCTATTGCGGTTGGTAAGGCGACACGCATGGTCGAGTTTATGCAAGATGAGGGCAAGGTTTATGAGGGAGAAATCACTCTTGGCTATTCAACAACGACCGAGGATGCTAGTGGGGAAGTGGTCGCAGAGACCCCTGTTTTGTCGCCCTTGGATGAAACCATTGTCGATGAAGCGATTGCGAGCTTTACTGGGCCTATTACACAGATTCCGCCTATGTATTCGGCTGTCAAGGTCAATGGCCGCAAGCTATATGAGTATGCGCGTGCTGGTCAGGAAGTGGAACGTCCAGAACGTCAGGTGACCATTTATCAATTTGATCGAACAAGTCCGATTTCTTATGAGGGTTATCTTGCACGTTTTACCTTTCGTGTGAAATGCAGTAAAGGGACTTACATCCGTACCTTGTCAGTTGATTTGGGAGAGAAGCTTGGTTATGCAGCTCATATGTCTCACCTGACACGGACTAGTGCTGCAGGTTTACAGCTAGAAGATGCCTTGACCTTGGAAGAAATTGCTGAAAAAATGGAGGCTGGTCAACTGGACTTTCTCCATCCTCTAGAGATTGGTACGGGGGATCTTGTTAAAGTTTTCCTAAGTCCAGAAGAGGCTAAAGAAGTGCGCTTTGGTCGTTTTATCGAGCTTGATCAGTCGGATAAGGAATTGGCTGCCTTTGAGGGAGATACATTGCTAGCAATTCTAGAAAAAAGGGGCAATTTCTACAAACCAAGAAAGGTTTTTGGCTAATCTAACCGGAGTGTGGGGATGGAATCGTTTCCCCCTAGACTATCCAAATCAGACTATAAATTTTGCAAAAAATATGATAGAATAGACGACGGATAAAAAAACGGAGGATAGCATGCAAAATAGACCAATCATTATCGGAGTGACAGGTGGTTCTGGTGGTGGTAAGACCAGTGTTTCAAGAGCCATTTTATCGCATTTCCCTGATGAAAAGATTTCCATGATTGAGCATGATTCATACTACAAGGATCAGTCTCACTTGACCTTTGAAGAGCGTGTCAAAACCAACTACGACCATCCATTCGCCTTTGATACAGATTTGATGATCGAGCAGATTAAGGAATTGTTGGCAGGGCGTCCAGTGGACATTCCGACTTATGACTATACAGCGCATACACGGAGTAGCAAGACCTATCGTCAGGAGCCTCAAGATGTCTTTATCGTTGAGGGGATTTTGGTCTTAGAGGACAAGCGCTTGCGCGATTTGATGGATATTAAGATTTTTGTAGATACAGATGATGATGTGCGCATTATTCGTCGTATCAAGCGTGATATGGAGGAGCGTGGCCGTAGTCTAGATAGTGTTATTGATCAGTATTTGGGTGTGGTCAAACCCATGTACCACCAGTTTATCGAGCCGACTAAGCGGTATGCGGATATCGTCATTCCTGAGGGAGTCAGCAATACCGTGGCTATCGACCTGTTGACAACCAAGATTGCAAAGATTTTGGAAGAAGCTCGTAACAGCAAATAATCAGACGAGGAGGCTTGGCCTCCTTTTTCTATTTTTCCTTTAGTTTCGGTATGAAAAAAGAGATTTTTAAGCATATTTTTGGTATAATAATACCCATGGAAAAGCAAGAAAATGAATAGTAGGTGGAGATGGAAAAGTATTTATCGGTAACAACTTTGACCAAGTATCTGAAAATGAAATTCGATAAAGACCCTTACTTGGAACGGGTCTATTTAACTGGTCAAGTTTCCAACTTTCGTAAACGACCTACTCACCAATATTTCTCCCTAAAAGACGACCATGCAGTTATTCAAGCGACCATCTGGTCAGGGATTTATCAGAAATTAGGTTTTGACCTCGAAGAGGGAATGAAGATCAATGTAATTGGGCGAGTTCAGGTTTATGAACCGAGCGGGAGCTACTCCATCATCATTGAGAAGGCTGAACCTGATGGAGTTGGTGCGCTTGCGATTCAGTTTGAACAACTCAAGAAAAAATTGACAGAAGAGGGCCTGTTTCAAGAACGCTTCAAGCAACCCCTGCCCCAATTTTCTAAGAGAATCGGTGTAGTAACCAGTCGCAGTGGAGCCGTTATTCGAGATATTATCACGACCGTGAGCAGACGCTTTCCCGGTGTGGATATTCTCCTCTATCCGACCAAGGTGCAAGGAGATGGAGCTGCTGAGGAAATAGCAGGGAATATTGCTCGTGCCAATCAGCATGAGGATCTAGATGTCCTCATCATTGGTCGTGGTGGGGGTTCTATCGAGGATCTCTGGGCCTTTAACGAAGAAATTGTGGTACGAGCTATTTTTGAATCTCGCTTGCCAATCATTTCTAGTGTGGGGCATGAGACGGATGTGACCTTGGCAGACTTTGTGGCGGATCGTCGGGCTGCGACACCAACGGCTGCAGCAGAACTGGCAACACCTGTAACCAAGTTGGATCTCTTGGCTCATTTGCAAAATCAAGAAAAACGAATGGCAACAGCAGTCCAAAATGTCCTATCTAAGAAACAAGAAGCTTTGAAGAAATGCAGTCAGTCTGTTATCTTTAGACAGCCAGAGCGCTTGTATGACGGTTATTTGCAACGCTTGGATCAACTGCAACTACTATTAAAACAAAGTTTGCGAACGCGGATTTCCGATAGCAAACAAGTTGTCCAAGCAAGGACACACCAACTGGTACAATTATCACCTGATACAAAAATCCAACGCTATCAAGACCGTCTAGGCCAGTTGGACAAGTTCTTACGTAGCCAAATGGCGCTGGTTTATGATGCCAAGGTTGCTGAGGTCAAGCGCCTTTCAGAAGCTTTGCTGATGTTGGATACTAGCCGAATTGTGGCGCGTGGCTATGCTATTGTCAAAAAAGATGAGTCCGTAGTCGATTCGGTTGAGATGTTGAATAAAAAAGACCAAGTGACGCTTTTGATGCGAGATGGTCAGGTAGAATTAGAGGTTAAAGATGTCAAAACAAAAGAAATTTGAGGAAAATCTAGCAGAACTGGAGACCATTGTCCAAAGTTTGGAAAATGGTGAAATCGCTCTGGAAGATGCGATTGCTGCCTTTCAAAAGGGTATGGTCTTGTCAAAAGAACTTCAGGCGACGCTGGACAAGGCTGAAAAGACCTTGGTCAAGGTCATGCAAGAAGACGGAACAGAAAGTGATTTTGAATGAAGAAGCAAGAAAAATTAGCTCTTGTCGAGTCGGCTTTGGAAAATTTTTATGGAGACCAGCAGTTTGCTTCTAGTTTACGAGAAGCTGTTCTCTATTCCATTCATGCTGGTGGCAAGCGTATTCGGCCTTTTCTCTTGTTAGAAGTTTTGGAAGCCTTGCAGGTCGCAATCCAACCAGCTCACGCGCAGGTGGCTGCGGCCTTGGAAATGATTCATACAGGAAGTTTGATTCACGATGATCTACCTGCTATGGATGACGACGATTATCGTCGGGGACGCTTGACAAATCATAAGAAATTCGGCGAGGCTATGGCGATTTTGGCAGGAGATGCCTTGTTCCTAGATCCTTACGCCTTGATAGCTCTGGCAGATTTGCCAAGTCAGATCAAGGTGGACTTGATTGCCAACTTATCCCTTGCGTCAGGTAGTCTGGGCATGGTTGCAGGGCAGGTTCTGGACATGGAGGGCGAACACCAGCACTTGTCCTTGGAAGAACTTCAGACCATTCATGCCAATAAAACTGGAAAATTACTAGCCTATCCTTTCCAAGCCGCCGCTATCATAGCAGAATTGGCGCCTGAAATCCAAGCAAAATTGAAAACGGTTGGTGAATTGATTGGGCTGGCCTTTCAAGTTCGAGATGATGTGCTGGATGTGACAGCTAGTTTTGAGGAAATCGGGAAGACTCCACAAAAGGATTTGCAGGCAGAAAAGTCAACCTATCCAGCCTTGTTGGGTTTGGAGGAGGCGATTGCTTTTTGTAACCAAACTCTGGATCAAGCTAATGTAAAATTAGAAGAAATTGCCCAGCAGGTTCCCTTTGAAACAGAATCAATTGTAAGAGTAGTAGAAAGTTTGAGAATCAATGGCTAAGGAAAGAGTGGATGTACTAGCTTATAAACAGGGCTTGTTTGAAACGCGAGAACAGGCCAAGCGCGGTGTCATGGCAGGCCTAGTCGTAGCAGTCCTTAATGGAGAACGCTTTGACAAACCAGGAGAGAAAATTCCTGATGACACTGAGCTGAAACTCAAGGGTGAAAAACTCAAGTATGTCAGTCGTGGTGGTCTCAAACTTGAAAAGGCCTTGCAGGTCTTTGATTTGTCAGTGGATGGGGAAACAACGATTGATATTGGGGCTTCTACTGGAGGATTTACCGATGTCATGTTGCAGAATGGTGCCGAGCTTGTCTATGCGGTGGATGTTGGTACCAATCAGTTAGCTTGGAAATTGCGTCAAGATCCTCGGGTTGTTAGCATGGAGCAGTTTAATTTTCGTTATGCTGAAAAGACTGATTTTGAGCAGGAACCGAGCTTTGCCAGTATTGATGTGAGTTTCATTTCCCTGAGTCTGATCTTACCAGCCTTGCATCGTGTTTTGGCTGATCAAGGTCAAATTGTAGCTCTGATTAAGCCTCAGTTTGAAGCAGGTCGTGAGCAAATCGGAAAAAATGGAATCATTCGCGATGCCAAGATTCATCAAACTGTCCTTGAATCAGTCACTGCTATGGCAGTTGATCAAGGTTTTTCAGTGCTTGGATTAGACTATTCACCAATCCAAGGTGGACATGGAAACATTGAATTTCTGGCATATTTGAAAAAGGAAGAGGGAGCAAGTAACCAAGTTGCCCCTGAAATAGAAAAAGTTGTAGAGAGAGCACATAGAGAATTTAAAGATGAATAAAAAAGAAAGACTTGAAAAAATTAGAAGATTTGTTACGGATTATCAAATAGGGACTCAGGAAGAAATCGTTGAGCATTTAAAAGAAGCAGGTATCTCTGCCACTCAAGCGACGGTGTCACGAGATATTAAGGAACTGGGTATCGTAAAAATTCCCTTGAAGAACAATAAATACATCTATGAATTGCCAAAAACAATTGTAAGAAGTTTGCAGTTGGCTGAGAATAACATAATAGGTTCTGAGCGCATGGGAAATATGATCAATCTGGATGTCATTCCTGGGAATACTGCCTTTGTCAAGAGTCAGCTGATGAATACTTTCTCAGAGAGAATTTTCAACTGTCTGGCAGACGACAACTCAATTTTGATTATCTTGAGAAATGAAGAAGACGCCAAGGAAATGTTTGAACAAGTAAAAAATTGGTAGGTTTATATGTTACTTGAAATTTCGATAAAAAACTTTGCCATTATTGAGGCGATTTCCCTCAATTTTGAAAAGGGTATGACTGTTTTGACCGGGGAAACGGGTGCTGGAAAGTCTATCATTATCGACGCTATGAATCTCATGTTGGGGGCTCGTGCAACGACAGACGTTATTCGTTACGGTGCGCCAAAGGCGGAGATTGAGGGGCTTTTCTCAGTTGAAAATAGTCGCCTTTTACAGGAACTTTTTGATGAGCAAGGTTTAGAATTGGGAGATGAGATCATCATACGGCGTGAAATTCTGCAAAACGGTCGTAGTGTTAGTCGTGTGAATGGCCAGATGGTCAATCTTTCTGTCTTGCGTGCTATTGGGCGACACCTTGTAGATATCCATGGTCAGCATGACCAAGAAGAGTTAATGCGTCCTCAACTGCACATCCAGATGTTGGATGAGTTTGGTGATGCTGCTTTCTTGGAGTTGAAGGAGACCTATCAGACGAGCTTTGATGCCTATCGCAAAATGCGCAAGCAGGTTTTGGAAGTCAAGAAAAACCAGCAGGAACATAAGGCTCGCATTGAGATGTTGGAATTTCAAATGGCAGAGATTGAAGCAGCAAACTTGCAGGCTTGTGAAGACTTGGCTCTCAACCAAGAACGAGATAAACTTCTCAATCACAAGAACATAGCAGACACCTTGACAAATGCCTACACCATGTTGGACAATGAGGAGTTTTCTAGCCTAGCAAATGTCCGTTCCGCTATGAATGACATGGAGAGTGTTGAAGAATACGATCCTGAATATCGTGAAATTTCAAGTTCTCTATCAGAAACTTACTATGTTTTAGAAGATATTAGCAAGCGTTTGGAAGATATTATTGAGGACTTGGATTTTGATGGTAATCGCCTCATGCAGGTTGAGAATCGCTTAGACCTTCTGAATACTATTACCCGTAAATACGGTGGGACTGTGGACGATGTCCTGCTTTATTTTGCCAAGATTACGGATGAGTACAATCTCTTGACAGGGAATAACCTTTCTTCCGAAGACATGGAAGCAGAGCTCAAAAAATTGGAAGTCAAGCTTGTCGACTTGGCAGGTCAGCTTGCATCTGCTCGCCATGACTTGGCCCAGCAGCTTGAGGCTGAGATTAAACAAGAACTTCAGGATCTCTATATGGAGAAGGCACAGTTCCAGGTTCGCTTTAGCAAGGGCAAATTTAGTCGTGAGGGGAATGAAATGGTCGAATTTTACATTTCCACCAACCCTGGTGAAGACTTTAAGCCTTTGGTTAAGGTTGCGTCTGGTGGGGAATTATCCCGTCTCATGCTAGCTATCAAGTCAGCCTTTTCTCGTAAGGAAGGCAAGACCAGTATTGTCTTTGATGAGGTGGATACGGGAGTTTCAGGTCGTGTGGCCCAAGCCATCGCTCAGAAGATTCATAAGATTGGCCAGCATGGTCAGGTTCTTGCTATCTCTCACCTTCCACAAGTGATTGCCATCGCGGATTATCAATTCTTTATTGAGAAGATTAGCGATGAGCACTCAACGGTGTCGACGGTTCGCCTTTTGACTTTAGAAGAGCGAGTAGAGGAAGTAGCCAAGATGTTGGCTGGGGAAAATGTAACAGAAGCTGCCCTTACCCAAGCCAGAGAATTATTGCAAACGAGGATGAAATAAATGACAGACTATTATGTAATTGGAGATGTTCACGGGAAAGCAGGTATGCTAGAAGATCTGCTCAAAACTTGGGATGGTCAAACTCAGCTGCTCTTTCTAGGGGATTTGATTGACCGTGGTGAAGACAGTCGCCGTGTTCTAGAAATGGTCAAAGACCTGGTCGACAATCAAGGAACTATTTGTTTATCAGGTAACCATGAGTATATGTTTCTAACTTGGCTTGATGACCCAGAAGAAAGCTATGACCATTATCGTCGTAATGGTGGTGATACAACCATTAACTCTATCCTAGGTCGTCCCTTGGATGCACCAGTTGATGGCGTAGAAGATGCCAAACGTGTTGCGACAGAAGCAGCAGACTTGGTCGAATTTATTCGTCAAATGCCATTTGTAGTAGAGACAGACAAGTATATCTTTGTTCATGCAGGTATTGATTTGACTTTGGATGATTGGCATGAAACGACAGATTATAAGAAAGTATGGCTCAGAAAACCATTCCACGAAGCTGAAAATCATACTGGAAAGACCATTGTCTTTGGCCATACACCAGTTTATGGTTTGCTGAAGCAAGAGCGTGGTACTGCTGAGCTTTGGATTACAGGAGATGGCAAGATTGGCATGGATGGAGGAGCTGTCTATGGTGGTGTCCTTCATGGAATCGTCTTTACAGACCAAGGAATGACAGAACACCACTTTATCGAGAATGATGGTTTTGTTGCCGAAGATTAGTACTCCTAGCAGGGTATGGTCTTGTCAAAATGTTAAAAACAATTTATAATTAATAGATACCCTGAAAGGAAGAGCATCATGAACTTAGAAGAATTAAAGAAACGACAGGAGAAGATCCGCAACTTCTCTATTATCGCTCATATTGACCACGGAAAGTCAACGCTGGCAGACCGCATTTTGGAAAAGACTGAGACGGTTTCAAGTCGTGAAATGCAAGCCCAGCTTTTGGATAGCATGGATTTAGAACGGGAACGTGGGATTACCATTAAACTCAATGCCATTGAGCTCAATTACACTGCGAAAGATGGCGAGACCTATATTTTTCACTTGATTGACACGCCAGGGCACGTGGACTTTACCTATGAAGTTTCGCGTTCGCTAGCTGCCTGTGAAGGGGCGATTTTGGTGGTTGATGCGGCCCAAGGGATTGAGGCACAAACTCTTGCCAACGTTTATCTAGCATTGGATAATGATTTGGAAATTCTGCCAGTCATTAACAAGATTGACCTACCGGCAGCTGATCCAGAGCGTGTGCGTACAGAGATTGAGGATGTCATCGGACTGGATGCCAGCGAAGCGGTCTTAGCTTCTGCCAAAGCTGGTATTGGTATCGAAGAGATTCTTGAGCAAATTGTGGAAAAAGTTCCAGCCCCAACTGGTGATGTGACGGCTCCACTCAAGGCCTTGATTTTCGACTCTGCCTACGATGCTTACCGTGGGGTTATCCTCCAAGTTCGTGTCATGGATGGGGTAGTCAAACCTGGCGATAAGATTCAGCTCATGAGCAATGGCAAGGCCTTTGATGTGACGGAGGTCGGAATTTTCACACCGAAAGCAGTTGGTCGCGATTTCCTAGCGACAGGTGACGTTGGTTACATTGCTGCTTCTATCAAGACGGTTCAAGATACGCGTGTCGGTGATACAGTGACCCTAGCAAGCAATCCTGCAGTAGAACCGCTAGATGGATACAAGCAGATGAATCCTATGGTCTTTGCAGGACTTTACCCAATCGAGTCAAACAAGTACAATGACCTTCGTGAAGCCCTTGAAAAATTGCAGCTCAACGATGCCAGTCTTCAGTTTGAACCAGAAACATCTCAGGCGCTGGGATTCGGTTTCCGTTGTGGATTCCTTGGACTTCTCCATATGGATGTTATCCAAGAGCGTTTAGAACGTGAGTTCAATATTGATCTCATCATGACAGCTCCATCTGTTATCTATAAGGTTAACCAAACTGATGGTGAGTCTATGGATGTGTCTAACCCATCTGAGTTCCCAGACCCAACTAAGATCGCGACCATTGAAGAACCTTATGTTAAAGCGCAAATCATGGTACCACAGGAGTTTGTTGGTGCAGTAATGGAATTGGCTCAGCGCAAACGTGGGGACTTTGTAACCATGGATTATATTGATGACAATCGTGTCAATGTTATCTATCAAATTCCACTCGCTGAAATTGTCTTTGACTTCTTTGATAAGCTCAAGTCTTCAACGCGTGGTTATGCAAGTTTTGACTACGAATTGTCAGAGTACCGCCCATCTAAGCTAGTGAAAATGGATATCCTTCTCAATGGTGATAAGGTCGATGCACTCAGCTTTATCGTTCACAAGGACTTTGCCTACGAACGTGGAAAACTCATCGTTGATAAGCTTAAAAAAATCATCCCTCGTCAACAATTTGAAGTACCAATCCAAGCAGCTATTGGACACAAAATCGTGGCTCGTACTGATATCAAAGCCCTTCGTAAGAACGTACTTGCCAAGTGTTACGGAGGTGACGTTTCTCGTAAACGCAAACTCCTTGAAAAACAAAAAGCTGGTAAGAAACGCATGAAAGCTATCGGATCAGTAGAAGTCCCACAAGAAGCCTTCCTCAGCGTTTTGAGTATGGATGAAGAATAGAAAGTTGAAACAAAACTCTTGAAGATTTCTCAAGAGTTTTTGCTTTAAATGTGAGCTATAAAATCGGAAACTAACAGAATCGATTAGGTTAGAATTTGACAGAAGTCCCTATTTTTCTTATAATGCAGATGGAAAGGTGATAGGATGAAAAAATTATTAATTTTAGGAACTGTTGTTACTGCTAGTGTTTTTTTAGCTTCATGCTCTAATAAATCACAAACAGCAACCGAAGAAAGTTCGTCTGCAGTTGTTAGTTCTTCTAGTAGTCAGGAAACGAGTAGCACTAGTTCTGCTGTTTCTGAAGCGAAAAAGGAAGAGACGCAAATCATCGGCTCGAATGAGTATGGTTTTGTCAAGGTGCCCAAATCATGGGTTCGATTCCATGAAGTAGAAGGTGGAAATGATATACAGTATTGTGATGGAACAGATATCAACATTGTTACACTTAATACCTTCAAGGCTGAGCAGTTTAATATCAGCGAAGAAAAATATGCTAAACTGGATATTGTGACTGTCTCTGCTAGTATTTTAACTTCCAAAGAACAAAGCTCTGATTTCAGTAAGGTTTGGGGCTCCAAATCGACCATTGGAGGTTATGAAGCCTATGTTGTCAATGCAATTGCTAAGTCAGGGAAATACCTCGTTACCTGGGTTTTCCGATCAAATGATGGTAAAATCCGCTATGTTTCACTTGAAGGGGATGGAGAAACTTTAAAAACAATCTTACCGATGGTTGAAAGTAGCTGGTCAACTACTAAATCTGAATAAATGAAAAAAAGAAGATCAACTGGTCTTCTTTTTATTTTATTTACGAATAGATAGATGAGTAGAAAAAGAAATGGAGTTGTATATGAAGATCACAAACTATGAGATTTACAAATTGAGAAAAGCAGGGCTGACCAATCAACAAATTTTAACTGTCCTTGAATATGATGAGACTGTAGATCAGGAGCTCCTGCTAGGTGATATTGCAGAAATCTCTGGTTGCAGAAATCCCGCTGTCTTTATGGAACGCTATTTCCAGATAGATGATGTGCAGTTGGAGAAGGAGTTTCAGAAATTTCCATCCTTTTCTATTCTTGACGACTGTTATCCTTGGGATTTGAGTGAGATTTACGATGCTCCAGCACTCTTGTTTTATAAGGGAAATCTAGACTTGCTGAAGTTTCCAAAGGTTGCTGTTGTAGGGAGTCGTTCATGTTCTAGTCAGGGTGCAAAGTCGGTTCAGAGAGTCATTCAAGGTTTGGAAAACGAGTTAATCGTGGTCAGTGGTTTGGCTAAAGGGATTGATACGGCTGCCCACATGGCTGCACTCCAGAATGGTGGAAAAACGATTGCTGTGATTGGAACAGGATTGGATGTGTTTTATCCTAAAGCCAATAAACGCTTGCAGGAGTATATTGGCAATGACCATCTGGTTCTCAGTGAATATGGACCTGGCGAGCAACCTCTGAAATTTCATTTTCCAGCTCGAAATCGAATCATAGCAGGATTATGTCGAGGAGTTATTGTAGCAGAGGCAAGAATGCGTTCAGGGAGTCTCATAACCTGTGAGCGTGCTATGGAGGAAGGGCGCGATGTCTTTGCCATTCCAGGGAACATTTTAGATGGCCATTCAGATGGCTGTCACCACCTGATCCAAGAGGGAGCAAAACTGGTCACCAGCGGTCAAGATGTGCTGGCTGAGTTTGAATTTTAAGGAGAAATGGTTCACTCAGATAAACTTTTCTTCTATACTATAGGAGTTAAGTCTTGACAGCTATAGAAAAATGGTTTACACTTTATAAAGTTTATTACTTTGAAAAGGTGTGATAGTGTGGCTACGGCAACAAAGAAGAAAAAATCAACAGTTAAAAAAAATCTAGTCATCGTGGAGTCGCCTGCTAAGGCGAAAACGATTGAGAAATATCTAGGCAGAAACTACAAGGTTTTAGCTAGTGTCGGGCATATCCGTGATTTGAAGAAATCCAGTATGTCAGTCGACATTGAAAATAACTATGAACCGCAGTATATCAATATCCGTGGAAAAGGCCCTCTCATCAATGACTTAAAAAAAGAAGCCAAAAAGGCCAATAAAGTCTTTCTGGCGAGTGACCCGGACCGTGAAGGAGAAGCGATTTCCTGGCATTTGGCTCACATTCTCAACTTGGATGAGAATGATGCCAACCGTGTAGTCTTTAATGAAATCACCAAAGACGCAGTAAAAAATGCCTTTAAAGAACCGCGCAAGATTGATATGGACTTGGTCGACGCCCAACAGGCTCGTCGTGTCTTGGACCGCTTGGTAGGGTATTCGATTTCGCCAATTTTGTGGAAAAAGGTCAAGAAGGGCTTATCAGCAGGACGTGTGCAGTCTGTTGCCCTTAAGCTCATCATTGACCGTGAAAATGAAATCAATGCCTTTCAACCAGAAGAATACTGGACAATTGATGGTGTCTTTAAGAAGGGTACCAAGCAATTTCAGGCTTCTTTCTATGGTATGAATGGCAAAAAGATGAAATTGACCACCAACGAAGAAGTCAAAGAAGTCTTGTCCCACCTAACGAGCAAAGATTTTACAGTAGATCAGGTAGATAAGAAAGAGCGCAAACGCAATGCGCCCCTACCTTATACGACTTCAACCATGCAGATGGATGCGGCTAACAAAATCAATTTCCGTACTCGAAAGACCATGATGGTGGCTCAACAGCTCTATGAAGGGATCAATATCGGATCGGGTGTGCAAGGTTTGATTACCTATATGCGTACAGACTCGACTCGTATCAGTCCAGTAGCTCAGAATGAAGCTGCAAGCTACATTAACGACCGTTTTGGTAGCAAGTATTCCAAGCATGGTAGCAAGGTCAAGAACGCCTCAGGCGCTCAAGATGCCCACGAAGCTATTCGTCCATCTAGTGTCTTTAATACACCAGAAAGCATCGCTAAGTACTTGGATAAAGACCAGCTCAAGCTCTATACCCTTATCTGGAACCGTTTTGTGGCCAGCCAGATGACGGGAGCTATCTTTGATACCATGGCTGTTAAATTGTCTCAAAATGGGGTCCAATTTGCTGCCAATGGTAGTCAGGTTAAGTTTGATGGTTATCTTGCTATTTATAATGATTCTGACAAGAACAAGATGTTACCAGACATGGCTGTTGGAGATGTGGTCAAGCAAGTCAATAGCAAGCCAGAACAACATTTCACCCAACCACCTGCTCGCTATTCAGAAGCAACGCTTATCAAGACCTTGGAGGAAAATGGGGTTGGACGTCCATCAACCTACGCTCCGACCATTGAAACCATCCAGAAACGATACTACGTTCGTCTGGTAGCCAAACGCTTTGAACCGACAGAGTTGGGAGAAATTGTTAATAAACTCATTGTTGAATATTTCCCAGATATCGTAAACGTGACCTTCACAGCTGAGATGGAAGGAAAACTGGATGATGTCGAAGTTGGAAAAGAGCAGTGGCAACGTGTTATTGACACCTTTTACAAACCATTCTCTAAAGAAGTAGCCAAGGCTGAAGCAGAAATGGAAAAAATTCAGATCAAGGATGAACCAGCTGGATTTGACTGTGAAGTCTGTGGTAGTCCGATGGTGATTAAGCTCGGTCGTTTTGGTAAATTCTATGCTTGTAGCAATTTCCCAGACTGCCGTCATACACAAGCGATTGTCAAAGAGATTGGTGTCGAGTGTCCAAGCTGTCATCAAGGACAAATCATCGAACGCAAAACCAAGCGCAATCGTATCTTTTATGGTTGCAATCGCTATCCAGAATGTGAATTTACTTCCTGGGACAAACCGATTGACCGTGACTGTCCAAAATGCGGACACTTCCTTGTGGAGAAAAAAGTCCGTGGTGGTGGCAAGCAAGTTGTATGTAGTAATGGCGACTACGAAGAGGAAAAGATCAAATAAAATGCAGAGTCCTGAAAATGAATTTCAGGCTCTTTTTACTTGAAGCTTGACAAATTTCCTCACTGTATGCGAAACTAGAGGAAGAGTAATTTATCTAGGAGAAGTTATGCGCATTATTTATTTCTGTATTGGTTTTATTTCTTTGGCTCTAGCTCTTGTAGGTGTTGTCCTGCCGCTCTTACCAACAACTCCCTTTCTTTTGCTGTCTATCGCTTGCTTTTCAAAATCTTCTAAGCGTTTTGAAGACTGGCTTTATCACACCAAGCTCTATCAGACTTATGTAGCTGATTTTCGGGAAACCAAGTCTATAGCGCGTGAACGCAAGAAAAAAATCATCGTATCTATCTATATCTTGATGGGAATTTCTATTTATTTTGCCCCTCTTTTGCTAGTCAAAATCGGTCTGGGAGCCCTGACTGTCTTTATCACCTATTATCTCTTTAAAGTCATTCCTGACAAAGAATAGATAAAAATAGTAGTTATTTGCCTTGATAAAAATGAAAGCATATTTAAAGCAATATGATATAATAAATTTAAAGAAAACATCAAGGAGAATCAAATGATTTACGAATTTTGTGCTGAAAATGTGACCTTGCTAGAAAAAGCGATGCAGGCTGGAGCTCGTCGAATCGAACTTTGTGACAATCTAGCAGTAGGAGGAACAACACCTAGCTATGGAGTGACCAAGGCAGCGGTTGAACTGGCAGCTAACTACGATAGCATCATTATGACCATGATTCGTCCCCGTGGTGGCGACTTTGTCTATACTGATATGGAAATAGCAATCATGCTAGAAGACATTCGTTTGATTGCACAGGCTGGAAGTCAAGGGGTTGTATTTGGGGCTTTAACTGCTGATAAGAAGTTGGATAAGGCTAATCTTGAGAAGCTGATTGCCGCATCTAAAGGAATGGAAATTGTCTTTCACATGGCCTTTGATGAATTAAGTGATGAAGACCAGTTGGAAGCCATTGACTGGCTCAGCCAAGCTGGTGTCACTCGTATCTTGACTCGTGCTGGGGTGTCTGGTGACTCGCTAGAGAAACGTTTCGCTCATTATCACAGAATTTTGGAACATGCTAAAGGTAAAATTGAAATTCTACCAGGTGGGGGGATTGACTTGGACAACCGTCAAACCTTTATCGAACAGTTGGGAGTGACACAACTGCATGGAACTAAGGTTGTCTTTTAAAAAATAGAAAGGAACTGCTAGCTTTTGGTAGCAGTTTTCACTTATGTTTGAAATTTTTAAATCCTATCAGTTTAATAAAGAAAAAGCCCATGCCTATGGTTTTGTAGAAAATGAGGAAGTCTGGACTTACAGTTGCCAGATTTTTCAGGGTGACTTTTTCATGACAGTCTCTATCACTACTGATGATGTGAGTTTTCAGGTCTTTGATCAGGAAACGGGTGACCTCTATCCTCAAGTACATATGGAAAGTATGAGGGGAAGTTTTGTCGGAAGTGTTCGTAAGGCTTGTTTGGAGATTCTCTACCAGATTCGGAAGGCTTGCTTTGATGTACAGGATTTTATCTGTCCTCAGACTAAGCGTATCATGGCTCAAGTTCAAGAAAAGTATGGCAATCAGTTGGAGTATCTGTGGGAAAAGTCGCCTGATACAGCTGTATTGCGCCATGAAGGCAATCAAAAGTGGTATGCTGTTTTAATGAGAATTCCTTGGGATAGGCTAGATAAGGGGAGAGAAGGGCTAGTGGAAGCAGTCAACCTCAAACATGACCAAGTAGCTGCCTTGCTTTCGCAAAAGGGAATTTACCCAGCCTTTCATATGAACAAACGCTACTGGATTAGTCTTGCTCTTGATGGTACTTTATCTGATGAAGAAGTTCTAGATTTGCTGGAAACTAGTTGGAATTTGACTTTGAAAAAGTAAGGAAATACCTTTGTATTTTCAAATACTTTTAATTAACAAAATATTCTTTACTGAAGAAATTTTCAGAAAATAATGGATTTTTTCTTGACAAGTGTTTTTGGCTATGCTAAAATACTAAACAAGATATCAAACGAAGGAGAAAGTCAAACATGAAAACAGCTAAGTTTAATCAATTTGCTTTGTTGTTGAGGTACTCGGGCTAGTGCAGAAGCATTAGTCCTGTTTGGCTTACCAAGCGGGAGTAAATCAACATCTCGCTTGGGTTCCCGAGCGAGATGTTTTTTTAAAACCACATTTGGAAAAGGGGAAATCTTATGCGAACAGTTGAATTTTTTGATACAAGCCTTCGTGATGGGGAACAAACACCTGGTGTTAACTTCTCAATAAAGGAAAAAGTTTCCATTGCAAGACAGTTGGAGAAATGGGGTATTTCTGTAATTGAGGCTGGTTTTCCGGCTGCTAGTCCAGATTCATTTATAGCCGTTCAAGAAATTGCTAAAGTCATGAAAAAAACAGCAGTGACAGGATTAGCTCGTTCTGTAAAATCTGATATTGATGCTTGTTATGAGGCGCTTAAGGATGCCAAGTATCCACAAATTCATGTCTTTATTGCTACCAGTCCGATTCATCGCAAGTATAAGCTCAATAAGAGCAAGGAAGAGATTTTAGAAGCTATCAAGGAACATGTTTCTTACGCACGTTCTAAGTTTGAAATCGTCGAATTCTCTCCTGAAGATGCGACTAGAACAGAGTTGGATTTCCTCTTACAAGTCGTTCAAACAGCGGTCGATGCAGGTGCATCTTATATCAATATCCCTGACACAGTTGGCTTTACGACTCCAGAAGAGTTTGCACGTATCTTTGATCACTTGACTGAAAATATTAAATCAGATCATAAAGTTGTCTTTGGTGTTCACTGTCACGATGATCTCGGTATGGCAACTGCAAATACTTTGACAGCAATTAAACACGGTGCTGGACGTGTCCAGGGAACTATTAATGGTATCGGTGAACGCGCAGGTAATGTTGCTCTTGAAGAAGTAGCTGTTGCTTTAAAGATTCGTGAGGATTTCTTCCAAGCAACTAGTGATATTATTTTGGATGAAACAATGAATACGTCAGAAATGGTTTCTCGCTTCTCAGGTATTCCAGTTCCTAAAAATAAAGCTGTCGTCGGTGGAAATGCCTTTTCTCACGAGTCTGGTATTCACCAAGATGGGGTTCTTAAAAATCCTCTCACTTATGAGATCATCACACCTGAATTAGTTGGTGTTAAGAGCAATAGTCTTCCGCTTGGAAAATTGTCAGGTCGCCATGCCTTTGTTGAAAAACTAAGAGAATTAGCTCTAGATTTTACAGAAGAGGATATCAAACCACTCTTCGCTAAGTTCAAGGCACTAGCGGACAAGAAACAAGAAATCACAGATGCAGATATTCGCGCTCTGGTCGCTGGAACCATGGTTGAAAATCCAGAAGGCTTCCACTTTGATGATTTACAACTTCAAACTCATGCAGACAATGACATTGAAGCGCTCGTTAGCCTAGCCAATATGGATGGTGAGAAAGTCGAATTTATTGCGACAGGGCAAGGTTCCGTTGAAGCGATCTTTAACGCTATCGATAAGTTCTTTAACCAATCTGTTCGTTTGGTGTCCTATACTATTGACGCGGTGACAGATGGAATTGATGCCCAGGCTCGGGTCTTGGTCACTGTTGAAAACAGAGATACAGAGACTATCTTTAACGCAGCAGGGCTTGATTTCGATGTACTGAAGGCTTCGGCTATTGCCTACATCAATGCCAATACCTTTGTTCAAAAGGAGAATGCTGGTGAGATGGGGCGTAGCGTTTCTTACCGAGACATGCCTAGTGTGTAAAGGAGAAGGCTATGACAAAGAAAATAGTAGCTCTAGCAGGGGATGGAATCGGTCCAGAAATCATGGAAGCTGGTTTAGCAGTTCTAGAAGCTCTAGCTTCAAAAACAGGTTTTGACTATGAGATAGATAGATGCCCCTTTGGAGGTGCAGGTATTGATGCTGCGGGGTATCCCTTACCTGATGAAACCCTCAAGGCATGTAGAGAAGCAGATGCTATTCTCCTTGCGGCTATCGGTAGTCCTCAGTATGATGGAGCATCGGTTCGGCCTGAACAAGGCTTGCTGGCTCTTCGTAAGGAACTCAATCTCTATGCCAATATTCGCCCTGTTAAGATTTTTGATAGTCTCAAGCATTTGTCACCTCTCAAACCCGAACGAATTGCTGGTGTAGACTTTGTCGTGGTGCGTGAGTTGACAGGTGGGATTTACTTTGGGGATCATATCCTTGAAGAGCGAAAAGCGCGTGATATCAACGACTACAGCTACGAAGAAGTAGAGCGGATTATTCGCAAGTCCTTTGAAATCGCAGGAAGTCGCAGAAAAATCGTTACTAGTATCGATAAGCAAAATGTTCTAGCGACATCAAAACTCTGGCGCAGAGTAGCTGAGGAAGTCGCGCAGGATTTCCCAGATGTGACCTTGGAACACCAGTTGGTGGACTCAGCTGCTATGCTCATGATTACCAATCCTGCCAAGTTTGATGTTATTGTAACGGAGAATCTTTTCGGAGATATCTTATCTGATGAATCAAGCGTTCTATCAGGTACACTTGGAGTTATGCCATCTGCTAGTCACTCTGAAAATGGCCCAAGTCTCTATGAGCCCATTCACGGTTCGGCACCTGATATTGCTGGTCAAGGGATTGCCAATCCTATTTCCATGATTTTATCAGTTGCCATGATGTTGAGAGATAGTTTTGGACGTTATGAGGATGCGGAGCGTATCGAGCATGCTGTTGAGGCTAGTTTAGCGGCTGGTGTTTTAACTAGAGATATTGGAGGACAGGCTTCGACCAAGGAAATGACAGAAGCCATCATTGAAAGATTATGAAGATAAATGAAGGACTCACACTTGCCCTCTTGATTTGGAATTTGCTGGTTTTCTTGATTTATGGCATTGACAAATCCAAGGCAAGAAGAGGTGCTTGGCGCATCCCAGAGAAAATCTTACTCATTTTAGCCTTTACTTATGGTGGTTTTGGTGCCTGGTTGGCAGGAATCACCTTTCACCACAAGACTAGAAAATGGTATTTTAAAACAGTTTGGTTTCTCGGGATGGTAATCACACTAGTAGCCTTATATTTTATTTGGAGGTAATGGATGGCAGGAAAATCGATTTTTGATAAATTATGGGAACGCCATGTCATCACAGGAGAAGAAGGGCAGCCTCAACTCATGTATGTGGATCAGCACTATATTCATGAAGTGACCAGTCCCCAAGCTTTTCAAGGACTGCGAGACGCAGGTCGTAGATTGAGACGACCAGACTTGACATTTGGAACCTTTGACCACAATGTACCAACGGTCAATATATACGATATTCGAGATGTGATTTCTAAGGCTCAAATTGATAAGCTTGCTGAAAATGTTGAGGAGTTTGAGATTGAACATGCTGCCCACGGTTCTGAAAAGCAGGGAATCGTTCACATGGTTGGTCCAGAGACAGGACGGACTCAACCAGGAAAATTCATCGTCTGTGGAGATAGCCATACTGCTACTCACGGAGCTTTCGGAGCTATCGCCTTTGGGATTGGGACCAGTGAAGTCGAGCATGTCTTTGCTACCCAGACCCTCTGGCAGGTCAAACCCAAGAAAATGCTGGTAGAATTCACAGGTGTCCCTCAAAAAGGAGTTTATTCTAAGGATTACATTCTCGCCTTAATTGCCAAGTACGGTGTTGCTTGTGGTGTTGGCTATGTGGTTGAATATCGTGGGCAAGCGATTGATGCTTTGACCATGGAAGAGAGAATGACTATCTGCAATATGTCCATCGAGTTTGGTTCTAAGATGGGAATTATGAATCCAGATCAGACTACCTATGACTATCTCAAGGGACGAGAATGTGTTCCAGAGGACTTTGAGGAGGCAGTTTCTGACTGGAAGACGCTTGTAAGCGATAGTGATGCCGTTTATGATAAGGTTATCCAGATGGATGTCTCTGGCTTGGCTCCTATGGTGACTTGGGGAACCAATCCTGCTATGGGCGTTGACTTTGACAGTAGCTTCCCAGAAATTAAGGATATGAACGATGAACGAGCTTATCATTACATGGATTTGGAGCCTGGTCAAAAGCCAGCGGACATTGAACTAGGCTATATCTTTATCGGTTCTTGTACTAATGCTCGGCTCAGTGATTTGCAACTGGCTGCTCGATTTGTCAAAGGGAAGAAAATAGCTCCTAACTTAACTGCTATCGTGGTTCCAGGATCCCGTCCTGTGAAACGAGCTGCTGAGAAGTTGGGCTTGGATAAGGTTTTCTTAGATGCTGGTTTTGAGTGGCGAGACCCAGGTTGCTCTATGTGCCTAGGGATGAATCCAGACAAGGTCCCTGATGGTGTTCACTGCGCCTCAACCAGTAACCGCAACTTTGAGGATAGGCAGGGATTTGGTGCTAAAACCCATCTCTGCAGTCCAGCCATGGCAGCAGCAGCAGCTATTGCAGGGCGTTTCGTAGATGTTCGGCAGATGCCAGAAGCTCAGTAAGGAGAGGATATGGAGAAATTTACAGTTTATACGGGAACGACCGTTCCTCTCATGAATGATAACATCGACACTGACCAAATACTCCCCAAGCAGTTTCTCAAGTTAATTGATAAAAAAGGCTTTGGTAAGTACCTCATGTATGCTTGGCGTTATCTGGACGATAATTACACTGAGGATCCAGATTTTGTCTTTAACCGACCTGAATATCGTAAAGCTAGTATTCTCATCTCGGGGGATAACTTTGGGGCGGGGTCTTCGAGGGAACACGCAGCTTGGGCTCTAGCCGACTATGGTTTTAAGGTCGTGATTGCAGGTTCTTTCGGGGACATTCATTACAATAATGAACTCAATAATGGCATGTTGCCTATTGTTCAGCCCAGAGAGGTTAGAGAGAAACTAGCCGAACTTAAACCTACCGATCAGGTAACTGTGGACTTGGAACAACAAAAAATCATCTCATCAGTTGGAGAATTCACTTTCGAAATCGATAGTGAATGGAAACACAAGCTCTTAAATGGTTTGGATGATATCGGTATTACCTTGCAGTATGAAGACTTGATTGCTGCTTATGAAAAACAACGCCCAGCCTATTGGCAGGAATAGAATAAAAATAGAAAAGGAAATAAAACTATGACAAAACACATTCAATGGAACGGAACACTTTCACAAGAAGGCTATGACATTTTAAAAGGTGAGGGCGGATGTATTGTTTGCCCTACAAAAGTTGGTTACATTATCATGACTAGCGATAAGGCAGGTCTTGAACGCAAATTTGAAGCTAAAGAGCGTAACCGTAACAAACCAGGTGTTGTACTTTGTGGTAGCATGGACGAGCTACGCGCTTTAGCACAACTCAACCCAGAAATTGAAGCCTTCTACCAAAAACATTGGGACGAAGACATTCTCCTCGGTTGTATCCTTCCTTGGAAACCAGAAGCTTTTGAAAAACTCAAAGCATACGGTGATGGCCGTGAAGAACTTATGACTGACGTTCGTGGTACTAGCTGTTTTGTCATCAAATTTGGTAAAGCTGGTGAGCAACTGGCTGCCAAACTTTGGGAAGAAGGTAAGATGGTTTATGCTTCATCAGCTAACCCATCTGGAAAAGGAAACCGCGGTAAGGTGGAAGGTATCGGAGAACGTATCGAAGGAGCAGTGGACCTTGTCATCGAAGCAGACGACTACGTTGCTTCAATCCAACCGGATAAAACAATCGAAACTCGCTACGAGCAAGGTGTGATGGTCTCTATGGTTGATAAAGACGGAAAACTTATCCCAGAACAAGGAGGAGCACGTTCAACTTCACCAGCTCCAGTTGTAATCCGTAAAGGGCTTGACATTGATAAAATCATGATGCACCTGTCAGATACCTTTAACTCATGGGACTACCGTCAGGGTGAATATTATTAAGTTGAGTAGAACCTAAACGCCTATACTTTCACATGTTTTTATATATAGTGATTTCTGAGAATTAATTAGACATAATGAAAACAATCGTCTAAAAATTTTAAAAATTCAGTATAGAACATGCAAAATCCTAGAAAAAAAGGTAAAATAAAGATAGAAATTGATAACGGTTACATTTTAAAGTGAGTTTGAAGTAAGGTGGTTTATTAGTGGAATTTATCATTAGGAGACCCTGATTTACATAGATTACCGTTCGCTTAATGTAACTTATAATATATAAAAACTAAGTGGCATTTGAGTGCTTAAAAGTCCAAGATACTGTTTAAGAGGTTTTACGAGTAGTTTGTCTACTGAAAACAAGCTGATAGAACCTCACCATCATCATATAAATATTAGAATTATCCATTTAACGTCGTTCTTTCGCTTTCTACACTCTCCTTGTTAGCTTACTGAGAGTTGTAGCTGATGACAGCTAGAATTATACTGTAAGTGGCTCATCTAGACTCCCTTCGCATGTTTTGCTACTTGCAGTCGGGGTCTAAGTGGGCTTTTTTGACTTATAATTGATTAGTTGTCAACAATATTTTTAATAGTCGATAGGCATAGAATCGCTCATACCAGTAATCACAATGAATGGGAGGTGGAAAGGATTATTTAAATAGAAAGGCGGTAGGCAAGTGGGGTTATTGATGTCTCACTGACAAAAGAAAAGAGGCGCATTATGGGACTTATTAGAGCAGGTGTAGGAGCTGTAGGTGGTTCATTAGCCGATCAATGGAAAGAATTTTTCTATTGTGAGTCTATGGACAAATCTGTCATGGTTGTCAAGGGGCAAAAGCGGGTCTCTGGTCGATCATCCAATACTAAGGGCAGTGATAATATTATTTCCAATGGTTCAGGTATTGCAGTGGCTGATGGTCAGTGTATGATGATTGTTGAGCAAGGTAAGGTTGTAGAAGTTTGTGCCGAACCAGGTGAGTTCACTTATGATACCTCCAGCGAACCAAGTATTTTTACAGGAAATCTTGGAAATTCTATCAAGGATACTTTCAAACAAATTGGGAAACGTTTCACTTATGGTGGCGATACTGGCAAAGATCAGCGTGTGTATTATTTTAATACAAAAGAATTAATTGATAATAAATTCGGTACACCGAACCCAATTCCATTTCGTGTGGTAGATTCTAAGATTGGTTTAGACCTTGACGTTTCTGTTCGATGCTCAGGGGTTTATTCTTATAAGATCGTTGACCCGCTTTTGTTTTATACAAATGTTTGTGGAAATGTTGAAAGAGAGTATTTGCGTGAAGAAATTGACTCACAGTTGAAAACTGAATTTATCAGCGCCTTGCAACCTTCATTTGCTAAGTTATCTGATATGGAATTGAGACCGAATCAAATTGTCAGTCACAATACAGAATTAGAAAATGCCCTCAATGAAACTCTCTCAGAAAAATGGGGTCAACTTCGTGGTCTTAAAGTCATTAGCATTGCACTCGGCTCTGTTACTCTCCCAGAAGAAGATGCTGAAATGATCAAGCAAGCCCAACGTACTGCTATTATGAAAGATCCGACTATGGCGGCCGCGACTTTGGTTGGTGCACAGGCAGATGCTATGAAGGCAGCCGCAAGTAATGAAGCAGGAGCTATGACTGGCTTTATGGGCTTCGGTATGGCAGCCAATGCAGGTGGTGGCATGAATGCTCAAAATCTCTTTGCTATGGGACAAGAACAGGCAGCAAACCAAGCACAAGCAACCAATCAAGCAGCAACTGCCACTCCGAATGTCAATAAGTGGATTTGTCCAAATGGACATGAGGCTATGGGCAAATTCTGTCCAGAGTGTGGCAGCCCGAAACCAGTGGACAATAGCTGGACTTGTTCATGTGGTACACCAAATACAGGTAAATTCTGTTCAAATTGTGGCAGTCCAAAACCTGCAGTTCATCAAGTAAAACACTGTAGTAACTGTGGTTGGAAAGTTCCAGATTCTGGCCAGGCACCGAAATTCTGTCCTGAATGCGGGTCAACGTTTTAGAACAAGACAACTCTAGATTGGCTTAGTATCGGGAGAGGAGATGATGACATGGCTGATAATTTAGAATATAAATGTCCTTGTTGCGGTGGTGCTTTAGCCTTTGACACGAAAATCCAAAAAATGAAGTGTCCTTACTGTGACTCTGAATATGAAATGGAAAGTCTCAAGCACATGGATGAAGGTTTGGTAGAAGTACAGTCTTCTACTGAGTCAACTTCAACAACCTATTCTACTGAAGAATGGCAAGAGGATGATGAACAGCTGAACGTCTTTATTTGCAATTCCTGTGGTGGACAATTGATTGCTGATGAAAATACTGCTGCAACAACTTGCCCTTATTGTGATAATCCAGTTGTTCTCAAGGAACGTCTGGTAGGTGATTTGAAACCAGAGTTGGTTATTCCGTTTAAACTGGATAAAAAAGCTGCCAGAGAAGCGCTTAACAAGCATCTTCTCGGCAAGCGTTTATTGCCAAAAATTTTTAAGGATCAGAACCATATTGATGAAGTAAAGGGTGTTTACGTACCATTTTGGTTATTTAATACAGAAGCGGATGCGGATATTAAGTACAAAGCAACTAGGATAACGACTTGGAGTGACAAAGATTACAATTACACCCAAACTGAATTTTACTCTGTCCTTCGTTCTGGTCAGTTAGCCTTTTCTCATCTACCTGTTGACGGTTCTAAGAGTATGGACAATACCTTGATGGAATCTATTGAACCTTTTGATGTTTCAAAAGCAGTTGACTTTCAAACAGCCTATTTAGCAGGTTATTTGGCCGAGCGTTATGATGTGACGGCAGAAGAAAGTATCACCCACGCTAATAAACGGGCTAAAAGGAGTACTGAAGATAGATTTGCGGAAACAGTTAAAGGCTTTACAATGGTAACTCCAGAAAGTAGCCATGTTGAGTTTAAAAATAGCAAAGCCAAGTATGTCCTTTATCCAGTCTGGTTGTTAAACACAACTTGGGATAATGAAAAGTACGTTTTTGCTATGAATGGTCAAACAGGAAAATTTGTAGGCAATCTTCCCTTGGATAAACGAGTCTACTGGCGCTATTTTATGACGATTGCAGCATTTACTTCTATTGTTTGCTATGGCATTGTTTGGTTGATTTATCTAATGTAAGGAGGAAGATATGATGAAAAAACTACTATCATTCCTTCTTGCGGTTTTTCTCGCTTTTACCTTGATTGGGATTGTGTCAGCTGACATGTCAAGTCAAACTTTAATTTATGATGAGGCCGGTCTCCTATCATCCAATGAGAAAAGCAAATTAGAAGAAGAAGCACAAGCTATTTACAAAGAGCATCAGTTCAAATCTTATCTGCTCATTGCTGACTCTTATGATGATGTAACTCAATATACAACGGATTTCTTCAAGAGAGGGAAGGAAGATGCTATTCTTCTGATAATAGGGAAGTCTAAAGATTATAGAACTATCTGCTACAAGGGAAAAGCAAAAGAACTTCTAGGAGATTTTTGGGATACCTTTATCAAAGGAGTTTATCATAGCAATAGTAGTTGGTATGACAGTGCCCACCGCAGTTTGACTGCTATTGCTGCTAAGTTTGGACCCCTGAAGCGTCTCGTGGATGAAGCGGATTTACTGAGTGATGCAGAAGAAAAAGATTTATTAAGTAAACTTGATGAGATTAGTGAGCGGCAGAAATGTGACCTTGTTATTGTGACTGTCAAGGATCTGGGAGGGAAGACACCAGAAGCCTTTGCAGATGATTATTTTGACTATAATGGTTATGGTCAGGGTGAGGACTATAGTGGTTTATTGTTATTGTTAAGTATGAAGGAACGGGATTGGCATATCACCACAACAGGTTATGCGATTCGAGCATTTACCGATGCAGGTTTAGAATATATGTCTAATCGGTTCGTTCCGAAACTAAGCAACGGAGAATATGAGCAAGCATTTAGCAGTTTTGCAGAACTGAGCGATAAGTTCTTAACGCAGGCTAAGACAGATAAACCTTATGACAAAGGGAATCTTCCTAAGGAACCGATAAGTTGGATATGGGTGCCCCTATCTCTAGGTGTAGGTCTTGTCACAGCCTTTGTAGTTGTTTCAAGTATGGCTGGTCAACTCAAAAGTGTGGATCCAGATGTGGCAGCGACAAATTATATTGTAGAAAATAGTCTCACTATCACTCAAGCAGAAGAAAAGTTTCTATATAAAACGATTGATAAGGTGGCTCGTCCCAAAGAGAGTAAATCTTCTTCTGGAGGTAGCAGTACTCATACATCTTCATCAGGAAGAACTCACGGTGGTGCAGGAGGCAAGTTTTAATTAGAAGTAGATGAGTGAATGAGATAGACTTTCAAATCTATTTTAGGAGAAAGGGAAGTAACATGAAAAAATTATTTAGCTTGATATTGGCACTTCTGTTACTTATCACGCTTGGAGCTTGTGGAAAATCAGGTGGAAGAGCGGACGATGCCTTAGTGGGCAAATACGTAGCTGTTAGTGGAACGGCCATGGGAGTAACCCTCTCTGGTGATGATATGGCTGGCTTCAAACTCGAATTGATGAGTGGAGGCAAGGCGAAACTAAACGTAGAAGGAACAACTGCAGAAGGTAAATGGAAAAATGATGATAATACGTTAACTCTTACTATTGAAAATACTGATATGGTTGGCAAGCTTGGTAAGGATACGATTACATTTGAAAGCATCTTGAAAGAGCTTGTCGGAACTTCAATGGATGTAAAACTTGCAAAAGAAGGAACAGATGCAGCGAAACCTGAGAACTTCTTGCCAGAAGAAGAGAGAGCCCTCTTAGGAGACTGGATAGGCGCGTCTGTAGCGGATGTAATGGATGCAGACGCATCTGGAGAAATAGCACCAGATTCCTTGAAGGCAACTTTAAAGGCAGATCATACTTCTACAATCACCTATAAAGGAGAAGTAATTGCCACTCCTAATTGGAGTTATGTGACGGGTACCATTATATTTGAAGGTAAGGTTGCTGGAAATGCGAGTCTATACAGTGAACAAAAAGATGGGGTCTTTAAAATAACTTATAGCGGAGATAAGTATTATACCTTTACAATGAAATCATCTAAAGGAGATTAGAATAATAAATGGGCTAAATCAGTGCGGTGATGGTATGGAACTGTCATCGCACTTTTGGATTGGCTAATGTAGTTATTAACAATAATTTACGGATCCAAAAATTTTAATGATTTCATAGGATTTTGATTGCAATAAAAACGAACGTTCATAAACTATTTACTCTAAAAATTGACAAAAACTGTACTTTAGTTTATAATAAATTAAGGAAACGTCGGAAAAGACGTAGTGATGCGAAGGCATAGGTAGGTCATTACAAAAGAAACGAGACATCGATATGTTAAATGAATTTCCAATTTTTGATTACGAAGATATTCAATTGATCCCAAATAAATGTGTCATTAAAAGCCGTGCAGAAGCAGATACCAGTGTCACACTTGGAAATCACACTTTTAAACTACCTGTTGTACCAGCAAATATGCAGACGATTTTGGATGAGAACGTAGCAGAGCAACTTGCTAAAGGTGGGTACTTCTATATTATGCATCGTTTTGATGAGGAAGGACGCATTCCTTTTATCAAACGCATGCACGATCAAGGGCTTATTGCTTCCATTTCTGTTGGTGTTAAGGATTACGAGTATGACTTTGTTAGCCAACTCAAGGCTGATGCTCCTGAGTATATCACGATTGATATCGCTCACGGTCATGCGGATAGCGTGATTTCTATGATTCAACACATCAAGAAAGAGTTGCCAGATACATTTGTCATTGCTGGGAATGTGGGAACGCCAGAAGCTGTGCGTGAATTGGAAAATGCTGGTGCCGATGCAACAAAGGTCGGAATTGGTCCTGGTAAGGTTTGTATCACCAAGGTTAAGACTGGCTTTGGTACAGGCGGTTGGCAATTGGCTGCCCTACGCTGGTGTGCCAAGGCTGCGCGTAAACCGATCATTGCAGATGGTGGGATTCGTACTCATGGTGATATTGCCAAGTCTATCCGTTTCGGTGCTAGCATGGTCATGATTGGTTCCCTTTTTGCAGGACACATCGAAAGCCCAGGGAAAACGATTGAAGTCGATGGCGAACAGTTCAAAGAATACTATGGTTCAGCTTCTCAATACCAAAAAGGAGCATATAAAAATGTGGAAGGTAAGCGCATCTTACTGCCTGCTAAAGGGCACTTGCAAGACACCCTTACTGAGATGGAGCAGGACTTGCAAAGTGCAATCTCCTACGCAGGGGGACGCAAGGTTGCTGACCTCAAGCACGTTGATTATGTTATCGTGAAAAACTCTATCTGGAACGGGGATGCATCCCACTAATAGGCGCTTAGTCCATCCATAAAAAACTTGTTATTAGAGCAAATTTCTGTTATAATGAAACAAGTTTCCACCCTTAGTGTAATGGATATCACGTAAGATTCCGGTTCTTAAGATGGGGGTTCGATTCCCTCAGGGTGGATG
>NZ_KQ969037.1:361441-520949 GCF_001578705.1 Streptococcus oralis | reverse complement strand
CCCAAATCTTTCCTAGTCCCGTTTTAAAGTGACTCAGAGGGCTTTTTTTGTTATAATAGAAAGGATCGTAATTATTAGAAAGAGGTCAGTATGAAAGAATTACAAACTGTACTGAAGAAGCGTTTTGCAATCGAATTTGCAGACAAAAACTTACTGGAAACGGCCTTTACTCATACGAGTTATGCCAATGAGCACCGCCTCTTAAAAATTTCACACAATGAGCGCTTGGAATTTTTAGGAGACGCTGTTCTGCAATTATTGATTTCAGAATATCTGTATAAAAAATATCCTAAGAAACCAGAGGGAGATTTGTCCAAGCTCCGTGCCATGATTGTCCGTGAGGAAAGTTTGGCTGGTTTTGCGCGTGATTGCCAGTTTGATCAGTTTATCAAGCTGGGTAAAGGAGAAGAAAAGTCTGGTGGGCGCAATCGTGACACCATTCTCGGTGATGCTTTTGAAGCCTTTCTGGGAGCGTTGCTTTTAGACAAGGATGTTTCTAGGGTAAAAGAGTTTATCTATCAGGTCATGATTCCCAAGGTTGAAGTAGGTGACTTTGAAATGATTAAGGATTACAAGACACACCTGCAAGAGTTGCTCCAGGTCAATGGGGATGTGGATATTCGCTACCAGGTGACTTCTGAGATGGGGCCTGCCCATGACAAGGTTTTTGATGTAGAAGTTCTAGTTGAGGGCAAGAGTATCGGAAAAGGTCAAGGCCGTTCTAAAAAATTAGCAGAGCAAGAGGCCGCAAAAAATGCCGTTGAAAAGGGGCTTGATTCATGTATTTAAAGGAAATTGAGATCCAAGGATTCAAGTCCTTTGCTGACAAGACCAAGGTCGTCTTTGACCAAGGTGTGACAGCTGTCGTTGGGCCAAATGGTTCTGGGAAGTCAAATATCACAGAAAGTCTGCGATGGGCCTTGGGTGAATCTAGTGTCAAAAGCCTTCGTGGTGGTAAGATGCCCGACGTTATCTTTGCTGGAACTGAAAGTCGTAAGCCGCTCAATTATGCCTCTGTTGTCGTGACCTTGGATAATGAAGATGGTTTTATCAAGGATGCAGGGCAAGTCATTAAGGTAGAACGCCATATCTACCGTAGTGGAGATAGCGAGTATCGAATTGATGGCAAGAAAGTCCGTCTGCGTGATGTACACGACCTTTTCTTGGACACCGGTTTGGGACGGGATTCCTTCTCCATCATTTCCCAAGGGAAAGTTGAGGAGATTTTTAATTCCAAGCCAGAGGAACGCCGTGCTATTTTTGAAGAAGCAGCTGGAGTTTTAAAATACAAGACTCGTCGAAAAGAGACAGAGAGCAAACTGCAACAAACTCAAGACAATCTAGATCGCTTAGAGGACATTATCTATGAGTTGGACAATCAAATCAAGCCTCTTGCAAAACAAGCCGAGAATGCTCGCAAGTTTCTCGACTTGGATGGTCAACGCAAGGCAATTTACTTGGATGTTTTGGTCGCTCAGATCAAGGAAAACAAGGCTGAACTAGAGCTGACAGAAGAAGAGCTAACGCAAGTTCAGGAACTCTTGACTAGCTATTACCAAAAGCGTGAAGAGTTAGAAGAGGAAAATCAAAGTCTTAAAAAGAAACGCCAAGATCTCCAAGCTGAAATGGCTAAAGACCAAGGGAGCTTAATGGATTTGACTAGTTTGATTAGTGACATAGAGCGAAAACTAGCCCTTTCAAAACTGGAATTTGAGCAAGTTGCCCTTAATCAACAAGAAGCACAAGCCCGTTTGGCGACTTTGGAAGATAAGAGAAAGGCTCTAAGTAAGGAGAAGTCTGAAAAAGAAGCGAACTTGGCACATTTAGAGGAAAATCTAGCTGAAAATAACAAGGAACTCAATCGTTTAGAAGCAGAATTGCTAGCTTTTTCAGATGATCCTGACCAGATGATTGAGCTCTTGCGTGAACGCTTTGTCGCTCTTTTACAGGAAGAAGCGGATGTCTCAAACCAACTGACCCGCATCGAGAATGAACTAGAGAACAGCCGTCAGCTATCTCAAAAACAAGCAGATCAACTTGAAAAACTGAAAGAACAACTGGCTACAGCTAAAGAAAAGGCGAGTCAGCAAGAGGCTGAGCTTGAAACTGCTAAGGAGCAGGTTCAGAAATTATTGTCAGACTACCAAACTAGTGCCAAGGAACAAGAGGAGCAGAAAGCTTCTTACCAAGCCCAGCAGAGCCAACTCTTTGACCGTCTGGACGCTCTTAAAAACAAGCAGGCTAGAGCCCAAAGCTTAGAAAACATTCTAAGAAATCATAGTAATTTTTATGCGGGTGTTAAGAGTGTTCTTCAAGAAAAAGACCGTCTTGGTGGGATCATTGGTGCAGTCAGTGAACATTTGACCTTTGATGTGCATTATCAAACTGCCTTGGAGATTGCGCTTGGAGCTAGCAGTCAGCATATCATCGTAGAAGATGAAAACGCGGCAACTAAGGCAATTGATTTCCTAAAACGTAACAGAGCTGGTCGTGCGACCTTCCTTCCGTTGACGACTATCAAGGCTCGTACGATTTCTAGTCAGAATCAAGATGCTATCGCTGCAAGTCCAGGATTTCTGGGAATGGCAGATGAGTTGGTGTCGTTTGATAAGAGACTAGAAGCCATTTTCAAGAACTTGCTAGCCACAACGGCTATCTTTGATACTGTAGAACATGCGCGTGCCGCAGCTCGTCAAGTTCGCTATCAGGTTCGCATGGTGACACTGGATGGGACAGAGTTGCGTACAGGTGGTTCCTATGCAGGTGGTGCCAATCGTCAAAATAACAGTATTTTCATCAAGCCAGAACTGAAGCAATTACAAAAAGAAATTGCTGAAGAAGAAGCTAGTCTGCGGTCAGAAGAGGCGACTTTGAAGACCTTGCAAGATGAGATGGCAGTATTGACAGAAAGATTAGAATCCATCAAATCTCAGGGTGAGCAAGCTCGTATTCAGGAGCAAGGCTTGTATCTTGCTTATCAACAAACCAATCAGCAGATCGAAGAACTGGAAACGCTTTGGAAACTCCAAGAAGAGGAATTAAATCGTCTTTCTGAAGGAGATTGGCAAGCGGACAAGGAAAAATGCCAAGAGCGCCTTGCTACTATTGCCAGTGAAAAGCAAAATCTAGAAGCTGAGATTGAAGAGATTAAGTCTAACAAAAACGCTATTCAAGAACGATATCAAAACTTGCAGGAACAGATTTCTCAAGCGCGCTTGCTTAAGTCCGAACTGCAAGGACAAAAGCGGTACGAAGTGGCTGATATTGAACGCTTAGGCAAGGAACTGGATAGTCTGGATATCGAACAAGAGGAGATTCAGCGCCTCCTCCAAGAAAAGGTTGATAATCTTGAGAAAGTGGATACGGATTTGCTAAGCCAGCAGGTGGAAGAGGCCCAAACTCAGAAAACAAACCTCCAACAAGGTCTGATTCGCAAGCAGTTTGAGTTGGATGATATAGAGGGTCAACTGGAAGATATTGCCAGTCATTTGGATCAGGCTCGCCAGCAGAACGAAGAGTGGATTCGCAAACAAACACGTGCTGAAGCTAAGAAGGAAAAGGTCAGCGAACGCTTGCGCTATCTACAAGCTCAATTAACAGACCAGTACCAGATCAGTTACACAGAGGCGCTAGAAAAGGCTCATGAACTGGAAAATCTCAATCTGGCGGAGCAAGAGGTTAAGGATTTAGAGAAGGCTATTCGCTCGCTGGGTCCTGTCAACTTGGAAGCTATTGACCAGTACGAAGAAGTTCACAGCCGTCTGGATTTCCTAAATAGCCAGCGAGATGATATTTTGTCAGCGAAAAATCTGCTTCTTGAGACTATCACAGAGATGAATGATGAGGTTAAGGAACGCTTCAAATCAACCTTTGAGGCTATTCGTGAGTCCTTTAAAGTGACCTTTAGACAGATGTTTGGCGGAGGTCAGGCGGACTTGATATTGACTGAGGGAGATCTTTTAACCGCTGGTGTGGAGATTTCTGTCCAACCACCAGGTAAAAAAATCCAATCTCTCAACCTCATGAGTGGTGGGGAAAAAGCCCTATCTGCTCTGGCTTTGCTCTTCTCAATCATCCGAGTTAAGACTATTCCTTTCGTCATCTTGGACGAGGTAGAGGCGGCGCTGGACGAAGCCAATGTCAAGCGTTTTGGGGATTACCTCAACCGCTTTGACAAGGATAGTCAGTTTATCGTCGTAACCCACCGTAAGGGGACGATGGCGGCAGCGGACTCTATCTATGGAGTTACCATGCAAGAATCAGGTGTTTCTAAGATTGTTTCGGTTAAGTTAAAAGACTTGGAAGAAACAGTAGACTAGTTACCAAATGATAGCATCTCTTAGGAGGTGCTATTTTTTAAAACTAAAGCCCTAAATTTTCTCTTAAGGTCAGTTCAGGAGCAAAAAACGACATTTGGGATTTCCTCTTAGCGAAAAGGCTTTCTCTATGATATAATAGTTTCATGATTACAACAGTACCTATTAAGAACGAAAAAGATATTGCAGTACCGGGAAAAACAGTCCTTGTACTAGGTTATTTTGATGGCATCCACAAAGGGCATCAGAAACTTTTTGAAGTAGCCAGCAAGGCTTCAATGAAGGATTATCTGCCAGTTGTCGTGATGACCTTTACAGAGTCGCCAAAACTTGCCTTGCAACCTTACCAACCTGAGCTCATGCTCCATATCGTCAATCACGAAGAACGGGAGCACAAGATGAAGTGGCATGGAGTAGAGGCTCTCTTCTTACTTGACTTTAGTAGCAAATTTGCTAGTTTAACGGGTCAAGAGTTCTTTGATACCTATATCAAGGCTTTAAAACCAGCGATTATCGTAGCAGGATTTGACTATACCTTTGGTTCTGATAAGAAAACTGCAGATGACTTGAAGGACTATTTTGATGGAGAAATCATCATTGTTCCTCCAGTCGAGGACGAAAAGGGAAAGATTAGTTCCACACGGATTCGCCAAGCTATTCTTGATGGAGATGTAAAGGAAGTCAATCATCTGCTCGGCACTCCGCTTCCATCTCGTGGGATGGTCGTTCATGGAAATGCACGTGGGCGTACTATCGGTTATCCAACAGCCAATTTGGTCCTAAGAGACCGAACTTACATGCCAGCGGACGGTGTTTACGTAGTCGATGTGGAAGTGCAGCGTCAGAGATATCGTGGCATGGCAAGTGTTGGGAAAAATGTTACTTTCGATGGAGAAGAACCACGTTTTGAAGTCAATATTTTCGACTTTTCAGACGATATTTACGGTGAGACAGTCATGGTCTACTGGCTGGACCGTGTTCGAGATATGGTCAAATTTGACTCCGTAGAGGAACTGGTAGACCAACTCCAGAAAGACGAAGAGATTGCTCGGAACTGGAAGGATGGAGAGTAGAAAAGTTTAAAAAAGTGAACCATATTTTGTGTTTGCTTTTTTATTTTTGAAAGAAATTTTTATAGCGAGAAACATAATTGAAGCTTGATTGAAAATCTGTTAAAATAGTGATATTCATAACTTTAAAAACCAAAGAAAAGAGACTATATGATTACAGGTGAATTAAAAAGTAAAATCGATCAACTGTGGGAAATGCTGTGGACTGAAGGAAATGCAAATCCTCTAACAAATATTGAACAATTGACTTATCTTCTGTTTATGAAGGATTTGGATAGTGTTGAACTTGGACGCGAAAGCGATGCTGAGTTTTTAGGGATTTCTTATGAGGGAATTTTTCCAAAAGACAAACCTGAATACCGTTGGTCGACTTTTAAAAATATAGGAGATGCTCAGGAAGTTTATCGTTTAATGACCCAGGAGATTTTTCCATTTATTAAGAATCTTAAGGGTGATACTGACGATACAGCTTTTTCACGTTATATGCGTGAAGCCATCTTTCAAATTAATAAACCAGCTACGCTCCAAAAGGTGATTTCCATATTAGATGAATTTCCAACCAGAGGCTCAGGCATAGACTTTGATAGTGACACACAGGGGATTAATGATATTGGCGACATCTATGAATATCTGCTATCAAAATTGTCAACCGCAGGTAAAAATGGACAATTTCGTACACCTCGTCACATCATCGATATGATGGTTGAGTTAATGCAACCAACTATCAAGGATATTGTCTCAGATCCTGCTATGGGGTCTGCGGGTTTCTTAGTATCTGCTAGCCGTTACTTAAAGCGTAAGAAAGATGAATGGGAAACCAATCCAGATAATATCAAACATTTTCATAACAATATGTTTCATGGAAATGATACGGATACAACTATGCTGAGACTTGGTGCAATGAACATGATGCTACATGGAGTGGAAAATCCACAAATTAGTTATCTTGACTCACTATCTCAAGATAATGAAGAAGCAGATAAGTACACTCTAGTTTTAGCAAATCCTCCATTTAAAGGGTCACTTGACTACGATTCAACTTCAAATGATCTCCTTGCGACTGTAAAAACCAAAAAGACAGAATTGCTTTTCCTTGCTCTTTTCTTGCGTACCTTGAAACCAGGGGGACGTGCAGCGGTTATTGTACCTGATGGTGTCCTCTTTGGTTCCTCTAAAGCCCATAAAGGAATTCGTCAGGAAATTGTAGAGAATCATAAATTAGATGCTGTAATATCAATGCCAAGTGGCGTTTTCAAACCTTATGCTGGAGTTTCAACTGCCATTCTCATCTTTACAAAAACTGGAAATGGTGGAACGGATAAGGTCTGGTTTTACGATATGAAAGCAGATGGTTTAAGTTTGGATGATAAACGACAACCGATCAGTGACAATGATATTCCAGATATTATTCAACGTTTCCATCAACTTGAAAACGAAGCAGAACGTAAGAGAACGGACCAGTCTTTCTTTGTTCCAGTTGATGAGATAAAGGATAATGATTATGATTTATCGATCAATAAATACAAAGAAATCGAGTATGAAAAAGTTGAGTATGAACCAACAGAAGTTATCTTAAAGAAAATCAATGATCTAGAAAAAGAAATTCAAGCTGGCTTGGCAGAGTTAGAAGAATTACTCAAGTAGGGAGATGGATGTATGAAAAAAGTGAAGTTGGGGGAAGTGGCTACTTTTATTAATGGATATGCTTTTAAACCTCAAGATTGGTCATCTGAAGGAAAAGAGATTATCAGAATACAGAATTTGACTAAAACTTCAAAAGAGACAAATTATTATTCGGGTACGATTGATAAAAAATACATTATTGAAGATGGTGACATTCTTATTTCTTGGTCGGGTACATTAGGAGTTTTTCAGTGGTGTGGAAAATCCGCAGTGTTAAATCAGCATATTTTTAAAGTGGTTTTCGATAAGATAGATATCGATAAATCATATTTTAAATATGTTGTTGAAAAAGGTTTGCAAGATGCTGTAAAACACACTCATGGTTCCACAATGAAACATTTAACAAAAAAATATTTTGATAATATTTTGGTTTCATATACAAATTTGAAAGAGCAACAAAGAATTGCAAGTGAACTAGATTTGTTAAGCAAGCTGATTTTAAGGAGACAAGAACAACTTAAAGAGCTTAATCTACTCGTCAAATCCCGATTTAACGAGATGTTTGGGGATCCTATAAATAATGACAAGAAATTTGCAGTGAAAACGGGACAGCAGTGTTTTAAATTTTCAAGTGGAAAATTTCTTGATAAAAATGATAGAGTTTTTGAAGGTTACCCTGCCTATGGTGGAAATGGTATTGCTTGGAAAAGTCGAAATTATTTAATTGATAATTCAACTATTATCATTGGTCGTGTAGGTGCATATTGTGGTAATGTAAGAACTACTCACGGTAAGGTATGGATAAGTGACAATGCTATATATATAAAAGAGTTTAAAAATTTAGATTTTAACCTTGTATTTTTATTAGAATTAATGAAAGTAATTGATTTTAGTAGATTTGCTGATTTCTCAGGTCAACCAAAGATAACTCAAAAACCATTAGAAAAACAGAAATATATCCTCCCCCCTCTAGCCCTCCAAAACGAATTCGCGGACTTTGTTGCTCAAGTCGACAAATCACAATTGGCAATTCAAAAATCTCTGGAAGAATTGGAAACCTTGAAAAAATCACTTATGCAGGAATATTTCGGTTAAGCTCTGAGATGAAATAGCAGTTTTACACTATCATTGTAATTACCGTAATTATTTGTTATAATACTTCAAAGGAGGAAATCAGATGGTCGTAAAAACAAGAAAACAAGGAAATTCAATCACCATTACGATTCCAAGCGAGTTCAATATTCCAAGTGGTGTTAAATACGAAGCGAAATTGTTACCAAGCGGTGAAATTATCTTTACTCCTGAAGAATTGAATCATCAGGTCTCTTATGTTTCTGATGATGCCTTTAACTTAAAATTGGATACAATTTTTGATGAATACGACGATGTTTTCAAAGCTTTGGTGGAAAAATGACAGTCTATCTAACAGAAAAGCAAATTGAAAAAATCAATGCTTTAGTAATTCAACGGTATTCTCCAAAGGAGCAAATTCAAACAGTTAGTCCTTCAGCGTTAAATATGATTGTGAACTTACCAGAACAATTTGTTTTTGGCAAACCTCTTTATCCAACAATTTTTGATAAAGCAACAATATTATTTGTCCAATTGATAAAGAAGCATGTTTTTGCCAACGCCAATAAACGAACGGCCTTCTTTGTTTTGGTGAAGTTTTTACAATTAAATGGTTATCACTTTACTGTTTCCGTGGAAGAAGCGGTTGATATGTGCGTGACTATAGCGGTAGAAGCTTTAACTGATGAAAAAATGATAAACTACTCTAAATGGATTTCTGAACATTCTATCAGAGAAAAGGTCAAAAAGTAAGATAGTATGCTGGATTAAAATGAGCATAAGAAAATAAATGAACAGGCAATATTAGAATTCTGTAATGCAGAAACTGATATTGCCTCTTTTTATTGATGAGTAATAATGAAAGTGAGAATTTATGGAATCAAAAGTTACAATTATCATACAAGAAATGTTACCACTTTTAAACAATGAACAATTACTAGCATTGAGAGAGAGTTTAGAACGCCATCTAGTGGATGGAAAAAAGCAGCAAAAGTATTCGAATAATTATCTGTTGCAACTATTCATCACTGCTAAGCAGGTGGAGGGCTGTAGCGCAAAAACAATACGTTATTATCAGAGAACAATTGAAAATTTGTTTCATCATATTAAGGAGTCTGTGACACAACTGACAACAGATGATTTAAGGAGTTATCTAGCAAATTATCAGTCTGAAAAGGACTGTAGTAAGGCGAATTTGGACAATATTCGGCGTATATTGTCCTCTTTTTTTGCTTGGCTTGAGCAAGAGGAATATATCATCAAGAATCCTATTCGAAGGATTAAAAAAATTAAAACAGAACAAACTGTGAAAGAAACTTATACGGACGAACATCTGGAAATTATGAGAGATAATTGTGAAAATTTAAGAGATTTGGCAATGATTGACCTACTAGCATCAACAGGTATGCGTGTAGGAGAACTGGTCCAGTTGAATCGTTCTGATATTGATTTTGAAAACAGAGAGTGCGTTGTTTTTGGAAAAGGAAAAAAAGAAAGACCCGTATATTTTGATGCTCGTACGAAAATTCATTTAAGAAACTATCTCAATGATAGAAAAGATAGTCATCCAGCTCTTTTTGTAACGCTACTTGGAAAAGCCCAGAGACTTGGAATTGCTGGTGTCGAGATTCGATTGAGAAAGTTAGGACAAAAACTTGGAATACAAAAGGTTCATCCACATAAATTCAGAAGAACCCTAGCGACAAAGGCTATTGATAAAGGAATGCCTATTGAGCAAGTCCAAAAACTACTCGGTCACAGCAAAATTGATACAACTCTGGCCTATGCCATGGTTAACCAAAGCAATGTCAAACATTCACACCAAAAATTCATCTCTTAACTGCAAATCCCGATATTCCGAGGAGGTGGTTGCGTGAAGAAAGTGAAGTTATGTGATCTTGGGAAAATTATTACAGGAAATACACCTAGTAAAAAAATATTAGAATTTTATGATAGCAATGATATCCCTTTTATAAAACCAGATGACTTTAAAACTATAGATGAAATTTCGTCATCAAAAGGGAATAAAAATTATATATCTGAGAATGCACGAAACAATGCAAGAATTGCCCCCAAAAATTCAGTATTAGTAACTTGTATAGGTATAATTGGAAAAGTTATGATTTCTGAATCTGAATTATCATTTAATCAACAAATTAATGCAATTGTTCCGAATAAATTAATTTTATCTAAATATTTAGCATATTTATTGCTATATAATAAATCGAAATTAGATTTTATTTCCAACGCGCCCGTTGTCCCAATAATCAATAAAACTCAATTTTCGGAGTTTGAAGTTACGTTCCATGAGGATATTGATGTTCAAGAAAAGATTATACAAAATTTAGAGAATTTAGATAATCAGATTTTAAAAAGAAGACATCAATCTAAATTACTCTCAAACCTTGTAAAATCCCGATTTAACGAGATGTTTGGGGATCCTGTTCTGAATGAAATGGGTTGGGAAAAACATAGATTATCAAAATTAACATTAAAAATTGGTTCAGGGGCTACACCTAGAGGAGGAAGAGAAAGTTATGTCAACGAAGGGATAGCACTTATTAGAAGTATGAATGTATATGATGGTAAGTTTATTTTCAAAGATTTAGCTTATCTAACTAATGTTCAGGCTGAAAAATTAAATAATGTAATTGTTGAATCCGACGATGTTTTGCTAAATATTACAGGTGCATCTGTATCTCGTTGCTGTATTGTTCCTCAAAATATTTTGCCTGCGAGAGTTAATCAGCACGTTTCTATAATTCGTTGTAAAAAGCACTTATTATCACCAATATTTTTAAATCAACTTCTAATAACTTCAGAGTTTAAGAGTTTGTTACTGAAAATAGGAGAAAGTTCAGGCGCCACCCGTCAAGCGATAACAAAAAATCAGATTGAAGAATTATACATCCCCCTCCCCCCTCTTTCCCTCCAAAACGAGTTCGCAGACTTTGTGGCTCAGGTCGACAAATCACAATTTGCTTGTGGGATAGTTATAAAACTGTGGAGAAATAGCTTGAAATCTAGTATAATATAGCTATCTATTTATTCAAAGTGAGAGAAAAATGGGAAATTTTGATTTTCTTTTAAATAACGAAGAGTATGAATCTTTTTCAAAGCCTTGTATAGAAGCTGAAAATATGATTGCGACATCTACTGTGGCTACTGCTTTTATGGCGCGTCGTGCTTTGGAGCAGGCTGTTCATTGGATATATAGTCACGATTCATATTTAGAAGCTCCCTATCGTGCTACCTTATCTTCTTTGGTATGGGATGATGATTTTAGAGAGATTGTGGATCCTGAGCTCCACAGGCAGATTGTTCTTTTAATTCGATGGGGAAATCATGCTGCACATGGTGGAGAAATTAAGGAACGAGAAGCGATTTTGGCTTTGCATCATTTGTATCAGTTTGTCAATTTTATTGATTATTGCTACAGTAACGAGTTTGTGGAGCGTTATTTTGACGAGCAGTTATTGCCACTTTCAGCAAACATCAAGTTTCGAGAAACGCCACAATCTATGGCGAAATTACAAAACAGTTTGCCAGATCTTCCTGATTTCGATGAACAGATGGCTAGTCAGTCCTTGGCTGTTCAAGAGACTTATACTGAAAAACGTGAAACAGCAGCTCTACGGCAAGATGTATCTTTCCATATCGATCAACTATCTGAAGCAGAGACAAGAAAACTCTTTATTGACATCGATCTCCGTTTAGCAGGTTGGACATTTGAAGAAAACTGTCGTGTTGAGGTAGAAGTTCATGGTTTGAAACATGGTACAGGAACTGGATATTGTGATTATGTCCTTTATGGTAAAAATGGGAAAGTTCTAGCAATTGTTGAGGCCAAAAAGGCAGCTGTAAATCCAGAAGTGGGGGAGGTGCAGGTCAAGGAATATGCTGAAGCTCTTGAGAAACAAGTCGGCTATCGGCCAATTTGCTTTATTACCAATGGTCTAAAGCACTACATACTTGATGGTGTCAATCGTCGTCAGATTGCAGGGTTCTACTCTCAAGAAGAGTTGCAACTGTTGATGGACAGACGTCACTTGCAAAAACCACTCGAGGATATTTCTAGCAAAATTAGGGACGACATTTCTGGACGTCATTATCAGAAACATGCGATTACAAGTGTCTGTGAAGCATTCTCCAATAATCGTAGACAGGCACTCTTGGTTATGGCAACTGGTTCTGGGAAAACCCGTACAGCGGTTTCTCTAGTTGATATCCTATCGCGTCATAACTGGGTAAAAAATGTTCTTTTTTTAGCTGATAGAACTTCCCTAGTTAAGCAAGCTTATGATTCATTTAGGAAATTACTTCCAGATCTTTCAGTTTGTAATTTCTTAGAGGATAAAGATAGCGCTCGATCTAGTCGTATGGTTTTTTCAACCTATCCGACTATGATAGGAGCGATTAGTGATCAAGAAGAAGTAAACCAACGCCCCTTTACTGTTGGGCACTTTGATCTTATTATAATTGACGAATCTCACCGTTCTATTTATCAGAAATACAAATCAATTTTTGACTATTTTGATGCACGGATTGTAGGATTAACTGCCACCCCGCGTCAAGATTTAGATAAAAATACCTACGGTTTCTTTAACTTGGAGAATGGTGTTCCAACATATGCATACGATCTGGAAGAGGCTGTCAAAGATGGCTATTTAGTAGCTTATCATTCGATTGAAACCAAGTTGAAACTACCTACGGATGGTCTACATTACGATGATTTATCCCAAGACGAAAAAGAATATTTTGATAGCCAATTTGAAGATGGTAGTTCTGAAAAAGATATCGATCCTGCGGATTTTAATACCTCTATTTTCAATAGAAAAACAGTCGAAATTGTTTTAGATGAACTAATGACAAGAGGGATTCAGACAGCTTCAGGTGACGAAATTGGTAAAACCATTATTTTTGCTAAAAACCATCGACACGCTGAATACATCAGAGATATTTTTAACGAACGTTATTCAGAAAAAGGAAGCGATTATGCTCAAGTGATTGATTATAGCATTAAGCATTATCAAACCTTAATTGATGATTTTAAAATTAAGGAGAAATACCCTCAAATTGCAATTTCTGTTGATATGTTGGATACAGGTATTGATGTACCAGAGGTTGTCAATTTAATCTTTTTCAAGAAAGTGCGTTCTAAAACTAAATTTTGGCAGATGATTGGCCGTGGAACCCGTCTTTGTAAAGATTTATTTGGCCCTGAGCAGGATAAGGAAAATTTCTTGGTATTTGATTATGGTGATAATTTTGAATATTTCAAAGCTGATCCAAGAGCAGGAGATGGCCGTCACATTGTTTCTTTGACTCAACGTTTGTTTAACATCAAGGTGGATTTGATTCGAGAACTGCAGGGACTTCATTATCAAGATAATCAGTTTGCTAGAGAATACCGTCAACAACTCGTAACAGAACTTCACGGACGTATGGTGAATTTAAATGAGTTGGATTTTAGGGTTCGTATGGTCTTAGATACGGTTTATACTTATAGGAAGTTGGAAAATTGGCAAAATCTAACGACCGTCACAAGTGAAACAATCCAGAAAGATCTTTCTCCGCTTCTTTTTGAAGAAAATAAAGAGGATGAGATGGCGAGACGATTTGATTTATGGTTGTTTCAGATACAGTTAGGACAACTGTTAGCTAAGTCAGCAACTGTCCATATATCTCAAGTTATGAAAACAGCTAAGGCTCTTGCTAGGGTTGGCAATATACCACAGGTTTTTGCACAGGCTGAAATCATCAGGAAAGTACAAGAACCAGAATTTTGGGAAGAAGTTGATTTATCTGAGCTGGAAAAAATACGCTTTGCGCTTCGAGATTTACTACAGTTTTTGGATAAACCGGAACGCACTGTATATTATGTCAATTTTGATGATCACATTCTTTCCACTGTCCATGATACTAAGCCATATTTACAAGTCAATGACCTGCGATCTTATAATGAAAAAGTTGAACATTATTTGAAAACTCATCTAGATGATGAAGCAATTTCTAAGTTATACCATAATGAAAAATTGACCTCTCAAGATTTACTTGCACTTGAAACATTGCTATGGGAAAAATTAGGTAGCAAGTCAGATTACCAACAACATTATGAAAATAAGGCAATTCCTAGATTGGTTCGTGAGATTATTGGTTTAGATAGAGAGGCTGCCAATCAAGTTTTTTCTAAATTTCTATCGGATGAGAGTCTCAATGCCAAGCAAATTTCCTTTGTGAAATTGATTGTAGATTACATTGTAGAAAATGGTTGCTTGGAGACTAAAGTTTTAACACAAGAGCCGTTTAAATCGTATGGTTCAGTTCAACTACTCTTTCAACACCAACTCCCTATACTTCGTAATATTGTCCAAACAATTGAACTCATCAATGATCGAGCTGGAGAAGCAGCATAAATAATAAGAGGTTGTAGATGCAAACGCAAGAAGAAATGAATGTTCTGGTACCGGAAAAATTAGCAGAAATTGAGCGTGATTATGGTGTCACAGTTTTGTGGGCTATTGAGTCTGGTAGTCGTGCCTGGGGATTTGAGTCTCCTGATAGTGACTTTGATGTGCGATTTATCTACAAACACAAGCAAGATTTTTATCTCCATTTGAATGAACAGCGTGATGTTATTGAACTACCAATTGACGATACTTGGGATGTGAGTGGCTGGGATTTAGACAAGACTTTAAAACTCCTTTATAAGTCAAATCCAACACTGTTTGAATGGTTACAGTCGCCAATTGTTTATCAACAAACGAATTTTATCGAACGCATACGTCCTCTTGCAAACCAGTATTTTTCAGAGAAAAAAATGCTCTACCATTACTTGAATACTGCTAGAACTCAAATGAATAAGTATCTTTCTGGAGACAAGGTTAAACCTAAAAAGTATTTCTATGCGCTACGTCCTATTTTGGCTTGTCGTTGGATTGAAAAATACCATTCTGTTCCGCCAATTTTATTTGATGATTTGGTGAAAGAATTGCTTCCGTCTCAAATGAAGGAGCATGTTTTAAGATTGCTTGACATTAAGATAAACGGTCCTGAAGGTATGGAAATTGATCCGATTAAGCCAATTCAAGATTATATTTTAGATAATATCCAAGAGCTTGATGTATACGTTCAAAGCGTTACTGAGATGAAGAAAGACTGGAAAGCTCTAAATCAATTTTTCCTTGAAGAATTAAGTTACGACTGAGGTTGTTTATGGGTAAATGGACATGTAGATGCGGGCGAGCAATGGACAACCATAGAACACCCGATCCAAATGCTTTTTCAGTTTATTCGGATACGTTGTTTGAAGAAATTATGAATAAAGCTGACGACCATAATAAAATTTCTTATGATGATATTTCAGAAGCTTCTTTTTATATGTGGAAGTGCCCTGAGTGTGGAAGTTTCATGGTTTTTGGCGAAGACGATGATGAAGATCGCTTTACTTTTTATGAGCGCAAAGAAGTTGAAAAGGTCGAGCCTCTCTTTGATCCAGATCAAGAGCTAAATCTTGTTGTAGTTGAGTTTCAGGAGGGAGGGAATGGCTATACTTATATCTGCGATGACCCAAATATCCATATTGGGCACGCTGTTATTGTCCCAGTAGGGAAAGAAAATACTGAAAAAACTGCTTTAGTTGTACAGAAGTATCATGCCCTACCAAAGGATATCACCTTTCCTGTTGAAAAGTTAAAACGTATCATCCGTAGGTATTCACATTTCGACCCATTCACTTCGAAAATCGTTTGTAGAAATTTAATTAAGCTTGGAAGAATTCTTGATGCTTGCTCTAAAAATGCTAAACCTAACTCTCAGCAAACATATCATGGTATCAAAACTCCCTTAGGTTATTTCTGGTTAGAATTAAATGGAGTTCCAATTCCAATGAAAATCACACAGATTCAAGTCAAAGATAAAAAGTACCAAGTGGATGGCGCCCTTTATATAAAGCCTTTAGAGATTAACTGTAGAAGATTCTATGAGCTGGAATTATGTGCAGATTTTGATATTGATGCCTCGAGATGGGTCGATGTTCTCTCGGATGAAAATGTTTGGGGCAATAGCTGGGAACTAAATGGTCTTCAATTTGGTATTACTGCAGGGGAATCTCCAGAATTTGAAGACGAAGTTGCTGCAAGAAAATATAGTCGTATCCCACTTTATTATGACTGGCACCCTGAATTTGAAGATTATTATGGATTCAGTTTAGCTTGGAAAAAATACGAATCTGATAGCGATTTATCAATAGATTTCTATACAACGTAAGATGCAGGAGAATAAGCATGAATCAAGCATGGGAATTATTGTTTGAAGGCAAAATTGAAGAGGCTAAAAAATTAGTTGAAGCTGATTTTTCTTTGGAAACTTGCACTAATTTTAGTTTATTAAATTTGATGGGCTATATCTATCTTGAAGAGCAAAATTATAAGGAGTGCTTAAGTATCTACCAGCGTTATATTGACTTAGCCCGAATTAAAAGTGACCAAGAAAATGAACATGTTGGTTATCATCAGTTAGCGATGATTTACAGGGAAATGGGTCATTTTCAAAAAGCTCTACTCTATATCGATCAGGAAATGCAAATTATAAAAAAATATTTTCCCAATGATGCTTTGAAATTTTCTGTTAACAACTATGAACAAGGCTACCTTCGTTTAAAGTTGGGAAATCTAGAAGAGGCAGAAAGCTATATGCAAGAATCCCTAGATTTTGCTTTGACAACTGAGGACTTCATTGCCCAAGCCTGTTCCTATAGAGGGATGGGAGAGATTTATCTGAAGCAAGATTCAGTCAAATCACGAAATTATTTTTATCAATCTATTCAACTCTTTGAAAAAGCTGAGGATAAAATTGGAGCAGATGAGGTAAGAGCTTTGTTACAAAATGAGAAGTAGTCCAACTGAGCTGAAGAAAAACAGTAAAAAGCGGAGATTCATGGTGCAGAAAAGAGGCTAGTTCATAATTTCAACAACTGGAAGCTATGAAGTTTAACTGAAAAAATCCAGTTATGGGACTTAGTGCATTTATATTATGTCTTCATTTTACAGAAACCGAAAGTAAATAACTATTTTTAATATAAAATTTTGTCTTTTATCATATTTTTTTGAAAAAAGCTAGTAATTTGACTGAAAAAATTTGCAATTCTCCACAAGAAAATATATAATATAGTTGAGATGGAAAAACGTTTTTCAAAAGGAGGTGCACATTATGTTCTTAGGATTCTACTTCCGTTTTTGGTTCAGCATTTGGTGGCGTTAATAGAGGTTAGTGGTTGTTAAATTAAACTCAAATAGCTTTATGCCAGTAAGAAACTGAAATATTCAGTTTAATATGAGTTTTATTTTTTCTAGTAAATTAACGTTTTCTATCACAACTCTATTGCAGTTAAGCTATAATGTGTGATAATTGTCAACCCTATCTTATTAACATTTTTATGGTCTCGAGAAATCTTATTTCTTGGGACTTTTTCTATTGTTTGAAAGGTTGTGTGTTGATTTTGTTGAACTAGGAGAACAAAAAAGACAAGCTACTTTAAAAAGTAATTTGTCTGTTGTTGGGTCACTTTTTATTGAAACACACGATAAACGTAGGGATTTTCTGGTTTGTCTACTTTTGTGAAACTCTCAACTTCCAGTGTTGGGAGTTTTTGTTTGAGTTCTTTATGGTAGTGGAGAGTGAGAGTTCCTTTGGCAGTAATCCAGGTATTGTCAGGATACTGGCGTGAGTTTCCCTTAGTCAGGAGTCCATATACTCCAGAGTCGGCGATACAGTGGATGATTCCAAAGCGAAAGAGGAACTGGCTATCTGGATGGCTAGGATCGTTATAAACAAAGCCTGTAAACTCTATTTTTTTTCCTTCAAACTCTTGTGGATAGTCATAGAGAACTTCCATGACCTCCATATAGTTTTCATCTGTGACTTGAATGGTTGGCTGGGAGAGGTATTTATCAGCGGTAGTCCTCATTTCCTTTTCATAAGCAGATTTGGAAAAATAGGTACTGGTGTCGGGTTTGAGGTATTGACTGGATGTTCCTTCGCTTGCCTGAATAGCTGTATCGATTCCCTCAGCAAGTGGGAAATGATAGCCTTTGGCAGATACGGTTTTCGAGTCCAAACTTACTGTCGGAAAGGCAACTCCAATCAAGAGAGGCAGTGACAGTAAAAGGATGCTGATTTGTCTAGCTCGACGACTTTCCATATGGCTGTGTGAGTTGATTTTCTTAATCCAGATGTAGAATTGGACCAGAGCCAACAGAAGAGAAAGGACCATGGAGATATAGACTAGATAGGAATAGTGGAGGTTGATGTAGTGACTAAGCTTTCCAGATAGCTTGAGGTAAAGGGTCAGAGCAAAATAGCCCAGTAGAATGAAAAATCGAATCATGGCATCACCCCTATCATGTAAGAATAAAGCAAGACAAGCAGAGTCACGATGCTCATGAATTGCCAGATGAAGCGCGCTTTGAGATAGTGTTTCATCATTAGGAGATTTTTGATATCAAGCATGGGGCCAATGACCAGAAAGGCAAGGACTGGCGCTAGGCCGAAGCTCGAGAGGAGAGAAGCACCGATAAAGGCGTCCGCCTCGCTACAAAGAGAGAGGAGAAAGGCTAGAAACATGAGCAAGAGAATCGCAAGGACTGGACTAGCACTGATAGAGGTCAGGATCCGAGTCGGGACATAGACCTGCACGATAGCCGCAAAGAGACAACCAAAGACCAAATAACGCCCCATATCGAAAAACTCATCAATAGCCTGTATAAATACCTGAAAGACTTTTCTAGCAGGAGTCAAGTGTGAAAAGTCGTGTTCATGGCAAGCAATGGGATTTTCTTTTTGAATGGGTTCCTTCCAGAAAAATCCTAAGAAAATCCCCAGAACCAAAGCAATCACAATAGCTCCCAGAGTTCGCAAGAAGGCAAATTTTATTGAATTGCCAAAGGCAGAATATGTGGCGAAAAGAACGATAGGATTGATGATGGGAGCAGTCACCAGAAAGGGAACCGCTGTGTAGCTGGGCACTTTCTTTTCTAAAAAACGATTGATAATTGGAATGATTCCACACTCGCAGGATGGAAAGAGAAAGCCAATGAAGGTACCAAAAAAGATCCTCCCCCAACGATTGCGAGGGAGAAACTCATAGACCTTGTCAGGTGTGATATAGACCTCAATCAATCCCGAAATGAGACTCCCAATCAAGACAAAAGGAAGGGCCTCAATCATGATGGAGAGAAGAATAGCCCCTGCTTGTAAGATACTAGGAGGAAGAGATTGGAAAACAGTCATCTATTTTTTATTCTCAACTTTTTCTTTTTTGTCTTTGTCATCTGGGAAAGTGACTTGTGTTAAGTCAGGAAGTTTTGCGAATTCTTCAAACATCTTGTCCAAGTCGTCGGTTTTTGTAAATTTAACAGCCATGGGCCTACCTCTTTTCTACATTCTACCTCTATTATACTATTATTTTGTGGAAAAGGGATTATTTTGATAATCAAAGATGCAAAAACAGGTAAGGCAAAACAAGGGCAGTTCCTTATGGTATAATAGGTTTATGGATAAAAAATATGAAAAAATTTCCCAAGATTTGGGTGTAACCTTAAAGCAAATCGATACCGTTCTAAGTTTGACGGCTGAAGGGGCGACAATTCCCTTCATCGCGCGTTACCGCAAGGACATGACTGGTAGTCTGGATGAGGTGGCGATTAAGGCTATTATCGACTTGGATAAAAGTCTGACAAATCTCAACGACCGTAAAGAAGCTGTCTTAGCTAAGATCCAAGAACAAGGCAAACTAACCAAGGAATTGGAAGAAGCTATCCTGACAGCTGAGAAATTAGCAGACGTAGAAGAACTCTATCTTCCTTATAAGGAAAAGCGTCGGACCAAGGCAACCATTGCCCGTGAAGCAGGACTCTTTCCTCTCGCCCGCTTGATTTTGCAGAATGTAGATGGCTTAGAGAAAGAAGCTGAGAAGTTTGTCTGTGAAGGATTTGCGACTGGTCCAGAAGCCCTATCTGGTGCGGTTGATATCTTGGTAGGAGCCCTATCCGAAGATGTGACCTTGCGTTCACTGACCTATCAGGAAGTGTTGAGACACTCTAAAATCACTTCGCAAGTCAAGGATGAAAGTCTCGATGAAAAACAAGTTTTTCAGATATATTACGATTTTTCAGAGACAGTTGGCAACATGCAGGGCTATCGTACCTTGGCACTCAATCGTGGGGAGAAACTAGGGGTTTTGAAGGTTGGCTTTGAACATGCGACGGATCGTATTCTTGCCTTCTTTGCTGCCCGTTTCAGGGTGAAAAATGCCTATATAGAAGAGGTTATCCAGCAATCTGTTAAGAAAAAAGTCTTGCCTGCTATCGAGCGCCGTGTTCGGACAGAATTGACTGAGAAGGCAGAAGAAGGAGCTATCCAACTCTTTTCTGACAATCTGCGCAATCTCCTCTTGGTTGCTCCGCTGAAAGGGCGCGTAGTTCTAGGATTCGACCCTGCCTTTCGTACAGGGGCTAAGCTAGCTGTCGTTGATGCAACAGGGAAAATGCTGACGACACAAGTCATTTATCCTGTTAAACCAGCCTCCGCTCGTCAGATTGAAGAAGCCAAGAAAGATTTGGCAGACTTGATTGGTCAATACAGCGTGGAAATCATTGCCATTGGAAATGGGACGGCCAGTCGGGAAAGCGAAGCCTTTGTTGCGGAAGTTCTGAAAGGTTTTCCAGAAGTCAGCTATGTTATCGTCAATGAAAGTGGTGCTTCTGTCTACTCTGCCAGTGAACTTGCTCGTCAGGAGTTTCCAGAATTAACTGTTGAAAAACGCTCTGCTATTTCTATCGCTCGTCGTTTGCAAGATCCCCTCGCTGAGTTGGTCAAAATCGATCCCAAGTCAATCGGTGTCGGTCAATACCAGCACGATGTCAGTCAGAAGAAACTGTCTGAAAGTCTGGACTTTGTCGTGGATACCGTGGTTAACCAAGTCGGTGTCAATATCAACACAGCCAGCCCAGCACTTCTCTCTCACGTGGCTGGACTTAATAAAACCATTTCTGAAAATATCGTCAAATACCGTGAGGAAGAAGGAAAAATCACTTCACGCGCCCAAATCAAAAAGGTTCCTCGTCTCGGTGCCAAAGCCTTTGAACAGGCTGCTGGTTTCCTCCGTATCCCAGAAAGTAGCAATATCCTCGACAATACAGGAGTTCACCCAGAAAACTACGCTGCCGTTAAGGAGCTCTTCAAACGTTTAAATATTAAAGACCTAAACGAAGAAGCCCAAAATAAACTTAAGTCCCTTTCAGTTAAGGAGATGTCGCAAGAACTGGATCTTGGCCCAGAAACCCTTAAAGATATCATTTCTGACCTTCTCAAACCAGGTCGAGATTTCCGTGACTCTTTTGATGCACCTGTTCTCCGTCAAGATGTACTGGATATCAAAGACTTAAAAGTCGGCCAGAAGCTTGAAGGTGTGGTGCGTAATGTCGTTGATTTCGGTGCCTTCGTTGATATCGGGATTCACGAAGACGGCTTGATCCATATTTCCCACATGAGTCGCAAATTTATCAAACATCCCAGCCAAGTGGTGTCTGTTGGAGATTTGGTAACGGTTTGGGTTAAGAAAATCGATACTGAACGTGAAAAAGTCAATCTGTCGCTCCTCGCTCCAGATGAATCTAACTGAGTACGTTCAGTCTGTTTCACTCGAAGACTTTGGTAGACCTTTTACCCATCAAGCCCAGTGGAATTCTCGTCTGCGTACGACAGGTGGGCGATTTTTCCCTAAGGATGGGCATTTGGATTTTAATCCTAAGATTTATAATGAACTAGGTTTGGAAGTCTTTCGCAAAATCGTGCGCCATGAGCTTTGTCACTATCACCTTTATTTTCAGAAAAAGGGGTATCGCCATAAGGACCGAGATTTCAAGGAACTTTTGAAAGAAGTGGATGGACTACGCTTTGTACCACCTTTGAGAGCCCAAAGTAGTTACCTAGTCTATCAGTGTCAATCCTGCCAGCAATCCTATCAACGAAAGAGGAAAATTAACACAAAACGCTATCGCTGTGGCGTATGCCGTGGTAAACTCGTCATCTTAAATCGGCCTAAGGACTGATGTTCTTGGTCCCGTTTTATGCTATACTACTTGTAAGAATACCGAAAGAGGAAACAATCATGAATACAAAATTTTATAAAATGAGACGAAATCGTATGGTGTCAGGAGTTTTAGCTGGTCTATCAGACAAGTGGAAACTTGATGTAACCCTAGTCCGCTTTCTCTTTACCATTTTTACCGTGGCAAATTTTGGAATTGGTGTGATAATCTACATCATTCTTGCCTCTATCCTGCCAACTAAGGAAGAAATCGAAGCAGAAATGTACGGAACAGGACCACGCAAACGCAAGGAAGCCCAAGCTATTGAAGACAATGATGGCTGGTTTTGGTGAGATTTAACAGGAAGTATTTATTATTTGCACTATGTTACTTAAAAGAAGCAGCATAAATGACTGAAAATCCCTTGTGGTTATTTAGCCACAAGGGATTTTGGTATTTAAGTATATTCTTTTCCATCTTGAGAGAGATGAATTACCTGATCAGCCATTTTCCAGATACTAGGATTATGAGTTGCGATGATAATTGTTCTATTAGCATTACGAAGTTCAAGGAGAATTTCCATAATTTCCTTGGAATTTTTTGGATCTAGCGAGGCGGTAGGCTCATCGGCTAAAATTAAAGGAGGATCTTTCAGGATAATCTTAGCAAGTGCTACGCGTTGAGCCTCGCCACCAGATAATTCATAGATTTTTTGGTTGAGGCTTAGATAATCTAGTCTGACAGCTTGTAATGCTTGAAGAAGAAGTCTCTCTTTTTCTTGTTTCTTGTTCTGTTTTTTGCCAATCAGTCCCAGCTCAAGGTTTTCTCGAATGGTCTGACTTTCTAATAATCCGAAGTTCTGGAAGAGATAACCTAGCTCGTTACGATAGAATTCCTCATTTTTTAGAGAAGTCAAAGACTTTCCTTTGTAAACGATTTCTCCTTTGTCGAAAGTCTCTAGTTTTGCAAGCATATTGAGCAAAGTGGTTTTTCCACAACCACTGTCTCCTATCAAAGCATACACTATACCACTTTGAAAATTCAGATTCAAGTCTGAAAAAATAATACGAGAACCAAATTGTTTCCAAATATGTTGTAATTCAATCATACTATCCTCCTTTGATAATGCTAACATAGGTTTTACTTTCCTTCTTATCACAGATTTTCAATAGAAGAACGGCTAAACTTGAAAAGCTGAAAAATAGGATCAGGGTAATCCAGATATTCTTAGAAATAATGAAAGCTAGACCACTTCCGAGAAAGAGAGCTATTATTTGAGAAGTGATATATCTACTGTGTAATTCAAAGAAATAATAGCCTGCGATTTTTTTCAAGAATATGGTTTTGCGAAAGGCTTCAAAATAGAGCAGATTTAAACTTGTAAACAGCAAAATTGAAGTCAAAATAGCAAACATAGTACTCGCTAAGTTACTAAAAATTTCTATTTTAATTTTTTGATTTAACTGGAGATAGGTTTCCCTAGCAGACGATAGCCCTGAGACCATATGATCAAGTTGATAGTGTTTCAAAAGTTCTTGTGTCTGGTGGAGGTCTGTAAAATAGAGATATTCTAGATTTGTAAACCAGAAGATGGAGGAAGCCTTGCCAAGTGCTTTAGGAGAAAGCACAAGAAAGATGGGATTTGATAACCATTGATCATAAGCAATATGGGCGGTATTATAGAGAAATACATCATTTTTTTGATTGGTATAAGCTATACTAACTTCGACAGTTTGATTAGACTTGCTACTGTATAATCGGTTGGTTAACTCTTGTTGCAAGATTGATTTTATATCTTTTTCATTTTTTTGTAGTTCTTCTGGGAGTATGGCAAGAATCTGTCCATCTTTGAGGGTGTTGATTTTTTGAAAGGTTTCTGATGTTAACTTTATACCTTCTTTTTTGAAGTAGTTAGGTGTTACATAGAGAATATTTTTTCCTTCCACACCATAAGGGTTATTTTCAGTTTCATTATGATTTGAGGTAGCTTGCTTAAGAGCTTGCTCAACTAGATTATGTTTAATAAGGAAGGCATTTTCTTTATCTATGGCATGCTGAATAAAGTCAAACCATTTATTAGCATTTGTTTGTAGTTCATCTGAATTTTTTATATGACTGGAACGCCCTGTTTGAAGATTGACAACATTGGAGCGTTGTTCCCAAGTAGCTTGTCCAGCCTCATTTTTCTCAAGGATATGATAGTAAGTAGACATTCGTCCAAATCCTACAATAACCAGTAGAATGGCAAGTACCTGACCAAAGTAGAGAATGCGTAGGATTGACTTGATTGGTAATTTTCCTTTGATGATAGAGAGGAGATGAACTTTTTTCAAAGAAATGGTAAAAAGAAGGGCAATTAGGAGGCTAAGTAAGAAAAGTAGGCTATTGTAAAGAATAAAAAGTATTCCTAAAAAAGTTTGAACCTCATAAGGATATCCTAGGGAAATGAGCAAGACACTTGCTATCAGCAAAGCAGGTAGACCAAAAAGAAGGATATCAAGTCCGTCTCTTGCGAGAGAACGAAAGAAGAGATAGCTCAGCCGCTCTCCAGAAATCAATCTAATCCCTGACTGAGAAAGAGATTGAATCTGACCGATAACAATTAAAGCTAAGAAAGTCAGCAAAAAGATTAACATACTGATGAGCTGATCAGGTTGGGTAAAGATGGCCAGTACGAAGGATACTCTGTCATTTTCAAATGCATTCGCTTTTTCTAGTCCAAGTTCTTTCAGATGAGTAGCCAATTCTTGACTAGTTAGGGATCCGCTGATAATATTGTAGTTGTTGAGAAGATCGCTCTTGTGAATGCTTTCTTGACTTGCTGGAGGCATCCAGTCTGGGAGTTGCCCATCTCCAAAAGCTTCGTAGAGAGTTCTTGATTTTCCATCACTATCTACTTCCCAAATGGTTCTTGCGATAAGACTATTATGTTCTTTAGCAAGACTATTTAATTTTTCCTTAACGGTAGAATAATCTGCTTGCCCGCTTAATACTGCTGCACCTGGGAACAGGATTTGTGGAAGAGAGTCTTTCCAAAAGGACAGAGTGGCAATGAGGAAGAAAGTTAAAAGAAGATTGCTGATGAAGAGAAAAACACGTTTCATAGGAACCTCTTTCTAAAAAAGAGGGAGCTGAACCTCCCTCCTTATAGCAGTGATACGAATGATAGTTTAGCACCTTTAAAAATAATTAGCAGAAAGCCAATTCTTTTACAAGATGTCAAAGAAAGCCTTTTCATAATTTAATTTTACTATTATTTTAAGGATAAAACAAGCAATACCATGGCTTTTTATAGTAGCCATTTTCAAAAATATTCCTCAATCTTACAAAAATGTAAGATTAAAGTCTCTTTTGTAAGGTTAGGTTATGGCAAGTCGTCTTTTTTTGCGATAAACTAGACTCATAAAGAACAAAGGAGTAAAACCATGAAAAGAATCTTACATAAGAAAAGAAGAAGACCAAGTCAAAAAGATATCGAGCGTGTTCAACTGGGGTGCGCTATGATGCAAGCACAGTTTCAATTAATGGGATATTAAGAAGGAGAAAATCATGACACTTTTAGATGTAAAACACGTTCAAAAAATTTATAAAACACGTTTTCAGGGCAACCAAGTAGAGGCCCTCAAGGACATTCACTTTACCGTAGAGAAGGGTGATTATGTTGCCATCATGGGAGAGTCTGGTTCTGGGAAATCAACCCTGCTCAACATCCTAGCTATGCTGGATAAACCAACTCGCGGGCAGGTTTACCTAAACGGAACAGACACAGCCACTATTAAAAATTCACAGGCTTCGAGTTTCCGTCGTGAGAAGTTGGGCTTTGTCTTCCAAGATTTTAACTTGCTAGATACCCTGTCTGTTAAGGACAATATCTTGCTTCCGCTAGTGTTATCTCGAAAACCTATCACTGAGATGATGAAGAAATTGGTGGTAACAGCTGAGAATTTGGGCATCAACCAATTGCAAGAGAAGTACCCTTACGAGATCTCTGGTGGGCAAAAACAGAGGGTAGCAGTAGCACGCGCCATCATCACTGAACCTGAAATTCTCCTTGCGGATGAGCCAACTGGGGCACTTGACTCCAAGTCATCTGCAGCTCTTCTAGATGTTTTTGATGAAATCAATGAACGAGGCCAAACCATTCTCATGGTGACCCACTCAACAGCGGCAGCCAGCAGGGCCAAGCGCGTTCTCTTTATCAAGGATGGAATTCTTTACAACCAAATCTACCGTGGAGACAAGACCGAACGTCAGATGTTCCAAGAAATATCTGATACTTTGACTGTTATGGCAAGCGAGGTGAATTAGTATGTTCCGATTAACCAATAAGTTAGCGGTTTCGAACTTAATCAAAAACCGCAAACTCTACTATCCCTTTGCTTTAGCTGTTCTCTTAGCTGTGACCATTACTTATCTTTTTTACTCTTTGTCACTTAATCCAAACATTGGCAAGATTCGAGGGGGAGAAACTATCTCTATGACCCTCGCTCTCGGAATGGTGGTTGTTACCATCGCTTCAGGGATTATTGTCCTTTATGCAAATAGTTTTGTTATGAAGAACCGCTCCAAGGAGTTGGGTGTATATGGTATGCTGGGGCTTGAAAAGCGCCATTTGATCAGTATGGTTTTTAAGGAGCTTCTTATTTTTGGTTCCTTAACCTTGACAGCTGGTCTCGGTCTAGGTGCTCTCTTTGATAAGCTAATCTTTGCCCTTCTTTTGAAGTTAATGAAAATGAAAGTGGAGCTCGTTTCGACCTTCCAACCAATAGTCTTTATCCTAGTTCTCATTGTCTTTGGGGCAATCTTCCTAGGTTTGATTTTTATCAATGCCTTTCGCATCGCACGCATGAATGCCCTTCAGCTCTCTCGTGAAAAAGCCAGTGGTGAGAAAAAAGGACGATTCTTAGGTTTTCAAACCATTCTAGGTCTAATCAGTCTAGCAGCTGGTTACTACCTAGCAATAACAGTCGAAAACCCACTTTCTGCTGTTCTAATTTTCTTCGTAGCAGTCTTGTTGGTAATCTTTGGTACCTATCTCTTGTTTAATGCAGGGATTACAGTTTTCCTACAAATCTTGAAGAAAAACAAGCGTTACTATTACCAACCTAACAACATGATTTCCGTGTCCAATCTCATTTTCCGCATGAAGAAAAATGCGGTTGGTCTAGCGACGATTGCTATTCTCTCAACCATGGTCTTGGTGACTATGTCTGCTACAACGAGCGTCTTTAAAGGCTCTGAAACTTTCAAGAAAGTCATGAATCCACATGATTTTGGAATTACAGGACAGAATGTTGAAAAAGAAGACATAAATAAACTCCTAGACCAGTATGCCAGCGATAAAGGATTGACTGTCACAAAGAAAGAAGTCCTTACATACAGTAACTTTGGTGTGGCAAACCAAGAAGGTACGAAATTGACAATCTTTGAGAAAGGTCAAAATCGTGTTCAACCGAAAACTATTTTTATGGTCTTTGATCAAAAAGACTATGAGAATATGACGGGGCAAAAACTTGCACTTTCAGGTAAGGAAGTCGGATTGTTTACTAAAAACAAAGAACTTCAAGGACAAAAAGAACTGACTCTAAATGACCAGACCTATACAATAAAGGAAGAAATCAAAAAAGATTTTATTCTTGAACATGTCCCAAATCAGTACAATACTCTAACTTCGGACTATAACTATTTGGTTGTTCCTGACTTGAAAGCCTTTCTAGAACAGCATCCTAACTCTTCCATCTTTAATCAATACTACGGTGGTATGAATGTAACGGCTAGTGAGGACGAGCAACTTAAAATTGCAGATGACTATTCAAAATTCGTTAACAACTTTAATAGAGAATTAAACAAAGAAGGAAGCTATGTTTACGGAAGTAATCTTGTTGATAGCAGTGCGCAGATGAGTGCTCTCTTTGGTGGAGTCTTCTTCATCGGTATCTTCCTCTCTATCATCTTTATGGTGGGAACAGTTCTTGTCATCTACTACAAACAAATCTCTGAAGGCTATGAAGACCGTGAACGCTTCATCATTTTGCAAAAAGTCGGTCTCGATCAAAAGCAAATCAAGCAAACCATTAATAAACAGGTCCTAACTGTTTTCTTCCTCCCATTGCTCTTTGCTTTCCTACACCTTGCCTTTGCCTATCATATGCTTAGCCTCATCCTAAAAGTCATTGGGGTACTAGATGCAACCATGATGTTGACTGTCACTTTGTCGATTTGTGCCATCTTCCTCATCGTCTATGTTTTAATCTTTATGATTACCTCAAGAAGCTATCGCAAGATTGTGCAAATGTAAAAAAGATACCTCGATGCTGGTCGAGGTATTTCTTTTATCTTAGATACTAAAGAGTTGTCCTAAGAGGAAGGTTACTCCCATGGTGAGAAGTCCGATACAGAGGTTACGGATCATAGCAGTTTTCGTAGGAGCTTTTCCTAATTTAGCACTGGTATAGCCGGTAATAAGAAGGGAAAGGGCCACGATAAAAACAGTAGCAGGGATGCGATAGTCACTTGGAAAGACGATAATGGAAAGCATAGGAGGAAGACTTCCCAGTACAAAGGCGATAAAGCTAGAGATAGCAGCATGCCAAGGGTTGGTAAACTCTTCGTACTCGATTCCATACTTTTCTTCGACCAAGGCTTTGAGGGGATTTTTTAAAAAGGCTTTGTTGGTCAAGAGTTGGGCGGACGTTTCACACTCACCATTTTGTAGGTAAGCTGCGTAGAGGGATTGTTTTGCAGATTCCATATCTTTATCCAAGAGTAATTGCTCTCTAGCGACAGCGGCTTCTTCCGTGTCTTTCTGAGTGGATACAGAGACATATTCGCCACCGGCCATAGAAAAAGCACCAGCTAGGATAGCAGCCAAACCTGATAAAAAGATAATCCAGATATTGCTTGTCGCACTGGCAACACCGATAACGACTCCAGCGATGGAAATAATCCCATCATTGGCACCCAGAACACCTGCACGCAGGATATTGAGTCGGCCTGCAAAGTTTGCATCAATTTCATGTTTTATTTCTGTCATAGTCATCTCCTTTCTCTCCATTATAGAGAAAAGAATAGTGGAATACAAACTTTTTAAACTATCTGAAAAAAGTTTTACGATTCTAATTTTTAGGCCCTTTTCTACTTTACCGAAAAATGCTACTTCAAATTCTCTAATATTAAATTTTCTGACAATTTATTGAAAAATTAAGGAAAGGATGTTATAATGGAACGTAAAATAAATTCAGGCTTCCTGAACCAATAGGAGTAAATAATGAAAAAATTAGGTGTTGTCCTTTTATCTTCTGCTTTGCTATTGACAGCATGTGCAGTCCGTTTTGAAAAATCAACCGAGACAAGTGATTCATCTAAGGTGACAGCTTTATCAGATGACAAACAAAAATTGCTTGATAAGGCAACCGCAGATTATAAGACCTTTGTCCAAGGACAAATTGATAAACTCTTAACAGATACAGAAGGCTTTGTCCAGCTTTTGAAAGACGGAAAACTGGAGGAAGCCAAGAAAGCTTATCCACTTGTTCGTATGGCTTATGAACGTTCAGAACCAATCGCTGAGAGTTTTGGTGAGTCAGATGTCAAGATTGACTTCCGTTTGGCAGACTATATGGATGAAAATAAGACCGAGGAAGGTTGGTCAGGTTTCCACCGTATCGAGCGTATCCTTTGGGAAGAAAACACAACTAAGGGGACCGAAAGTTATGGTGATCAGCTTGTCAATGATATCAAAGAGTTGAAGGCTAAGGTAGCGACTGTTGAAGTAGATCACAAGATTATGTTGACTGGAGCAGTTGACTTGCTCAATGAAGTAGCAACAAGCAAGATTACGGGTGAAGAGGAAATCTACTCTCATACAGATTTGTACGACTTCCGCGCTAATATCGAGGGAGCTGAAAAGATATTCCAACTCTTTAAACCTTTACTAGAAAAATCAGATGCTGCTTTAGTTAAAGAATTAGAAGCTGATTTCAAATCTGTTAATAGCTTGTTGGACAAACATATGACAGACAAGGAACACTATAAACTCTATACAGATTTGACAAAAGAAGATACCAAAGAATTGGCTGAAGCCGTGACAAAACTTGGTGAACCTCTATCACAAATGGGCAAATTTCTTGATGGAGAATAAGCAGTATGACTGATAAAGATGAAAAGTTTTTTGAGAAAAAAATGGACCGTCGAGAATTTCTAAAAAAAGCAGGGATTGGAGGGGCTGGTTTAGCGCTAGGGCTCTCTGGTGCTTCTGCTTTTTTCGCACCTAAGCTAGGAAATCAAGAAAAAATCTCGTACGGTAATGAAAAGATTGACTTTTATGGAAAACACCAAGCGGGTATTACGACCCCTATGCAGAAGAATATTTATTTTGTTGTCCTAGATTTGCATACGACAGATAAAGATAAGATTATTCAGCTATTTAAGGATTGGACAGATTATAGTAGTAAACTTGTAGAGGGAGAATTGGTCAAAAAAGATGGTCAGAATGCTCTTTTACCACCTAGTGACACTGGAGAAACCGTAGGGCTAAATCCTCATCGTTTAACGCTGACTTTTGGTGTGTCTGCAAGTTTCCTGAAAAAGATGAAATTAGAGCAAAAACGTCCTCAACTTTTTAAGGATTTACCACCCTTCCCAAAAGAGCAACTGCGTGAAAAATATACTGGGGGAGATATTGTTATCCAAGCCTGTGCAGATGACGAGCAAGTTGCTTTTCATGCTATTCGCAACCTTATCCGCAAAGGGAGAAATGCGGTGACTCTCCGTTGGAGCCAATCTGGATTTGCTGCTATTGGAGATCGTCTGGAGACACCACGTAACCTTTTTGGTTTTAAGGATGGGACAGCTAATGTGACCAAAGAGGAGGATTTTGATCGTGTTGTCTGGACTGACAGCAAGGACTGGATGCAAAATGGATCCTATATGGCTGTTCGCCGCATCCAAATGTTTCTTGATACTTGGGATCGAACCAACCTTGAAGAGCAAGAAAATACCTTTGGTCGCTACAAGGAAAGTGGCGCTCCCTTTGGAAAGAAGAATGAGTTTGATGAAGTGGATTTGAGTCTTTTACCAGATGATTCGCATGTTCGATTAGCTAAAGAGGTAGATAAGCCACTCTTGAGACGATCCTATTCATACTCGGATGGAATTGATGAAAAGACTGGACAATTTGACACAGGCTTACTCTTTATCTCTTTCCAGAAAGATCCAGACAATTTTGTCAAGGTTCAAACCAACCTCGGAGCTACAGACAAGATGAATGAGTATGTAACCCACATCGGTAGCGGTCTTTTTGCCTGCTTTAGTGGAGTAGAGAAAGGAGGCTATATTGGTCAGAAATTATTGGAAGACTAGTATTTGTTTTTTTGCTTTGTCTTTTCTCTTGTTAGCTATGTCTCCTGTTCGTGCAAAGGAAAGTCTGAGTTCTTATTTTGTAAAGATTACAGATGCCTCTCAGGCTTTAAAAAATGGAAATCAGGCAGAAGCCAAGGCCCTAGTTAGAGAAATGGCGACGGATTTTGAAAAAATAGAACATGCTGATTCAGATGCTGGAAAGGTTGTTAAGGAAAAACTTGCCCTGTCAGGAGAGATTAGTGAAGAAAATCTGACACAGATCTCCTCTGCCCTTCTAGCTTTTGAAAAAGAGCAAAATCCAATAGATCTGAATGCGGAGAAGGAAAAACTTGTCAGTCGCTTAAGACCACGTTTTGAGACTTTGGATAAGGCAATTTCTTCAAAAGATATAGAGCAAGTCCGAGAAGCCTATAAAAAAATGAATTCAACTTGGACACTCAATGAAAGTGTCGTCCGCGACAACAGTACAACTCATTATGGTCAAGTAGAAACTGCTATCTCTTTCTTACGCAGTAGTATTGAAATGGAGCCGACAGATTATGATGCTATCCAGTCTTCTTTTAATAACTTAAAAACTGCCATCGATAACTTCGTAGATGGCAAAGAAGTGGAGAAAAGTTCCTCCAATCTAAATCTCAAAGATGGCATTTCCCTTCTCAAAAAAGCCTTGGAAGAATTTAAAGCTGGAAACCCGACGGCAGGGACAGCTGCCATGAAAGAGTTTATTACTATATGGCCAACTGTTGAAGGTTCTGTTAGTACGACCAATCCTTCCCTCTACACCCGAGTCGAAAGCGAAAGTCCTGTAATCATGGTCAAGGGAAGTGAGAAGGAATATCAAGAAAAATTAGAAAAACTGATTGCGGATTTATCTCAAATTGATACGACTGCAAGCTACAATGCTTTTGATGCTATGCTCATTCTCTTACGTGAAGGAGTAGAGGCCCTCTTAATCGTCATGGCCTTGGTCACAACATTAAAAGCAGCCAAGATGCGTAAAGGAATCAAGTGGGTATACGGTGGGGCCCTAACAGGTATCGTTGCGAGTCTAGTGATTGCATTTATACTACAAATTGCCTTTCCTGCAGTAACATCAGGGGCCAATCGCGAAATCATCGAAGGATCTGTTGGTATTTTTGCAGTAGTGATGATGATTTTGATTGGTATCTGGCTTCACAGTAAATCCTCGATCAAAAAATGGAATGACTTTATGGATTCGCAGATGAAAACTGTGACCAAGACAGGTTCATTCATTTCCATGTTTGCTCTTAGTTTTCTAGCTGTTTTCCGTGAAGGGGCAGAGACCATTCTATTTTACGTAGGAATTTTACCGAGAATATCTCGTTTTGAGTTTATCCTAGGTATTTCTCTAGCCTTGTTAGTCTTGCTGATTATTGCATTTCTGATGAACAAGGCGAGTCAATTATTCCTACCTCATAAGGTCTTCTTCATATTGACGTGGATGATTTATGCTCTTGCCTTCAAGATGCTTGGAGTTAGTGTGCATGCTTTGCAGCTGACAAATATGGCACCAAATCACCTGCTATCAAGTTTCCCAACTATCGACCTATTGGGCATCTATCCAAGTTGGGAAAGTTTAGGAAGTCAGCTAGTCTTTTTGATAATTGTTTTGGTTGTCACATTGAGACAGGGTGAAAAGTAGATGGATACAAAAGAATTGACAATCGTTGAACATCTGATAGAATTTAGAAAGAGGTTCATTGCTGTTATAGCCTGCTTTTCTATAGTCTTTTGTGGAGCTTTATTGTTTGCTGATCAGCTTTATTACTACCTGACTCAGTCCTTTAATCAAAAGTTGATTGTATTAGGTCCAAATGACATTCTGTGGATTTATTTGCGCTTGGCGAGTCTAATGTCCTTTACCATTACGCTACCTTTTACAGTTTATCAGATTTGGAGTTTTATCAAACCAGGATTGAAAACAGAAGAAGCAAGAGCAATCTTTGTCTATATTCCAGCTAGTTTTATTTGCTTTCTACTTGGACTGGCCTTTGGATTCTACTTTGTGACACCAGCCTTACTTCAAGTGCTTTTAGGTCTTGGGGAAGGATTATTTGAAACTCAATTAACAGCGCAGAACTACTTAGCCTTTGTTTTTCAAACAACCCTACCCTTGGGTTTCATCTTTGAATTGCCTGTCATCATCGCTTTTTTAACGTCTATTGGCTTGATTGGACCAGGTTTCTTAGTTACCTATCGCCGTTATGCATACTTTATTTTATTGGTACTAGCTGTTATCTTGACACCTGCTGATTTTATCAGCGATCTAGCTATGACTGTTCCTTTAATCTCGCTCTATGAGCTTAGTATTGCAATTAGCAAGAGTATTGTAAAGAAAAAAATGAAAGGAGAAAAGAATGGGAATCTTACGTGATATCGGTGCTCCAGGATTGATTATCATTGTTTTAGGGGCACTCTTAATCTTTGGACCAAAACGGTTACCAGAACTTGGTGAATCAATCGGTAAAATGCTGTCTGAATTTAAAAAGGCAGTTAAAGGAGTTGGTGACCAAGATCAGGAAAAGTAATCTATTCCATAATCATACATAAAAACAAGAAAGTTAGGAACTGTAGCTGTCTAGGCCTAGGTGAGCAATTTCCTAGCTTTTTATTGTATTCTTAAAAATAATTTTAAGTTTTCTTTAAGGTTTGTATTATATTCTAAAGAACTCTATATTAACCGAATGTTGAGTAAAAAATATAGAGTGAAATCTAATTTTATTTCTCAAATTTTAGATAGATAGTTTTCTGTCTTTTCTTCATGATAAAGGCAGATTGTGATATAATAGATGATAATGAGTTTTTTAGAATAAACAAAGGAGAAAACATATGATCTATGCAGGAATTTTAGCCGGAGGAACTGGCACACGCATGGGAATCAGTAATTTACCGAAACAATTTTTAGAGTTGGGTGATCGTCCCATTTTAATCCACACAATCGAAAAATTTGTCTTGGAGCCAAGCATTGAAAAAATTGTGGTTGGGGTTCATGGAGACTGGGTGTCACACGCTGAGGACTTAGTTGACAAGTACCTCTCTCTCCACAAGGATCGTATCATTATTACCAAAGGTGGTGCTGATCGTAATAGCAGTATCGAGAAGATTATAGAAGCCATTGATACCTACCGTCCAATTACTCCGGAAGACATCGTGATTACCCACGACTCTGTTCGTCCATTTATTACACTTCGAATGATTCAGGACAATATCAAACTTGCCCAAAATCATGATGCGGTTGACACAGTAGTAGAAGCGGTTGATACCATTGTTGAAAGTACCAATGGTCAGTTTATCACGGATATTCCAAATCGTGCTCACCTCTATCAAGGTCAAACACCTCAAACCTTCCGATGCAAGGATTTCATGGACTTGTATGGATCCCTATCTGATAAAGAAAAGGAAATCCTAACAGATGCATGTAAGATTTTTGTTATCAAAGGGAAAGACGTTGCCCTAGCTAAAGGGGAATATTCAAACCTTAAAATCACAACGGTGACAGACTTGAAAATCGCGAAAAGCATGATTGAGAAAGACTAAGGCTATGATTAATCAAATTTATCAACTGACCAAACCAAAGTTTATTAATGTAAAATACCAAGAAGAGGACATTGATCAGGAAAATCACATCCTGATTCGTCCAAATTATATGGCGGTCTGTCATGCTGATCAACGTTACTATCAAGGGAAACGTGATCCAAAGATATTGGCTAAAAAGCTTCCTATGGCTATGATTCACGAGTCTTGTGGAACTGTTATTTCAGATCCAACTGGGACTTATGAAATCGGTCAAAAGGTAGTTATGGTCCCAAATCAACCGCCTATGCAGAGTGACAAGGAGTTCTACGAGAACTACATGACAGGAACCTACTTCCTATCTAGTGGTTATGATGGCTTTATGAGAGAATTTGTCTCTCTTCCAAAAGATCGTGTTGTCTCTTATAATGACATTGAGGACACAGTTGCAGCCATTACCGAGTTTGTGAGTGTGGGTATGCATGCTATGGATCGTTTCTTGAATCTCGCCCACAGCAAACGAGAGCGTATCGCAGTTATCGGAGATGGTAGTTTGGCTTTTGTGGTTGCCAATATTATCAATTACACTCTACCAGAAGCAGAGATTATCGTGATTGGTCGCCATTGGGAAAAACTGGAACTCTTCTCTTTTGCAAAAGAGTGCTACATCACGGATAATATTCCCGAGGATCTGACCTTTGATCATGGATTTGAATGTTGTGGTGGCGATGGAACAGGTCCCGCTATCAATGATTTGATTCGTTACATTCGCCCACAAGGAACGATCCTCATGATGGGAGTGAGCGAGTACAAGGTCAATATCAATACACGAGATGCTTTAGAAAAAGGTTTATTATTGGTTGGTTCGTCACGATCAGGACGGATTGATTTTGAAAATGCAATACAGATGATGGAAGTTAAAAAGTTTGCGAATCGTCTGAAAAATATCCTTTATATTGAAGAACCAGTGAGAGAAATCAAGGATGTTCACCGTGTCTTTGCCACCGACCTAAATACTGCTTTTAAAACAGTGTTCAAGTGGGAAGTGTAGAAGATGGAGGTAAATTGTGGAGAAACTCATCAAAGAAAAAATCTCTTCCTTGCTATCTGAGGAAGAGGGAGTCCTCAGTGTTGAACAACTGGGGGGCATGACCAATCAGAATTATTTGGTTAAAACAACTTCTAAACCCTATATCGTTAAATTTTTCGGGAAAGGGACTGAAAAGCTCATCAATCGTCAAGATGAAAAATACAATCTTGAATTGTTGAAAGACTTGAATCTTGATGTCAAAAATTATCTCTTTGATATAGAGTCTGGGATTAAGGTAAATGAGTACATCGAATCAGCAGTAACTCTTGATTCAACATCAATCAAGACCAAATTTGAAAAGATTGCCCCGATTCTACAGACCATTCATGCATCAGGCAAAGAACTAAGAGGAGAGTTTGCTCCTTTTGAGGAAATCAAAAAATACGAATCTTTGATTGAGGGAAATATCCCTTACGCCAACTATGAAGCTGTGAAAAAAGAAGTATTTTCACTAGAGAAAAGGTTGGCTGACTTAGGTGTTGACAGAAAGTCTTGTCATATCGATTTAGTTCCAGAAAACTTTATCGAGTCACCCCAAGGACGCATGTATTTGATCGACTGGGAATACTCTTCTATGAATGACCCGATGTGGGATTTGGCAGCTCTATTTTTAGAGTCTGAATTTACAAATCAGGAAGAAGAAGATTTCCTAACCTACTATGAGAGTGACAAAACTCCAGTATCTCGCGAGAAGATTCGAATCTATAAAATTTTGCAAGATACTATCTGGAGTTTGTGGACAGTGTACAAAGAAGATCAAGGCGCTGACTTTGGAGATTATGGTGTGAGTCGTTACAAAAGAGCTGTTGACGGTCTGACTTATTATGGAGGTTTGGATGAAGAATAAAAATGGTGTCTCTTTCGGTCTGCTCTCGGGTATCTTCTGGGGACTAGGTCTGACAATTAGTTCTTATATCTTTTCAATTTTTACCAATCTTTCCCCTTTTGTAGTGGCAGCGGCACATGACTTTTTGAGTATCTTTATTCTATTAGCTTTTCTTTTGGTAAAAGAAGGAAAAGTTCGACTTTCGATTTTTCTAAATATTCGAAATGTCAGTGTTATTATCGGAGCCTTGCTAGCTGGTCCTATTGGTATGCAGGCCAATCTTTATGCGGTTAAGTATATCGGTAGTTCTCTAGCTTCATCTGTATCAGCTATTTACCCAGCAGTTTCAGTTTTACTAGCTTTCTTCATTTTGAAACACAAGGTATCTAAGAATACTGTGTTTGGTATTCTGTTGATTATCGCTGGTATTATTGCCCAGACTTACAAAGTTGAGCAGGTCAATTCTTTTTATATCGGAATTCTTTGTGCCCTTGTCTGTGCCATTGCCTGGGGGAGTGAAAGTGTTCTCAGCTCCTATGCTATGGAAAGTGAATTAAGTGAGATTGAAGCCTTGTTAATCCGACAAGTAACCTCATTCTTGTCCTATCTTGTGATTGTGCTCTTTTCTCACCATTCATTTGCAGAAGTGGCAGATGGACAATTGTTTGGTCTATTGCTTATCTTTGCGGCCTTTGATATGATTTCCTACTTAGCTTATTATATCGCTATTAATCGCTTGCAACCCGCGAAAGCAACAGGTTTGAATGTGAGCTATGTAGTTTGGACTGTCTTATTTGCAGTTGTTTTCTTGGGTGCACCGCTAGATATGCTGACAATCATCACTTCACTTATTGTTATGGCTGGTGTTTATATTATTATTAAAGAATAAAGGAGATTCGTGTGAAAGCGATTATTTTAGCAGCGGGCTTAGGAACTCGTCTGCGCCCTATGACTGAAAATACCCCAAAAGCTTTGGTTAGGGTTAATCAAAAACCCTTGGTAGAATACCAAATCGAGTTTTTGAAAGAGAGAGGAATTGATGAGATTATCATCGTTGTCGGATACCTCAAAGAACAATTTGACTACCTAAAAGAAAAATATGGTGTTCGTTTAGTCTTCAATGACAAGTATGCTGATTACAACAACTTTTACTCACTTTATCTCGTTAAAGAAGACTTGGCTAACAGCTATGTGATTGATGCGGATAACTATCTTTTCAAAAATATGTTTAGAAACGATCTTAAACGTTCGACCTATTTCAGTGTTTATCGTGAAGACTGTGAGAATGAATGGTTCTTGGTTTATGGTGATGACTATAAAGTTCAAGACATCATCGTTGATAGCAAGGCTGGTCGTATTCTGAGCGGCGTATCATTCTGGGATGCTCCAACTGCAGAAAAGATTGTTGGTTTTATTGACAAAGCCTATGCAAGCGGCGAATTTGTTGATCTCTATTGGGACAATATGGTTAAGGATAATATCAAAGAATTAGATGTGTATGTCGAAGAATTAGAAGGCAACAGCATCTATGAAATCGATAGTGTTAAGGACTATCAAAAGCTAGAAGAAATTTTATCTTCCATTAACTAAATAGCATTAGAATTAGTAACAAAAAGACCCATTTTGGTCTTTTTTTGTTTGAAATGCACGAAAATAGAATTTAAAAAGATTGTTTGATAATGATTGCAATTAATTAACAAAACACAATCAACAAAAAAGAAACAAAATAAAACAAAAAGTATTGACAACGATTTCATATAGTGTTATACTTATAACGTAAAAGTTAATTGAAAGAAGGGAAACTGTTATGGGATTAGATCATTTCTTTGACAAAGACCTCGTGTTTTGCTTAGAAGCGGATAATCAAGAACAACTCTTTGATCAGGTAGCAACCTTATTGGAAGAACGAGAAATAGTAACTCCAACTTATCGTGAAGCCTTGATCACGCGTGAAAAGTCATTTCCAACTGGCTTAGATATGGAATTTCTGGGAAAGGACTTGCCAAATGTAGCGATTCCTCATACAGATATTGTTCATAATCTGGCTGAGAAAGTAGTGGTTGTTCGATTAGAGAAACCAGTAACTTTTCACAATATGATTGCTCCTGATAAGGAAGTGGAAGTATCTTTACTCTTCTTTATCATTAACAATTCAAGTTCGAGTCAAACAAATATTCTGGCTCAGTTGATGGACTTTTTCACAGGAAATGGACATCTAGAAGATTTATCAAAAATTTCTGAACCAGAAAAACTTTATGCTTATATAGCTGAAGCAACAGCTTAATCTTGCCTATTAAAAAAATAAAATCGGAGGAAATCCTAATGATTAAAATTCTCGCTGCCTGCGGTGCAGGTGTTAACTCAAGTCACCAAATTAAAAGTGCTCTTGAAGAAGAACTCGCAAATCGCGGTTACGATGTTCACTGTGATGCAGTTATGGTAAAAGATGTGAATGAAGACCTTATGAAAGGCTACGATATCTTTACACCAATCGCTGCAACAGATCTTGGCTTTGAACCAGGTATTCCAGTTATCGAAGCTGGACCAATCTTGTTCCGTATTCCAGCAATGAGCGCTCCTGTATTTGACAATATTGAGGCAGCTATCAAAGAACACGGACTAAGTTAATTATTATTTTGTAAGATTCCATAAAAATAAAGGGAGGAACTATTATGGATGTCATTATCGAACTAGCCAATAAGATTTTCAAGCCAGTCTTGGAAATGGGTGGTCCTATCATCATGCTGATCATCTTGACAGTATTGGCCTTACTATTTGGAGTGAAATTCTCCAAAGCGCTTGAAGGTGGTATCAAACTTGCCATCGCTCTTACTGGTATCGGTGCTATCATCGGTATGCTCAACGGAGCTTTCTCAGCATCTCTTGCGAAATTCGTTGAAAATACTGGTATTCAATTGAACATCACTGACGTTGGTTGGGCACCACTTGCTACGATCACTTGGGGATCTGCTTGGACACTTTACTTCTTGCTTGTAATGTTGATTGTCAACGTTGTGATGCTTGCAATGAAGAAAACGGACACACTTGACGTCGATATCTTTGATATCTGGCACTTGTCAATCACTGGTCTTTTGATCAAATGGTACGCAGACAACAATGGTGTTAGCCAAGGAGTTTCACTTTTCATCGCAACTGCAGCAGTTGTCCTTGTAGGTGTTTTGAAAATCATCAACTCTGACTTGATGAAACCAACATTCGACGACCTTCTTAACGCACCAAGTTCATCACCAATGACTTCAACTCACATGAACTACATGATGAACCCAGTTATCATGGTTTTGGATAAGATCTTTGATAAAGTATTGCCAGGTCTTGATAAATATGACTTTGACGCGGCAAAATTGAACAAGAAAATCGGTTTCTGGGGATCTAAATTCTTTATCGGTTTCATTCTTGGTATCGTTATTGGTTTGATGGGAACTCCACACCCAGTTGCTGGTGTAGAAGGAGCCGATAAATGGGAACTTGTTATTAAAGGTTGGTTGAGCCTTGGTTTGACTGCCGGTGTCTGCTTGGAGCTCTTCTCACTTATCGGATCTTGGTTTATCGCAGCCGTAGAACCACTTTCACAAGGTATTACAAACGTTGCTACTAAACGTCTTCAAGGACGTAAATTCAACATCGGTCTTGACTGGCCTTTCATCGCTGGTCGTGCTGAAATCTGGGCTTGTGCCAACGTACTTGCTCCAATCATGCTAGTAGAAGCAGTGCTTCTTTCAAACGTCGGAAATGGTATCTTGCCACTTGCAGGTATCATCGCTATGGGTGTGACTCCAGCTCTCTTGGTTGTTACACGTGGTAAATTGCTCCGTATGATCATCTTCGGAACACTCTTGTTGCCACTCTTCCTTCTTTCAGGTACTCTTATCGCTCCATTTGCAACTGAACTTGCTAAGGGTGTAGGTGCCTTCCCAGAAGGTGTGAGCCAAACTCAATTGATCACTCACTCAACTCTTGAAGGACCAATCGAAAAACTATTTGGTTGGGCAATCGGTAATGCTACAACAGGTGATATCAAAGCAATCCTTGGTGCAGCAGCCTTCCTTGTATTCTATGTAGGTATCTTTGCTTGGTATAGAAAACAAATGATCAAACGTAACGAAGAATACGCAGCAAATGCTAAATAATTCGCTCCTATAAAATGTAAATTGTGAAAACTAGGTTGTCAATTTCCGACATTGGGAGTGGCAACCTAGTTTTTTATATAAAAATCTAAAAATAGTTGGAGAATTTTATGGTAATTGAAGTAAAATCAGATCAGTTAACGGTTCAATTTAAAACCTTAGGTGGAGCTTTGTCATCTATCAAGGATCGAGATGGAATTGAGTACTTGTGGCAAGGAGATGCCACCTATTGGAGTGGGCAAGCTCCAGTACTTTTTCCAATCTGTGGCTCTTTGAGAGAGGATACAGCCTTCTATAGCCACGAAGATGGAACGGATACGAAAGGAAGCATTCCGCGTCATGGTTTAGTCCGTAAAAATGAATTTGAATTAATTGGTCAAACAGAAAACAGCGTAACCTTTGCTATCGAAGATGATGAGAATACTTATCAAAACTATCCTTATCATTTCCGTCTTGAAATCACTTATCTAGTGACCGGCAAGACTGTTCGTACTCAATACAAAGTCTTTAATAAAGAAACCAATAAAGTAATGCCATTCTTTATAGGAGGACATCCAGGATTTAATTGTCCTCTGCTAGATAGCGAAACTTATGAAGATTACTATTTAGAGTTTGAGAAAGAAGAGACTTGCTCTGTTCCACGTCCTTTCCCAGAAACAGGAATGTTGGATTTCCGAGATAGAAGTCCATGGTTGGATTCACAAAAGGAAGTGGATCTCAGTTACGATTTGTTTAGTGTTGATGCAGTGACTTTGGATGAGTTGCAATCCAGAACAATTGCCCTTCGTTCTCGTAAGCATGAGAAGGGATTAAAAGTACACTTCCAAGAGTTCTCAAATCTCATCATTTGGTCAACTCTAAATAAAGGTCCTTTCATCGCGTTTGAACCATGGTCTGGCTTGTCAACATCTCTTGAAGAAGGAGATCATTTAGAAGATAAGAAGAATGTTCGTCTCTTAGAATCAGGCAAAGTTGATCAGATTGGTTTTGATATTGAAATCTTTTAAATAAAAAATAAAACACAAAAACAAACATTAACTGTTGACTTTTTCCAAAAATAGGAGTATATTATGTTTGTAAACAACAAATGGTGTTTGTAACAAACAAATAATTGCTTGTTATATTCTCTTTCGCAGAGAAAGTTTGTTTCTAGGAAATTGATTTCCTGGACTTGGATAAGGTGTTATTCATCTCATTCAATCAAATTTGTCAATAAACTGCTAGAAAGTCTTTTGTAGGTAAACTGCTAGCTATAAAAGTCTTTACTGGCCTAGAAAAATAAAAAGGAGTAAACAATATGTCTATTGTTATCGGTGCAGATGCTGCAGGTTTGAGATTGAAAGAAGTTGTGAAAGACTTCTTGGAAAAAGAAAACTTCCACGTTGTGGATGTTACAGCTGAAGGTCAAGATTTTGTTGATGTGACTCTTGCTGTTGCTGCAGAAGTAAACAAAGAAGAACAAAACCTTGGTATCGTGATTGATGCCTATGGTGCTGGTCCATTCATGGTCGCAACTAAAATCAAAGGAATGGTTGCTGCTGAAGTTTCTGATGAACGTTCAGCCTATATGACTCGCGGCCACAACAACTCACGTATGATCACTATGGGTGCACAACTTGTTGGTGACGAATTGGCCAAAAACATCGCTAAAGGTTTTGTTAACGGTAAATACGACGGTGGACGTCACCAAATTCGTGTCGACATGTTGAACAAAATGTGCTAATTAGATTACAGTAAGAAAGGTAAGTTAAAAATGAGAATTGCAATTGGATGTGACCACATCGTAACAGATGAAAAAATGGCGGTTTCAGAATTCTTGAAATCAAAAGGACATGAAGTTATTGACTTTGGTACTTACGATCATGCTCGTACACACTACCCAATTTTTGGTAAAAAAGTAGGGGAAGCAGTTGTTAGCGGCCAAGCTGATCTTGGAGTATGTATCTGTGGTACTGGTGTTGGTATCAACAACGCTGTAAATAAAGTTCCAGGAGTTCGTTCTGCCTTGGTTCGTGATATGACAACAGCTCTTTATGCAAAAGAACAATTGAACGCCAACGTTATTGGTTTTGGTGGTAAAATCACTGGTGAATTGCTCATGTGCGATATCATTGAAGCTTTCATCAATGCTGAATACAAACCATCAGAAGAAAACAAAAAATTGATTGCGAAAATTGAGCACGTTGAAACTCACAATGCTCATCAAGCAGATGCAAACTTCTTTACAGAATTCCTTGAAAAATGGGATCGTGGTGAATACCACGACTAAGAGGTGACGCATGATTTTAACAGTCACAATGAATCCATCCATCGATATTTCTTATCCTTTGGATGAATTAAAAATTGACACTGTCAACCGTGTGGTGGACGTGACCAAGACAGCTGGTGGTAAAGGGCTCAATGTTACACGAGTGCTTTCAGAATTTGGTGATTCTGTTGCTGCTACTGGTTTGGTCGGTGGTAAACTTGGAGAGTTTTTAGTAGAGCATATCGACGATAAAGTAACGAAACGTTTCTTCTCAATTCAAGGAGAAACACGTAACTGTATTGCTATTCTACACGGAGACAACCAAACTGAAATTCTTGAGAAAGGACCTGAAGTTCTGGAACAAGAAGGTCAAGATTTCTTGGCTCATTTCGAGAATCTTCTTGATACTGTGGAAGTAGTAGCTATCTCTGGTAGCCTGCCAGCTGGTCTTCCAGTTGACTACTATGCGAGATTGGTAGAGCTTGCTAATCGCGCAGGAAAACCAGTTGTTCTAGACTGCTCAGGTGCAGCTCTTCAGGCTGTCCTTGAATCACCACATAAACCAACAGTAATTAAACCAAATAACGAAGAATTGTCTCAGCTTCTTGGGAAAGAAGTTTCTGAGGATTTGGATGAATTAAAAGAAGTTCTTCAAGAGCCTTTATTTGCAGGGATTGAGTGGATTATCGTTTCACTTGGTGCAAATGGTGCTTTTGCAAAACACGGTGATACTTTCTACAAGGTAGATATTCCGAGAATTCAAGTAGTTAATCCTGTCGGATCTGGAGATTCTACTGTTGCAGGTATTTCATCAGGTCTTCTTCATAAGGAATCGGATGCAGAACTCCTCATCAAGGCAAATGTCCTTGGTATGCTCAACGCTCAAGAAAAGATGACAGGTCATGTCAATATGGCCAACTATCAAGCTCTATATGATCAATTAATAGTAAAAGAGGTATAAAATGGTTTTAACAGAACAAAAACGTGCACGCTTGCAAAAACTCTCTGACGAGAACGGCATTATCTCAGCCCTTGCTTTTGACCAACGTGGTGCTTTGAAACGCCTTATGGCTCAATACCAAACGGAAGAGCCAACAGTTGCTCAAATGGAAGAACTCAAAGTCTTGGTTGCAGATGAATTGACCAAATACGCATCATCTATGCTTCTTGACCCTGAGTATGGTCTTCCAGCTACTAAAGCCCTTGATCCAAATGCTGGTCTTCTCCTTGCTTATGAAAAAACTGGTTACGACACAACAAGCACCAAACGCTTGCCTGACTGCTTGGATGTTTGGTCTGCAAAACGCATCAAAGAACAAGGTGCGGATGCAGTCAAGTTCTTGCTTTACTATGATGTAGACAGCGCTGACGAACTCAACCAAGAAAAACAAGCCTACATCGAACGCATCGGTTCTGAGTGTGTGGCGGAAGATATTCCATTCTTCCTTGAAATCCTCGCTTACGATGAAAAAATCGCTGACGCAGGTTCTGCAGAATATGCGAAAGTAAAACCACACAAGGTTATCGGTGCCATGAAAGTCTTCTCAGACCCACGCTTCAATATCGATGTCTTGAAAGTGGAAGTTCCAGTCAATGTCAAATACGTTGAAGGCTTTGGCGATGGTGAAATCGTTCATACACGCGAAGAAGCAGCAGCCTTCTTCAAAGCTCAAGACGAAGCAACAAATCTTCCATACATCTACTTGAGTGCAGGTGTATCAGCTAAACTCTTCCAAGAGACCCTTGTCTTTGCCCACGAATCAGGTGCAAACTTCAACGGTGTTCTTTGCGGACGTGCAACATGGGCTGGATCAGTTGAAGCCTACATCAAAGACGGTGAGGCAGCAGCTCGTGAGTGGTTGCGTACAACTGGATTTGAGAACATTGACGAACTCAACAAGGTTCTTCAAACAACAGCGACTTCATGGAAAGAACGCGTGTAAAATCTTCCTCCTAGTTTAGGAACATGAATCTAAAAAAATTTTTAAAAAAAGTTACATGTAAAGGTTTACAAAATAACTTACTTGTGCTATACTTAAATCACAAGTTAATACAAGGTGAGTGTTACTAAGTAATATTAGGCATGATCACAGGTGGATTAGAAATCAAAGGATTTTCTAGTTCATTTGTGGTCATTTTTTGTACTCATATACCTTTAAGATATAAAAGGAGGTTGACATGTATCGAATTCTAAATCCAATGAATCACAATGTTTCACTTGTCAGAAATGATAAAGGAGAAGAGGTGATTGTAATTGGTAAAGGGATTACATTTGGAAAGAAGAAGGGGGATTTGATTGCTGAAAATCAGGTTGAGAAAATCTTTCGGATGAAGACCGAAGAGTCCAGAGAAAACTTTATGGCTCTGCTCAAAGATGTCCCGCTTGATTTTATCACAGTGACCTACGAGATCATTGATAATCTTTCTAAGAAATATCACTATCCGATTCAAGAGTATCTCTACGTAACCTTGACAGATCATATTTACTGTTCTTACCAAGCTCTAACACAAGGAAGGTACAAGGATAGCAATCTGCCAGATATTGCTGCCAAGTATCCTATCGCTTTTCAAATCGCAAAGGAAGCTTTTGAAATTTATCGTCAGAAGTTGACAGATCATTTCCCTGAGGATGAAATTATTCGGATCGCTTATCATTTCATCAATGCCGAAGGGGAGAATGAAGTTCAAGTGGTTGAGTCGATTGATAAGAGGAAAGAAATTCTCAGGAATGTTGAAGAAGTGCTAAAGAGTTACGCTATTCAACGAACCAAAGAGAATAATCATTTCTATGATCGTTTTATGATTCATCTCAACTATTTTTTGGATTATTTAGACCGTTCCAGAGAGGATAACCAATCACTTCTGGATATGGAAGACCATATCAAACAATCCTATCCAAAAGCCTTTGAAATTGGCTCCAAGATTTATGATGTGATTACGCAACATACGGGTCTTGATTTGTATAAAAGTGAACGAGTTTATCTAGTTCTACATATACAACGTTTGCTGTCATAAGATTTTACAAAAGAATATATAAGGAGGACTCTATCATGAATAGAGAAGAAGTAACATTGTTAGGTTTTGAAATCGTAGCCTATGCTGGCGATGCTCGTTCAAAACTATTGGAAGCCTTGAAGGCTGCTGAAGCTGGAGATTTTGCGAAAGCAGATAGCTTAGTCGAGGAAGCTGGTGGCTGTATCGCCGAGGCTCATCACGCGCAAACAAGTCTATTGACCAAGGAAGCAGCTGGTGAAGATTTGGCTTATAGTGTGACCATGATGCATGGTCAGGATCACTTGATGACAACCATTTTGCTAAAAGATTTGATGCACCATTTAATCGAACTTTACAAGAGAGGAGTTAAGTAATGAACAAACTAATTTCATTTATCGAGAAAGGAAAGCCTTTCTTTGAAAAACTATCTCGTAATATCTATCTTCGTGCTATTCGTGATGGTTTCATTGCAGGGATGCCAGTTATTCTCTTCTCAAGTATCTTTATCTTGATTGCTTTTGTACCAAACTCATGGGGCTTTAAATGGTCTGATGATGTTGTTAATCTCCTCATGAAACCTTATAGCTATTCAATGGGGATTCTAGCTCTCTTGGTAGCTGGTACAACAGCTAAGTCATTGACCGACTCAGTAAACCGTAGCATGGAGAAAACCAATCAAATCAACTATATGTCAACACTTTTGGCAGCAATTGTTGGTTTGTTGATGTTGGCAGCTGATCCTATCGAAAATGGTCTAGCTACTGGATTTTTGGGGACAAAAGGTTTGCTTTCAGCCTTCCTTGCTGCCTTTGTTACTGTAGCAATCTATAAGGTTTGTGTTAAGAACAACGTCACTATTCGTATGCCTGACGAAGTTCCACCAAATATCTCACAAGTCTTTAAAGATGTGATTCCATTCACTCTATCAGTGGTTTCTCTTTATGCTCTCGATTTACTAGCTCGTCATTTTGTTGGTGCAAGCGTAGCTGAATCAATCGGTAAATTCTTTGCACCATTATTCTCTGCTGCTGATGGTTATCTAGGTATTACCATTATCTTTGGTGCCTTTGCCTTCTTCTGGTTTGTTGGTATCCATGGTCCATCTATCGTTGAACCAGCAATCGCAGCTATTACCTATGCAAATGCCGAAGTCAACTTGAACCTTCTCCAACAAGGGATGCACGCTGACAAGATTCTTACTTCTGGTACACAAATGTTTATCGTTACCATGGGTGGTACAGGTGCGACACTGGTTGTTCCATTCATGTTCATGTGGTTAACAAAATCAAAACGTAACCGTGCAATCGGACGTGCTTCAGTAGTTCCAACTTTCTTTGGTGTTAATGAACCAATCTTGTTTGGTGCACCGCTTGTCTTGAATCCAATCTTCTTTATTCCATTTATCTTTGCGCCAATTGCCAACGTATGGATCTTTAAATTCTTCATTGAGACGCTTGGCATGAACTCATTTACAGCCAACCTTCCTTGGACAACACCAGGTCCGCTCGGTATTGTTCTCGGTACAAACTTCCAAGTTCTATCGTTCATTCTTGCTGCCCTTCTAATCGTTGTTGACATTGTCATTTACTATCCATTCCTTAAAGTCTATGATGAACAAATCCTTGAAGAAGAGCGTTCTGGTAAAGCTAATGATGAATTGAAAGAAAAAGTAGCTGCAAACTTCAATACAGCCAAAGCAGATGCTATTCTTGAAAAAGCAGGTGTAGAAACATCTCAAAATACAATCACAGAAGAAACTAATGTTCTCGTTCTCTGTGCAGGAGGAGGTACAAGTGGTCTCCTTGCAAATGCTCTAAACAAGGCAGCTGCGGAGTACAAGGTTCCTGTTAAAGCAGCAGCTGGTGGCTATGGAGCTCACCGTGAAATGTTGCCTGAGTTTGATCTGGTTATCCTTGCTCCTCAAGTAGCTTCAAACTTTGAAGACATGAAGGCCGAAACCGACAAACTTGGTATCAAACTTGCCAAGACAGAAGGTGGCCAATACATTAAACTGACTCGCGATGGAAAAGGCGCTCTTGCCTTTGTTCAAGCGCAGTTCGAAGAATAAAAGGTAAATAGCGAAGAAGTGAGATGGAGGAACTCCTCCCAACTATATCTCCATCTCATTTCTATTTCTTGAAAGGTGAATCAAATGACAAAAACACTTCCAAAAGACTTTATTTTTGGCGGAGCAACAGCAGCCTATCAAGCAGAAGGTGCGACCAATATCGATGGTAAAGGACCTGTTGCCTGGGACAAATACCTCAAGGATAACTATTGGTACACTGCTGAACCAGCCAGTGATTTCTACCACAAATACCCAGTTGACCTCAAACTAGCAGAAGAGTATGGTGTCAATGGTATTCGTATTTCAATCGCTTGGTCACGTATCTTTCCAACTGGTTACGGGAAAGTCAATGCCAAGGGAGTTGAGTTCTATCACAAGTTGTTTGCAGAATGTCACAAACGGCATGTTGAGCCCTTCGTGACTCTTCATCACTTTGACACGCCAGAAGCACTTCATTCAAATGGAGATTTCCTGAACAGAGAAAACATTGATCACTTTGTGGATTATGCGGCCTTCTGTTTTGAAGAATTTCCTGAAGTAAACTATTGGACTACTTTTAATGAAATTGGGCCGATAGGAGATGGTCAGTATTTGGTTGGGAAATTCCCTCCAGGTATTCAGTACGACCTTGCCAAAGTCTTCCAATCTCATCACAATATGATGGTGTCGCATGCGCGTGCAGTAAAACTTTTCAAGGATAAGGGATACATGGGGGAGATTGGTGTGGTTCATGCCCTGCCTACTAAGTATCCTCTGGATCCAGATAATCCAGCAGATGTTCGTGCAGCCGAGTTAGAAGATATCATTCACAATAAATTTATTTTGGATGCGACTTATCTAGGACGATATTCCGAAGAAATCATGGAAGGTGTCAACCATATCTTAGCAGTCAATGGTGGAAGTTTAGATCTGCGTGAAGAAGACTTCGCTGTGCTAGAAGCTGCAAAAGACCTGAATGACTTCCTTGGTATTAACTACTACATGAGTGATTGGATGCAAGCCTTTGATGGCGAAACAGAAATCATTCACAACGGTAAGGGTGAAAAAGGAAGCTCTAAGTATCAGATTAAGGGAGTTGGACGTCGAGTGGCGCCTGACTATGTCCCACGTACGGACTGGGACTGGATTATCTATCCTCAAGGTTTGTATGATCAAATCATGCGCGTGAAGAAAGATTACCCAAATTACAAGAAAATCTACATCACAGAGAATGGTCTCGGATACAAAGATGAGTTTGTGGATGGGACAGTCTACGATGATGGACGGATTGATTATGTTAAGAAACATATGGAAGTGATTGCAGATGCAATCTCTGATGGAGCCAATGTCAAAGGCTACTTTATCTGGTCTCTGATGGATGTCTTTTCTTGGTCAAATGGCTATGAAAAGCGTTACGGCCTCTTCTATGTTGATTTTGAAACCCAGGAGCGCTATCCAAAGAAATCGGCTCACTGGTACAAGAAACTAGCTGAGACACAACTTATTGATTAAAATTCAACAAAAATTCCCCGCCAAAAGGCAGGGGAATTTTTATGGTTTTGATAAAAGAATGGTTGTTTGTTTCGACAGTTCTTCAAATGTCTCCTGACTCAGTTTGGCATCTGAAACGATGGTATCAATCTCTGAGATATTGTAGAAAGTGTAAAAATCAAACTTATTAAACTTACTGTGGTCTGCCAGTAAGTATTTTTTATTGGCATTGTTCAAGGCGATTCGTTGTACCTCGCCCTCTTCTTCACTGAAAGTAGCAATTGCCTTATCCTTAATACCATTACAGCTAACAAATGCCTTAGAAAACTGAAGGTTTGTCAAATCCTGCAAGGTAAGTGTCCCTACAAAAGCACCAGTGATAGAGCGATAATTTCCGCCAATCAAGATCAAATCTGTTAATTTTCGTTCGTTTAGGATGAGAAAAACTGGAAGACTGTTTGTTACAACACGAATGTTATCGATCGGGAGCTCACGAGCAAAACATTCTAAGGTTGTTCCTGGTCCGATAAAAATGGTTTCACCTTCGTCAATCAAATGACCAGCAAAACGGCTAATTTCTTGTTTTTCAGCAATCTGCAAGCCTTGTTTTTCAACATTTGAGCGTTCGTTGTTTAAGAGAGAACCTGTACGAAGTTTTTCAGCGCCACCGTGCACACGAACCAGCAAATCCTTATCTGCCAATTCTTGTAAGTAGCGGCGAGCTGTCATATCTGACACATCAAGACTCTCCATAATCTCTTTTACAGTAATAGTGCCTTTTGTGTTTACTGCTTCTAGAATACTATCTAGTTTTTCTTGCTTTAGCATCCTTATCACCTCGATTTCTACTATTATTATCTTACCATAAAACGCTCAATCAATCAAATAGAAAAAACAAAATAAAACAAAAACAAAAATACCATGGTTGTTTTAAACAAACCATGATATTTTGAATGATTGGTTAAATTAGTCTAAACCGTAGTTGTAATCCTCGTCTTGCATGGCTTCAACTTCACCAAGGAGGTAACCATTTCCGACTTGAGAGAAGAAGTCGTGGTTAGAAGTTCCTGTTGAAATACCGTTCATGACGATAGGATTGACATCATCAGCTGAATCTGGGAAGAGTGGATCTTGTCCTAGGTTCATAAGGGCCTTATTGGCATTGTAGCGAAGGAAAGTTTTAACTTCTTCGGTCCAACCAACACCGTCATAGAGACTTTCAGTATAACCTTCTTCGTTCTCGTAGAGGGTATAGAGCAGGTCGTACATCCATTCTTTAAGTTTTTCTTGCTCTTCTTCAGGCAATTCGTTAAAACCAAGTTGGAATTTGTAACCAATGTAAGTTCCATGAACAGACTCATCACGGATGATCAGTTTGATGATTTCCGCAACGTTGGCCAGTTTGTTGTTACCGAGATAGTAGAGTGGTGTAAAGAAACCAGAGTAGAAGAGGAAGGTTTCAAGGAAAACGCTGGCAACTTTCTTTTCTAGCGGGCTACCATTGAGATAGATTTCATTGATAATTTCCGCTTTTCTTTGTAGGTAGGGGTTAGTGTTGGTCCATTCAAAGATTTCTTCGATTTCAGCCTTAGTATTCAAGGTTGAAAAGATAGAAGAATAGGATTTTGCGTGGACAGATTCCATAAACTGAATGTTGTTAAAAACAGCTTCCTCATGGGGTGTACGGATGTCTGAGCGAAGCGCTTGAACCCCTGTTTCAGATTGCATGGTATCTAAAAGGGTCAAACCACCAAAGACTTTTCCAACCAAGTCTTTTTCTTTGATTGATAGTTTTCTCCAGTCGTCTAGGTCATTTGACAAGGGGATACGCGTATCGAGCCAGAATTGCTCCGTTAGCTTTTCCCAAGTTGATTTGTCGATGACATCTTCGATGGCATTCCAGTTAATGGCTTTGTAGTAAGTTTCCATTTGAAATCTCTTTCTGTATGTAATAATGCGATTGTCAAATCATCTCTATTTTATCATAGTCTGAGAAGAGTATCGCACAAAAAGTCGGAAGACCGACTTTTTAGTTTTTCATAGTATTTAAGATACTTATCAAGTTTTGTCTGGCGGGTAACTTAATCAGTAGTATGAGAAAATGTGGTTGCCTCAGATAAAAATTAAATCACACAGCTTTCACATTGGTTGGCACCGACTTCTCCACCATCATCTGTAAAGGTACGGACGTAGTAGATAGACTTGATACCCTTGTTAAAGGCATAGTTACGAAGGATGGATAAGTCACGTGTCGTTTGTTTGTTTTCTTTCTTCCATTCGTAAAGCCCTTTTGGAATGTCGCTACGCATGAAGAGGGTGAGGGAAAGCCCTTGGTCCACGTGCTCAGTCGCAGCAGCATAAACATCAATCACCTTACGCATATCCATGTCATAAGCAGAAGTGTAGTAAGGGATAGTATCTGTTGACAAACCTGCGGCAGGATAGTAAATTTTACCAATTTTCTTTTCCTGACGTTCTTCGATACGTTGTGTAATCGGGTGGATAGAAGCAGAAACGTCGTTGATGTAGCTGATAGAACCATTTGGAGCAACAGCTAGACGGTTTTGGTGATAAAGACCATCTGCTTGAACCTTTTCGCGAAGTTCAGCCCAGTCAGCAGCACTAGGAATAAAGACATCTTTGAAGAGTTCTTTGACACGGTCTGATTTTGGAACAAATTCGCCTGTCACATACTTGTCGAAGTAGCTTCCGTTAGCATAGTCTGATTTTTCAAAGTTGTGGAAGGTGATACCACGTTCACGCGCGATGTTATTAGATTCTACCAAGGTCCAGTAGTTCATAAGCATAAAGTAGATGCTTGTAAATTCAACTGACTCAGGGGATCCATACTCGATGAGTTGTTGGGCAAGGTAACTATGAAGTCCCATGGCACCAAGACCAAAGGTGTGAGCCAGACTATTTCCGTGGTCGATAGTAGGAACAGCTACGATGTGTGAACTATCTGTAACGAAAGTAAGGGCACGAACCATAGCGCGGATAGAACGACCAAAGTCAGGTGAGGTCATCATGTTGACCACGTTAGTTGATCCAAGGTTACATGAAACGTCTGTTCCCATTTGAAGGAATTCTTGAGCATCGTTGATCAAGCTTGGTTCTTGAACTTGAAGAATCTCAGAACACAAGTTGCTCATGATGATTTTTCCATCAACAGGATTTGCACGGTTAGCCGTATCAATGTTGACGACATAAGGGTAGCCAGACTCCTGTTGCAATTTAGAGATTTCAGTTTCCAAATCACGCGCTTTGATTTTTGTCTTGCGGATATTTGGATTTGCTACTAGTTCATCATATTTTTCAGTGATGTCGATATAGTTGAATGGCACACCGTACTCAAGCTCTACAGAGTATGGGCTAAAGAGATACATTTCTTCATTTTTACGAGCCAATTCGTAGAATTTATCGGGCACCACAACACCAAGTGAAAGAGTCTTAACACGAACTTTTTCATCGGCATTTTCTTTCTTAGTGGAAAGGAAAGCGATGATATCTGGGTGAAAGACGTTGAGGTAGACAACCCCAGCACCTTGACGCTGACCTAATTGGTTAGAGTAAGAGAAGCTGTCTTCAAAAAGCTTCATAACTGGTACGACACCAGAAGCAGCACCTTCATAGCCTTTGATAGGTGCACCAGCTTCACGAAGGTTGCTGAGGGAAATTCCCACACCGCCACCGATACGTGAAAGTTGAAGAGCAGAGTTGATAGAACGTCCGATAGAGTTCATATCATCAGTTACTTGAATCAAGAAGCACGATACCAACTCCCCACGACGGGCACGACCAGCATTCAAGAAGGAAGGAGTAGCTGGTTGGTAGCGTTGGTGGATGATTTCATTAGCAATGTCAGTCGCGATCGCCTCATCCCCATCAGCAAAATAAAGCGCATTAAAGAAGACACGGTCTTCCATGCTTTCAAGATAGTATTCCCCGTCGTTAGTTTTCAAGGCATATTGATTATAGAACTTATAGGCAGCCATGAAAGATTTGAATTGGAAGTTTTGATCCTTGATAAATTGATGCAGTTCTTCCAAAAACTCTGGACGGTATTTCTTGAGAAAGGCAGTTTCGATGTAGTTGTGTTTAATGAGGTAGTTGATTTTATCAGTGATCGAATCAAAAACCATGGTATTTGGAACCACATTTTCTTTAAAGAAGGCATCCAAGGCTTCTTTGTCTTTATGAAGCATGATTTGTCCATTGACAGGACGGTTGATTTCGTTATTGAGACGGAAGTAAGTTACGTCCTCAAGATGTTTTAATCCCATAAAATTTCCTTTATCTAATTACAAAAGAAAGGCCTCTAAGTTAGCCCTAGAAGCGAGTTTCTTCTGGATGATGTACTAAGATTATGCTAATTGTTTCAGTTTTCCTGGTTGGAAGCCTGAAAAGACTTCAGTTGGTGTTTGGATAACAGGAGCAGCGCTGAAACCAAGCTCTTTAACTTGATCAATATACTCAGGTTGCTCGTCGAGATTGATCTCACGATAAGCGACATTGTTGCTATCCAAGAAACGTTTGGTCATTTTACATTGTACACAATTATTTTTAGAATAAACCGTTACCATTTTCGTAACTCCTCATAAAATTTGATTACTTTCTTAGTATATCAGAAAAAAAAACTTTGTCAAACAATTTTGACTAAATATTGTGTTTTAGATAAAAATATTTAAAATTAGGACACTATATATAGTGTAATGCAATTGATGAAGATTGCGTTTTCATTGAACTATCAAAGTTTATTAAAATAAAAAAACTATATCCTGTATGTTGGTAATTTATATAGAAGATTTTCAGCAAGTTATCTGAAAGGAAATTGAAGAAAGTCCATAAAATACTTGAAAAATTATCTTGAAGGTGATATAATACACTATTGTAAGGGTTATCACTTATAACTCAAATAGAAAACACTTAAAGGAGAGTCAAACTATGGCTTCTAAAGATTTCCACGTAGTGGCAGAAACAGGTATTCACGCACGTCCAGCAACATTGTTGGTTCAAACAGCTAGCAAATTTGCTTCAGATATCACTCTTGAGTACAAAGGTAAATCAGTAAACCTTAAATCTATCATGGGTGTTATGAGTCTTGGTGTTGGCCAAGGTGCTGACGTTACAATTTCAGCTGAAGGTGCAGATGCTGACGATGCAATCGCTGCTATCTCTGAAACAATGGAAAAAGAAGGATTGGCATAAGGAAATGACAGAAATGCTTAAAGGAATCGCAGCGTCAGATGGTGTTGCAGTTGCTAAAGCATATCTACTCGTTCAACCGGATTTGTCGTTCGAGACTGTTACAGTCGAAGATACAAACGCAGAAGAAGCTCGCCTTGATGCCGCTTTACAAGCATCACAAGACGAGCTTTCTGTTATCCGTGAGAAAGCAGTAGGTACGCTAGGGGAAGAAGCTGCTCAAGTTTTTGACGCTCACTTAATGGTGCTTGCTGATCCTGAAATGATCAGCCAAATTAAAGAAACTATCCGTGCTAAGAAAGTGAATGCAGAAGCAGGTCTGAAAGAAGTGACAGACATGTTTATCACTATCTTTGAAGGCATGGAAGACAACCCATACATGCAAGAACGCGCAGCGGATATCCGCGACGTGACAAAACGTGTATTGGCCAACCTCCTTGGTAAAAAATTGCCAAACCCAGCTTCTATCAATGAAGAAGTAATCGTGATTGCGCATGACTTGACTCCTTCAGATACAGCTCAATTGGACAAAAACTTTGTAAAAGCTTTTGTAACCAACATCGGTGGACGTACAAGCCACTCAGCTATCATGGCGCGTACACTTGAAATTGCAGCAGTATTGGGTACAAACAACATCACTGAAATCGTTAAAGACGGTGACATCCTTGCCGTTAACGGTATCACTGGTGAAGTGATTATCAACCCGACTGATGAGCAAGCAGCAGAATTCAAGGCTGCTGGTGAAGCTTATGCGAAGCAAAAAGCTGAATGGGCCCTCTTGAAAGATGCCAAAACAGTAACTGCTGATGGCAAACACTTTGAATTGGCTGCCAACATCGGTACTCCAAAAGACGTTGAAGGTGTCAATGACAATGGCGCTGAAGCTGTCGGTCTTTACCGTACAGAGTTCTTGTACATGGATTCTCAAGACTTCCCAACAGAAGATGAGCAGTACGAAGCTTACAAGGCTGTACTTGAAGGAATGAACAGTAAACCTGTTGTCGTTCGTACAATGGATATCGGTGGAGATAAGGAACTTCCTTACTTCGATATGCCTCACGAAATGAACCCATTCCTTGGATTCCGTGCCCTTCGTATCTCTATTTCTGAAACTGGTGATGCTATGTTCCGTACACAAATCCGCGCCCTTCTTCGTGCGTCTGTTCACGGTCAATTGCGTATCATGTTCCCAATGGTTGCTCTCTTGAAAGAATTCCGTGCAGCGAAAGCAGTCTTTGACGAAGAAAAAGCAAACCTTCTTGCTGAAGGAGTTGCAGTTGCGGATAATATCCAAGTTGGTATCATGATCGAGATTCCTGCAGCAGCCATGCTTGCAGACCAATTTGCCAAAGAAGTTGACTTCTTCTCAATTGGTACAAACGACTTGATCCAATACACAATGGCAGCAGACCGTATGAACGAACAAGTTTCATACCTTTACCAACCATACAACCCATCAATCCTTCGTTTGATCAACAACGTTATCAAAGCAGCTCATGCTGAAGGTAAATGGGCTGGTATGTGTGGTGAGATGGCTGGTGACCAACAGGCTGTTCCACTTCTTGTCGGAATGGGCTTGGATGAGTTCTCTATGTCAGCAACATCAGTACTTCGTACACGTAGCTTGATGAAGAAACTTGATACAGCTAAGATGGAAGAGTACGCTAATCGTGCCCTTACAGAATGCTCAACAATGGAAGAAGTTCTTGAACTTCAAAAAGAATACGTTAATTTTGATTAATCGAAAGGTCCTTGCAACTAAGTTGCAGGGACTTTTTTTGATATTTCTAAAAGAAGTTTCAGGAAAACGGATTATATGACCCCTTTTAAAGAAAAAGTAGTGGTGCAGAATAAAAAATACTTAACTGGTTCATAAAATTCTTGACAAGCTGCGAATTTAGGAGTAAACTATTAACCAGTTAAGCAATAGAGAGGAGTTTCTGCAATTTAGAAATGAATTGCAACTAGAAATATCAAAAAAGAAAGTGAGTTTCAATGAAAATTAATAAAAAATACCTTGCTGGTTCTGCGGTGGCTTTGATGTTAAGTCTTTGTACTTATGAGTTGGGACTGTATCAAGCCAGAACGGTCAAGGAAAATAATCGTGTTTCCTATATAGATGGAAAACAAGCGGCACAAAAAACGGAGAATCTAACTCCTGATGAGGTTAGTAAAAAGGAAGGCATCAACGCGGAGCAAATCGTCATCAAGATAACTGATCAGGGCTATGTCACTTCACACGGCGATCACTATCATTATTACAATGGGAAGGTTCCTTATGACGCTATCGTCAGTGAAGAGTTGCTGATGAAGGATCCAAACTACCAACTCAAGGACGAGGATATTATCAGTGAAATCAAGGGTGGTTATGTTATCAAGGTAGATGGAAAATACTATGTTTACCTTAAGGATGCATCCCATGCGGATAATGTCCGTACAAAAGAAGAAATCAATCGACAAAAACAAGAGCATAGTCAGCATCGCGAAGGAGGAACTTCAGCAAATGATGGTGCTGTTGCCTTGGCACGTTCACAGGGACGCTACACCACAGATGATGGTTATATCTTTAATGCATCTGATATCATTGAAGATACTGGTGATGCTTATATCGTTCCTCATGGCGACCATTACCATTACATTCCTAAGAATGAATTATCAGCTAGCGAATTGGCTGCTGCAGAAGCCTTTCTATCTGGTAGAAGTGACCAATCAAACACGGCTACTTATCGCCGTACCAATAACAACAATAGTAACGATGTAAATAGATGGATCCCATCCTATAATAATCAAGGCAACAGCTATACCAATACGAACACAACCAACAACAGCAACACTAACAGTCGAGCTGATCAAAGTGATGAGAATATTGATAGCCTTCTGAAACAACTTTACGCCTTGCCACACAGTCAACGACACGTGGAATCTGATGGTCTTGTCTTTGACCCGGCACAAATCACAAGTCGAATAGCCAGAGGAGTTGCTGTACCTCATGGTAACCATTACCATTTTATCCCTTATGAACAAATGTCCGCATTGGAAAAACGAATCGCTCGTATTATTCCTCTTCGTTACAGTTCGAACCATTGGGTGCCGGATTCAAGACCAGAACAACCAAGTCCGCAACCGACTCCGGAGCCTAGTCCAAGCCCACAACCTGCACCAAATCCTCAACCAGCTCCAAGCAATCCAATTGACGAAAAATTGGTTAGACAAGCGATTCGAAAAGTAGCCGATGGCTATGTATTTGAGGAGAATGGAGCCTCACATTATATTTCTGCCAAGAAACTTTCAGCAGAAACAGCAGCAGCCATTGATAGTAAACTAGCCAAGCAAGAAAGTTTGTCACATAAGCTAGGGGCTAGGAAAACCAACCTCCCATCTGGTAATCTAGAATTTTACAATAAGGCTTATGACTTACTAGCAACAGTTCATCAAGATTTACTTGATAATAAAGGGCGCCAAGCTGATTTTGATGCTTTGGATAAACTGTTGGACCGTCTCAATGATACCTCAAGTGATAAAGTCCAGTTGGTCGATGATATCCTGGCCTTTCTAGCACCGATTCGTCATCCAGAACGTCTAGGAAAATCAAATGCGCAAATTGCCTACACTGATGATGAGATTCAGGTAGCCAAGTTGGCAGGCAAGTATACAACAGAAGACGGTTATATCTTTGATCCTCGTGATATCACCAGTGATGAGGGGGATGCTTATGTAACTCCGCATATGACCCATAGTCATTGGATTAAGAAAGATAGTTTGTCTGAAGCCGAAAGAGTGGCAGCCCAGACTTATGCTAAAGAGAAAGGTTTGACACCTCCTTCGACTGACCATCAGAATTCAGGAAATACGGAGGCTAAAGGAGCAGAAGCTATCTACAACCGCGTGAAAGCAGCTAAGAAGGTGCCACTTGATCGTATGCCTTACAATCTTCAACATACTGTGGAAGTCAAAAACGGTAGTTTAATCATACCTCATTATGACCATTACCATAACATCAAATTTGAGTGGTTTGACGAAGGACTTTATGAGGCACCTAAGGGGTATAGTCTAGAGGACCTCTTTGCGACTGTGAAGTACTATGTCGAACATCCAAACGAACGTCCACATTCAGATAGTGGTTGGGGAAATGCAAGTGACCATGTTCAAAGAAACCAAAACGGTCAAGCTGATACCAATCAAACGGAAAAACCATCAGAGGAGAAACCTCGGACAGACAAACCTGAGGAAGAAAAGCCACGCGAAGAGAAGCCTCAAAGTGAGAAACCAGAATCTCCAAAACCAACTGAGGAGCCGGAAGAAGAATCACCAGAGGAACCAGAAGAACCTCAGGTCGAGACTGAAAAGGTTGAAGCGAAGTTGAGAGAGGCTGAAGAGCTACTTGCAAAGATCCAAGACCCCATTATCAAGTCCAATGCCAAAGAAACTCTCACTGGCTTAAAAAATAACCTGCTATTTGGTGCTCAGGACAACAATACTATTATGGCTGAAGCTGAAAAATTGTTGGCTTTATTAAAGGAAAGTAAGTAAAGGTAGTAGCATTTTCTAGCTCCTAAAAACAGGATAGGAGAACTAGAAAAGTTAAAATCGAAAATGAGAACAGAATGTAAGTTCTAGTTCTCATTTTTTTCATGAAAATATGTAAAATATCTTGACATATAGTGTAAATAAAGATAAACTATTTACTAGTTAATTAAATGGTTAAATACTAGTTAAGGAGTAATGATGAAAAAAAGAACATTTCTATTATTAATGGCCAGTCTGTTGATTCTTGTCTTAGGAGCATGTAGTCAAAAAGAAAAACAAGAAGCAAAAGGAATGAAGATTGTAACAAGTTTTTACCCGATCTATGCCATGGTCAAAGAGGTATCGGGGGACTTGAATGACGTTCGGATGATTCAGTCAAGTAGTGGGATTCACTCCTTTGAACCGTCAGCAAATGACATTGCTGCCATTTATGATGCGGATGTCTTTGTCTACCACTCGCATACACTGGAGTCTTGGGCGGGAAGTCTAGATCCTAACTTGAAAAATTCAAAAGTTAAGGTTTTAGAAGCTTCTGAAGGAATGACTTTGGAGCGTGTACCAGGTTTGGAAGATGTTGAAGCTGGTGACGGTATTGATGAAAAAACACTCTACGACCCTCACACTTGGTTAGATCCAGAAAAAGCAGGTGAAGAGGCGCAGATTATTGCAGACAAACTTTCGGAACTTGATAGTACCAATAAGGAAACGTATCAAAAGAATGCTAAAAACTTTATTACTAAAGCCCAAGAATTGACTAAGAAGTACCAGCCTATTTTTGAAAAAGCGAGCCAAAAGACTTTTGTTACACAACACACAGCTTTTTCTTATCTCGCTAAACGGTTTGGATTGAAACAACTTGGTATAGCAGGGATTTCTCCTGAACAAGAACCAAGTCCGAGACAACTAACAGAAATTCAAGAATTCGTTAAGACCTATAAGGTTAAAACTATCTTTACTGAGAGCAATGCTTCTTCTAAAGTCGCTGAAACCTTGGTCAAATCAACAGGAGTTAGCCTAAAGACACTGAATCCTTTGGAAGCAGATCCTGAAAATGACAAAACTTACTTAGAAAACCTTGAAGAAAATATGAATGTTCTTGCAGAAGAATTAAAATGAGGAGATGATGAAAATGAAGAAGAAATACCTTGCGGCAGGATCGGCTCTAGTCCTTTCCTTAAGTCTTTGTATCTATGCATTAAACCAACATCAGGTAGAAGGAAACAAAAATACAAATCGTGTGTCTTATGTCGATGGGAAACAAGATTCTCAAAAAACAGCGACCCAAACACCAGATCAAGTTAGCAAAAAAGAAGACATTCAGGCTGAACAAATTGTTGTGAAAATCACCGATCAAGGCTATGTGACTTCACATGGTGATCATTTCCATTATTACAATGGTAAAGTTCCTTTTGACGCGATTTTCAGCGAAGAACTTTTGATGAAAGATGCCAATTATCAACTGAAAGATGCTGATATTGTCAATGAAATCAAAGGTGGTTATATTATCAAGGTGGATGGTAAGTATTATGTCTACCTTAAAGATGCGGCTCATGCTGATAATATTCGTACGAAGGACGAAATTGAGCGCCAAAAACAAGGTCATACTCATGATGCACCAACTTCTAACAGTGCAGTGGCGCTTGCTCAATCTCAAGGTCGCTATACAACCGATGATGGGTACATCTTTAATCCGTCTGATATTATCGAGGATACTGGTGATGCTTATATCGTCCCTCATGGTGGACATTACCACTATATTCCGAAGAGCTCCTTGTCTGCTAGCGAATTGGCTGCCGCCCAAGCCTACCTCTCTGGAACTAGAAAACAGCCAAGTGTGACTGACTATCGTCCAAGTCAAAATGGAACCAGTCAAACCACTAATCCTAGTCAACAAACTGAAACACCAAGCAATCCAGAAGAGAACCTTCAGAATTTATTAAAACAGCTCTATGCACTTCCAAGTAATCAACGTTATGCAGAATCAGATGGCTTGATTTTTGACCCTGCTAAGATTTCAAGTAGAACACCGAGTGGTGTGGCGATTCCGCACGGAAATCACTATCATTTCATCCCATATACAAAACTTTCTGCCTTGGAAGAAAAGATTGCGCGTATGATTCCTTTATCTAGCGACAGTGGGAAGCCAACACCTTTGGAAAATCCAAGTAAACCAGCAGAGCATCCAACTCAACCAGATCATCGTCATGCCAAAGACGGTGATCATAGAAGTCAGGATACCAACCATGAAGATCATGACCATGATGGAGAGGAGCATGACCACCATCACAGTGAAGAACATGATCATGGTTTTGCAGCTGACCGCGTCATTAGTGAGGATGAGCAAGGTTTTGTAGTTTCTCATGGAGATCACGCTCATTATTTCTTTAAGAAGGACTTGACTGCAGCCCAAATCAAAGCTGCCCAAGATCACTTGAAAGAAAATCATCAGCCGCAGCACGTTCAACCACTTGCAAAGACTGTGGAAAGTTTCTCGAGAGATGCGAGCGATGAAGAAAAAATCAAGTATATCTCACAGACCTACGGAGTACCGCTCGAAGCAATTCGCATTTCAAATGGATTCTTTGTCTTTGGAAATCCGGATCAAGCCTATGATCCAACCCATATCCATCCCTATGCTGTTCGAAAAGAACATGTTCGTATTCCTCTCCAAACTGGAAATCCAGAACTTGATTTCCTAAATGAACTGTATACGACTGCCCTACGTGATGGGGTATCTCCTTATAGTTTACAGGTAGAAAGTGGTAGTTTTGTGATTCCTCACGGAGACCACAATCACTACATCAAGGTTCAAACTAAGGGCTATGAAGTAGCTTTGAAAAATAAGATTCCGGCCCTACAATCGACCTATCAACCTGGAGCTTTTGATGAACAAACTGTTCTATCTAAGGTGGATCAACTTTTAGCAGATAGCAGAAGTCTCTACAAAGACCAGCCAATCATGCAGAGACGTGTTGAACTTGCTTTGGGGCAGTTCACCGAAAATATGAAAAAACTGGCAACAAACTCAACTGCTGGATATCTAGCAGCCTTGGATCTCTTTGATAAACAGTATATCCATGTGGATCAAAGTGTGGCACCAGTTGAAACTTCACCTTTAGATAAGAAGTACCAAGCCCTTGTAGATAAGATCAATACACTGGATACAGATACTTATGGCTTGCCTAAGAAGGATCTTTTGATACATTTGCAGGAAGCAAAACTAGCACAAGATGAGACAGAGTTGGCTGCCATTGAAGCAAAACTTCAGGCCTTGCAAGATTTCCGAGATCGGACAGGGGTTACAACAGTAGAGTACATCAAGTATTTCTATGAACATGTATCTGATGGTCGTTTGAGAGAAGAACTTCGGAACCGTGTTGCCAAGTTGACATGGGAACTTTACCAGTCACAATCTTTCCTCAAAGCTACCGACTTGAACAAGTTATTCCCAACTATTTACCAAACTAAGCTAGAAGTAGAAGAAGCTCTCAAAGAAGAACCCGTTTCTACAAAAGCTGGTAAGACTATTCTAGATACGAAAAAAGTAGATAGTCAAACTGCTAAGACAGCCATCTATGAATTCCTAAAAGAACTCTACGGTGATTTTATGCCAGAAGAGCGGGTTAGCCATGTTAAGAAGGAAGAAGTGGATGCTCTTCTAACAAAAGCTGCCCAACTCCTAGCGCGTGTCAAAGAAGATGGTGTCAAACAATCTCTAGCTGAAGAAGCAGCTAATATCAAAGCGGCTACTGAAAAGGAAAATGCAGATCTTGACGAAGCTAAAACACAACTTGAGGATCTTTTAAATCGTATTGCAGCGACTATCCAACGAGAGGAAAAAGAAGCAGAACAAGATCCACAAACGGTGATCATCTACCAAAAACTCTATAATGTTTTGCTCTCTCTTCACAAGTACTTAGAGGATAACAAAGGAACCGACGCTGACTTTGAACGTGTTGATGCCCTATTTGATCAACTTGCAGCCAAAAGCAGTGATAAAGAAGGTCTCCTCACTCTAGCTAAAGAGATTATTAGCTTGAACCAAGAACTCCGTTCAAAAGCAAGTGAAACTGATAGCCAATCTAAGTCTGAGAAAGACAGTGAAACAGCTCCTTCTCAACCAACAGAAAAGCAAGCGCAAAGTGAGTCTGAGCCAAGTGCTCAATAAAACGAATAAAAAGAAAGGCGAAGTAGCTGAGCTACCTCGTCTTTTTTAGTCTTTATAAGATACAATGCCAATGATGGTATCCACCGCACGCTCCATAGTCTGAAGGCTGACGTATTCAAAACGGCCATGCATATTTTCGCCGCCAGCAAAGATATTTGGAGTTGGAATTCCCATAAAGGAAATCTTAGATCCATCTGTTCCACCACGAATTGGTTCGATAATAGGCGTGATCCCTAGATCTTCCATAACAGCTTTAGCAATGGTAACGGGTGTCATGTCTTTCTCGATGACTTCTTTCATATTGTAGTACTGGTCTGTCAGAGTCAAGGTCACTCGATCATTCCCAAGCTCTTGATTCATCTTGTCAGCAATGGCTTGCATAGCTTCCTTACGCGCTTCAAAGGCATCCTTTTCAAAATCGCGAATGATGTAGCTTGCACGCGCCTCCTCAACACTACCTGACACATCCATAAGATGATAGAAACCTTGGTAGCCATCTGTCAGTTCAGGTCGGTCACTCTCTGGAAGTTGATTATGAAAATCAATTGCTAACTGAAGAGCATTGACCATTTGACCTTTGGCAGTACCAGGGTGAACATTGCGCCCTTGGAAATGAAGCTCAGCAGCAGCTGCTGAGAAAGTCTCGTATTGAAGCTCCCCTAGCGGACCACCATCAACAGTATAGGCAAAGTCAACGTCAAAGTCTTCTGCATCAAACTTGTTAGCTCCAACACCGATTTCTTCATCTGGGCCAAAACCGACACGGATTTCACAGTGTTTGATTTCAGGGTGAGCAGTCAGGTATTCGATGGCAGTCATAATCTCAGCAATCCCAGACTTGTCATCAGCACCTAGCAAGGTCGTACCATCTGTTGTGATAAGCGTTTGTCCTGGATATTTCTCAAGACTCTTGAAATCAGTTGGATCTAGTTTAAAGCCAGAATCGCCTAAGGCGATAACTCTACCGTCGTAGTTTTCAATCACCTGTGGATTAACACCCTCAGCATTAAAATCAGCTGTGTCCATGTGGGAGATGAAGCCAATCTTACGTGTCAGGCTGGGATCATTAGCTGGTAAGGTACCAATGGCGAAACCATTCGGGAGGTAGTAAACATTTTGCAGACCGACACGTTTCATTTCAGGAATAAGAACATTGGTCGCAAAATCTACCTGGCTTTGCGTACTTGGAGTAGTAGTCGAGTGTTCATCAGAACGCGTATTGACCTTAACGTAGGTCAAAAACCGTTCTAAAAGGTTGGGATAAGTCATAAAAACTCCTTTAATATCATTTTTTTCATTGTATCATAGAATGGAGAGAAAGACAAAGAGAAGTAAATAAAAATAAAATGAATGAAAGCGTTTATTTATTATATATTTCATGGTAGAATGGTAATTGAAAAAAACATCACAAGGACATATCAATGAAAAAAGCAATTTTAATGATGACATTCGGTTCGCCAGAAGAGATTACCTTTGAGAGTGTGGCGGATTTTTTTACCAATATTCGTCGTGGAATCAGACCCAAGGATCACGAGATTCAGACTCTTTATGACAATTATGTTCGTATAGGTGGTACGCCCCTGCAGAGGATTACACGTGAGGAGGTCAATTTAGTCAAGGAACGTTTAGGAGAAGAGTATGGCATCTACTTTGCCAACAAATTTTCTCGGCCCTTTATTCCTGATGTGATCAAGCAGATGGAGGCTGATGGTGTTGAAGAGTGTATTTGTTTGATTTTAGAACCACATTATTCCTTCTACTCGGTTATGGGGTATGAAAAGTTTCTGGAGAGCCAGCAAATACAATTTTTAGTCATTAAGGATTGGTATCAGCAACAGTCTTTGTTGGACTTCTGGACAGATGAGATTAGCAAAATTTTACGGAACGATGTGGGAGAAGAGTCTTTTAAGGTAATTTTCTCAGCCCATAGTGTTCCAATTTTTGCCTTGGACTTTGGAGATCCTTATATCGACCAGATTTTTGATAATAGCAAGTTGATAGCAGAGCAACTCAGTCTAACAGCAGATCAGTATACCAATACTTGGCAGAGCGAGAGTGATATTGGAATCCCTTGGATTAAGCCAGATGTCTTAGAATATTTGCGAGAACAGAAACAACATCCAGAGCATTATATTTTTGTACCAATTAGCTTTATCAGTGAGCATATTGAAGTTCTTTTTGATAACGATGTAGAATGTTATGAATTATGTCGAGAATTAGGTATAACCTATCATCGACCACCTATGCCAAACACAGATTCTCGATTAATTGACGCTTTAGTTGATACTGTAAGAGCCAATGAACAAAAAGAATTTAAGGAATTTCTCCCAGAAGAAGAAACCTTTGACGAGCTAGCTCCGTCAGCCACCACTAAGGATATTATGGAGGAGACAGACGACCTCCAGATGCCAGAATTTGTGAAGAAACTGATTGAGAAAAAAGGTCGTGAAAATGTGAAGATGCCTTACTTGATTAAGAAAATGCTCGAAAAGGCTGGTAAATTGCCGAAAGAGTAAAGAAAAAGGATTTAGCATGAAGCTAGATCCTTTTATTGTCTTATTTCTTCTCAAGAAGTGCTTTGATTTCTTGAAGGACTTCAAGTTCAGTTGGAGCAGCAGGTGTATCTTCAGCTGGCTCTTCTTTCTTAGTAAGGTTTTGAGCTTTTTCAACAGCTTTGATAACGAAGAAAAGAACAGTACCAATCACTAAGAAGTTGATAACAGCACTCAAGAAGCTACCGTAACCAACACCATTCCATGAAAGTTCAGCGATGCGTTCAACGTTCGCCGCTTTCAAAGCTGGGTTCAAGATAAGTGGGGTGATGATATCGTTAACGAGTGAAGTTACGATAGCACCAAAAGCAGAGGCGATGATCACACCGACAGCGAGGTCAACGACATTACCACGAAGCAAAAATTCTTTAAGATCCTTTAACATTTTCATAAATTCCTTTCAAAAACTAATCTTAATTGTACCTGAAATACCTAAATATTGCAACCTTAATGCTTAATGACATCCATTTCATTTATAAAAAACGTATACTTTACTAAAAATATAGTTAAGAATGATAATCAAAACCTGCGCAATTAGCGTTTCGATGGCATTAACCTGATCTAGTTGATCGTTGACAAATTGCCCGATAATATCGGGATAAGATGTAACAAAGATATAAGTTAAAAGAACGTCAAGACCAAGAGTAGAGAGACGAGCTAAGAAAAACTTAGTCAGGCGAGTCGGCCAATTCCTTCTCTCTTGTTTAAAGACGATTGTATCATTTGTGATAAAAGCAAAGAGAATCCCAATGATATTTGCGAGTACGGTTGCTAGGATTTCCTGGTGACTGATATGGTAGATAAATAAACGTGATAGGATAGATACTAGAGTAGTAGCTCCACCGAAAAATAAGTAGGAGAGGATTTCGTTATCAAAGAAAGTTTTTATTAGTTTTTTCATGATTTTAGTATAGCATAAAGCTGGCTATTGTGCTATACTGGTAAGGTTGATTCAATCAACCCTTGGTGCTTAGCTTCTTTCACCAAGCATATTTTACGCGGGAAACCGCCAAAGGAGAAAACATGAAAAAATTAACTGTTCGTGACATGGCAGATATTGCTATCGTTGCTGCTATCTATGTGGTTTTGACCATTACGCCACCGTTGAATGCCATTAGCTACGGCGCCTATCAGTTCCGTATTTCAGAGATGATGAATTTCTTGGCATTTTATAACCCTAAATATATCATCGGTGTGACGATTGGATGTATGATTGCTAATTTCTTTAGCTTCGGTCTAATAGATGTCTTTGTCGGTGGGGGATCTACCCTAGTTTTCCTTAGTCTAGGTGTATGGCTATTTAGCAAGTACAAGAAAGACTATCTGTTCAATGGTTTGATTCGAAAAGATCATTTCTTCTTTTCAATCCTCTTCTCAATTTCAATGATTACCATTGCAGCTGAACTCCATATCGTTGCAGAGGCTCCATTCTTCTTTACATGGTTCTCTACGGGAATTGGTGAGTTTGCATCACTTATCGTAGGTGCGATTTTGATCAATAAACTGGGACAGCGAATCGACCTTACAAAATAAGAAGTTTATAAGCTAGATTCTTGCTAAATCTAGCTTTTTTCATTCTATAAAATTAAAAGAGAGCGCTTGACAAGAGCATAGAACTATAGTATACTTTTTAGGTAAGCTGATTTAGCTCAGTTGGCAGAGCGCATCCATGGTAAGGATGAGGTCGCCGGTTCAATCCCGGCAATTAGCATGATAGAAACAAAATAACCTTGGGAGACCAAGGTTTTTCTTATACTTCTGTGAAAATGAAGCTAAAGAGTTTTGACAGTTGACAAAAGTAACTCTATCTAGTAGAATAGTAGTTGCGATGAGTCGATAGGTAGTCTTCGGACTACTATTGAGCATAAGGAGGTCATAACGCAGGAGCGGACCTTGATGAGTTGTGTGAACCTGCTCATCACATGAAGATGCCTCTTAGTCCCTGGTCATTCGACTAGGGATTTTTAATTTTCAGAAAATAGAACCCAAAAATACTTTTCAATTTCTGGAAAAAGTAGTATAATACATCTATTATAGAAATTTTTAGAAAATTCCGAAAGAGGTTAGTTATGGGATATACAGTTGCTGTAGTCGGCGCGACAGGTGCTGTCGGAGCTCAGATGATAAAAATGTTGGAAGAATCAACACTTCCAATCGATAAAATCCGTTACCTTGCTTCTGCACGTTCAGCAGGCAAGACTTTGAAATTTAAAGACCAAGATATTACGATTGAAGAAACGACTGAAACTGCTTTTGAAGGTGTTGATATTGCTCTCTTCTCAGCGGGCGGTTCGACATCAGCTAAGTATGCACCATATGCAGTTCAAGCTGGAGCGGTAGTAGTAGATAACACATCTTATTTCCGCCAAAATCCAGATGTACCATTGGTGGTTCCAGAGGTCAATGCACATGCCTTGGATGCCCACAATGGAATCATTGCCTGCCCTAACTGTTCGACAATCCAAATGATGGTGGCGCTTGAGCCTGTTCGTCAAAAATGGGGCTTGGACCGTATCATCGTTTCAACTTACCAGGCTGTTTCAGGTGCAGGTATGGGTGCGATTCTTGAAACACAACGTGAACTTCGTGAAGTCTTGAATGATGGTGTGAATCCACGTGATTTGCATGCGGAAATCTTGCCTTCAGGTGGTGACAAGAAACACTATCCAATCGCTTTTAACGCTCTTCCGCAAATCGATGTCTTTACTGACAATGATTACACTTATGAAGAGATGAAGATGACCAAGGAAACGAAGAAAATCATGGAAGATGACAGCATTGCAGTATCTGCAACCTGTGTACGTATTCCAGTCTTGTCAGCTCACTCTGAGTCTGTTTACATCGAAACAAAAGAAGTGGCTCCAATCGAAGAAGTGAAAGCAGCCATCGCAGCCTTCCCTGGTGCAGTTCTTGAAGATGATGTAGCTCATCAAATCTATCCTCAAGCCATCAATGCTGTTGGCTCACGTGATACCTTTGTTGGTCGTATCCGTAAAGACTTGGATGCCGAGAAAGGAATTCATATGTGGGTTGTGTCAGATAACCTTCTCAAAGGTGCTGCTTGGAACTCTGTACAGATCGCAGAAACGCTTCATGAGCGTGGTTTGGTCCGTCCAACAGCTGAGCTGAAATTTGAATTGAAATAATGGTTTAGGAGTTCGAATGAACTCCTTCTTTGAAATAGAGAGGTGTTTCTCATGTCTTACCAAGATTTAAAAGAGTGTAAAATCATCACGGCCTTCATTACCCCTTTCCATGAGGACGGTTCCATCAACTTTGATGCCATTCCTGCCTTGATTGAGCATTTGTTGGCCCATCATACAGATGGTATTCTGCTAGCTGGGACTACCGCAGAGAGTCCGACCTTGACCCACGATGAAGAGTTGGAATTGTTTGCGGCTGTTCAGAAGGTTGTCAATGGACGCGTTCCTTTGATTGCGGGTGTAGGTACCAATGACACACGTGACTCGATTGAGTTTGTCAAAGAAGTAGCAGAATTTGGTGGTTTCGCAGCTGGACTTGCTATCGTACCTTACTACAATAAACCTTCTCAAGAAGGGATGTACCAGCACTTTAAAGCTATTGCAGATGCTTCTGATTTACCCATTATCATCTATAACATTCCAGGGCGTGTAGTAGTCGAATTGACTCCAGAAACCATGCTTCGCTTGGCTGACCATCCAAATATCATTGGTGTCAAAGAATGTACCAGCTTGGCCAATATGGCTTACTTGATTGAGCACAAGCCAGAAGAGTTCTTGATCTATACTGGTGAAGATGGTGATGCCTTCCATGCCATGAATCTTGGTGCGGATGGGGTTATTTCTGTCGCCTCTCATACAAACGGGGATGAGATGCACGAGATGTTTACTGCCATTGCAGAAAGCGATATGAAGAAGGCTGCAGCTATTCAGCGTAAATTCATTCCTAAGGTCAATGCGCTCTTCTCTTATCCAAGTCCTGCTCCTGTTAAAGCAGTACTTAACTACATGGGATTTGATGCTGGACCAACTCGTTTGCCATTAGTTCCAGCACCAGAAGAAGATGCCAAACGCATTATCAAGGTCGTTATTGACGGCGACTATGAGGCAACAAAGGCAACTGTAACAGGTGTCTTAAGACCAGATTACTAATAAAGACTATAAAATCCATGACCAAATGATCATGGATTTTTCTTATTTTCCTAAACAGAATTGGCTAAAGAGTTGTGTAATGAGTTCATCAGGAGCAGCATCCCCAGTGATTTCTCCGAGAATTTCCCAAGTACGAGTCAAGTCAACTTGAAGCAAATCAACTGGCATCCCCAGTTCAAGACCTTCGTTAACAGCTTGTAGGCTTTCAACTGCTTTTTCAATCAAGGAAATATGACGGGCATTAGACAGGTAAGTGGCATCTTGCTCGACCAAACCAGCATTTTCAAAGAAGAGGTTATTGATACGCTCTTCAATCTTATCGATGTTTTGGTTTTTAAGGACTGAAATGCGAATGACATCTTCTGGTAGTTCCGAAGTTTCAATTGCTTCAGGAAGATCAGTTTTATTAAGTAGAATAATGCGGTTGGTATCTTGGCTGATTTCTAAGAGTTGGCGATCTTGGGCGGTCAGTGGTTCACTGGCATTTAATACTAGTAGTACCAAGTCAGCTTCCTTGAGGGCTTTTCTAGAACGTTCGACACCGATTTGTTCCACGATATCATCTGTTTCCCGTATACCGGCTGTATCAATCAATTTGAGAGGAACCCCGTTAATGTTGACGTATTCTTCGATAACATCTCGGGTAGTACCAGCAATATCTGTAACGATGGCCTTGTCCTCACGCAAGAGGTTGTTGAGGAGGCTGGATTTTCCAACGTTGGGACGTCCGATGATAGCAGTTGAAATTCCCTCACGAAGGATTTTACCACGACGAGCTGTTCTAAGGAGATTGGTTAGCAATTGTTCAAACTCCATAGTCTTCTCGCGGACAACAGCAGTAGTAGCTTCCTCAACATCATCATACTCAGGGTAGTCGATATTGACCTCTACTTGGGCAAGCGTATTGAGGATTTCTTGGCGAGTATTATTAATGAGGTCAGAAAGGGAACCATCTAGTTGTTTGACAGCAATGTTCATAGCCTTGTCTGTCTTGGCACGGATGATGTCCATCACCGCCTCAGCCTGTGTCAAGTCCACGCGACCGTTTAGAAAGGCGCGCTTGGTAAATTCACCAGGTTCTGCCAACCGAGCACCTTCACGGATAGCTAACTGGAGAATTTCATTGGTTACTGCAATCCCACCGTGGGTGTTAATCTCGATAATATCTTCACGAGTGAAGGTTTTTGGAGACTTCATAGCCCCAACCATAACCTCGTCCATAACCTTACCAGTTTGAGGGTCAACGATATGTCCGTAGTTGAGAGTATGGCTTGCAACCTTGCTCAAGTCTTTTCCTTTGAAAATCTTTTGCGCAATAGCAAAACTGTCAGTTCCACTCAGGCGGACAATACCAATGGCCCCTTCACCTAGTGGAGTAGAGATAGCAGCGATGGTATCAAATTCACGTGTAATCATACTATTTCCTTTTGTATTTCTTTTCTTAGGATAGGTATCCAAGCATCTCTTCAAATTGTAACAAAATTAGACTATTTCTTCAATGGATGCTACTTGGAGATTGAAAAAGCCTAAGCAATTCTGCTTAAGCTGGTTTATTTGGTGCGCATTTCACCCTGAGGGAAATAAGTTCCCTCTGGCATGTCGTTGATGATGACATGAACAGCAGACTGAGGTGCTCCAGTGTTACGAACAACAGCTTCCGTTACTTCCTTAGCAAGAGCTTTCTTTTGCTCGAGCGTGCGACCTTCAAATAAATCGATGCGTACAAATGGCATAATAGCTTCCTCCACTAGTTTTTGATTTCTTCTATTTTACCACATTTTGCCGTTTAAAGCTTCAGAAAATTATGATATACTAGAATGTAGTAAAAATTTAGAAATGGACGTGAAGCAAGAAACATGGCACAGTTGTATTATCGTTATGGGACCATGAACTCTGGTAAGACGATTGAGATTCTCAAGGTGGCCTATAACTATGAGGAGCAAGGTAAAGGAGTTGTGATTATGACTTCGGCTCTGGATACGCGTGACGGTGTTGGCTATGTATCGAGTCGGATTGGCATGAAACGCCCAGCTATTGCGATTGAGGAAACGACGGATATCTTTGGCTATATCCGAGACTTATCTGAGAAACCATATTGTGTGCTAGTCGATGAGGCTCAATTTCTCAAGCGTCACCACGTTTACGATCTAGCTCGTGTTGTTGATGAGTTAGACATACCTGTCATGGCTTTTGGTTTGAAAAATGACTTTCGCAATGAATTGTTCGAAGGTTCCAAATACCTCTTGCTCTTAGCAGACAAGATTGAAGAAATAAAGACCATCTGTCAGTACTGTAAGAAAAAGGCGACTATGGTATTGCGTACGCATGATGGTGTGCCAGTCTATGATGGCGAACAAATTCAGATCGGTGGAAATGAAACCTATATCTCAGTCTGCCGTAAACATTATTTTGCCCCTGAAATCAATAAGGAGAATGAAGAAAAATGAACATCTATGATCAACTACAAGCTGTAGAAGACCGTTATGAAGAATTAGGAGAGTTGCTTAGTGACCCAGATGTCGTCTCAGACACCAAGCGTTTCATGGAGCTTTCAAAAGAAGAAGCTTCCACTCGTGACACCGTAACAGCCTACCGTGAATACAAACAGGTCCTTCAAAACATCATCGATGCCGAAGAAATGATTAAGGAATCAGGTGGAGATGCGGACTTGGAAGAAATGGCCAAGCAAGAGCTCAAAGATGCCAAGGCTGAAAAAGAAGAGTATGAAGAAAAATTGAAAATTTTGCTCCTTCCAAAGGATCCAAACGATGACAAGAACATCATCCTTGAAATCCGTGGAGCAGCTGGTGGAGATGAAGCAGCACTTTTCGCTGGGGATTTGCTAACCATGTACCAAAAGTATGCGGAAGCCCAAGGATGGCGCTTTGAAGTCATGGAGGCTTCTATGAATGGTGTCGGTGGTTTCAAAGAAGTGGTTGCTATGGTATCAGGTCAGTCAGTTTACTCTAAACTTAAGTATGAATCTGGTGCCCACCGTGTGCAACGTGTCCCTGTGACAGAAAGCCAAGGGCGTGTTCATACCTCGACAGCGACTGTCCTTGTCATGCCTGAAGTGGAAGAAGTTGAGTACGACATTGATCCAAAAGACCTTCGTGTTGACATCTACCACGCATCTGGTGCGGGTGGACAGAACGTCAACAAGGTTGCGACTGCCGTTCGTATCGTTCACTTGCCAACCAATATCAAGGTTGAGATGCAGGAAGAACGGACCCAGCAGAAGAACCGTGAAAAGGCTATGAAGATCATCCGTGCGCGTGTTGCTGACCACTTTGCGCAGATTGCCCAAGATGAACAAGACGCTGAGCGTAAGTCTACTATCGGTACTGGTGACCGTTCAGAACGTATCCGTACTTACAATTTCCCACAAAACCGTGTCACAGACCACCGTATCGGCTTGACCCTTCAAAAACTAGATACCATCTTGTCTGGTAAATTGGACGAAGTTGTAGATGCCTTGGTACTCTATGACCAAACGCAAAAATTAGAAGAATTAAACAAATAATGAAATTAGCTCAATTATTTTCAGATTTTGAAGAAGAGTTGATAAGACAAGGAGAGGAAGCAGAAAGCCTCTCTTTTGTCTATCGTAGCTTAAAAAATCTCTCTTTTACGGACTTTGTCTTTGCCCTTCAGCAAGAGGTAACAGAGGAAGAAAGACAATTTGTAGAAGAGATTTACCAGCAGTTAGCAGCTCACAAACCAGCTCAGTATATCATTGGTCACGCAGATTTCTTTAGAATGCAGTTAAAAGTAGATGAGCGGGTTTTGATTCCTCGTCCGGAAACAGAGGAGTTGGTAGAACTAATCTTGGCAGAAAATCCTGAGACGAATCTTTCAGTACTTGATATCGGTACAGGTAGCGGGGCCATTGCTATTGCTTTAGCAAAAAATAGACCAGATTGGTCAGTTGCGGCAGCAGATATTTCTCAAGATGCTCTAGATTTGGCATCTGAAAACGCTAAAGTTCAGAATCTCCAGATATTTTTAAAAAAATCCGATTGTTTTACAGAAATTTCTGAAAAATATGATATAATTGTATCCAATCCACCCTATATCTCTCGTGAAGATGAGTCAGAGGTTGGTTTGAATATTTTGCATTCAGAACCTCACCTAGCTCTCTTTGCAGATGAGGATGGCCTAGCTATTTACCGTAGAATTGCGGAAGATGCAAAAGACTATCTCAAAGATGGTGGTAAGATTTACCTTGAAATTGGATACAAGCAAGGTCAAAGTGTTCCTGCGCTTTTTAGGAAATATCTTCCTGAAAAACGGGTACGAACACTCAAGGACCAATTTGGTCAAGATAGGATGGTTGTAGTTGATGATGGACAGGATTAGACAAGAGTTGGAAAAGGGCGGAGCTGTTGTTTTGCCTACAGAGACAGTTTACGGTCTTTTTGCTAAGGCCTTAGATGAAAAAGCTGTCGACCATGTTTACCAACTCAAACGTCGTCCTAGAGAAAAGGCGCTCAATCTTAATGTCGCTTCTCTAGAGGACATCTTGCACTTTTCAAAGAATCAACCAACTTATCTAAAAAAGCTTGTGGAGAGCTTTTTACCAGGTCCCTTGACCATTATCCTCGAAGCCAATGACAATATTCCCTATTGGGTCAATTCTGGGCTTGCAACTGTTGGATTTCGGATGCCGAGTCACCCCATTACGCTTGATTTGATCCGAGAGACTGGTCCCTTGATTGGACCGTCTGCCAATATTTCAGGTCAGGCAAGTGGCGTGACCTTTCAGCAAATCCTTGAAGATTTTGACCAAGAGGTTCTGGGTCTGGAGGACGATGCTTTTCTAACTGGACTGGATTCAACTATTTTGGATTTGTCTGGAGATAAGGTGAAAATCTTACGCCAAGGGGCAATCAAGCGTGAAGATATTCTCGCTCAGTTGCCAGAGATTTCTTTTGAGGAGGAATGAGATGCTAAGAGATTTGCAAGAAACAGATGTGAAAGCTATATGTGAGATTAACCAAGAGACTTTGGGCTATACTTTTAGTCCAGAGGACACAGCTAGTCAACTAGCTAGACTATCTCAGGATTCACATCATTTCCTACTTGGTTATGAGGATGAAGCCAGCCATGTCCTACTTGGATATGTCCATGCTGAAGTTTATGAATCCCTCTATTCCAAAGCAGGATTTAATATCTTAGGCTTAGCGGTTTCACCTCAAGCACAAGGGCAAGGTATTGGTAAAAGCTTAATGCAAGGGTTGGAAGAAGAGGCAAAAAGACGGGGCTATGGGTTTATCCGCTTAAACTCTGCTGATCATCGTCTGGGTGCTCATGCATTTTATGAAAAAGTTGGTTATACTTGTGATAAAGTGCAAAAACGGTTTATTCGCATCTTTTAGTTTATTTTGTAAAAACAAACTAAAGGACCAGTCACACTATAAAGGAGAAGACCTATGATTTTTGACAAAGAAGATTTTAAAGCATACGATGCTGATCTCTGGAATGCTATTGCCAAAGAAGAAGAACGCCAACAAAACAACATTGAGTTAATTGCTTCGGAAAACGTTGTTTCCAAGGCTGTAATGGCTGCTCAAGGGTCTATCTTGACCAACAAATATGCCGAGGGTTACCCAGGCCGCCGTTATTATGGTGGAACTGATGTGGTAGATGTGGTAGAGACTCTTGCTATTGAACGCGCGAAAGAAATTTTCGGTGCTAAATTCGCCAATGTCCAACCACACTCAGGAAGCCAAGCCAACTGCGCGGCTTACATGGCCTTGATTGAGCCAGGTGATACGGTTATGGGGATGGATTTGGCAGCAGGTGGACACTTGACCCACGGAGCTTCTGTCAGTTTCTCTGGTCAAACCTACAACTTTGTTTCTTATAGTGTGGATCCTGAAACGGAACTCTTGGACTTTGATGCGATCTTAAAACAAGCCCAAGAAGTAAAACCAAAATTGATCGTAGCTGGTGCTTCAGCCTATTCTCAAATTATCGACTTTTCAAAATTCCGTGAAATTGCTGATGCTGTTGGCGCTAAGCTCATGGTAGATATGGCCCATATCGCTGGTTTGGTTGCGGCCGGTCTTCATCCAAGCCCAGTACCATACGCTCATATCACTACAACAACGACCCACAAAACCCTTCGTGGTCCTCGTGGTGGTTTAATTTTGACAAATGATGAGGAACTTGCTAAGAAAATCAACTCAGCTATTTTCCCAGGTATTCAGGGCGGTCCTTTGGAGCATGTTGTCGCTGCTAAGGCTGTATCCTTCAAAGAAGTTTTAGATCCAGCCTTCAAAGAATATGCAGCTAATGTTATCAAAAACAGCAAGGCTATGGTTGAAGTCTTCTTGCAAGACCCTGATTTCCGTATCATTTCTGGCGGGACTGAAAATCACCTCTTCCTTGTTGATGTAACTAAAGTTGTAGAAAACGGAAAAGTTGCTCAAAACTTGCTGGATGAGGTTAATATTACCCTAAATAAAAACTCAATCCCATACGAAACCTTGTCACCATTCAAGACAAGTGGTATTCGTATCGGATCTGCAGCCATCACTGCACGTGGATTTGGTGAAGAAGAAAGCCGTAAAGTTGCTGAACTCATCATTAAAACCCTTAAAAATGCAGAAAATGAAGCTGTCTTAGAAGAAGTGAGAAGTGAAGTCAAAGCGTTGACAGATGCCTTCCCACTATACGAGGACTAATACTTTTATGGACATTTATATTAAGAAAGCTATTATCCATCAGTTCAGCCCAGATGATACCGAGCTGTTTCTAGCGGATAAATTTCTCAATATCACTCCAAAAATCGAAGAATACTTGCGCAAAAAAATCGAACGTGTGTATTCAGATGAAGCCAAGACTGGGATTTTCGAAGAAGAAAATCCCTTCTTCAATCACATCACGGATGATTTGTTGGAGACATCAGTAACACTGGCTAATCTTTGGAAAGAGGAGTTTAGCATTTCTGAAAATCTCAAGACCAATGACTTGGTTTTTGTTCAGTTTTCTAAAGAAGGCGTAGAACATTTCGCTTTCTTGCGAATTGCTCTACGTGAGACCTTGACCCACCTCGGTGGGGAAGTTGATAATCCAATCAAGCTGACTCAGAATAACCTGCCTGGATTTGGAACGGGAGCTGATGAGGCTTTGGTGGTCAATCTTCAAAGTCGCAAGTACCATCTCATCGAAAAACGAATCAAGTATAATGGAACTTTCTTGAATTATTTTTCAGATAATCTCTTAAGCGTTGCACCTAAGATTTCACCAAAAAAATCCATCAAGGAACTGGAAAAAACAGCCCAGAGAATCGCAGAGTCCTTTAACACAGATGATTTTCAATTTCAATCCAAGGTTAAATCAGCGATTTTCAACAATCTTGAAGAAAGCAATGAACTGTCTCCTGAGAAATTGGCTAACGACCTTTTTGATAACAATCTGACAGCTCGTTTGAGCTTTATTGACCAAGTCAAAGAAGCTGTACCAGAACCAGTCCAGTTCGATGAAATTGATGCCAGTCGTCAGCTCAAGAAATTTGAAAACCAAAAACTTTCCTTGTCAAACGGAATCGAACTTATCGTTCCAAATAATGTTTACCAAGATGCAGAATCGGTCGAGTTTATCCAAAATGACAATGGAACCTATTCTATCTTAATCAAAAATATCGAGGATATTCAAAGTAAATAATGTTTAAATTACTACGAAGAGTGCTAGTGCTAGCAGTCTTCCTTTTCGCTGTCTATAAAGTCTATCATATCCATCAAGATGTGAAGCAAGTCATGACCTACCAACCCATGGTTCGAGAAATCCTCAGTGAAAGAGATACTCCAGCCAATGAAGAGCTTGTGCTCGCCATGATTTATACCGAAACGAAGGGAAAAGAAGGCGATGTCATGCAGTCTAGCGAGTCTGCTAGCGGTACCACAAATACTATCAATGACAATGTGACGAGCATTCGTCAGGGGATTCAGGCATTGACTGATAATCTCTACCTAGCTCAGGAAAAGGGCGTTGATGTCTGGACAGCCGTGCAAGCCTATAATTTTGGCCCCGCTTATATCGATTTTATCGCTCAAAATGGTAAGGAAAACACTCTTGCCTTGGCCAAACAATATTCTCGTGAAACCGTCGCTCCAATTCTTGGAAATACCACTGGGAAAACCTACACCTATATCAACCCGATTTCTATCTTCCACGGAGCTGAACTCTATGTAAATGGTGGAAACTATTACTATTCTAGACAGGTACAATTCAACCTTTATATCATGAAATTCTTTAATTTCTTCTAAACATCTGGTTTTGCTAGGTGTTTTTCGCTATAAGTTTTCTTTAAGATTGTTTTATTACCCTAGAAAGGTAAAGGAGGGAATATCCCATGAGAAAGAAATTCTTTCTAACAAGTGCTGCAGTATTGTGGGCCGCAACAGCTATGACGAGTGTCCACGCAGCAACAGATGTTCAAAAAGTAATCGATGAAACCTATGTACAACCCGAATATGTCCTAGGTTCTTCTCTATCTGAAGACCAGAAAAATCAAACTCTTAGCAAACTTGGCTATAATGCATCAAAAGACACCAAAGATATCAAAACTATGACACCAGATATCTACTCGAAAATCATGAATGTGGCTAATGATGCTAGTCTACAGCTCTATTCGTCAGCCAAGATTCAAAAGCTGGGGGACAAGTCGCCTCTAGAGGTCAAGATTGAAACGCCTGAAAATATCACCAAGGTGACGCAGGATATGTACCGCAACGCAGCAGTGACGCTGGGAGTGGAGCATGCCAAAATCACAGTTGCAGCTCCTATTCCAGTTACAGGAGAGAGCGCCCTAGCAGGTATTTACTACTCGTTAGAAGCTAATGGTGCTAAAGTACCGCAATCAAATAAAGCCTTGGCCCAAGAAGAGCTAAAAGCCTTATCAGATATCAATGCTGAAAACAAGGATAAATCAGGCTACGATGCCAATAAACTCAATGTCGCCTTGGCAGATATCAAGACAGGAATCGCAAAAGCAAAAGAAGCCAAAGGCAATCTGACAGAAGAAGATGTCCGCAAAATTGTTGAAGACACACTAAAAAACTACAAACTCGATCAGGTTATAACAGGAAACCAGGTCAATATCATCATCAATTTTGCGCTCAACCTCTCAAAGAGTGACATTTTGAACAATACTGATTTCACTAAAACCCTAAATGACCTCAAGGAAAGTATTGTATCCCAAGCTGGAGATAGCTTTAAAAATATCAACCTCAACTTTGATGCCAATAAAGCACTAGAAGACGGGGGCAACTTTTTTACCTCCCTATGGCAAGCTATTGTCAACTTCTTCAAGAGTTTTGGTGCTTAGGTCATTTCATGATATAATAGATGGTAACAGAAATGTTGCCGTCTTTTTTGTCGGCCGATAGAAAGTGAAAAATATGTTAAAGAAAAATGATATTGTAGAAGTTGAAATTGTTGATTTGACCCATGAAGGGGCTGGGGTCGCCAAGATAGAAGGTTTGGTTTTCTTTGTAGAAAATGCTCTACCAACTGAGAAAATCCTCATGCGAGTCCTTAAAGTCAATAAAAAGATTGGCTTTGGGAAGGTTGAAGAATACCTTACACATTCTCCACATCGTAACCAAGACCTTGACCTTGCTTATCTACGCTCAGGTATTGCTGACTTGGGGCATCTTGCATATCCAGAGCAGCTTAAGTTTAAAACTAAGCAAGTCAAAGACAGTCTCTACAAGATTGCTGGTATTACAGATGTAGAGGTTGCTGAAACGCTTGGTATGGAACATCCAGTCAAGTATCGCAATAAGGCGCAGGTGCCTGTTCGTCGAGTGAATGGTGTCTTGGAAACTGGCTTTTTCCGTAAGAATTCTCATGATCTCATGCCTCTAGAAGATTTCTTTATCCAAGATCCGGTGATTGACCAAGTTGTAGTAGCCCTTCGAGACCTGCTCCGTCGTTTTGATTTAAAACCTTATGACGAAAAGGAACAGTCTGGCTTGATTCGGAACCTTGTGGTGCGACGAGGCCACTATTCAGGACAAATCATGGTTATTTTGGTAACCACTCGTCCTAAAGTTTTCCGAGTTGACCAATTGATTGAACAAGTCATCAAGCAGTTCCCAGAGATTGTCTCTGTCATGCAAAATATCAACGACCGAAATACCAATGCGATTTTTGGCAAGGAGTGGAAGACTCTTTATGGTCAAGACTACATTACTGATCAGATGCTGGGAAATGACTTCCAAATATCTGGACCAGCCTTCTATCAGGTCAATACAGAAATGGCTGAAAAACTCTATCAAACAGCCATTGACTTTGCGGAGTTAAGAGAAGATGATGTGGTGATCGATGCCTATTCGGGGATTGGGACGATTGGCCTATCTGTTGCGAAACATGTTAAGGAAGTCTACGGTGTTGAAGTGATTCCAGAAGCGGTTGAGAATAGCAAAAAGAATGCTGCATTAAACAATATTACAAATGCTCACTATGTCTGTGACACAGCTGAAAATGCCATGAAGAACTGGCTCAAGGAAGGTATCCAACCAACCGTCATCTTGGTTGACCCACCACGCAAGGGCTTGACCGAGAGCTTTATCAAAGCAAGCGCTCAAACAGGAGCAGACCGCATTGCCTATATTTCCTGCAATGTCGCAACCATGGCGCGTGACATCAAACTCTATCAAGAGTTAGGATATGAACTGAAGAAAGTACAACCAGTGGACTTGTTTCCGCAAACGCACCATGTCGAGTGTGTAAGTTTGTTAGTGAAACGTGGCTAATCCTCAAAAGGTTCACTGAACATTTTGAGTCCCGCAGACGCATCATGCGGAGGCGGTATCACTGCTTGTACAAGCTGATTAAACATGGGTGTAGCTAGTGAAAGTCCTACAGTGAGGAGTTTAAACATGAAATTCCATGAATTTGGTGATAAGAATTTGCCTCCTATTTTACTGATACATGGTGGTGGCAGTTCTTGGTGGAATTATCTTCGTCAAGCACGAATCTTGTCAAAAGAATACCGTATTATTCTACCCACTTTGAATGGCCACGGCGAGGAATATCAACTTGATTATGTTTCTACTGAAGATTCTGCTTTGGAGATTCTAGACTATATCAAAGCAAACTGTGGTGGGAAATTGTTTGCAATCGGTGGTGTTTCACTTGGTGGTCAAATTGCCATGGAGCTTTTGTCTTTAGACAGTGAAATTGCTGAGAAGGCCATCATAGATGGAAGCCTCTGTATTCCTCAACCAAGTTTAGCTAAAATCAGCATCTTTCTAGTGTCTCTATTTGGTAAACTGATGTTCAATAAATTCTCTTGCAAACTTCAGTTAAGCATGATGAACAAACTCTATCCTAAACTGGCTTATCCAGAGGAAATAAAAGCTTATTATTTGGAAGATTTGCCAAGGACGCCTGTCAAAACATTGGTGACAATTTACAAAAACTATATGGGATGTTACAAGCTGAAAGATATGATTTCTGCTAGCAAGGCTCAGGTTCTGTATATCTATGGTGAAAAAGAATTGAACTGTGTGAAAGAATCAGCGAAATTATTTCATCAGCTACATTCAAATACAATTTTGTATGAAGCAAAGGGGTATAACCACGGTTATTTATCAGCTTACCTGCCTCAAGAGTGGATTAATTTGGTGGGGCCATTTTTAAAGAGCGATTCATTGGAAATTTGTAATGAATCTGATATATCATAAGGAGGAATCTGATGCTAGGAGCAATTGTGGGAGATATTGTGGGTTCAGTTTATGAATGGAACAATATTAAAACGAAGGATTTTCCTTTATTTCGTGAGGATTGTTTTTTCACAGATGATACGGTAAGTCCGAACCGCTGAGTGTATGAGCTTGTTAGAGAAACGGAACTATTCCTCAAAATAATGAAACTAAAACTCCATTATTTTGAGATGACAACCTAAATTGGTTTTAAGGAGGAGAAATATTGATAGAGAGCAGACCTGAGTTTGATACAATCACGTCCTTTGATGAGTTCAATAAATACTATTGGTATCGAGATGAACTTTCACAGATATGCAAGTCATTAGGACTTGAATATAGAGGTATTAAACAAGAACTCAATCATATTATTGAGCAGTACTTTAAGGGGAATTTGATTAAAAAATCATCAATAAAAAGAAAAAAGAAACGAGTAGAAATTGTTACCTTAGATACGCCCTTACTTGAATGTGGATTCTCCTTTAATGCACACTTTAGAGAATATTTCTCAACTTTAACAGGTGTTTCGCCCTTTAAATTTACTGCCGATATGGCGACTTCTTGGAGAAAAGTAAAAAGAGAAAATGATTTGAGTTTTACAATCCAAGATATGCTAAAAGTTTATTATGGAAATTCAGATTATGCTAAGTATGACCATTCGGTTTGTCAATGGAATCAGTTTTTAAAGGACTTTTGTGAAGATGAAAATAGTCGTAACTACTCAAACAAGTTAAAAGTGGCATCTGTTCTTTGGAAAGAAGTTAGAAATTCAAGTAATGAAAAAATTTATTCAAAGAATCTTTTGACCGAATATGCTGATAAAATAAAAGAGTATGGCGAGGTAGTTAAATAGAAGTGACTTGCTTTTGATAATCTGAATTTTAAACTAGCTATTATACATTAATGCCCAGTACGTCAAAGTTCTTTTTTCTGAGTTTTCATTATATAATAGCATTATATGTAATGATAAATGTAGCTACGCTAATATTTCTATTTAAAAATTAAGGAGAAAATCAATGAAAAAAGCAATGGTAATTATCAACCCTACCTCTGGTGGGGAAAAGGCTTTGGATTATAAGGTCAAACTGGAGAATAAAGCCAAAGATTATTTTGAGCACGTGGAAACCAAAATTACTGAAAAAGCTTTAGATGCGACACATTTTGCTGAGGAGGCTTCACGTGAGAAGTACGATGCAGTGGTTGTGTTCGGTGGAGATGGGACAGTTAATGAAGTCATTTCTGGTATTGCTGAGAGAGACTACATTCCTAAGTTAGGGATTATCCCTGGCGGTACGGGTAACCTCATTACGAAACTTTTGGAAATCAATCAAGACATCGATGGCGCGATTGATGAACTCGATTTTAACTTAACCAACAAGATTGATATCGGTAAAGCGAATGATAACTATTTTGGTTATATCTTTAGTATCGGTTCTCTGCCTGAGGCGATTCACAATGTTGAAATCGAGGACAAGACAAAATTCGGTATTTTAGCCTATGCTGTAAATACCATGAAGTCTGTCATGACAGATCAGGTCTTTAACATTAAGGTTGAGACAGAAAATGGAAATTATGTCGGTGAAGCTAGTCATGTTTTGGTTCTCTTGACAAATTACTTCGCTGACAAAAAAATCTTTGAAGAAAACAAAGACGGATATGCTAATATTTTGATTCTAAAAGATGCTTCTATATTCTCTAAATTATCTGTCATTCCTGATTTACTAAAAGGAGATGTTGTCGGCAATGATAATATCGAGTATATCAGAGCGCGTAATATTAAGATCTCTTCAGATAGTGAATTGGAGTCAGATGTTGACGGCGATAAATCGGACAACCTACCTGTAGAAATCAAAGTCCTAGCTCAGCGAGTAGAAGTATTTTCAAAGCCGAAAGAGTAGAAGGTAAAAATTACTTTATTATTTACAACGAAATTAAGTTCTATATCAACGATTGGAGGAGGAATGAATTCTCTATTTGATGAATTTCGAACAATTTGTTCTCATTTAAACCAAGTCGGAATCACTCCGACGCTCATGGGGTCTTTGGGGTTTGAATACCGTTCAAATGAAGAATGGGGGCCGTCTGACATTGACATTCATGTGCCTGGCGACCCTAGAGGTTGGGAAGCACCTGATCATCTCAGAATTTATGACTGGGACAAGATAATGAAAGTGATGAAACACTTAGGCTATGGCTTAATAGATATTCATGAGCATGAATTCCAAAAGGATGGCCTGAGTGTTGAGTTTGGAAGTATCGATTCTTTACCTGATTTTGCAGGAGTTTCGGAATCGGATATAGAGCTGATTCATCACGAAAACATCACTTTTCGCGTTCCAAGTTTGGAACAATTTTTAAGTATTTACAAGGCTTCTTCCCAAGATTCCTATCGAAATAACCACAATAACAATAAGGATTTTAAAAAAATTGAGTGGCTGGAAAGACATTTGTAAATTATCATATGAAAAGTAGTAAGTTGTATGACTGGCTGCTTTTTTATTTATAGAAACAAACCGCTTGAAACTACGGACAAGCCTTGCAAATAAAATACGAAAATAGTATACTAGATTCACTAGCAATGAAAACGTTTGCGTTGAAATGATTACAGATAGTTTAGGAGAAAATGTTATGGAATTAACAGCCATTTACCACAGACCAGAGTCGGAGTATGCTTATCTTTATAAAGATAAGACAATGCACATTCGCATTCGAACGAAAAGAGGAGATATCGCAAGTATCAACTTGCATTATGGAGATCCTTTTATTTTTATAGAGGACCGTTATGAAGATAGTAAGGAGATGAGTAAAGTAACTTCTGATGCTTTGTTTGATTACTGGCAAGTGGAGATTACAGTTGGCTATGCACGACTCCAGTATCTCTTTGAACTCAAGGATAAGCAAGGTCAGATGATCTTATATGGCGATAAGGGTTGTGTTGAAAACACGCTAGAAAATCTTCATTATGAAGGAAATGGATTTAAAATTCCTTATATCCATGAGATTGATGCTTGCCATGTTCCTGACTGGGTAGCAGATACGGTATGGTACCAGATTTTCCCAGAACGCTTTGCTAATGGGAATCCTGTGATTTCTCCAGAAGGGGTGCTAGCTTGGGATTCCTCTATCAAACCAAAGACGAGCGATTTCTTTGGTGGGGATTTACAGGGGATTATTGACCATCTGGATTACTTGCAAGACTTAGGTATTACAGGTCTTTATCTCTGTCCGATTTTTGAATCCCCAAGCAATCACAAGTACAATACGACGGACTATTTCGAAATCGACCGTCATTTTGGAGACAAGGAAACCTTCCGTAAATTGGTAGATCAAGCCCATCAGAGAGGCATGAAAATCATGCTGGACGCTGTTTTCAACCATATCGGAGACCAAGCTCCACAGTGGCAGGATATTCTCAAATACGGTGAAAATTCTGTTTATAAAGACTGGTTCCATATTCAAGACTTTCCAGTCGTTAAAGAAAATCTCGTTAATAAAAGAGAATTATCCTACCATACCTTTGCCTTTGAGAGCTATATGCCTAAGCTCAATACGGCAAATCCTCAAGTGAGAGACTATTTGTTGAGCGTTGCGACCTACTGGATTGAAGAGTTTGATATCGATGCTTGGCGCTTGGATGTGGCAAATGAGGTGGACCACCAATTTTGGAGAGATTTCCGCAAGGCTGTCTTGGCTAAAAAGCCTGACCTTTATATTCTTGGAGAAGTCTGGCACACGTCTCAGCCTTGGCTAAATGGTGATGAGTTCCACGCGGTCATGAACTATCCTCTCTCTGACAGTATCAAGGATTATTTCTTGCGTGGGGTAAAGAAGACCAGTCAATTCATTGATGAGATTAATGGTCAGTCTATGTATTATAGACAGCAAATTTCGGAAGTGATGTTCAATCTCTTGGATTCGCATGATACGGAGCGCATTTTGGCTACTGCCAAGGGAGATAGCCAACTTGTTAAGTCTGCCCTAGCCTGCCTCTTTTTACAAAGAGGAACACCGTGTTTCTACTATGGAACCGAGTTAGAGTTAGACGGAGGGCCAGATCCAGATTGTCGTCGTGCTATGCCTTGGGAACGTGTTTCCGAAAGCAACGAGATGCTTAATTTCATGAAGAAATTGATTCAGATTCGCAAGAGTGTTTCAGACATTATCCAACATGGAACATATAGCCTGAAAGAAATCAAGCCTGATGTGCTAGCTCTAGAATGGAATTATGATGGACAAAAAATCCAAGCTATTTTTAACCAATCAGCAGAAAATTATCTTGTAGATAGTGATTCTGTAGTACTAGCAAGTCATTGCCAAGAATTGGAGCAACAACTGGTGATTTTGCCAAAAGGATTTGTCATTGAATAAAAAATGTAATCAAAAAGACTGTAATGATGGGCAACCATTCGTTCCAGTCTTTTTCCTATTTATGTAGTATAATATAGCTAAGTCCCAGATTACTCCATAAGTGATTAGTGAATGGTGTTTACAAAGAAATGGAGACTTGTAGTCTAGAAGGAGATTTGCATGAAACGAACGAAAAAAGTAGTTGCCTTGGGACTGTGCTTACCCTTATTACTTGGATTGGCTGCTTGTCACCAAAATAATACGAGGACTGAAGCTACAAATCAGACACAGACCAGCTCAGATAAAGTTCCTTGGACGGCTTCATATACCAATCTAAACAATCAGGTCATTACCGAAGAGGTCAAATCTCTCTTATCAGCTCACTTGGGTCCAAATAGTGTTGATGAATTTTTCAATCTTGTTACAGACTATAATACGACTGTCGGCTCCACTGGTTTAAGTGGTGATTTTACTTCCTTTACAAAAACAGAATACGATGTAGAGAAAATCAGTAATCTTTGGAAACAAAAAAAGGGTGATTTTGTCGGGACAAACTGTCGTATCAATAGCTATGCGCTCTTAAAAAATTCAGTCACAATCCCAAAACTTGAAAAGAATGATCAGCTTCTTTTCGTGGATAACGACGCTATCGATAAGGGAAAGCTATTTGATGCGAAAGATAAGGAAGAGTTTGATATTCTATTTTCTAGGGTGGAGACGGAAGCAACGACAGATGTAAAAATTCACGCGCAGAAGATGGAGAAATTCTTTTCCCAGTTTCAATTTAATGACAAGGCTCGAATGCTGTCTGTTGTGTTACATGATAATTTGGACGGAGAGTTTCTTTTTGTTGGGCATGTTGGTGTTTTAGTTCCAGCTGATGATGGTTTTTTATTTGTAGAGAAATTGACTTTTGAAGAGCCTTATCAAGCTATTAAGTTTGCGAGTAAGGAAGATTGTTACAAATATTTGGCTACCAAGTATGCGGATTACACAGGTGACGGACTAGCTAAGCCTTTCATCATGGATAATGAAAAGTGGGTTGAAGGTTATTAAGGTAGGCAAGGGAGAAGAAATATGGGGACAGTAATAGCGTTTTAGTTCTTATTCTTATCGAATTCTTGGCTGTAAACATTAGTCTGTGAAGCAACAGAAGATGAGAAGTAGAATTTTTTGTGACATATCTACAACAACAATTGCTTTTTAAGACCTCAATATTAAATGTCATTAACATAATATAAATTGAGTGTTATTCTTAATTTAGCATATTCTATATAAAATATTTTGAAAGGAAATTATATGTACAATTCATTTTCTGATATTCCAACTGTAAAAGACGAATTTATGATTGACAAATACATTCTTGGGTTATCAAATTTTATTACTGGATGCGAAACTCCTTTAACACTAGCTATTCAAGGCGATTGGGGAACCGGAAAAACCAGCATCATGTATCAAGTTGAAGAAAAACTTAAAGAAAAATCGTCAAGTAATTCAAAAAGAAAAATTAAAACAATATTTTTTAATACTTGGCAATATTCACAATTTGATATGGATAAGGATTTAGCAGTCACGTTAATTACAGATTTAATTGATGAATTAGAAGTAACTGATGTAGATAAAAGAGAGAACTTTAAAAAATCTTTGGCAGTTATTACAAAAAGTATGGAATATCTAAAACTAGATTTTGGTCTCTTAAACATTGAAAAAATTAATAATCAACTTCTAAAATTAATAAGCAATGAGGAAAAAGCTAATAATTTAAAAAATCTGAAACAAAATCTACAAAGTATCATTGATGACTTTGTTAAAGAAAATAATTATGAAAAGATAGTAATTTTCATTGATGACCTTGACAGATTGGTTCCAAAAAAAGCGATTGAATTCCTAGAAATTTTAAAACTTTTCTTAGATTGCAGAAATTGTGTCTTTGTTTTAGCTATTGATTATAATGTTGTTTTAAGAGGAACAAAAAGTAAGTATGGTGATGATTTGGACAACGAAAAAGGAAAAGCTTTTTTTGAGAAAATAATTCAAGTGCCTTTTACTGTACCTGTTGCAAATTATCATATGGAGAACTTTGTTAAAGTCTCTTTGAAAAAAATTAATTTTTATTTTAATGATGACGTTACACAGAATGTAACTCAATTAATTAGAGACTCAATCGGAAATAATCCTCGCAGTGTTAACAGATTATTCAATTCTGTTAGCCTTTTAATGCATATTATAAATTCAAATAATGAGTTAGAAAATGATGACAAATTACTAATCATAGCTACAGTATGTTTTCAATTACGATTTGATGAAGCTTATGACTATTTATTGACTTCATATAACAATAGTCCAGAAGATTCTGAAGAAACCAAATATTTTCTCATTGATTTACTTGAAAATTCATTTGAAATACCTGACGATGCCGATTATAATTCTCTTGTGTCTCGCTATGGTATCTTTAGTTTTAAAAATCAAAAAGAGTTAGAATCTTTCAGAAAATTTTTTAATACTTTAAAATTATTGCTTAAATATAATGTTGATAAATTAGAAGTTGAAGAGTTAGAAAATTTGATGAAAAGAATGAGCTTTTCAAATACAATTTCAACCGGAAACTTCGATATAGATATAAATAAAACCTCAACTCAAAATCATTCACCGAATGAAGATGTTCAATTCGTTATTCGCAAATTATTTAATACACTGGTTAATACTAATCATTTCGACCTTTCGAAACCAGAGTATTTTGGAAAAGAGAGGAAGGAAGAACGCGAAAAGCCAATTTCATTAGATTTTATAAAGATAGCTAATGAATATAATATAGTTCGATTAACACAAGGAAAAGGACAAGGATTAAATATTTACTCTCAAAATAATAAATCGAACTCAATTTATATATCAGGTGATACTTATGGAAATATAAATAATGATGGTATACAAATCTATGTTAATAAGAAACTAGTAGGAAAGATTAATAGAAACACCTATAAACATTTTAAAGCTAAAACGTTACGACAGAATCTCCAAAAATATGACGAATTTGAAAAAACTTTTTTAAGTGATTTTTCAAGTCTCTTAGAGGATGCAAAAAAATATTTTTAACTTTTTTAGTGCTTTTTGATTTCACTAGTTGACTAAGCAATGCAATCTCATCATTGCGCATATTTTACAAAGTTTATTATTTGTAGTTTCTCTAATATTGGTATATAATTTAATATAGAGTGATTTCTAGATAGGAGAGGGATAATGGAATTAAAAGATTTTACTGAAAAAGAACAGGACATGATAAAGCAGGGACTGACAACATCTGAAATTAGCGATAAGGAAACCGCTGCGAAAATCCTTGCCTTAGTGCCTCAGGAATGGATCAAACGCATTCCCTTTTTCGTGCGAAAGCATGCAACGACTCGGACAATAAAGCGTATTTCTATCGAACATCCAGAGCTCTATGCAGTTGCCAAGAGAAGTGGTGAGATTCCTGAGAAGGAAAGAGAAGAATTGCGCAAAATCATTACAGATATTTTCCAGGAAAAAATGGATAAGCATAAGATTAAATAATCTTGAAAGGAACTAAAAAAATTAGTTCCTTTTATAATCGTTTTCAGTTCGTTGAACATGAACTTTTTGGTAGCAATTCAACTATTTACGAACAAAATTTAAGTAAATTCAAAAAAAGTACTTTACAAGCTCTTGTAAACATGATATAGTTATAAGGCTTAGAAAATGAGAAGATGTTTTCTAGCAAATATAAACCCGAGTAAAAAATGCCTACGGACAGGCAGGGTTGAATGCCGAAGCGTGGTTGAAAAGCCACATTATTGATAGGGTTAAAAGCCTACTTTTATAAGTTGATGTTAGGACGCTTGTCCTAATTCATAAATTTTAGTGTGGTGAAAGCACACGTCATCTTGTGAAACGATCAATAAAGTACGTAATATTTGCTACTAGAGAGTTAGGAAACATCGGGAACAGACATACTCAACAGAAACCAAAATAAACACGTCAGAAGATTGCAGAGCAGGTGAAAACCTGCTCTTTTTTCATAAGTCAACCTTTGGTCTCCCTCATCATTTTGAGGAGCTAAAAATACGGTAAAGGAGTATGTCTTGAAAAAGTTAGATCAAAATCAGGCCCCTATTTATGAAGGTCTGATTAAGCTAAGAAAGAAACGGATTGTTCCCTTTGATGTACCAGGTCACAAACGCGGACGGGGAAATCCAGAACTTGTTGAATTGTTGGGAGAAAAATGTGTCGGCATTGATGTCAATTCAATGAAACCATTGGATAATTTAGGCCATCCTATTTCGATTATTCGGGATTCAGAGGAACTAGCAGCTGATGCTTTTGGAGCAGCGCATGCCTTTCTCATGATTGGGGGAACAACTTCATCTGTTCAAACCATGATTCTTTCCACCTGCAAGGCAGGAGATAAGATTATTCTGCCACGTAATGTCCACAAATCTGCTATCAATGCGCTGGTTCTATGTGGTGCCATTCCCATCTATATCGAGATGAGTGTAGATCCTAAAATCGGCATCGCTTTAGGTCTTGAAAATGACCGTGTTGCGCAGGCAATTAAGGAGCATCCAGATGCCAAGGCCATTTTGATTAACAATCCTACTTACTATGGAATTTGTTCAGACCTCAAGGGTTTAACGGAAATGGCTCACGAAGCTGGCATGATGGTTTTAGTAGATGAAGCCCATGGAGCGCATCTGCATTTTACAGACAAATTGCCGCTATCTGCTATGGACGTTGGCGCTGATATGGCAGCGGTCTCTATGCATAAGTCTGGTGGGAGTTTGACCCAGAGCTCCATTTTACTTATTGGTAAGCAGATGAATCCTGAGTACGTTCGTCAGATCATCAATCTGACCCAGTCTACATCCGCCTCTTATTTGTTGATGGCTAGTTTGGATATTTCACGTCGCAACCTTGCTCTTCGCGGGAAAGAGTCATTTGAGAAAGTCATTGAGCTATCGGAGTACGCTCGTCGTGAAATAAATGCCATAGGTGGCTACTATGCCTACTCAAAGGAGTTAATAGACGGTGTGTCTGTCTGTGATTTTGATGTGACCAAGCTATCAGTTTACACTCAGGGTATTGGGCTAACAGGTATAGAGGTTTATGATCTCTTGCGAGATGAATACGATATTCAGATTGAATTCGGGGATATTGGCAATATATTGGCTTATATTTCTATTGGCGACCGCATCCAAGACATCGAGCGTTTGGTCGGTGCTTTGGCTGATATCAAGAGACTCTACTCAAGAGATGGAAAAGATTTGATTGCTGGAGAATATATCCAGCCCGAGTTGGTGCTGTCTCCACAAGAAGCCTTCTATTCAGAGAGAAGAAGTTTAACCTTGGATGAGTCTGTTGGACAGGTCTGTGGGGAATTTGTCATGTGTTATCCTCCAGGGATTCCAATCCTAGCACCAGGTGAACGCATTACACGAGAAATTGTAGACTATATCCAATTTGCCAAGGAACGTGGTTGCTCCCTCCAAGGGACAGAAGATCCAGAGGTCAATCACATCAACGTCATTAAGAGAAAGGAGAACTAGATGGATTTATGGTTTTCTGAAGTTCATACTCCGGATGTGAAATTGTCCTTGAGAACTGCCAAGCAACTCTATGCTGGAAAAAGTGAATGGCAGGATATCGAAGTCTTGGATACGCCAGCTTTTGGAAAAATACTGATTTTAAATGGGCATGTCTTGTTTTCAGATGCGGATGATTTCGTATACAACGAAATGACCGTTCACGTTCCCATGGCTGTCCACCCAAATCCTAAGAAAGTCTTGGTTATTGGAGGTGGCGACGGTGGTGTTGCCCAAGTATTAACTCTCTATCCTGAACTGGAGCAAATCGATATTGTGGAACCAGATGAGATGTTGGTTGAGGTCTGTCGTGAGTATTTCCCAGACTTTGCTGCAGGGCTAGATGATCCTCGTGTTACCATTTACTACCAAAATGGGCTACGCTTTTTGCGAAACTGTGAAGATGACTACGATATTATCATTAACGATGCGACAGATCCATTTGGACATACGGAAGGGCTCTTTACCAAGGAATTTTACGGAAATAGTTACAGAGCCTTGAAAGAAGACGGCATCATGATTTATCAGCATGGGAGTCCCTTCTTTGACGAGGATGAGTCAGCTTGTCGTAGCATGCACCGTAAGGTCAATCAAGCCTTTCCAATCAGCCGGGTTTATCAGGCCCATATTCCGACCAGTCCAGCTGGCTATTGGCTATTTGGATTTGCATCGAAAAAATACCACCCTGTTAAAGATTTTGATAAGGAAGGCTGGAAAAAACGCCAGCTTTTCACAGAATACTACACTGCAAACTTACATGTGGGAGCCTTTATGTTGCCTAAGTATGTAGAAGACATTTTAGAAGAAGAGGAAGGGAAAAAATGAGTCGTCTATTAGTTATCGGATGTGGGGGCGTTGCCCAAGTTGCTATTTCAAAGATTTGCCAAGATAGCGAAACATTTACAGAGATTATGATTGCTAGTCGTACAAAGTCAAAATGTGATGATTTGAAGGCTAAATTAGAAGGCAAAACAAGTACAAAGATTGAAACAGCTGCTCTTGATGCTGATAAGGTAGAAGAAGTGATTGCTTTGATTGAAAGCTACAAACCAGAAGTCGTTTTGAACGTAGCTTTACCATACCAAGACTTGACCATTATGGATGCTTGTTTGGCGACAGGTGTCCACTATATCGACACTGCTAACTATGAGGCTGAAGATACAGAAGATCCAGAATGGCGTGCCATCTACGAAAAACGCTGCAAGGAACTTGGTTTTACAGCCTACTTTGACTACTCATGGCAATGGGATTATCAGGAGAAATTCAAAGAAGCAGGTTTGACAGCTCTTCTTGGTTCTGGTTTTGACCCAGGTGTGACCAGTGTCTTTTCAGCTTATGCTCTGAAACACTATTTTGATGAGATCCACTATATCGATATTTTAGACTGTAATGGTGGTGACCACGGTTATCCGTTTGCGACTAACTTCAACCCAGAAATCAATCTACGCGAGGTTTCTGCGCCAGGTTCTTACTGGGAAGATGGAAAATGGGTCGAAGTCGAAGCAATGTCTATCAAGCGTGAGTACGATTTCCCTCAAGTTGGACAAAAAGACATGTATCTCCTTCACCATGAAGAAATTGAATCATTGGCTAAGAACATTCCTGGTGTCAAACGGATTCGTTTCTTTATGACCTTTGGGCAATCTTATCTAACGCACATGAAATGCTTGGAAAATGTCGGACTCCTTCGTACGGATACCATTAACTTTAACGGTCAAGAAATTGTGCCAATCCAATTCTTGAAAGCCTTGCTTCCAGACCCTGCAAGCCTTGGTCCACGCACAGTTGGGAAAACCAATATCGGCTGTATCTTTACAGGTGTCAAAGATGGCGTTGAAAAGACTATCTATATCTACAATGTTTGTGACCATCAGGAATGTTACGCAGAAGTTGGTTCACAAGCCATTTCTTACACGACTGGTGTTCCAGCCATGATTGGGACAAAATTGGTTATGAACGGTACTTGGAAACAACCTGGAGTTTACAACCTTGAAGAATTGGATCCAGATCCATTTATGGAAGCTTTGAATGAGTACGGCTTGCCATGGGTTGTGGTTGAAAATCCACAAATGGTGGACTGATGAAGTTAGAACAAGTACCAACACCAGCCTATGTCATTGACTTAGCCAAACTAGAAGACAATTGTAGGATTCTTCAACAAGTACAGGAAGAAGCGGGCTGCAGGGTTTTACTGGCCCAGAAGGCTTATTCACTCTACAAAACCTACCCCATGATTAGCCAGTATCTGTCTGGTACGACAGCTAGTGGACTCTATGAAGCGAAGCTGGCTAGAGAAGAATTCCCGGGGGAAGTCCATGTCTTTGCGCCTGCTTTCAAGGAATCAGATATGGAAGAGCTACTGCAAATATCTGACCATATCGTTTTTAACTCCGAGAGACAATTGCGTAAACACGGTCCTCGTTGCCGAGAGGCTGGTATCAGTATCGGTTTGCGCCTCAACCCACAGTGTTCAACTCAAGGAGATCACGCGCTCTACGATCCTTGTGCACCTGGCTCCCGTTTTGGAGTGATTTCAGACAAGATACCGAGTGATTTGCTGGACTTAGTGGATGGACTTCATTTTCATACCCTTTGTGAGCAAGGGGCGGATGATTTAGAGACAACCTTGAAAGCGGTAGAAGCTCAGTTTGGTCCTTATTTACATGAGGTCAAATGGCTCAATATGGGTGGCGGCCACCACATCACAAGAGAAGACTACGATGTGGATTTGCTGATTTCTGAGATTAAAAGAATTCGAGAAACTTACAATCTTGAAGTCTATATCGAGCCGGGTGAAGCTATTGCGCTCAATGCGGGTTATCTAGCAACTGAAGTATTGGATATTGTCGAAAACAGTATGGAAATCCTGGTTTTAGATGCCTCCGCGACCTGCCATATGCCAGATGTACTTGAAATGCCCTATCGTCCACCTTTGAGAAATGGATTTGAGGCGCAGGAAAAAATCCATACCTACAGACTTTCTTCCAATACCTGTCTGACGGGCGATGTGATTGGTGATTATAGTTTTGAAAATCCAGTCCAAATCGGTGATAGACTTTACTTTGAAGACATGGCAATCTACTCCTTTGTCAAAAATAATACCTTTAACGGTATTGGCTTGCCAAGTCTCTATCTTATGGACGAGCAAGGAGACTGCAGCTTAGTCAAAGCCTTCGGCTATCAAGACTTCAAAGGGAGATTATCATGATAGACAGTCCAAAGAAATTAGGCTATCGTATGCCAGCAGAGTACGAACCACACCATGGCACTCTCATGGTATGGCCAACTCGACCAGGATCATGGCCCTTTCAAGGAAAAGCTGCTAAGAAGGCCTTTAGCCAGATTATCAAGACCATAGCAGAAGGGGAAAGAGTTTACCTTTTGGTGGAGCAGGACTATCTATCTGAAGCCAAATCCTATCTTGGAGACAAGGTCGTTTATTTAGACATTCCCACCAACGATGCCTGGGCGCGTGATACGGGTCCGACTATTCTACTCAATGAAAAAAGAGAAAAGTTGGCAGTCGATTGGTCTTTCAATGCTTGGGGTGGTGCTGTTGATGGTCTCTACCAAGACTATGAAGATGATGACCAAGTAGCCAGTCGGTTTGCTGAGGTCTTGGAAATGCCTGTCTATGATGCCAAACCTTTTGTACTGGAAGGCGGAGCCATACACAGCGATGGTCAAGGAACCATTCTTGTGACTGAAAGCTGCTTACTCAGTCCTGGACGCAATTCCCACCTGTCTAAAGAGCAAATCGAAAACACCTTATTAGAGTGCCTGAGCGCTGAAAAAGTTATCTGGCTGCCATACGGTATTTATCAAGATGAGACAAACGAGCACGTTGATAATGTTGCAGCCTTTGTAGGTCCTGCAGAGCTTGTCTTGGCTTGGACAGATGATCAAAATGATCCTCAGTATGCCATGTCTGCAGCTGACCTTGAGCTCTTAGAGCAAGAAACAGATGCAAAAGGTCGTCACTTCACCATTCATAAATTGCCAATCCCAGCGCTTCATCAAGTTGTAACCGAAGAGGATTTGCCAGGCTACATCTATGAAGAAGGTGAAGAGGAGCGTTATGCAGGTGAACGTCTTGCAGCTTCCTATGTAAATTTCTATATTGCCAACAAGGCTGTCCTTGTTCCCCAATTTCAAGATAAAAACGACCAAGTTGCCCTAGATATCCTCAGCAAGTGTTTTCCAGACCGTAAGGTCATAGGAATACCAACCAGAGATATTCTCTTAGGTGGTGGCAATATTCACTGTATCACCCAACAAATCCCAGAATAGGAGAAAAAGATGAGAAATGTTAGAGTTGCAGCGATCCAGATGCAATGTGCCAAGGATGTGGCAACAAATATCCAAACAGCGGAACGTTTAGCTCGCCAAGCCGCAGACCAAGGCGCGCAAATCATTCTCTTGCCTGAATTATTTGAACGTCCCTATTTCTGTCAGGAACGCCAGTATGACTATTATCAGTATGCCCAGTCGGTGACAGAAAATACAGCCATTCAGCATTTTAAGATGCTTGCTAAGGAACTACAGGTTGTTCTACCGATTAGTTTTTATGAAAAAGATGGTAATGTCTTGTATAACTCTATTGCTGTCATTGATGCAGATGGAGAGGTACTGGGCGTTTATCGGAAGACCCACATACCAGATGACCATTATTATCAAGAAAAGTTTTACTTTACGCCTGGCAACACAGGTTTCAAGGTCTGGGATACTCGCTACGCTAAGATTGGGATTGGTATCTGTTGGGATCAATGGTTCCCTGAAACAGCGCGCTGTCTTGCTCTGAATGGTGCTGAATTGCTCTTTTATCCAACAGCCATCGGTTCAGAGCCAATTTTGGATACGGATAGTTGTGGACATTGGCAACGTACCATGCAAGGCCACGCAGCAGCAAATATTGTTCCAGTCATTGCAGCCAATCGTTATGGTTTGGAAGAAGTCACTCCTAGTGAGGAAAATGGCGGACAGAGTTCCAGTCTTGACTTCTACGGTTCGTCCTTTATGACGGATGAAACAGGAGCTATTCTAGAGCGAGCTGACAGGCAAGGTGAGGCTGTTCTGTTAGCAACTTATGACCTTGACAAGGGAGCAAGCGAACGCCTCAACTGGGGCTTGTTTCGAGATAGAAGACCAGAAATGTACCAACGAATTACGGACTAGAAGGTAACTTTCAGAATAAACTTTTGATATTCACGCCTGTCTTACAAAAATGTAAGATAGGCTTTTTAAATGTAAGATAGGTGTACGATTATATGTAGAAATGTATGCTATACTCTATGTAGATCAAAAAGAAAGAGGTTTATTATGAAAAAATGGAATGCGACACAGTTGAAGTACCTGATGGCGGCAGTAATGGTTCTAGACCATATCCCTCATATCACAGGGATCGTTTCTCCTCTGTGGGAAGGTATTTTCCACGCTATGACCCGTTGTGTGGGAGTTTGGTTTGCCTATATGGCTATGGAAGGATTTATCCATACTCGAAACCTGAGAGACTACCTCATCCGCCTCTGGTCTTGGGCGCTTATCATGTTTGCTGGAAATAGCCTCCTCAATGCCCTATTTGCATCTAAAGGAGTAATGGTCACTAATAACATTTTTCTGACTCTGGCCATCGGTGTCACCATGCTTTGGATTGGTTTTCCTCGAAAAGAGTTGGATCAAAAAGAGAAGTTGTGGCGTCGGATTGGGCTTGCTGGTCTCTTGATTTTCGGTTGTCTTTTTACTGAGGGTGGTATCACCATGCTACCATTTCTCTTGATTAGTTACTCTTGTCGAAATCGTAAGGGATTGCGAAATCTCCTCTATACTCTACTTTGGGCCTTCCTGTTAGTGACTTCTATCCATACCTATGACACTTGGTACCAAACCTTGGAAATGATGCTTTACAATTCTGACTGGCTCTTTATCACCGTATTTCCTTTTATGGCCTTGTATAATGGACAGCGAGGACAAGAAACCAGTTGGAGTAAATATTTCTTTTATATTTTCTACCCGGCTCATCTATGGATCATAGCTTTGATTGCTTATTTGGTTAAGTAGATTCAATTTTCATTAGCTCCTTCTTGCTTAAAATGTGAGAGAAGCTTTTCTGTATCTGGAATTCCTAATAAAACATGTTATAATAGTTTTAGAAAGGACGAGGTTTATGGCAAGCATACTTGTAATTGAAGATAATAATGAAATCCAGGAAATCTTAAGAACCCTTCTTGCAGAGGAACACGAGGTGATACAAGCCTTTTCTGGTACGGAAGGTATCATGCAATTTGACAAAGGAGGCATTGATCTCGTTTTGCTAGATATCATGCTTCCTGGGAAAAATGGCGACCAAGTCTTGCAAGCCATTCGACAAACTAGTCAGACTCCGGTCATCATGCTCACTGCTTTGGGTGATAAAAAGTTCATCAGCCAATATCTACTAGACGGTGCCAATGATTATGTAGTGAAACCTTTTGATTTGGACGAAGTCTTTGCCAGAGTCACCGTGCAATTACGCCAAAGTGGTGAACATCAGTCAGGAGATCGAAGAGAAATTGATAACCTCGCACAAAGCTTTAAAAATATCCAGTTCGATGCGGATAGTTTTGAAATAAGTAACGCAACTGAAACCATTCGCCTTGCAAAGAAAGAGTGTCAGATTCTCCAAATGTTGCTCCAGTATCCTAAAAAGATCTTCACCAAAGAAGAACTCTATGAATTGATTTGGGAAGAAAGTTACCTGCCTGGAGACAATACGCTCAACACCCATCTAAGCAATCTCCGTAAAAAACTGCATCAACTGGATCCAAATCACGAGTACATCGAAACCATTTGGGGAGTTGGTGTTCGATTAAAAGGAGATAAGTAATGATTTACATTTTGATATCAATATTACTCCTTACTAACATTATTTTGGCGATTTCTTTGATTCGCTATCATATAGCAATTAAAGATTTAAGCAGACAAATCGAAGAAAAGATTCGCTCTGGTAGCATGAAGAGGATCGGTGTAAATTTCTTTTCAAAGACCATTTTGCGACTACATAACCAAATTGAGAATCTATTTCAAGAAGTGGAAGAGAATCAGCTAATCATGAAGCGTGAAAAACGCACCCTAGATATGGCAATCAGTAACATCGCTCATGATATTCGGACACCTTTGACAATCGCTTCAGGATATACTCAGCAACTAATAAAACACCCCGATAATAGTTCAGAAACCTTAAATAAAATAGCTCATCATCAGGATTTGGTTTCCAAACGTTTGGAGGCTCTCCTCGAATACCGTCATTTGATGGAAGGAGCAGTCAAACCGAAACTGGAAGAGCTTGATTTATCAACTTTTATAACAAAGAAGACTTTAGCCTATTACGACGTTTTTCAGTCATCACAGATTGTTCTTGATTTTAACGTTGAACCAGGATTGAAAACGACGACTGATGAGGACTTGCTTGATCGAATTATACAAAATCTCCTTGGAAATGTTCTCAAGCACGGCAAGGAGAAAGCTCGACTTTCTTTGAAAAAGGAAGAAAAGGGGCTTGTTTTGGAAATTGATAATCTTGTCAAAAAACCAATCAAGAATATAGACAATCTCAGCAATCGTTTTTATTCTGAAAATCTATCAGACACAGAAGAATCCTCTGGTTTAGGTCTCTATATTACCGAGGAATTAGTTCATCTTCTTGGAGCAGTTATGAAGCTAGTTGCTGATGAAGAATGGTTTTCGGTTTTCATTTATTTTTAACAGAAGAACCTCCTCTATAAGATTAGAGGAGGCTTTATTTATAAGCTTTTCTTCTTGAAAATGGTAAGGCCACTAAGAGAGAAGATAAGGATGACAACTACGCAAACCGTGATTGTATAGAGAATAGATTGACTATTACTAGTCATAGCATAGGCAAAATTTAAGTTTAAATATCGTAGAATTTCAATGTCTGGGAAAATAAACATTGGCACAGAAAGGATGATAGAACTAATCAGATAACCAATAAATACAGCAAGATAAGAATGAGTCAGGTAGAGAATAAAGGAAACAATCGAAAGCCAAGCGAGAAGGCAGAGAAATTGAAGGGAAATCGTCAAGAGGAGATTAGTAACAAAACCATCAGGCATTGTACCAAGTCCGTTTAGTAGAGTCGCGGGAATAAAGGCAATCACAAGACTGGTGATGAGTTGTAAGAGAGCGATACTTGCTAGAACAAAGAATTTAGCAAGGAAAAATTCTGTACGAGAGACGCCAACTGTCAAACTATTTTTATAGAGCTTACCGATTAGATCCACTCCGAGAACTAAACATGTTAGAATAATGCAGAGAAAAATGAGGTTTGAATCATTGCTAGACGCATTGATAAGAGCTTGAATACCGTCCCAACCATGGGTTGGAGTCTCTGGTGGTGCTGTCTGAACGGACATTAGATGTCCTGTAGCGCCAATAGTGGCACCCATTAGCAAGAGTACAAAGAGAATGAATTCTGTAATCCAGAATCCTTTGGAGCGAAAAAGACGGTAAAAATCTGCTTGAATGGTGTGTATCATGATTTTTCTCCTATTCTACCAATTGTGTGAAGTATTCTTCTAGGTTTTGACGGGCAAAGTAAATCTCTTCAATAGAAACATCTGCCAAAGTTAGTTGCTTAAGAATCTGTTTGACATCGTGTTCATTACCAAAGATATGGATTTCATTGTCAGGATTGACAACCTTAAACTGGAGCTGGATTTGTTCTTTCAATACCTGACAAGCTCTTTCTTTGTCGCTTGTTTTAAGCACAATATAATCCTCACTCAGTGTTTCAAACTCAGCTTTACTGATTTCACGGATAATCTTACCTTGATCCAAAATTCCAAAGCGATTAGCTAAAAGATAGAGTTCTGACAAGATATGGCTAGAGATGAGGATGGTTATGCCTTTTTCTTGATTGAGCCGCTGGATCATGAGACGAAATTCTTTGATTCCAATTGGGTCGAGGCCGTTAATGGGCTCATCAAGAATCAGGAAGTCGGGTTTTGATAGGAGGGCAATGGCAATGCCAAGTCTTTGTTTCATTCCTAGTGAGAAATCACGAAAGACTTTTTTTCCTGTATCTGACAACCCAACATAGTCCAAGGTCTCATGAATCACCTTATCAGCATTTGGAATATGACGTATCATACAATAATATTTCAGATTCTGGTATGCTGTTAAGTGATTATGGGCTACAGGCGATTCGATAACTGAACCTACTCGAGATAGAGCTTTGGTCCACTCATTTTGTTCTTGACTAGAAAAGAGGGAAATAGTTCCTTTATCCGCAAACAGTAGTTGTGTAATGATTTTGGTAAGAGTAGTTTTACCTGCTCCGTTTTTTCCAATTAGACCATAAATATCTCCCTCTTTTATGGTTAGACTAAGATCTTGAAGAATAGCTTGTTGTCTGAATTGTTTGGTCAGTCCATGAATTTCGAGTACTGTTTTCATGATTTTCTCCTTTTGATTTGTTTTACTAACTTTAGTATAAGGTATAGAAATCAAAGAAACATCAAGTAATTCTAAAGAGTTTCTAAAGTTTTGTGCTTCTTAAAAAAACAAAACCCAGTTGACATTGAACTGGGCTTTTTTACTATAAAATATACTTCTCAATCGCACGCGCAACGCCGTCTTCTTCGTTGCTAGCTGTAACGGCATTAGCAAGGGATTTGACATGGTCACTGGCATTTCCCATTGCAATGCCAAGTCCTGCAAACTGAAGCATTTCGATATCGTTATTGGCATCGCCCATGGCCATAATTTCTGAGGGCTCGATTTTTAAAATCGCTGCTAGTCGTGAAAGAGCAGTAGCCTTGGTCGTTCCAAGGGGCATGGCTTCATATATGACAGGCTGCGAACGAACTCCACTAAATCGTTGGCAGAGCTCCTTAGCGAATCGCCGCTCAAAATCATCTGTTTGCTCTTTTGTTCCTAAAAACATGCCTTGGAACATACGATACTTACCACTAGTAGCTTCCTCAAGGGAAATTTCAGTCAGGTTTGAAAAGACTAGTTTGGCATCATTTTGAACGATTTGATTAGGCTTACCACTGAGAACAAAATAATGTTCCTCATCAAAAAGAGTCAACTGGACGTCGCTTTTTTCAGCTAGGTCATAGAGGTATTCAATGTCAGCTGGACTGAGTTCTTGCCAGTCAACTAGACTCAAATCACTGGTCTGGTGGGTTGAGCAACCATTGTTAGCAATGAGGTATTCGTTTTCTAGATCTAGACCAAGTTTTGCATAGTAAGGTAGGACACCAAAAAGAGGACGACCTGTACAGAGAACCAATTTCACCCCTTTTTCGATAGCTTGATGAATGGCAGTAATGTGGGCTTGCGGTATTTCCTTGGCTTCATTAAGGAGGGTTCCGTCCATATCCAAGGCTAGTAGTTTAATCATAAGACTTCCTTTTCTAGATGTTTTGCTTTTATTATAGCATATTTTGGTAATGAGGAGACAGAATCTTCTGTTAAAACATGGTATAATAAAAGGTAATGAAAAATTCCAACGAGGCTGAGATGAAATTACTTTATACTGATATTCGGACTTCTTTGACTGAAATTTTAACGAGAGAAGCGGAAGAGCTAGTTGCTGCGGGCAAGCGGGTCTTCTACATCGCGCCCAACTCTCTTTCATTTGAAAAAGAACGCGCTGTGCTGGAATGCTTGTCCCAGCAGGCTTCTTTTGCGATTACCGTCACGCGTTTTGCTCAGATGGCTCGTTATCTAGTTTTAAATGATTTGCCTACAAAGACCAGTCTAGATGACATCGGTCTTGGGATGGCTTTTTATAAATGTCTTGCAGAACTAGATCCTAAAGAGTTGCGAGTTTATGGTGCGATTAAACAAGATCCTCAGTTTATCCAGCAGTTGATTGAACTTTATCATGAGATGATGACTGCTCAGATGAGTTTTTTGGACTTGGAAAGTTTGACTGATGAGGATAAACGAGCAGATTTACTCTTGATTTTTGAGAAAGTAACTGCTTATCTCAATCAAAGCCAGTTGGCTCAGGGAAGTCAATTGTCCCATTTGATTGAGGCTATTGAGAATGACAATGTAAGTAGTGATTTCAGTCAGATTGCCTTGGTTATTGATGGCTTTACCCGTTTTTCTGCTGAGGAAGAGCGTGTAGTGGATCTACTCCATCGCAAAGATACCGAGATTGTTATTGGGGCCTATGCAAGCAAGAAAGCCTATACCAGTCCGTTCACTGAAGGAAATCTCTATCAAGCCAGTGTGGAATTCCTCCATCATTTGGGGGCAAAATACCAAACACCTGCTCAGGATCGTTCTCAGACACATGAGAAAATGGATAGTTTTGACAAGGCTTCTCGTTTGCTGGAGTCTTCTTATGACTTCTCAGAACTCGCTTTGGATATCGATGAGAAGGACCGTGAAAACCTGCAAATTTGGTCTTGCTTGACGCAAAAAGAGGAGTTGGAGCTGGTAGCCCGTAGCATTCGTCAGAAATTACATGACCATCCAGAACTAAGTTACAAGCATTTTCGTATTCTCTTGGGTGATGTAGCTTCTTATCAGTTATCTCTCAAAACCATTTTTGACCAGTACCAGATACCATTCTATCTTGGTAGAAGTGAATCCATGGCCCATCATCCCTTTACCCAGTATGTCGAATCTATTTTTCGTTTGAAACATTACCGTTTCCGTCAGGAGGATTTGATTAATCTCCTCAGAACTGGTTTGTATACTGACCTTAGCCAAGCGGATATTGATGCTTTTGAACAATATCTCCGCTATCTTGGCATCAATGGCATGCCAGCTTTTCAGCAGACCTTTACCAAATCCCACCACGGAAAATTTGATTTAGAGCGTCTAAATTCTCTTCGTCTGCGAGTTTTGGCACCACTTGAAACCTTATTTGCCAGTCGGAAGCAAAAGACTGAAAATCTCTTGCAAAAGTGGACTATTTTTCTAAAAAATGCTACCTTAAGCAAGCAGATGCAAGAATTGACAGCTACTATGGATACTCTAGAACAGGAAAGACAAGCCGAAGTTTGGAAAGCCTTCTGTCATGTTTTAGAACAATTTGCGACGGTTTTTGCTGGTTCACAAGTTAGTCTAGAGGATTTCCTATCCTTGCTCCATTCTGGAATGAGTTTGTCCCAGTATCGCACCATTCCAGCGACAGTGGACACCGTTCTGGTGCAGAGTTACGATCTGATTGCCCCTCTGACAGCTGACTTTGTCTACGCCATCGGGCTGACTCAGGATCATTTACCAAAAATCGCGCAAAACACCAGTCTTTTGACAGACGAAGAAAGACAAAGTTTAAACCAAGCAACTGAAGAGGGAGCGCAATTACTAATTGCAAGTAGTGAAAACCTCAAGAAAAATCGCTACACCATGCTTTCCTTAGTTAATGCTGCCCGCAAGCAGTTGATTTTGTCAGCTCCAAGTCTTCTCAATGAAAATGAGAGCAAGGAATCGGCCTATCTTCAGGAACTGGTGAGTTTTGGATTTAATCGGATAGAGAAGAAGATTCATCACAAAGGTCTGTCTAAGGATGATATGGGTTCTTATCACAGTCTTTTGTCTAGTCTGGTTGCTTATCATCAGCAGGGCGATACGGGTGAAAGGGAGCAAGATTTGACCTTTGTTAAGGTTCTGGCGCGTGTCATGGGTAAAAAACTTGATCAAAAAGGCCTTGCAAATCCTGCTATCCCAACTAGCCCAAGCAGCAAGCCATTAGAGAAAGAGACCTTGCAGGCTCTCTATCCAGCTGACAAAGAGTTTTACCTGTCTACCTCTGGTTTGACGGAGTTTTACCGCAATGAATATAGTTATTTCCTCCGTTATGTCTTAGGTTTGCAGGAAGAAGTGCGCCTGCGTCCGGATGCCCGCAGTCATGGTAATTTCTTGCACCGTATTTTTGAACGTGCCTTGAAACTCCCTGCTGAAAATCCATTTGACCAACGTTTGGAGCAAGCCATTCAAGAAACTAGTCAAGAACGGGAATTTGAAGTCATTTATCAAGAAAGTTTGGAAGCCCAGTTTACCAAGGAAGTTCTGCTTGATGTCGCTCGGACAACTGGGCATATCCTTCGGCATAATCCAGCTATCGAAACCATTCAAGAGGAGGCAACATTTGGTGGCAAGGATCAGGCCTTTATTCAATTGGATAATGGTCGGAGTGTGCATGTTCGAGGAAAGGTTGACCGTATTGACCGCCTGAAAGCTGATGGAGCACTGGGAGTGGTAGACTACAAGTCTAGTTTGACCCAGTTCCAGTTTCCTCATTTCTTCAATGGGCTTAATTCCCAACTGCCTACCTATCTTGCTGCCCTAAAAAGTCAAGGGGAGCAGAACTTTTTCGGCGCTATGTACTTAGAAATGGCTGAACCTGTCCAATCTCTGTTGACCGTTAAGAGTTTGGCTGGAGCAGTAGCTGAAGCCAGCAAGTCAATGAAATACCAGGGACTCTTTTTAGAAAAAGAAAGCAGTCATTTGGGCGAATTTTACAACAAAAACAAGGCCAATCAGCTGACAGACGAGGAATTCCAGCTCTTACTAGACTACAATGCCCATCTGTACAAGAAGGCTACTGAGAAGATTTTACAAGGCCAGTTTGCCATCAATCCCTATACCGAAAATGGCAGAAGTATTGCCCCATACGTCCAGCAACATCAGGCTATTACTGGCTTTGAGGCTAATTACCACTTGGGACAAGCCCGTTTCCTAGAGAAGTTGGACTTATCTGATGGCAAGCGTCTGGTCGGAGAAAAACTCAAGCAAGCTTGGTTTGAGAAAATGAGAGAGGAGTTGAATCGATGAAGCCCATTTCCTTTTTAACTGAGGAAGAAATTCAAAAACTGCAAGAAGCAGAAGCGAGTTCGAACAAGGAACAGAAGAAAACTGCCGAGCAAATTGAAGCCATTTATACGGCAGGGCAAAATATCCTAGTTTCAGCGTCTGCTGGTTCAGGGAAGACCTTTGTTATGGCCGAGCGCATTCTTGACCAATTAGCCCGTGGTGTAGAAATCAGTCAACTCTTTATCTCGACCTTTACCGTTAAGGCTGCTACTGAACTCAAAGAGCGCTTGGAGAAAAAAATCAGCCAACAAATCCAAGAAAGTAACGATGTCGATCTCAAACAACACTTGGGACGCCAGTTGGCAGATCTACCAAACGCTGCCATCGGAACCATGGACTCCTTCACACAAAAGTTTCTCGGCAAACATGGCTATCTGATTGATATTGCACCAAATTTTCGTATTTTACAAAATGAAAGTGAACAGTTAATCTTAAAAAACGAAGTTTTTCGTCAAGTTTTTGAAGCCCATTACCAAGGTGAGAATAAAGAGAAATTTAGTAGCTTAGTGAAGAACTTTGCTGGACGTGGCAAGGATGAACGAGGTCTACGCCAACAAGTCTACAAAATCTATGATTTCCTTCAATCCACCAGTAGCCCCCAAAAATGGCTGAACGAGTCTTTTCTCAAAGGGTTTGAAAAAGCTGACTTTGCAAATGAGAAAGACAAACAAACTGAGCAAATCAAGCAGGCGCTTTGGGACTTGGAAAGTTTCCTCCGTTATCATCTGGATAACGATGCTAAGGAGTTTCCAAAAGCTGCCTATTTAGAAAATGTGCAGCTGGTTCTGGATGAAATTGGCTCCTTAAATCAAGAGTCCGATAGCCAGGCTTATCAAGCAGTGCTTGCGCGTATTGTTGCAATCTCGAAGGAGAAAAACGGTCGAGCTCTGGCTAACTCCAGTCGTAAGGCCGATTTAAAACCACTGGCTGATGCCTATAACGATGAGAGAAAGGCCCAGTTTGCTAAACTAGGACAACTGGCGGACCAGATAACGATTCTCGACTACCAAGAACGTTATCATGAAGATACTTGGGAGCTAGGTAAAACCTTCCAAACCTTTATGAGCGATTTTGTAGAGGCTTATCGAGAACGTAAACGCCAGGAAAATGCTTTTGAATTCGCTGATATCAGTCATTGCACCATTGAGATTTTAGAGAATTTTCCGCAAGTCCGCGAGGCTTATCAGGAACGATTCCACGAAGTCATGGTCGATGAGTATCAGGATACCAATCACATTCAAGAACGGATGCTGGAATTGCTGTCTAATGGCCACAATCGCTTTATGGTGGGGGATATCAAGCAGTCTATCTACCGTTTCCGTCAGGCAGACCCGCAGATTTTCAATGAAAAATTCCAACGCTATACGAAAAATCCTCAAGAAGGCAGGTTGATTCTTCTTAAAGAAAATTTCCGTAGTAGTTCAGAAGTGCTGTCAGCAACCAATGATGTTTTTGAACGTCTCATGGACCAAGAGGTCGGCGAAATCAACTATGACAGCATGCACCAGCTTGTTTTTGCCAATACCAAACTAACTCCTAATCCAGAAAACAAGGCAGAATTTCTCCTCTACGATAAGGACGATAGTGGGCAAGAAGAGGAAGAGAGCCAAACAGAAACGAAACTCACAGGAGAAATGCGCCTAGTCATCAAGGAAATCTTGAAACTTCATCAGGAAAAAGGTGTTGCCTTCAAAGAAATTGCCCTTTTGACTTCCAGTCGCAGTCGAAATGACCAAATTCTCCTCGCCTTGTCTGAGTATGGGATCCCTGTCAAAACCGACGGTGAGCAAAACAATTATCTCCAATCCCTAGAAGTGCAAGTCATGTTGGATACGCTGCGAGTCATTCACAATCCCCTGCAAGACTACGCCTTGGTTGCCCTTATGAAGTCTCCAATGTTTGGTTTTGATGAGGACGAGTTGGCACGCTTATCCCTTCAGAAAGCAGAGGACAAAGTCCAAGAAAATCTCTATGAGAAACTGGTCAATGCTCAAAAACAGGATACCGTCCAAAAAGACTTGATTCACACAGAACTAGCTGAGAAACTAAATCAATTCATGGATATTTTGGATTCTTGGCGCCTCTATGCCAAAACCCACTCTCTCTATGACTTGATTTGGAAGATTTACAATGACCGTTTTTACTATGATTATGTTGGCGCATTGCCAAACGGTCCAGCTAGACAGGCTAATCTCTATGCCCTAGCTCTGCGCGCTGACCAGTTTGAAAAGAGTAATTTCAAGGGCTTGTCGCGTTTTATACGTATGATTGACCAAGTCCTAGAAGCCCAGCACGATCTCGCAAGCGTAGCCGTCGCACCGCCTAAAGATGCCGTGGAACTTATGACTATTCACAAGAGCAAAGGGTTGGAGTTCCCTTATGTCTTTATCCTCAACATGGATCAGGACTTCAACAAGCAAGACTCGATGTCAGAAGTCATTCTCAGCCGTCAAAATGGGCTTGGTGTCAAATACATTGCCAAGGTGGAAACAGGAGCAGTGGAAGCACACTATCCTAAAACCATCAAACTCTCCATTCCTAGTCTGACTTATACGCAGAATGAGAAAGAACTACAACTGGCTAGCTATTCAGAGCAGATGCGTCTGCTGTATGTTGCCATGACGAGAGCTGAGAAAAAGCTCTATCTTGTCGGTAAGGGATCTCGTGAAAAGCTAGAAGTCAAGGAATATCCAGCAGCAAACAATGGAAAATTAGATAGCAATACCAGACTGCAAGCAAGAAATTTCCAAGATTGGATCTGGGCTATCAGTAAAGTATTTGCCAAGGACAATCTCAACTTTAGCTATCATTTTGTTGGTGAAGACCAGTTGACTAGGGAAGCTATCGGTGAATTGGAAAACAAGAGCCCTCTACAAGATAGTTCTCAAGCAGACAACCGCCAGTCTGAAACGATTAAAGAATCCCTTGAAATGCTGAAAGAGGTGGAAGTTTATAATACTCTTCACCGCGCAGCTATTGAGCTTCCTAGTGTTCAAACCCCAAGTCAAATCAAGAAATTCTACGAACCTGTTATGGATATGGAAGGTGTTCGAATTGCTAACCAAACTCAATCAACTGAGAAAAAAATCAGCTTTGATTTACCAGATTTTTCAACTAAAGAAAAGGTAACTGGAGCTGAGATTGGTAGTGCCACTCATGAACTTATGCAGAGAATTGACCTCAGTCAGCAACCAACACTTGCTAGTCTAACAGAAACACTCAAACAAGTTCAGATTAGTCCAGCTGTGAGAGACAAGATCAATCTTTCTAAAATTCTCGCCTTCTTTGAAACACCACTTGGTCAGGAAATTCTCGCTAATACCGACCATCTCTACCGCGAGCAACCTTTCTCCATGCTCAAAAAAGATCAAAAAAGTCAGGAAGACTTTGTTGTTCGTGGGATCTTGGACGGCTATCTACTTTATGAGGACAGAATTATTCTTTTCGACTATAAGACAGACCGTTACGATGAACCAAGTCAACTCATAGACCGCTATCGTGGTCAGTTAGCTCTATATGGTGAGGCCTTATCACGAGCCTATTTGATTGAAAACATAGAAAAATACTTGATTTTGCTCGGAAAAGACGAGGTTCAAGTTGTAAAAGTATAATCTAGAAAGGAGACCTCATGCCACTTCCAGTTAGAAAATCCCTGCATGATGCGGTTTTACAGGCTTCAAAAGCTGATACTTGGGAACAAGCTACCAAGGAATGGAATGAAGTTTCCTTGATTTTTAATGGTATCGGCCGTAGTAATTGTATCTGTGGAAATGCGATTAAGTACGCTTACGAACTCTTTAACGGAGTTACAGGACAACGCCTCTTTCCGATTGGTAGCGATTGTGTTCGCCATTTTCATCGTATTAGCCTCGATCAGCAACTGGAAGAGGAAGACAAGCTTCTCAGAAAACTTGAAAACCTAAGCAGAAAGGCTCAGAAAAAGGAAAAAATCAAGGTCAATAAAAGCGACTTTGACGAACGACTTCTAAAATGGTTTTGGGAAAAAGGTGTTTTCAAGCCCAATCGTGGCAATCAATTCGCACCTGAGAGAGACTATCAGCTCTTCCTAGAAGTCTTCCAAGGCGGAAGTTGGACCAAGGCAGAGCCAAAGAAGAAGGCTCGTATGGAAGAAGTCCTTGAAAAGTGTATCAAACCTTTTTTACTTGGTAAGTCCGATGATCAACTTTACCTTGTCAAACTAGGCAAAGAGAAGATTGACTACGAGCAGCATTTACGGATTCAGGCAGAGAAGGAACGCAAGAAAAGAGATAAAATCGCCAAGCAATACGCTGACAATCTCATTCTTGCCATGGGGCCGGCAGAGCGTGCCTACCAAGATTATTTTGGCTTTACAGAAACCTTGACCCAAGAAGAACGAAATTGGGAAAAAATCCTCTTTGGTAAGAATAGAGACGAACGGGCTTTCAAGGCTAAACAAAACCAAAAGGAGCTGGAAAAGGATCAGCGAATTGCAAATCAAGATCCTATTGAACGAAAGCAGAAGCAAACTTGGCTTCTTAATTCCTATTTTCGTGATTTACCTGATGAAAAAGCTAGATTTTCTCGTCTCTTATTAGAATATCGAAAAAGTGGAGAAGTACGCTTTTCAGATGAATACTTATCTGAGCATCTCATCGACTTTTTCTACAAGATGAAAGCCTTTGAGTTTGAAATTGTACCAGAACAAGTCCGCGATTTTCTAAAAGAATGCCTTCAGGCAGAACAGCTATCATCTGCACAAGAAAGCTGGATTAGAGGAATTCTCCTTAATTGCCTTCACCCGTTCTTAAATAGGTTACTCATATAGAAAAAATCCTACCTTGTCTATGCATGGTAGGATTTAATTATCTCCGAAGATGTACTGGTAAAGTTGGACGACTTTCTGAAAACACTGCGTGTCCATCCTTGTTATTTTTTGAGCATTGCGCATCCGAAAATCAAAGGTATACAGTTGAAATGGATTGACAGCGCCATCTACCTTGTCCGACGAGACAGGAACGAGTAAGCCTTTTTCTGTCAAACGTTGTTGGCCATGAGTGATGGGACAGACAGCCACAAAACCAGTTTGCAAAGCATATTCTCTCCTAGACACAACCAAGGCAGGGCGCCGTTTCTGAATCTCCCGACCAATTGATGGATCAAAGTCCAGCCAAATGATATCCTGCTTTTCAGGAATATAGTCAGATTTCGCTACCAAGTGACCTTACCCCTTCAAAATCGTTTGTCATTCTCAAATCAGTAATCCCATCAAAAGGATCTTTCAGTTTTGGAGCTAAGACAATGACTCCGTCAATCCCTTTGTAGACAACCATTTCTTGACCTTCTGTCATACCTAAATTTTTAGGAATAGTCACAGTGAGCGAATTCCCCACCTTTCGAGTCTTTACTATATTCATTGCTCTACCTCCACGAAACCGTATATACAAAGTATATACCAAACAGCAAATTAAGTCAAGCACACACTTAGTTACATAAATTAAGTTATGTATTATAATGTAATTTTATTTTAGTCAAAGCCTGTGCAAAAGTACCTAATTTATGATAGAATAGATGATGAGAAAGAAAACGTTTTATTACGTTTTTTTAGTCGGAAGGGGAAATGTTTATGGCTACTATTCAATGGTTTCCGGGCCACATGTCAAAGGCTCGGCGACAAGTTCAGGAGAATTTAAAATTTGTTGATTTTGTGACGATTTTGGTGGATGCTCGCCTGCCTTTATCTAGTCAAAACCCTATGTTGAACAAGATTGTGGGTGATAAACCCAAACTATTGATTTTAAACAAGGCAGACCTAGCTGATCCAGCAATGACAAAAGAATGGCGTCAGTATTTTGAATCACAGGGAATTCAAACACTGGCTATCAACTCCAAAGAGCAAGTGACTGTAAAAGTTGTGACAGATGCAGCGAAAAATCTCATGGCTGATAAGATTGCACGCCAGAAAGAACGCGGTATCAAAATTGAAACCTTGCGGACCATGATTATCGGAATTCCAAATGCAGGCAAGTCAACTCTCATGAACCGTTTGGCTGGGAAAAAGATTGCAGTTGTCGGCAATAAACCAGGTGTTACCAAGGGGCAACAGTGGCTCAAAACCAATAAAGACCTTGAAATCTTAGACACACCAGGGATTCTCTGGCCTAAGTTCGAAGATGATGCTGTCGCACTCAAACTAGCCCTAACAGGAGCGATTAAAGACCAGTTGCTTCCTATGGATGAAGTGACCATTTTTGGTCTCAATTATTTCAAAGAACATTATCCAGAAAAGCTAGCTGAACGCTTCAAACAAATGAAGATAGAAGAAGAAGCGCCTGTTATCATCATGGATATGACGCGCGCCCTCGGTTTCCGTGACGACTACGACCGTTTTTACAGTCTTTTCGTGAAGGAAGTTCGTGATGGAAAACTCGGCAACTACACCTTAGATACATTGGATGATATCGATGACGACGATTAAAGAAATCAAGGAACTTCTTGCTACTGTCAAAGAATTAGACGATTCCCTTTTTCTTGAACTGGAAAAGGATACTCGTTCTGGAGTTCAAAAGGAAATCAACAAGCGTAAAAAAGCCATTCAGGCAGAACTGGATGAGGATCTTCGTTTGGAATCTATGCTTTCCTATGAAAAAGAGCTTTACAAACAAGGATTGACCCTAATAGCAGGTGTTGACGAGGTCGGTCGTGGTCCTCTGGCTGGACCTGTAGTCGCTGCAGCCGTTATTTTACCAAAAAATTGTAAGATTAGAGGCCTCAACGATAGCAAGAAGATCCCCAAAAAGAAACATTTGGAAATTTATCATGCTGTTCAAGATCAAGCCTTGGCAATCGGTATTGGTATCATGGATAATCATATCATTGACCAAGTCAATATCTACGAGGCGACCAAACTAGCCATGAAAGAAGCAATATCCCAGCTCAGTCCACAACCTGAGCACCTTTTGATAGATGCCATGAAACTGGAGTTACCAATTTCACAAACCTCCATTATCAAAGGAGATGCTAACTCCCTTTCTATCGCAGCTGCATCTATAGTGGCCAAGGTGACACGGGATAATATTATGAAAGAATACGATCAGCAATTTCCTGGCTATGATTTCACGGCTAATGCAGGCTATGGAACAGCTAAACACCTAGAAGGACTGGAAAAATTAGGTGTCACCCCAATTCACCGAACCAGTTTTGAACCAGTCAAAACACTGGTTTCAACTAAGAAAGACAAGTAAGAGGAAATGATTATGGAGGAACAGTCAGAAACACTCAGTTCCAAGAAAGAATTTGCCTTTGCCTCAAGCACCATATTATCCCAAGTTGGACGAGGAATCATTGTTGGTCTCGTCGTCGGGCTAATCGTCGGATCTTTTCGTTTCTTAATCGAAAAGGGCTTCCACCTGATACAAGGACTCTATCAAGATCAAGCGCACCTAGTGCGCAATCTTTTTATCATTGGTCTATTTTATGTATTCGTTTACTGGCTCAGTGCGAAACTAACTCGGTCAGAAAAAGATATCAAGGGTTCAGGAATTCCTCAAGTCGAAGCCGAACTAAAAGGACTCATGGCTCTTAACTGGTGGAGTGTCCTCTGGAAAAAATATGTCCTAGGGATTCTTGCTATTGCCAGTGGACTTATGTTAGGACGAGAAGGGCCAAGCATTCAACTTGGAGCTGTTGGTGGTAAAGGTATTGCCAAGTGGCTAAAATCTAGCCCAGTTGAAGAACGTTCCCTGATTGCCAGTGGAGCTGCTGCAGGTTTAGCCGCTGCCTTTAATGCACCAATCGCAGGTCTCCTCTTTGTTGTAGAAGAAGTCTATCACCATTTTTCACGCTTTTTCTGGGTCTCAACTCTAGCAGCCAGTCTCGTAGCAAACTTTGTCTCACTACTCATATTTGGACTAACACCTGTTCTGGATATGCCAGACAACATTCCTCTCATGACCCTAGACCAGTATTGGATTTACCTGGTTATGGGGGTTTTTCTAGGACTCTCTGGTTTTCTCTATGAGAAAGCTGTACTCAATGTTGGTCGAATTTATGACTGGATTGGTCAAAAAATCCATTTGGATAAAGCTTATTATCCAATCCTAGCCTTTATCCTTATCATACCAGTCGGGATTTTCTTGCCACAAATTCTTGGTGGTGGAAATCAGGTCGTTCTTTCTTTGACTGAGCAAGATTTTAGTTTTCAGGTTCTATTAGCTTACTTTTTGATTCGCTTTGTTTGGAGCATGATTAGTTATGGAAGTGGTCTCCCAGGAGGAATTTTCCTTCCCATTTTGGCGCTTGGTTCCTTACTTGGTGCCCTAGTCGGTGTCATTTGTGTCAATCTTGGGCTTGTCAGTCAGGAACAATTCCCTATATTTGTCATTCTGGGAATGAGTGGCTACTTTGGGGCAATATCCAAGGCTCCCTTAACCGCTATGATACTCGTAACCGAGATGGTTGGAGATATTCGCAACCTCATGCCACTTGGCTTAGTGACCTTGGTTGCTTACATCATCATGGATCTACTCAAGGGTGCTCCAGTATACGAGGCTATGCTTGAGAAAATGTTGCCAGAAGAAGCGACAGACGAAGGAGAAGTAACTCTTATCGAAATCCCTGTTTCAGATAAAATAGCTGGTAAACAAGTCCATGAACTCAACTTACCACACAACGTCCTCATCACAACCCAAGTCCATAATGGGAAAAGCCAAACCGTTAATGGCTCAACCAGAATGTATCTGGGCGATATGATTCATTTAGTCATTCCAAAAAGTGAAATTGGAAAAATAAAAGATTTGTTGTTGTAGTAGTATTATTACATAATTTAAATTATGTCTATTACATTCTCGAATTCTTAATAAATTACATTAGAAAACCGATTCTCGCGCAGAGATCGGTTTTTACTTCTTGTTTCGTTAAAATTAATTAAAATATTGTATAATAAGAAAAAGGAGAACAACTTAAATGAACAATTCTGGCACTAAAAAAAGTCATAAATGGCTATTAATCATTTTGTCACTTGTAATTATCACAGCAGGAGGTATATTTATGTTTAGCATGTTAGGGAAATCCCAAGAAGAGCGTCGAAATAGAGAATATGAAGTTAGTCTGGTTGAAACCTTAAAAGATAGTTATGAGGGTATTGAAAAAATTAGTTTTTCTAATGCTAACTACACAAACCCACCAGGAAGTTGGACTTGCGTAGTTGAACTATTTTTTAATGAGAAAAGTATAAAATATAAAATTAATTATTCGAAAAAAGATAAACGTATTTCTGACATATCTTTAGAGAGAGAGAACAGAAAAGAGGATCGAGATTTTTTGAATAGTCACTCGGGAAAGACAAATAAACTCACAAAAGTTATTTATTCAGATGGTTCAGAAGGAGAATATTAATGGTATACACTTATACTGATAAACAACTCAATGAATTAAATCACGGAAAAAATGTTTATAGTGTAAATTCTGAATATGCTGAAAGGGAAGTTGAAAAGAAAGTTGTAGCCAAAATAGATGATAAGTTATCTTCGGATGAAACCAACACTATAACCACCTCAGATGGTCAAGAATTCCGTGTCGTTGCCACTAAGTCTGACCCAGTATCGGGATTTGATGCAGTATCTGTGACAATTGACTTGATTTTCTCTATTCTACTGTTATTTATCTTTTAATTATAGTATAATAAGGAAAAGGAGAAAAGCTTAAATGAACAATTCCAGCACTAAAAAAAGTCATAAAAGGCTACTAATTGTTTTGTTAGTTTCATTCATTACAGCAGGAGGTATTTTTATGTTTTCTATGTTAGGAAAATCTCAAGAAGAGCGTCGGAATAGAGAGTATGAAGTTAGTTTGGTGAATGCTTTAAAAAATTCCTATGAAGGGATTGAAGAGATTAAGATTACGGAACCTTATTATAGTGAGAAGCCAGGATCATGGTCTTGTGATATTGAAATAAAGTTCAGTGATAATCAAATGATAACTTATGGAATTAATCACAGATTAACTTATAAAGAAAACCACGATGGCCTTATGAAAGGAAATACTGATGAAGAAATTAATCAACAATGGTTAAAACTAAAAAAACACATTGGTAAAACAGAATCTACTGTATTAGTGCAATATTCAAATGGTGAAACAGGAGAACAATAATGACATTTAATTATACTGATAATCAATTGAATAATTTAAATCAAGATTTTGCTGTTTATAGTGTTAATAAAGAATTTTCAGATAGAAATAAAAAGAAATTTGTGACAGCTATTCCAAAAAATGAAAATGAAACCAACACTATTACCACCTCCGATGGTCAAGAATTTCGTGTTGTTGCGACTAAGTCTGACCCAGGAACTGGTTTTGATGGACTGGCAGTTGCACCTATTGTCAACGGCGAACCGGATTATAAAAGTATAGCTGTGATTGCTGCAGGAACTGATCCAGATAGCCCTACTAAAATTGATGTCGTAACTGCAATTGCAGAAAGAGAGACATCTATATCACCTCAATATTTTGTAGCCGATCGATTTGTAAAAGAGATTATGGACGATCCTAGATATGAAGTCAGTCAACTATCAGGCTATTCACAAGGTTCATACATGTTGAAGGTGGGAGCTAAATACCACATCCCTACAACCACCTTTAATGCTTGGTTTTTTTATCTTTCACTTTCTAATGAAGAAAAAGCATTTATTGATAAAAATCCAGCTATGTTTATAGATTATCGTAAAAAGTCTGATAATGTTGTGGTTATCAATGATTTCAATCACCCCGAATGGTTTAATAAATCCTTCTTAAAAATGCCTGATACAATATACTGGCTTGATGGTGCTAGCCATAAAATTGAGGACTGGGAGTTTGATCCTGTAACTGGTCAACTTGTAGATGGTAAAGGAGGGAAACCCTTAATCAGTGGTGTTTATCGAGCATATGCCAACAGTCTCCGAGGAATGGCTCATTACAAGGACTTGAAGTCAAAATGGTTATCAGGTGGTATTAGTAGTTCTGAGGAAATATACTTAGATGCAGCTCAGGGTTCTATCTTATCATCATCTATGGCTACAGCAGCAAGAACTGGAGCTGATGAAGTGAGCGCCTTAGCCAAAAAAGCCAATCAGGAATTACAAGAAATTTGGTCAAAAATCGACTTTACGAGCTATACAGCCTTAGCTCCCTATGAGGTTGAGGCCCTTTTTGCTAGCCAAGGTATCACTCAAGCACAGTTTATCGATACTTTTCAAGCAGAAACAAAACAAACAGTCACTAAGATGGATGATTCTGCCCAAGCATTTGAAAATTTGGATCAACAATTACAGGAAGTTATCGAAAAAACAGTAGCAACAGACAAGCAATTAGCCAAGGAGTTTCGACAATGGAAAGAAAAGATGTAAAATGGGAAGAAATAAGAGAGAAAGAAAGAGAACTATTTGCTCTAGAAGACCAATATTATCAAGAAAAGAAGAAACTCGATAACAAAGCACTCGATCTAGACGAACGAAATGCAAACTTAGAAAAACTGATATCCGAAGAAGTAGATAAAATGTATCATATTTTGAGAAAATTTGAGACAAGTGCTGATGATGTTAGAGACTACTTTACAGAAATAGAAAATATGAGACACTTTTCAGATCAGGTATACAGAGAACGTAGAATTAAACTCGAAGATGAGAGAGAAAAATACGATAACGAGTTTCGCAAAAAAAGAAATGATTTAGACGAAGAATTTCACAAACTAAGGAGAGATTATGCAAGCGCCAATGAATGAATACTACACTGATGAAGAATATCAATATGCACTGAAACAAATGTATCGAATGATGGAAAGAAACCGAATTATTACGGAAGCAAGATTAGCAATATCAGCAAAAAATAAATTAAAAGAAAACTTTAATATGGCAGCTGAAAAAATTGCTACAGAAACCAAATCAACCATCACAAGCATAAATAGCCAAATGGACACTGCAATTAAAGGTAAAGTTCGCAAGAGTCTTGAAGCAAAGATTCCGAATATGTTACTCAAGTATGATGAAATTTAATAAAGTAGTTCAGAATAAATGGAATAAAGTTAGACTTCTGTTTTTAAGTTTCTTATAACATCTTTCCGAAAAACTATAATTTTCTTGAAAAATATACGAGTCTATGCTATACTACTAGTAGACTTATATATGGAGAGAACACATGAAACGTGAGATTTTACTGGAACGAATCGACAAACTAAAACAAATCATGCCCTGGTATGTCTTGGAATACTACCAATCAAAGCTTGCTGTGCCCTACAGTTTTACAACCTTGTACGAATACCTCAAGGAATACGATCGATTTTTCAGCTGGGTTTTGGAGTCTGGTATTTCAAATGCTGATAAAATGTCTGATATTCCTTTATCTGTCTTGGAAAATATGTCTAAGAAAGATATGGAAGCTTTTATCCTATATCTACGTGAACGTCCATTGCTGAATGCCAATACAACCAAACAAGGTGTCTCTCAGACGACCATTAATCGGACCTTGTCGGCACTTTCTAGTCTTTACAAGTATCTAACAGAGGAGGTTGAAAACGACCAGGGAGAACCCTATTTCTATCGTAATGTAATGAAGAAAGTTTCAACCAAGAAAAAGAAAGAAACACTTGCTGCTAGAGCTGAAAACATCAAGCAAAAACTCTTTCTAGGTGATGAAACAGAAGGTTTTCTGACTTATATCGACCAAGAGTACCCACAACAACTCTCAAATCGCGCTCTCTCGTCATTCAATAAGAACAAAGAACGTGATTTGGCCATTATTGCCCTTCTCTTGGCATCTGGTGTTCGCTTATCTGAAGCTGTTAACCTGGACCTAAGAGACCTTAATCTCAAAATGATGGTCATTGATGTCACACGTAAGGGGGGGAAACGTGACTCAGTTAATGTCGCTGCCTTTGCAAAACCTTATCTAGAGAATTATCTAGCCATTCGAAATCAACGTTATAAGACGGAAAAGACGGATACAGCACTCTTTCTGACCTTATACCGTGGCGTTCCCAATCGTATTGATACTTCTAGCGTTGAAAAGATGGTTGCTAAGTACTCTGAGGACTTTAAAGTCCGTGTAACTCCCCACAAACTCCGCCATACCTTAGCAACCAGACTCTATGATGCAACTAAATCGCAAGTTTTGGTCAGCCACCAATTAGGACATGCCAGCACGCAAGTCACTGACCTCTATACCCATATCGTAAATGATGAACAAAAAAATGCTCTAGATAGTTTATAGAATACATAAAATTATTTATGTAAAATATAACTCATAAAAAGAAGCTGGTCATACAACCAACTTCTTTTCTTTTTATCCCACTACTGCTTCAGCGATTTCTTCACGGCTAATACCAGCAAAGTAGCGTGTAATATCAATAGTTTCTAGAGCTTTAAGGACATCTTCGCGTTCGTATTTTACTCCACGAAGGACATCTTCTACAGCTGCAACGTCTTCGATACCGAAGAAGTCACCGTAAATCTTGATGTCTTGAATTTTTGATTCAATGACATTGGCAAAAACTTCAACCTTACCACTAGTGAATTTTGTACCACGACGGACGTTAAATTCAGGTGATTTACCGTAGTTCCAGTCCCAAGTACCGAACTTGGTATCCTTGATACGATTGATTTCGGCCAATTCTTCCTCAGAAAAAACGTATTCAGTCATCTCTGGGTACTCTTTTTTCATGTATTCCAATAGCAAATCACGGAATTCTTCAACTGTGATTTTTTCTGGTAATTCATTGACAATATTGGTTACACGGGCACGGACGGATTTCACACCTTTTGATTCAAATTTGTCTTTTGAAACCTTGAGGGCATTAGCAAGGACTGACAAATCAACGTCAAAGAGCAAGCAACCGTGGTGCATGATACGCCCATTGATATAGGCTTGGGCATTGCCACAGAATTTTTTTCCATCAATCTCAAGGTCATTACGGCCTGTGAACTCAGCTTTAACGCCTAGTTGAGCCAAGGTATTGATAACTGGACTTGAGAAGCTATTGAAGTCAAAGGCCTTGTTTTCATCTTCTTTTGAAATGATGGTGTAGTTGAGGTTGTTTAAATCGTGATAAACAGCTCCACCACCACTGATACGGCGGACTACCTCAATGCCATTTTCTCGAACATAATCACGGTTGATTTCTTCGATAGTATTCTGGTGACGACCAACAATGATAGAAGGTTTGTTAATCCAAAGTAGGAAGATTTGATCCTCATCCAAAAGGTGTTTAAAGGCATATTCTTCCAAGGCGATATTAAAAGCAGTGTCGTTTGAATGATTGATAATGTATTTCATAGTATTTCCAAAAATTTAGTTTTTAAATTCTGTTCATAGCAATCAAATTTTCTAAAGTGGTAAAAAGAAATGTAACGTGTTATCGTTACATTTCTCGGAAAAATTGAGACAAGAGGCTCAATTTTTAGGCATGGAACTCTAATAGAGGTCGCTGCCGTCCGTACTACTTTAAGAAAATTTAGTTGAAAATCTTATTTATTTTTTCTTAGGTGAATGGATAGCCATTCCTAAAACATCTGCAAATGCTTCGTACATCACTTCAGAGTAGGTTGGGTGTCCGTGGATGGTCTTCAGCATTTCCTCAACAGTGATTTCCATTTCGATAATGCTTGATGCCTCGTTAATCAATTCTGCGGCTGCAGGACCAATGATGTGCACACCAAGGATTTCTCCGTATTTCTTATCAGCGATAACTTTTACGAAACCTTGAGCCGCATCTGATGCAATAGCACGGCCGTTCGCTGCAAAGTTGAATTTACCGATGGCTACATCGTATTTCTCACGTGCTTGTTCTTCAGTTAGACCTACTGCTGCTACTTCAGGAAGAGTGTAAATGGCTGCAGGAGTCAAGTTAAGTTTTGCCACAACGTGGTTTCCTTTAAGTGCATTTTCAGCAGCAACTTCACCCATACGGAAAGCTGCGTGCGCTAACATCTTGGTACCATTGATGTCACCTGGTGCATAGATACCTGAAACAGAAGTTTCCATGTATTCATTGACCTTGATACGTCCACGATCCAATTCAAACTCAACATCACCAATTCCTTCAAGGTCTGGCACACGACCGATTGAAAGAAGAGCTTTGCTAGCGATGATATCGTCTTTTCCTTCAACCTTGATACGAAGTTGACCATTTTCTTCGATGATTTCTTGCAATTTTGTACCTGTCAAGATGGTCATACCTTTACGCTCAAGAATCAAGCGAAGATTCTTAGAAACTTCCGCATCCATAGCTGGAACGATACGGTCCATCATTTCGATAACAGTCACTTTTGAACCAAATGTCATGAATGCCTGACCAAGTTCGATACCGACAACGCCACCACCAATGATTACGAGGCTTTCTGGCACTTCGTTCATTTCAAGAATGTCATCACTGGTCATCACAAGTGGAGATTCCATACCAGGAACGTTAATTTTGCTAACCTTTGAACCACCAGCAAGGATAATTTTCTTGGTTTCAAGCAATTCAGAACCATTTACCAAGACATTCTTGTCTTTAGTAATAGTACCAACACCCTTATGAACAGTAACTCCGTAACTACGAAGAAGACCTGCAACACCACCTACCAAGGTATTAACAACTTTAGATTTTGTTTCTAAAAGTTTGTCCATATCAACAGTGAAGTTTGGATTTTCAATGACGATACCACGATTTGCTGCATGACCGATGTTTTCGATAATTTCAGCGTTGTGAAGGTAGGTCTTAGTTGGGATACATCCACGGTTCAAGCAGGTTCCACCGAGTTCAGATTTCTCAACAAGGGCAACCTTACCACCGAGTTGAGCAGCTTTAATAGCTGCTACATATCCAGCAGGACCACCACCAATCACAACGATATCAAAGGCATCATCGCTCTTACCATCGTCGTTTGAGGCACTAACTGCTGGAGCCGGGCTAGCTTCTGGCGCTGCTACTCCAGCTGTTGGGATGTTTTCCCCTTCTTCACCAAGGTAACCGATAACTTCAGTTACTGGAACAGTTTCACCATCTCCTTTGAGGATGGCAATCAAGTATCCATCTTCTTCGGCTTCCAATTCCATGCTGACTTTGTCAGTCATGATTTCCAAAAGGATTTCTCCTTCTTTTACAAATTCACCGACTTTTTTATTCCATTGGACGATTTGTCCTTCTGTCATATCCACGCCGGCTTTTGGCATAATTACTTCTAAGGCCATGTCTTACTTCCTTTATCTAAAACTCTAAAATAACAATAGCTGACTTAAACCAACATTGAGATTGGGTTCTCAATCAAGGCTTTCAAGTCTTTCATAAACTTAGCACCAGCCATACCATCTACGACACGGTGGTCAATGGTTAACCCTAGGCTCATGATAGGACGAATAACAATCTCACCATTGACAACTACAGGTTTTTCAACTGTTGAGCTAACCCCGAGGATAGCTGAGTTTGGTTGGTTAATAATCGGACCGAAGGACTGAACACCAAACATTCCCAAGTTACTAATTGTGAAGGTTGAGTTTTGCAACTCACTTGGAGCCAATTTACCATCCAAGGTACGGCCAATCACATCCTTAAAGGCTACAACTAACTCTGACAAGCTCATTTTTTCAGCATTATAGACAACAGGTGTCATCAATCCATTATCCATACCAACTGCCATAGCAAGGTTGACATAGTTATGAGTGATAATGGTCTTGCCGTCTTCGGTCAACGAAGCGTTGATGTATGGGTGTTTCATAAGGGTCTTTACAACAGCGAGAGAAAGAAGGTCTGTAACCGTTACTTTCTTACCAGTTGCTTCCATGATTGGATCAAGAACCTTCTTACGAAGAGCCAGCATCTCAGACATATCGACATCGTAGTTGAGCGTGAAGGTTGGCGCAGTCAGGTAGGATTCAACCATACGTTGGGCGATAACCTTACGCATTGGTGTCATTGGAATACGCTCAATATCACCATAAGGAGTGATAGTATCAGGAATCTCTTCCACTTTTTCGATTTGAGCAGGAGACTTTATAGTATCGTTTGCGATATTTTCAGGAAGCAAGGCCAAAACGTCCTTCTTCATGATCTTACCACGATGACCCGTTCCTTGGATTTCCTGCCAAGCAATGTTATGTTCGAGGGCAATTCGTTTTGCAAGTGGCGAAATGCGAACCACGTTTGTGTCTTTATAAGTTTCCACGTCTTCTTTGTGGACACGACCGTTTGCACCTGAGCCAGAAACGTCGTAGAGGTTGATCCCTAGATCATCCGCTAACTTTCTAGCCGCAGGAGTCGCTCTTAGCTTGTCATCAGCCATGACCTCTCCAATTCTATTTATGATACAAAGGGCGTTAAAAGTCAAAGTGAAAATAGGAAACTTGACGAAGAAACTTTAGTTTCTAGGAAAGTTTATCTTTTTCACACAGACTTTAGCCCGTGTTCGAATATAAGATATTAAGGACGCAGAGGGCAATGAAAAAATAGGAGATTGACGATGTGTTCGATGAACACAAGGAAATCTATCTTTTTTTCGCAGACCTCCGTCCGAATTCAACTCTACAAGCAACTTGGATACAACACGTATCTCAAGTTGCTACGGTTGCCGCTATAAGGCGTCCAACCTAGTAGACTTACTAATTCATTCGTCGAATATTATCGATTCGTCAAAAAACTGTCACAACTTTACAAATAACTTGGATACAAAATATATCTCAAGTTACTAAAGTTAAAAACTCAAAATGTTTACATAACTTATCTTATGCAACCTTATTCTTTGTTATAAGTTTTTCGGATGGCATCTTTGATGCTTTCAACTGTGGGAATCATTGCATTTTCTAGGTTTTGCGCGTAAGGCATTGGCACATCTTCTCCAGCGCAACGGCGGATTGGTGCGTCTAGATAGTCAAATGCTTCTGATTCTGAAATAATAGCTGAAATCTCTCCGATATAGCCACTTGTTTTGTGTGCATCGTTAACCAGAACGACCTTACCAGTCTTCTTCACTGAGTTAATGATGATCTCCTTATCAAGCGGAACAAGAGTACGTGGGTCCACAATTTCAACTGAAATTCCCTCTTCAGCTAATTCTTCAGCAGCTTGAACCACACGACGAAGCATTTTACCGTAAGTAACGACTGTCACATCCGTTCCTTCGCGTTTGATTTCGCCAACTCCAAGTGGGATTGTGTAGTTTGGATCAATTGGCACTTCCCCTTTTTGGTTAAATTCTGATTTGTATTCAAGAATGATGACTGGGTTATTATCGCGGATAGAAGACTTGAGCAGTCCTTTCATGTCTGCAGGTGTACCAGGTGCTACAACCTTCAGTCCAGGGATATGCGTAAACCAAGATTCTAGAGATTGTGAGTGCTGCGCTGCAGAACCAACTCCGTTACCAGCTGCACAGCGAATAGTCATCGGAACTTGCCCTTTACCACCAAACATATAACGTGTTTTAGCGGCTTGGTTGACGATATTATCCATAGCAATTACAGCGAAGTCCATGAAGGTCATATCAACAATCGGGCGAAGTCCAGTCATGGCTGCACCTGCTGCTGCTCCCGAGATGGCAGCTTCAGAAATCGGACAGTCACGAACACGTTCTGGACCAAATTCTTCGAGCATGCCAACAGAAGTTCCGAAGTCCCCTCCGAAGACACCGACGTCTTCTCCCATCAAGAACACATTTTCATCGCGACGCATTTCCTCAGACATAGCAAGGATAATGGTGTCACGGAACGACATTGTTTTTGTTTCCATTTTATCTCTTTCTCCTTAGTCTGCGTAAATATCTTCAAAGGCTGATTCTAGTGGTGGGAATGGACTTTCTTCCGCAAATTTAACAGAAGCTTCTACCGCTTCCTTGACTTGCGCTTGGATTTCTTCCAATTCTTCGGCACTTGCAATAGTATTTTCAATAAGGTAATTGCGGAGGTTTTCAATTGGGTCTTTTTGTTTCCACAATTCTACTTCTTCGCGCGTACGATATTTACCAGGGTCAGATGATGAGTGACCAAGCCAGCGATAAGTGACACTTTCGATCAAGACTGGGCCGCTACCACCACGAACATGATCTACAGCTTTCTTAAATCCTTCATAAACGTCGATGACGTTGTTGCCATCTTCGATAAACATTCCAGGGATTCCATATGCCGCACTACGTTGATGAATGTGCTCTACATTGGTCATTTTCTTGATATCCGCAGAGATCCCATAACCGTTGTTAATGCAGTAGAAAATGACTGGCAGCTTCCAGATAGAAGCCATGTTCACTGATTCGTGGAAAACACCTTCGTTGGTCGCACCATCCCCAAAAAAGCAAACAACGATTTTACCAGTATGTTGCATTTGCTGACTGAGGGCTGCACCGACAGCGATTCCCATACCACCACCTACGATACCATTGGCACCAAGGTTACCAGCATCTAGGTCGGCGATATGCATAGAACCACCTTTTCCTTTACAGGTTCCAGTGTATTTACCAAGGATTTCAGCCATCATTCCGTTGAGGTCAATCCCCTTAGCAATAGCTTGCCCATGACCACGGTGGTTAGATGTGATCAGATCATCTGGGTTAAGAGCCAGCATCGCCCCGACGTTAGCAGCTTCCTCTCCGACAGAAAAGTGAGTCATACCGGGAACTTTTCCCTTTTTCACTAACTGAGCGATTTTTAAGTCCATGCGACGGATTTCTTCCATCTTACGGAACATCTCTAGCAAAAGATTTTTATCTAAAGTTGACATAATCTTGCCTTTCTAACTTTGTTCTTTCCTTAACATTTTACCTCTTTTTGAAAACACTGTCAAAGTTTATGACTTACAAAATTTCACAAGACAAAAAAAGAAATCCCTGCGGAAACAGGGATTACCTTGAGTTAGAATTTTTTTCACAAAGTTTATTTGACATTGGAAACTTCAAATCTTTTCATAATTGTTTGCAAACGCCATTGATAGAGGATAGCACTAACGACCAAACTCGCTATTAGACCAATCCAGTAAGAATAGGCTCCCAAAGTTGTCACATGATCTAGGAATAAACCTAATGGAATGGAAACAGCCCAGTAAGCAATTACTCCCAGATAAAAGGGAACAACCGTATCCTTATAGCCTCTCAGGATTCCTTGTAAAGGAGCTGCAACGGTGTCAGCTAACTGGAAAAATAGACTATAAGTTAGGAAGGTAGATGTTAGTTCAATGAAGTCAGGATTATTGCCATATAAACTGGCTACGACATCTCTCAAAATATAGAGAAAGCTCAATGTAAAGCCTGCAAATATCAGTGCTATACAACGTCCAAGTTTGATATAGGTCTTAGCATCATAAAAGCGCTTAGCCCCTACCTCATAAGAAACAACGATGGCCATGGCAGAAGAAATACTCATGGGAAAAGCATACATGAGAGTTGAGAAGTTCATGGCTGACTGGTGGCTGGCAATAATCATAGACGAAAACTTAGCCATAATCAAACCAACGACTGAAAAAATGACGACCTCAGCAAAAACAGTACCACCGATTGGTAAACCCAAGCGAATTCCCTCCATAATTCTCTCTAAATTCAGAGGGGCGCGTCGTTCTAAATGAAGTTCTTTTAGGTTTTTCTGCTTGACCAAGATGATGATGGAAATTCCCAGTAGACACCAATAAGCAAGTGAGGTTCCTAGCCCTGCTCCTGCTCCACCTAACTCTGGAAACCCAAAGGCTCCGTAGATCAATAAATAGTTAAACCCACAATTTAAAGGTAGCAATAAGAGCATGAGGTACATGGATAGCTTGGTCAAACCGAGAGAATCAAGTAGCGATCGGATAACACTGAAAAGCAACAAGGGAATAATTCCGATAGACAAATACCAAAGATAACGAACTGAAACTACCGCCACTTGAGCTTCTAGTCCGATATGGTTTAAAACTGGAGGCGCTAGAAAAAGCACCATGCCAAGCAAAACCAAAGACAGCCCAAAAGCCAAATAAATAAATTGGTAAAAGTCAGATGCTACTTCTTCCTTTTTGCCTCTTCCTAGATGATGGCCGATGATGGGAACCATGGCCGAAACAATCCCTGTTAAAAAGGTGAAAAAAGGATTCCATAGACTCGTTGCAGTTGACACCCCCGCCAAATCCATGGTATTGTACTTCCCCGTCATGGTCGTATCGACAAAAGAGGCAGAATAATTGGCAAATTGATAGATCAGGATAGGGAAAAATATCTTAAGAAATAAAACAAACTTGTCTTTAAATTGATGGGTTGGATACATAAACGCTCTCTATTCTTATGGTTTATAGAGCAGAGTCCCATCTAGTTTTGGTAGACGATTTGTCCCTTACAGATAGTATATTTGACCTGCCCTTTTAAGGTTTCGCCGATAAATGGAGAATTAGCTGATTTTGAAGCAAAGTTTGGACCAACAGTACGATCAGCCTTGTCATCAAAGATGGTGATATCTGCTGGACCATTCTCAGCCAAGTAACCTGCTTCAAAGTTGTACAATTTAGCTGGATTAACAGTCATTTTTTCTAGCAATTCCATTAAGCTTAGTTCACCAGCTTGGACCAAATAAGTCAGACCGAGAGATAGAGAGGTTTCCAGACCAGTCATACCAGATGGTGCTTTAGTGATATCTTCTACATTTTTCTCATCTGCATGGTGAGGCGCGTGGTCTGTCGCAATCACGGTGATGACGCCTGACTTGAGGCCCTCGATAACGGCACGGCGATCTGACTCCAAACGAAGCGGAGGATTCATTTTGGCATTGCTTCCTTGTGTCAAAAGGAGAGCTTCCGTCTTAGAGAAATGCTGTGGCGCCACTTCTGCTGTGACTTGCGCTCCCAAACCTTGAGCGAATTCCACTACCTTGACACTTTCTTCCTTAGACAAATGCTGGATGTGAACATGGGCCTTAGTTGCATAGGCAATCATGACATCACGCGCAATCATGGCGTATTCTGCCACCCCTGTCGCTCCACAGATCTTGAAGTGGTCTTTAGCGATGTTTTCGTTAAAGCCAAGAATACCGTTCAATCCGGGATCTTCCTCGTGTAGACAAACAAAGGTGCCAAGTTTTTTAGCAGTTTCCAAGGCTTCTTTGAGAACCTTGCTACTTTCAAGTGGAATACCGTCATCAGAAAAACCAACCGCACCAGCTTCTAAGAGCGCCTTAAAGTCTGTCAAGTCTTGGCCATTAAAGTTCTTGGTAATAGTCGCAACTGTCTTGACATTGATTTTTTCCTTGGCAGCTGACTGAAGAACTTCTTGCAAAGTTTCTACGTCCGAAATGGTTGGACTAGTATTAGCCATCATGACAACCGTTGTAAAACCACCTGCAGCAGCCGCTAGTGCCCCAGTATGGATGTCCTCCTTGTGGGTCTGACCAGGTTCACGGAAATGAACATGAATATCAACCAGTCCAGGCGCAACCACAAGCCCAGTAGCGTCAATCACTTCTGCTCCTTCTTCCTTGATTTCAGGGGCAATTTTGACAATTTTCCCATCTTGGACCAAAACATCACACACTTGATCCAAACCAGACTTGGGATCCATTACACGACCATTTTTGATAAGTAGCATCTGCTTTCTCCTTTATTCATAGAAATCGACTTGGGTATCCAATAATTTATCCCCATCATAAACAAACTTGGCTGAAAAGAAGGGTTTATCTTCTAAAAGCCACTCAACAAAAGTGTGATCACCTTCCCAAGTTGGCTTGCTCAAGACCTCGTCATAGGGAACCCATTCTAATGTTCCCTCATTACAGTCAATCAAGTCACCCTCAAACTCTGTCACCTTAAAAACATAGGTGTACCAGTCTAAATCTGGCGTGAATTCTGGAAAAGTGATAACGCCTTTTAGTACTGGCTTGGCTTTGAGCCCTGTTTCTTCGAGGATTTCACGCGCAGCGCATTCTTGAGGTGTCTCCCCTCGCTCTAGCTTACCACCCACACCAATCCATTTCCCATCATGGACATCATTGGGCTTCTTATTGCGATGGAGCATGAGCAGTTCTTTTCCGTTATCAATGTAGCAAATCGTCGCTAACTGAGGCATATTCTCTCCTTATCTAAGCCAATCGATTGGCTCTTGTCCTGTCTCTGTTAAGAATGCATTGGCCTTGGAAAAAGGCTTGGAACCCCAAAATCCTCTGTAAACAGATAAAGGACTTGGGTGGGCTGATTCAATAATCAAGTGATGAGAATTGGTAACCAAGGCCTTCTTCTTGCGTGCATAAGTACCCCAGAGTAGAAAGACTGCAGGTCTGTCTAGATTATTGACAACCCGAATCACAGCATCTGTAAATGGCTCCCATATCTGCCCAGCATGACCATTGGCCTGACCAACAGGAACCGTCAAGCAAGCATTGAGAAGTAAGACACCTTGCTCAGCCCAAGCTGTCAAATCATGTGATTTCTTAACTCCGATATCATCTGACAATTCTTTCAAGATATTTTGCAAGGACGGCGGAGCTGGGATAGAGTCAGGTACAGAAAAACTCAAGCCTTGAGCTTGACCTGGCCCGTGATAAGGATCCTGCCCTAGAATCACCACCTTAACCTCTTCTAGGGGGGTTGTCAATAGAGCCTGAAAAACCTTTTCCTTGGGTGGATAAACAGTTCCCTGTGCATATGCCTGCTCTATAAATTGATTGATTTTCCTGAAATAACCCTCAGGTAATTGCTCCTTAATCAAAGCATGCCAAGATGAGTGTTGCATAGCCAACTCCTTCGTTTTTACTGCTTCTATTATAGCAAAAAGTGGCTATCTAAACCACTTTTTTAGTTTCTACAAATATTTCGAGAATTTTTGAAAAGAATCTCCATTTGAAAGTGACTACTTACCATCTTGTGAAGCATTAGAAAGGATAAATTCCTGGTCAATCTCATCGATAGTCATCTCAGTTCGGATATTTAGATTTTCATTAAATCTTTTATTCAATTCCCTTGTGACACTCGTCTTAAACTCATCACTCGATTTTTGTCTATAATAATCAAATCCTACAGAAGCTGCGCTACAGCAACTCCCCCAATCAGAAAGATAGCCAATAATTTCAAAAAAACTATCATTATATCTTTCAAATCTTTTCGTTGCAGAACTTTTTAAATACCCTGAAATACAATTTACAAAGGTATAGTAATACTTCGAGTCTCGAAATGAATTGTATTCTTGGCTATGAAAACTTGGATCGATAATCCGTGCTTCTCGCACATCTTTCATGGTGGGTTTTCTAGGAATTTTAATATCAGTCAGTAGATAAGCATAATAGGTTTCCTTGTCAAAAAAGGCTCCATCTGCGGCTATCAATGAACCATATACATCGTCTTCATATTGAAACACCATCACAGCACCATTCCTATATTTACTTTCGACAGGAACAGGTGGAGCAATTCTTTTTTTAGGCTTTTCTTTTTTGACACTAATTTTTTCTAAAAAATTTTCCAGATTTGCACTCCTCTGTTTTAAAAATTTACTATCTGCACCTAATTCTTGGGCAAGAGCTAACTCTTCCTTTTTATCAATAATCTCTTTGATTTCAAGTAAGAATCCATCATCTAATTGTCCAACTTCCCACATACAATGCGCCAGAGCGAACAAGACATTATATCTATCGTCATCGTCTAAATCCATTGTCAAGTCATTTTTGATAGTAGCTGTTTCTTCTCCTCCATTATATCTCTCGAAAAATTCTTCCTTAACATCTAAGGAGGTATCATTTCCAAAAATGGTTGCGCTCCATGTTCCCATAACTTCTTTACTCCTCTGCTTTTAATTTTTCCTACTTTTTAAAATTGATCCAAACATTCCAGCAGACTCTGGTAAGAATCTACAATGTGAGTTGGTTGCACTGGGCTCGTGTTTTCTAAGTGATCAGGGTTAAACCAGATTGTATCGATTCCTGCATTCACTCCGCCCTGAATATCAGCCGTTAAGGAATCTCCAATCATCAGCGCCTTTTCTTTACTAAATCCAGCAATCTGCTGACCGATTTTTTCATAGAATAGTGCATCAGGCTTTTGCGTTTGCAATTGCTCGGAGATAAAAACTTGGTTGAAATAGGGAGACAGACCAGATTGAGCCAAACGTCCTGTCTGAATGGCAGTAATGCCATTTGTCGCAGCGTACAGCTCATAATCACGTTCGATGAGGCTGTCCAAGAGTTCATGAGCACCCGAAAGAGTTTGTCCCTGTTGGGCTAAGTAAAATTGATAACGCTGGGCAAGTAACCTCCCGTCTTTTTCCTGTCCAAAATGGGCAAATAAACGAGAAAAGCGCGTGTTAATCAGTTCTTGTTTACTGATTTTCTTTTGCTCCAAGTCCTTCCAGAGAGCCTTGTTCATAGGAACATAATAGTCTTTATAGGCTTGAATATCTGCAACTCCTTCTTCCTTTAGAAGTTGCGTCAGTGCCACATCCTCAGCAGCATCAAAATCGAGCAAGGTGTGGTCCAGGTCGAAGAGTAGAAATTTGTAGGACATCGAGTTTCCTTTCTGAAAATTCATTAAGAATATTATAGCATAAATGAAACAGGTAGTTATCATAATCTGAATTGACTTAAAGGACTTATTCACCTTATTTTTATACTTTCTCTACTTTTGCATCGTTTTCGGATACAACGTCCACTAAAAAATGCGTAGACATTAATTTGTAGTGATGGAGTTTTTTATTAGCTATATTTGCAGAAGCGACCAAGTCACCAAATTCTGCATTCTCGACTTCATAGATATAGTTGGTCAGATAAAGTGGTCTGTTCTTTGCTAATCCTTGCTCCCAGTAACTATCTATTAATTCTAAACTTTCGTAGACTGAACGGAAAGCCCAAACTTTTGTAAAGGTAAATTTAAATTTTTCTGAATCTTCCAAGTAGGCAATTAAAGTATCCCCATCTATATTCATCTCAATACCATAGTCACCAAAAGGGATGAAGCCCGGTTTAATTTCCGTCCATTTTTCCATATCATTTCTCCAAGTTCTATTTTCTGATAATTGTACTACAGCGGTGTACATATTTAATTAGCAAATTTTCTAGTATTGACTGATACTTAAATCAGAATTTGCAGACACAAGAATCTCCACTACACTATCTTGAGTTATGATTATATAATGTTGTGAATACAGAGTTCTTGCACTACCATAGGCTGTATATCCGAGTTTATTCACTAATTGACTATTTTTGACTTCATAAATGATATTTTGAAAATTATTTTTTTCAAATTTTTTAAACATCTCTTTATCCAGAATTGCAGATAAATACAATTCCCTGCTAAAGAATCGTGCTTCATCATAGCAAAAACATGATAATTTAAAACGGTTTTGCTCTCCAATCAGCCTAATTTCTTGACCATCTGATAAGTTTGTCAACAAGACTTTTAACTTATACTTATCTACGGGAATCAAACCTTTAAAGACTTCTACCCATTCTTCATTTTTAGTTTCCATATCTAATTTCATACTCAACTCCACTATTCCTTTTTATAAAATTAAACATCTACTTTCCATCTATTTCATTCGATACTTCAATAAGCAAATCTTGAAGTTCTTCTAAATCAAGATATAAGTTTCTAACACCTACAAGTAACTGAGAAAATGCTTGTCTATCTAATTGATGATTCTCGCTCAATGACTCAACAATCCAAGAATTTCCCTTCTCTATCCATTCTAAATGAAGAGGTAAATAATCATTTAAAATATCATCTATATTCTCTAAATTAGTAGAAGATATCTTGTTAAAGATTTGGCTGTCATTTATTAAAGATAGACTTTTACTAATTTTTTTCAATTCTGTTTCTATCGTCACTTTCATCTCCTTTCTTATCTAGTTGCTGCTACTGTCTTCGAGTTCAATTTTTCTTCCAATATTTGTATCTATAAAATATCTCTGCTCACCTTCGTAAATAAGTGTAAGTTCTGTTCCGATAGGCATGTCGTAAATCAATAATACAGCAGGTTCAATTTCAACAATTGTACTCCAGTCGCATACTGACATATTTTCAGGATTTGATAAGTATTCGTCGGTATCTATTTCAGAAAGAAAGCGCCAGCCATTGTCTAGCTCATCTACGGCATCCTCGCGAAATACCCATTTCAATTTTGCTTTATTTTCTAAAATATGATTAGAAACTACTGAGCCACCTAGATGCATTTTTACTTCCTTTCCAAAAACATTCGTTTTAAATACAGGCTCCAGTATACAAGTCCATATCTTACTATAGATCCATCTTGCAATTAAATTTTTCCGAGCCTACTCGGAACTGTATAGTTACGGGTTTGTTCTGCACATAGCTATAGCGGTTCCGGTTATTTTACCTTATAAATTGTTCTCAATGCTTAGTTATGTAATACAAACCAGTTTCTCGTTCTTTGATTCTTTGGATGATTTATCTATAAAACATCATTATCCTGCCAAAAGAAATGAGCACTCTTTAAATCAAGATGTTCTATCTGAATGTCACGACAAACAATTGTTATTTGCAACAAACCAATATCAACCATACACTTCACAAAATCAGGATTCTCCTCATAAATTTGTAAAGAAATTTCTTGACCATGATGATGTAATTCTCCTCTAGTCATGTTTTTAACGGGTTGATCTTTTCTCCACTGAATGTCTAAAGCATCATTGCTATACTCTACTTTTGCGCATACTAAAAACTTAATTTCCCAGTATTTTTCTTTGTTATGATAATCTTCTATGCACAAAGAAACCTCATCTCCAAAATAGGATATCTTTAAATCTAGTATTCCCATTTCCCAATAATCTATTGCTGCAATCTCTTTTTGTTTGCTTTTTAAATCAAATCGTAACACGACTTCTCTCCTTAATACTTATATCTCAAATTTGTCTATGATGTTTATAGTAATATTATTTTCATGAAAAGTCCGAATCTCTAGCAATCTGCTTTTCAATTCATCAATCATTTTTCACCTCATTTAATCCACAACATCTCTAGTTCTATTTTCTCAATAATTTCCTATCCTACTTATATTTATGATTTCTATTTACACTGAGCAATTCTTTTTGACTATCAATTCCATCTATGCTGAAGTAACTACTGTAAAATAAAAATGTTTTCCATTACTATCTATATACTGGTTGATATAATCTTTTGCTACAGAAATTGACTGGAGTAAGTCGCTATCATTATTTTTAGGAGAATAATACCAGCTATCATAAGTCAATTCAAATCCTTCATCTCCTTCTACATAGACATCGCCACCAAGAATCATAAACTTTTTCGTCTCTATCCAGTCAATATATGCCAACATATCTTGATATGTATATGCATAACTTGCAACACCCAATTCTGCTAGCGACTGACCTCTATTTTCAAAATTAAATTTACTTAATTTCATATGATTAGACTCCCACTTTTTTATTTTTAGAAAGACAATTGATTTCATATTTTTCATCTGCCACGATAATCTCTACTTCTTCAATCTCCTTATCAAGCCATGTACTAGCTCTTACTATCATATCATACATCCTTCTAAGGCAATCCAGATAAGTCTGTCAGAGATTTTAAATGGAGAACAGGAATTGATTGAGCATTCTGTTATAAGATAAACTTTTTGAATAATTCTGGAATTCCACCTTCCTGTGTAAATAAAGTCTTTACAGCAAAATCATTATCGCAAAAAACAACTTCTTGAAAGTCATTATCAATTCTCCACTCAATATCCGTATAAGGAATATTATCATTTTCTACATTAACGATTTCAAACCAACCTATGGCTATTCCATAAAAAATAATCTCTTCCAATATCTGAGTTGAATATCCTTTGTTTCTAATAAAAAATGAAAATAAAGTCGAAATGATAGCATCTTCTTCCGCTATTGATAGTAGTAGTTCTCTTAAATCCTCAATAGTCATTCTTATCTACCTCATCAAATTAATAGAATTCGAGCTCCCAAAAGGTGCTGTCATCTATTTCTAACCTTACTAAAAAATCTTCCGTATCTGTTTCTATAGCATCAAATTCAACAGGAGATGTAGAGAAAACTAATATTAAGTTATTTATATCCTCTATTTCCTTTGAAAATTTTAAAAGCTCGTTCCAACTCATTTGATAGCCATATTTTGAATTTAAGACTAGATCTTCAAATTCTGACATAGTCAGATTATTCGGTGCTTTTCCAATGGCATCAAATTCAAAAATATACCATTTAGCATTATTAGATGGGATATTGGAAAGAATCTCAAAAAAAGAAATCTTTTTATTATATTTTGACATATTCCCACTTATTTTCATGGTATTTTCAACTCACTTTCTTCTAGTCTTTTGTGATAACATCAATTTCCAATTCATTCATCAAGAATATCTTGCATATATTTTATCAAAATTGCTTGGATATATGGCTTTACTCATCTCTATTTTTAGCAGGTAATTGATGCTTGCTGAGATGGTGCCTCATTTTATTAGCTCCAAAAGAAGTCCTGTTCTCTAACTAAAACTTTGGAGATTTGAATTGCTTGACACACAATCTTAATTAACATACTTGATAAAGTAATTGTAGCTTTTATCATATTATTTTTCTCTTTGATGAGACTAATGTCATGTACAGTGTGAGACATGAGATTTTCAAAAGGAACATCTTTCATATTGAAATTCCTTGTGCCACTCTTGCTTTCCCAACATGTCCAACCAGCATCCGTCTCATAGTCAACCTTAAAACAACGGTAGAAAACTATCTCCCAGCAATACTGATCCGATTTGCCATTTTCAATCTCGATATAGAGTTTACATTCGTCCCCGAAAAATGAAGCTCTAAAGTCTAATGCGTAGGAATCCCAGTACTTCGTACTGTCAATCTGTTCCTGTATTTTTAAAATATTCATTTCCTCTCTCCTTTATTTTATGAAAAGGCATAGGTTCTAGTAGCGGATTCATTATTTTTGTTTTTCATCCAATACATTTTTTATTTCATACAACGCTATTATATCTACTATCAGTTCAGCTACTCTATTCAGAAAAACTGAGTGGCACAATCTCTACATCCCCAAGATTGTCAACTGAGTAACGTTGACTACCATTTTTAAACCAGCGTTCTAGAACGACATCATAGAGCATGAAGTGAGATTTTTCTTTAATCCAAGCTTCATCAATCCCATGAGGTTTTAAATACTCTAGTACTTCGTTGGGATTTGTTAGGTAAAAATTAGGTATCGAATCCCCTGTTTTCGACTGACGTGATAATTCTTTATACGCCTCCAAATCTAGTTTTCCCTCATCCTTATTTCTTATATTATATCCAGCTAAGTCATACGCTACCGACCATTTAGAATCTGAGATTTCGACTGATTGGTTGAGTTTCTTATCATTGTAGTCATATTTTATATAAAGATATCTCCCATCAGATAATAGTTGCTGGTATTCAATAATAAAAGTTTCTTCAAAACCTACAATCACTGTTAAACTTTCATTTTCAGACAAGCCTGCATCAAGTCCTATAGGAATTATCCAGTCTGGATCTCTAAACGATTGACTCCCGTCAACGGCTTTACTAAAATCAGCAAGTCCAGGTAAAACACCACTATTTATCTCTGCATAGTTCATTTCTAAAAAGACATTACTTAAAGATTCATACACTCCCTTATAATAATTCTTTTGATAGACACGATATAGACCAAACAAAGTTAGAAAAACCAATACAGTTATGAATAGGATTTTTAAAAATTTTTTCATCTACCTTTTTCTCCTCTAAATACTTACATAAAACTTTTCTGCTATATTTGAAATCAAAACAATGATAGACGCCCCTACTCCAACTCCTTCGATATTCTGCTTTTTTCTAGTTTTCCCTTGGTAATTCGTTTCCATAATACAAGTGGATTCAAGCTATAAGATAGGCGTACGAGGAAATAATTAACCCATTCGATAAGGGCAAAAAGCTGTATCAGCGCGGCTAGGATAGTCCCTAGGATACTCTGGGTATTCCAGACAATAAAAGGAAAGCCGGCAATAACTAAAACAAGGTCTAGTATTCTTAAAACACCAAATAGTTTGGGAACACTGCTACTTCCGAACTGAGGATTTGACAGTCTTCTAATCAAAATTGCCCAATAGATTGAACCTTGAAGCAAAATAAATGTCAGTAAAGATAAAGGATATAGAATGGAGAATAGACTCCTCCAATCATCAATCCGATTTTTCAAAAGAAAAAAACACAACCAAAAGGATAGGATGGCTGAAAGTTCTCCCAAACAGAGGGATACCAACTCTTTTCTAACTTTCTCTTTTTGTATGTTCATCATCTCACCCATCTATCTATCATCCTATATCAGAAAAAAAGCCATTCGAATCATTTTCTAGTCAACATTTCACAGAATCAAGTCATTCTAAGAATCGAAAAGCCTAATTCCTTTAATATCATTGTAATTCTAAACTTAGAATTGCTATAAAATAAATGTTTTAGGGCTATTCTAAGTCTATGATAGCCCTAAATTTTAATTTTTGAAGGATTCTAAAGCTAGAAGAGCTCAAAAATCACGAGAACTAAGCTATTCGAAGCTTAGAAGAACCTTTGGTGAATTTCAATAGTACTTCAACTAGCTATTCTTACAATTTTTCTGATGAGCTTTGAGTTTTTTCAGAGCCCAGTCATAGTGACTGGAAGTGGCACTCACAAAGTAGGAGCCAAGACTTGTCCCACCCGTCCACTTATAGACACCTTTGGTAAAGAGTTGGTCATTGCTGAAGCCTTCCATCAACTCTAAAACCTCTTTATGCGATTGCTCTAGTAGCCTAGTCGCTTCTTCTAAGGACGTTCTCTGGTGCTTCTTCCAAAAAGCGACATTCATTTCCCCATAAGTTTTCCAATTATAAGGTTCAGGGAGAAAAGGTCTTTCATGACCCTTTTGATTGGAATGTACCCAGGTCAAAAGTAACTGATGCCATTCATAGAGATGGATCAGAGCATCCCGCAGATTTTTATCTCTTTTCCAGTGAGCTTCTTTTTTCTTTTGGTCTTTTGAAAAATCAAAAGGAGTCTGTAGTTCCTCTTCACTTAATTTAGATATAAAGTGATTGAGCTTTTCATAGTTTTCCTTAGAGGCTAGCACTAATTCCTCTTTTGTTCTTGGTCTAGGCATAGGAGTTCTCCCTTCATTTTTAAGTAGAATAAGCTATTTTCTTACTTCATTATACCATAATCAAAAAGCAGTTCTTCATTTTACGAAAAACTGCTTTTACTAACTATTCTTTTATGCTTATAGTCACTACTTTACATATAAATCTTTAAAGCGACCATCTACTTCTGCTATCTGATAGAGCAAGCGGGATAGTTCTTGGTAATCTTCTTTTAAACACGAAAGGTGGGCTTGGCCAAATAAAGAAGCCAATTTCTCTTTTAATCTTGCCCCTTCGGGATCATGCGCTTTTAAGAATTTACTGAGATAGATATTTCGAACAGCCGCAAGTTTAAAGCTAAAATACTGATGCAGTTGTTTTTGCTCCGTATTTAAGCCGTTTTCAGCAACTGCTTTTGCATAGAATGTCAAGACATTACTTTGCCCATCCAGATATCTAGTCCTCATAATCCTCGCCGTTTCTTGATAGATTTGAGTTTGACTAGAGCTCTTGATCTTCTTAAAATTTCCCCACATGGAGTATGCTCCACGCTTATAGTCAATAGCTTCCGCCTTCCAAGCTTCTAAAATGTCATTAAAAGCAACCTTCATACAGGCAAAACCAGCAGGATCATGCAAATAGAGATACTGACCATCAACAGCATACACAGTTATAAAGTGATCTACACCATAGAGGATTTTGTGATTGGGATTGTAAGTCAAATGGCCCATATCAAGAGGACCCAGTACGACAGGTCCATTGGACAGAAACGATTCCAACTTACCTTTAATCTCTTCCAAATCCACTTCCGTTCCATCTTTTAGATAGAATTCTTCAAAGTCAAATCCAAGTATTTTTAAAGAATGGGAGATGGAAAGATCTGGCATTCCATTATCAAAAAATACTAGAGGGTGTCGTTCATCTTCCTTTACGATACTAGCGCCATTTCCCATCACCATGATTGCCTCTAGAAAGTCTGCTTTAAAGTCATAGCCATCCAGTGCCATTGCCAATGAATAACTATAGCAAAGCGACACATCTCCAAAATACATCTGCATATTCATGCCTCCTTATCTTCTATGAGACTATTATACCGAGATAACGTTACTCATACCCCATAAAATCCACACAAAAAATATAGCATGTTTGATTTACAGACATGAATTTTCACAATAAAAAAACTCTGTAGAGGTTCTTTCTACAGAGTCAGGTTTGCATCTTTATAAAAAATCAGAAAATAATCTAGTCCTTGATCACTGGTATCCAGAGTTCCATTTGGTAGTTCGGTAAGGACATGTCTCCCTTGGTGTAAACTTCAAAGTCTGGCGCTCCTGAGTGGCGATAGCCAGTTTCTGGGAAAAAGGCTTTCAAAACATACTTCCAAGCATGGTGGATGCTGGTTGGTATAGCACCCTTGACTGGTACGATAGCATATTCAGCGGCTGGGATATCTTTGATGGACAGACCTAGTTCTTCTGCTTTAGTTTTATCCGTCACATCATAAGCAGCCATATAGTTGATGATTTCGCCTTCTTTGATATCCGAGCAGATGCCAAAGGATTGGCCACTGCCTAAACTTTCTAGGCTTTCAAAGCTGTGATGGGCATAGAGATGCTCCCAAGCAGACGGGCATTTGCTATTGTCAATAGCTTCCAATAGGACGCCTGCTACAGTAAAAGCAGATTTCTTTTGAATCTTGATATCCATATTCTTTCCTCCTGTAATCTTTAAGGATAATTGAAGTCTAGGAAAGACCCGATAAGCTTTTCCATTTCTAACTTCTGAGGGGGTTTCACCATGGAATTTCTTGAAAGCTGCGCTAAAGGCATCCGCAGACTCATAGCCGTATTTGAGTGCTATATCAATAACTTTCTCAGAGCTTTCCCGCAAGTCTGTCACAGCTTCTGACAGCCTGCGATTGCGCAAGTATTCTGCTAAGGTCATATCTGCCAGGATAGAAAAGAGCCTGCTAAAAAGAGGGTAAGAATAGCCCGATAACTGCTGAAATCTTTTCATATCCACTTCTCCAGTCAGCTGCTGTTCCAAATAATCCATGGTTTGATTGAATTGATGCATCATATTCTTCTTTTCTTACCTCCACAAGATACAAAGGTCGTTAAAAGCAAAGTGAAAATAGGAAAATTAACGCTGGTTCTAGGTAATTTTTTCTTTTTCGCATAGTTTTTAGGCCGTGTTCAATTCTATCTATATTCTAGCAAATACAAGATACTTCCACCCTAGAATCTTTGTACAAGATTTAAAAGTGTAAAATCTATAACTTATCCTTTAATTTTTCAACAAAGAGATAAGCTGCCGGGCAGGTCAAGGTATTCTTAATCGTCAAATGGTTGATTTGATGGATCTTCTTACGATCTGTGTGGGGAAATTCACGGCAGGCCTTTGGTCGAACGTCGTAGATTGAGCAGAGATTGTCTCCTCCTAAAAACGGGCAAGGCATGGATTTAAAAACCTTATCCCCATCTTCATCCACCTGCAGAAATTCTGCTTCAAAAGCTGGTAATTTCATCTTAAAATACTTGGCAATACGAGTAATATCCGCTTCTTTGAAGTCGAGCCCCAATGTCTTGCAACAGTTAGCACAGGCAGTACAATCAATCTCAGCAAAGACTTCTTGGTGGATCTGCTGTGCAATCTTATCTAAGTTTTTAGGAGGTTTTTTCTTTAGATTTGCTAAAACTTTGCGGTGCTCCTTCTGTTTTTGCAAGGCTAGTTGATGGTAATACTCAATATCAATTTCTTTAGACATAATTGCTTTCTAATACAAGTGTTTTTGTCTATTATACCATAAACTATTTTCTATTTTTTGCCTTTATATACAAAAAGCCCTTCGGATAAAATCCGAGGGGCTTTTAACGTTGTTAAATCAACGGCCGAACTTTTGAATTTCAAGGTTCGGGATAAAATAGTTCACTGAACTATTTTATTTTTTAAGGTTGTAGAATGATTTCAATCCACGGTATTCAGCTACTTCACCAAGTTGGTCTTCGATACGAAGCAATTGGTTGTATTTAGCGATACGGTCTGTACGTGAAAGTGAACCAGTCTTGATTTGTCCTGCGTTAGTTGCAACTGCGATGTCAGCGATTGTTGAATCTTCAGTTTCACCTGAACGGTGTGATACAACGGCAGTGTAACCAGCTTCTTTCGCCATTTCGATAGCGTCGAATGTTTCAGTAAGAGTACCGATTTGGTTAACTTTGATAAGGATTGAGTTGGCAGCACCTTCTGCAATACCTTTTTCAAGGTAAGAAGTGTTTGTTACGAAGAAGTCGTCACCAACCAATTGAACTTTACCACCAAGACGTTCAGTAAGAGCTTTCCAACCGTCCCAGTCGTTTTCGTCCATACCATCTTCGATAGTGATGATTGGGTATTTGTTTACCAATTCTTCAAGGTAGTCGATTTGTTCTGCAGCAGTACGTACAGCTGCTCCTTCACCTTCGAATTTAGTGTAGTCGTAAACTTTACGTTCTTTATCGTAGAATTCTGATGATGCACAGTCAAATCCGATAAATACGTCTTTACCAGGAACATATCCAGCAGCTTCGATCGCAGCAAGGATAGTTTCAACACCGTCTTCAGTTCCTTCGAAACGAGGAGCGAATCCACCTTCGTCACCTACGGCAGTTTCCAAACCACGTGATTTAAGGATTTTCTTAAGTGCGTGGAAGATTTCAGCACCCCAACGAAGAGCTTCTTTGAATGATGGTGCACCAGCAGGTACGATCATGAATTCTTGGAAAGCGATTGGAGCGTCAGAGTGAGAACCACCGTTGATGATGTTCATCATTGGAGTTGGAAGAACTTTAGTGTTGAATCCACCAAGGTAGTTGTAAAGTGGGATTTCAAGGTAGTCAGCAGCAGCACGAGCTACAGCGATAGACACACCAAGAATTGCGTTTGCACCCAATTTACCTTTGTTAGGAGTACCGTCAAGTGCGATCATAGCACGGTCGATAGCTTGTTGGTCACGTACATCGTAGCCGATGATTGCTTCAGCGATGATGTTGTTTACGTTGTCAACAGCTTTTTGTGTACCAAGACCACCGTAACGAGATTTGTCACCGTCGCGAAGTTCAACTGCTTCGTGTTCACCAGTAGAAGCTCCTGATGGAACCATACCACGTCCGAAAGCACCTGATTCAGTATAAACTTCTACTTCAAGTGTTGGGTTACCGCGTGAGTCTAGGACTTCGCGAGCGTAAACATCAGTAATAATTGACATTTTTTACTCTCCTTTGAGTTAAATTTTTTACACCTCTATGATACCTTAAAAATAAGCGTTTTTCAAGAAAAAACGTTATCTTTGTGCAAATTTTCCTTAACTTTATAAAGTAATCGCTTTCTTTTGTCTGTTTTCTTGCGATTTTTGTGATATACTGTTTTTATGACAGATTTATCAAAACAACTACTAGAAAAAGCTCATGGTGGGCCGAAATTAAACCCAGGCGAACAACGCCGCTATCTCGGCACTTTCGAGGAAAGAGTTCTTGGCTACGCGGATATCAGTACTGCCAATAGTCCTGAATTAGAACATGGATTTTTCTCTATTTTAGAGGGTTTTCAAGAAAAGGTAGAGGAACTTTTCTTGAAAATCTCACCAAATATCGAGTTTGACAAACAGGTCTTTTACTTAAAACAAGCAAAGGAAAGCAACTGTCAGGCGACTATTGTTTCAGACGATCATATCACCTCTCCTTTTGGTCTTGTCATTCACACGAATAAACCTGTTCAAGTAGAAGAAAAGGACCTTAGACTTGCTTTCTCAAGCCTCTGGGAGGAGAAAAAGGCAGAGGCTCCTAAAAAATCTATCTGGAAAAAATGGTTTGGCTAGTCTTTCCTCAACTTTAATAAACGACCAATATTGGCTGCTGTGTGCTCCAAATAGAGGCTTGCTTTTTTCAGACTATCTTCTAGTGGTTCACTTTTCTCTAAAATAGAAAAGGCTGCCTGTATATTTTCGAATGGTAGGGGAGGCAAATCGTCAGCAAGACTACCGCAAATAGCGATAACAGGAACTCCGTTAGGGGTTCTTTTTGCTACACCGATAGGAGCTTTTCCAGCAAAGCTTTGACAGTCCAGTCTGCCCTCTCCGACAATAACCAAGTCAGCACCTGCAACTTTCTTATCAAAGTCAATCAAATCCAAACAGGTGTCAATCCCAGATACGATACTAGCCTGAGCAAAGGCGCAGAGTCCAGCAGCAATCCCACCTCCAGCTCCTGCTCCTTTCAGAGATAGGGTGGAAGATGAGAATTTTTCATAGAACCGCCACATAGCCAAATCTACTGTCTCAAACAAAGCAGGATCCAAGCCCTTTTGTTTTCCAAATGTATAGGTTGCCCCTTGATGACCACATAAAGGGCTCACGACATCTGCTAAAATGCGAATCTTCACATCTTCGGGAATCCTATACAACTCGCTGTCTGAAACCGACTCGAACTCAAGCAAAGTCTGACCGCAAGCTGGCAATTCCTTTCCATTCTTATCATGAAAACGATAACCTAAGCCAGCAGCAATGCCTATCCCACCGTCATTACTAGCCGTACCACCTACACCGATATAGATTTCTTTCATCCCTTGATCAATGAGATGGCGAATCAACTCTCCGATACCGCGAGTTTGGATGTGGAGAGGATTTCGTTTCTCATGAGGGATCTTTCCTAACCCAACCAAGTCAGCAACTTCAAAGAGTACCCTTTGATCTTTCTGAAAGTATCGCATTGCTTCTTTATGACCAAAAGGTCCCGTCACTTCTTGCCATTGTTCTTCGAGGTCAAGGGAATGTCGAATGGCATCTACAGTTCCTTCGCCTCCATCCCCAACTGGGCATAGAGAACAAACTACACTAGGAATTGCTTTCTCGAAACCTCTTTTTATAGCTTTGGCGACCTGTTCTGCAGCCAAACTTTCTTTAAAAGAATCAGGTGCAATAACAATTTTCATATTTCCCTCTCATTCTAAGAAATCAATCAAAGGAAGAACTTCTAAGAAATCCCTTTGATCTACATGACAAGCTATCTCTGCTTTTACGACTTCTTTGGCACAAAAGGCTATACCGTGACCTGCTGACTCTAACATCAAAAGGTCATTGGCACCATCACCGATGGCAATCGTTCTTTCTTTGGGTAGTTTTAATTCTTTTCTCCATTTCTCAAGAGTAGCTTGTTTTACTTGGGCTGTCACAATTTCACCAACTAATTTACCTGTTAAAAAAACGTCTTTGACTTCCAACTGGTTGGCAGAGAAATAGGAGATACCGAGGGATTTTGCTAATCTCTCAACTATTGGTGTAAATCCACCAGACACTAGACCGACTAGAATACCATTCTTCTGAAGTATGGAGATAAATTCTTGAGCATTTTGGGAAAGATGAATGGATTTGAAGACAGTATCAAAGACCGAAATCGGAAGACCTTTTAACAAAGCTACCCTCGCTCGTAAACTCCCTTCAAAGTCCAGTTCTCCTTGCATTGCTTGATTGGTAATCTTTGAAATTTCCGCTTCGCAACCTGCTTCTCTTCCCAAAAGGTCAATCACTTCCTCTGCTATTAAGGTACCATCAACATCCATGACACAGAGCCCCATTACTTTAGTCATCACTTCTCCTCTTTTCTAAACAGCCCAAAAATCGTATGAAAGAATCATACGATTTTATCTATTAGTTGACTAAACTATGGTACAAGTCAAGATAAGACTTGCAGGCTGTATCCCATGAGAAATCGCATTCCATAGCTTGTTTTTGTAGATTTCTCCAAACATCTGGCTGGTTCTTATAAACATCCAAGGCTGTTTGGAAACTCCAGTTAAGCCAGTATGGTGTTAAATTGTCAAAGCTAAATCCTGTACCAGTTCCTTCGATTGGATTGAAAGCTTGAACAGTATCACGCAATCCACCCACTTCATGAACCAATGGTAGAGTTCCATATCGCATAGCCATCATTTGAGATAAGCCACATGGTTCAAAACGACTTGGCATGAGGAAGAGATCACAAGCTGCGTAGATTTCTTGAGCGAGCTTGACATCGAAAGTGATATTTGCTGATAGCTTGTCAGGATAGACTTGAGCAAACCATGAGAAAGAATGCTCAAAAGCAGGATCGCCTGTTCCTAAAAGGACTATTTGAACATCCTCTTGTAAGAAACGATGCAAGCTTTCTACAACGACATCAAAACCTTTTTGGCGCGTCAAACGAGAGACAATCCCAACTAGCGGAACATCTGCTCGGACTGGTAGACCAACTCTCTCTTGCAATTTTGCTTTGTTTTGTGCTTTTCCTGACAAGTCATCCTTATCAAAATGATAGTCTAAAAGCGGGTCTGTTTGAGGATTATAAAGATCTGCATCGATACCATTGACAATACCTGAAACCTTACCTGACTCCATCCGAAGAATCTGGTCCAAACCGCAGCCGAACTGACTGGTCATAATCTCGTGCGCATAGCTAGGGGAAACAGTTGTGACACGATCCGCGTAGAGAATACCTGCTTTCATCCAGTTAAGGCAATCATTCCAACGAAGGGTTCCATCAGCATACCGTTCAAATCCTACACCGAACAAATCCCACAACATTCCTTCAGAAAATTGACCTTGGAATTCCAAATTGTGAATGGTTAAAACGGTCTTGATTCCTTGGTAAGCCTGAATCCATCTGTATTTTTCCTTCAAGAGAAAAGGAATCATAGCGGTGTGATAATCATGGGCATGGAGAATATCTGGAATGAAATCAATTCGCTCCATGGCTTCAAGAGCAGCCAGTTGGAAGAAGGCAAAACGTTCACCATCATCGAAATCTCCGTAAACATGACCTCGGAAGAAATACGTTTGATTGTCTACGAAGTAGAAGGTAACACCATTCAAAACGGTCTTCTTAATACCACAGTACTGTCTACGCCAGCCTACACTCACTTCAAAGTGAAGAACATCCTCAATCTGGTCGCCGAACTTAGCTTCTACCATGTCATAGTAAGGTAAGACAACCGCAACTTCGTGCCCTGCCTTTACCAGTGATTTGGGAAGAGCGCCAATGACGTCTCCCAAACCACCTGTTTTTGAAAAGGGCGCACCCTCTGCTGCTACGAATAAAATTTTCATGAATGAATATCCTCTGTAACTTTTTCGCCTTTTTTGACTACAACTGGGTGTTCTGCAGTACCGCGAATAACGACACCGTCAGCAACTTCAACCCCTTTGTCCAAGATTGCATACTCAACTTGGGCACCTTGACCAATCACAACACGTGGGAAGAGAAGGCTGTCTTTAACTAGACTATCCTTATGCACGTGAATATTACGTGATAGGACCGACTGAACTACTTCACCCTCTATGATACTACCAGAGGCGAACTGCGAAGTACTTACCTTAGAGGTGTTTGAGTAGTAAGTTGGTTCTTCATTCTTAACCTTGGTATAAATTTTTTGGTTAGGTGAGAAGAGAGAGTAGAATTTTTGAGACTCCAGCATATCAATATTGGCTTGATAATAGGACTGAACAGAGTGAACATTGGCTAGGTAGCCAGTGTATTCATAAGCAAAAGCACCTTCTTTAGCTGCCAACTCACGTAAAACATAGCGTAATTTTTCTGGGTATTCTTTTTGAACTTCTTCTTCCAAACGCTTAATCAACCACGGAGTATCAACGACGAATATATCTGTAGACATGTTGAAAAGTTCATCTGTTGATTTGGCATCAAAAAGTTTATGAGAAAGAACATGGTCTGTTTCATCCACTTCCAAGATGGCATTAACATCTGAAATATCCTTTTTAGGTAATTTCTTATAAACAACTGTAATCGGACGACCGGCAGTAGTATGTAAATGGAATACTTGATTGAGGTCAATATTCACCACGATATCACAGTTAAGTGCAACCGTCTGATTTGATCCTGAACGTTTCAAATAAGTGAGAAGCTGTTGGTAATATTCTTTCCCAACTGTGCTACTTTCAACACGCGTATTATAAATACCTAGATAGTAGTGACTGAGAAGGGTAGATAAGCCCCACTCACGTCCTGAACGAATGTGGTCAAAGACTGAACTGATATTGTCTTGTTGGAAAATTCCAAAGACACTACGAACACCAGCATTTGCAAGGCTAGAGAGAGGGAAGTCGATCAAACGATATTTTGCTCCAAATGGCAAGCTGGCTACTGGACGATGATCTGTCAAAGTTGACATATCGTGAAAACCAACGGTGTTTCCTAAAATGGCTGAATATTTATCAATCTTCATCTGTTGCTACCCCCACTACTTCATCATATCCTACTACTTGTACTTCGTCTGTTCCATCAATTTCGACACCTTCAGAAATAACAGCACCTTCACCAATGATGGCACGTTTAATTTTTGCACCTTTTCCGATAATGGCACCACTCATGATTACAGAGTCTACTACTTCAGCACCCTCACGTACTTGCGCTTCTGTTGAGAGAATAGAATGCTTAACAGTTCCATCCACGAGACAGCCATCCACAACTAAAGAATCTTCTACATGAGCGTGTTTTCCAATAAAGTTTGGTGGTGAAATCAAGTTCCGTGAGTAGATTTTCCACTGACGATCACGACTATCCAAAGCGTTATTTGGATCAATGTATTCCATATTTGCTTCCCATAGAGACTCGATAGTACCAACGTCTTTCCAGTAGCCTTTGAATTCATAAGCATAAACGCTTTCTCCAGACTCAAGGTAATTTGGAATAACGTTTTTACCAAAGTCTGACATATCTACCTTGTTCTTTTCAGCGGCTACTAGCATATTACGGAGACGTTGCCAATCAAAGATATAAATCCCCATAGAAGCTTTAGTAGACTTAGGTTGAGCAGGTTTTTCTTCGAATTCGACGATACGATTGTTTGCGTCAGTATTCATGATACCAAAACGGCTAGCTTCTTTGAGGGGTACATCCAAGACAGCTACTGTCAAACTGGCATTGTTGTCCTTGTGAGATTGGAGCATGTCATCATAGTCCATCTTGTAAATATGGTCTCCAGAGAGGATGAGAACATATTCTGGGTTAACACTATCGATGTAGTCAATGTTTTGGTAGATAGCGTGGCTAGTCCCTTCAAACCAACGGTTTCCTTCACTTGCAGAGTAGGGTTGAAGGATGGAAACACCTGTGTTAATACCATCTAGTCCCCAGCTCGAACCATTTCCGATATGGTTGTTCAAGGCAAGAGGTTGATACTGCGTAATAACACCGACGTTGTGAATCCCAGAGTTAGCACAGTTTGAAAGAGCAAAGTCAATGATACGGTAGCGCCCACCGAATTGCACTGCTGGTTTGGCAATGCTTTGAGTGAGTTTCCCGAGACGTGTTCCTTGCCCACCTGCAAGGATCAAAGCTAGCATTTCATTCTTCATTTTCTACTCCTTTTTGGGTTTTATTTGTGACAGTTTTAGTTGGTTTCAAGCGACGTTTAATCTTCCAGATACTTGCTCCCATAGCTGGCAAGGTAAAGGTCAAGGTCTGCTCATAATCTTTCCATAATCCTTCTTGAGTTTGAACCGTTTGGTTGTATTCTTTCCAGACACCACCCCATTGTTCCAATTCTGTATTCCAAACTTCTTCATAAACTCCTGCGACAGGAAGTCCGATTGTAAAGTCTTTTCGTTCAACAGGCGCCATATTAAAGATACAGACTAGCATTTCACCCTTTTTACTCTTACGAATAAAGGAAAGGACACTCTGATCTCTATTATCCGCATCAATAATTTCGATGCCGTCGTAGCTGGTGTCAATTTCCCAAAGGCAACGATGCTCTTTATAGAATTGATTAAGTTGAGAAGTGAAGTACTTCATCTTAGCATTCATTGGATCTTCCAAGTTAGACCATTCTAGCTGTTCCTCAGACTTCCACTCTAAGAACTGACCATATTCGCTTCCCATGAACAAGAGTTTCTTACCTGGATGACAAATCTGATAAGTGTAGAGATTGCGTAGTCCTGCAAATTGATTGTAGCGATCTCCCCACATCTTGTGCATCATGCTCTTCTTACCATGTACGACTTCATCATGTGAGAATGGTAAGAGGTAGTTTTCATTGAAAACGTACATGAAGCTGAAGGTTACCAAGTTAAAATCATACTTACGATAAATTGGGTCTTCCTCGTAGAAACGGAGAATATCATTCATCCAGCCCATATTCCACTTGTAGTCAAATCCTAGACCGCCCATTTCTTTCATACCAGTAATCTTTGTTGCTGATGAACTTTCTTCTGCAATCATCATCACATCTGGATGCGCTAACTTGATAACAGTGTTCAAACGTTGAAGGAAATAGTAGCCTTCGTAGTTGAGATTGCCACCGTCTTTGTTTGGAGTCCAAGGAGCATTATCATAGTCTAGGTAGAGCATATTGCTGACTGCATCCACTCGAATACCATCTAAATGATAAAATTCAATCCAGAATTTAATGCTAGAAATCAAGAAGGACTGGACTTCATTCTTCCCAAGGTCAAAGTTAAGAGCTCCCCAACCGTAGTTATGGGCCTTATTGTGGTCTTGGTATTCAAAAGTTGGTGTTCCATCGTAATAAGCAAGGGCGTCATCGTTGATGGTAAAATGACCTGGAACCCAATCCACAATTACACCGATATTGTTTAAATGACATTCCTCAACAAAATCTTGGAATTCTTCTGGTCGCCCGTAAGAATGCTCCATAGCAAAGTAACCCATAAGCTGGTAGCCCCAACTCAATCCAAGCGGGTGAGCCATTAAAGGCATAAACTCGATGTGAGTGTAATTCATCTCAACAAGGTATGGAATGAGTTCTTCCTTGAGTTGTGCAAAGCTGTATGGACTACCATCTGGATTTCTCTTCCAAGATCCAGCGTGGGCTTCATAAATATTGACTGGTCTCTCAAAAAAGCCCCAGCGTTTTCTCCTAGCTAGCCAAAGACCATCTTTCCATTTTTTCTCTGGAATATCAGTCAGGATGGCTCCAGTCTCCGGACGAGCCTCAAAACGAACCGCCAATGGATCAATTTTCATAATCTGGTGCCCATTTGCACGCGTGATATGATACTTATAAATCTGTCCTTCATGAGCCAGACTTGTGAAGACTTCCCAAACACCTGCTTCATTACGAACCATGGGAATTTGATGCTCTGTCCAGTTTGTAAAATCACCAACTAAGTGCACAGCCTGAGCGTTAGGTGCCCAAACACGGAAGATAAAACCAATTTCTCCGTCTTTTTCCTCTTTATGTGCTCCTAGATAGTGCTGAAGATGAAAATTTTCTCCAGTAGTGAAGGTTCTCAATGCTTCTTGATTATTCATCCAATCCCCTTTCTTTTTGTAAGCGTTTTCTATAATTCTATTATACTATCTTTTAAAAGAACTTTCAAGCAGTTTACGGAATTTCTTAAAAAATATCTTGAAAATTTTAGAAAATATATTTTAACATTATATAATTTTTCATTTAATTGTTGAAAAAATAAATGATTTACATATATTTGCTTAGTATAATATCAAAACATTCGTTATTTTTCAAATTCTAACTGAATTTTTGAGCAAAAATAAAAATCAGGAAGCTAAATTCCTGATTTTTTAGATTACTTCACATCAAAAACAATGGATTTGACATTTGTCATTGCTTCAATGCTGTATTTAATCCCTTGCACTCCTGCACCAGAACCCTTTACACCAAGGAATGGGAAATTATCTGGTCCACGTTGTGTTTTGTTATTAATATGAACCGTTCCAACTTCAAGTTTTTCAGCAATTTCAAATGCCTTCTTAAAGTCGTTTGTAAAGACAGAGGATTGAAGACCGAACTCAGATTCATTGGCAATTGCTACCGCTTCATTTGCATCGGAAACACGGATAATTGGGAGAACAGGGCCAAACGGTTCCTCCCATGCTAATTTCATATCTCTTGTGACATAATCAAAAAGTCCTGGCCAAATGAGATTGCCCTCACGTTTGATTGGACTGAGCGCTTTGGCACCCTTTTCTTGAGCGTCCTGAATCAATCCCCAGATGAAATCAGCTGAAGCATTGTCAATAACAGGTGTGATATCTGCATTGTCAAATGGGTCACCGACTGTTAGCTTAGCAACTTCAGCTTGGAGCAATTCAGTCAATCTGTCTGCTACGCTTTCCACAACCAAAACACGTTTGATAGCGGTACAACGCTGACCAGAGTAGCTAAAGGCTCCACCGACGATTTGTTTAGCTGCGTGTTCCAAGTCTGCATCTTCGAGAACAATAGCTGCATCTTTCCCACCAAGTTCAAGCATGATAGGACGCATTCCAGCTAAACGACCGATTCGCTCACCAATTGGAGTCGAGCCAGTAAAGTTGATAAAGTTAACTTCTTGGTGTTCAATGATATAGTCACCGATTTCAGAACCACGGCCAGTTATCGTATTAAATACTCCTGCTGGAATACCTGCCTCATCAAAAGCCTTGGCTAATAACAGACCTGAGATAGATCCTTGTGTTGGTGGTTTAAACATGACGACATTTCCTGCAATCAAAGCCGGAGCAATCTTAGATCCAGAAAGGTTAACTGGATAGTTAAATGGCGCGATAGCTAAAACGACACCAACTGGCTCACGACGGACAACGGCTAGTTTGTTTTTACTTGCAGCTTCAAAACCGCCCCTTCCATTGCTTGTCCAGTGATACGGAGACCTTCTTCTGCAGCAAAACGAATCAAATCTGCTGTACGTACTACTTCTCCAATGGCTGCTTTTATCCCTTTAGCAACCTCTTTGGCAAGAATTGTACCAATTTTTTCTTTATCACGTTCCAAAATGTCTGCTGTCTTATGCAAATAGGCTGCACGCTCAACTGATGCTAAATCACGCCATGCTGGGAGAGCTGCACGCGCAGCTTTCATAGCCTCATCTACTTCAGCTTGACTCATAGCCGGTACTGTCCCCAGCTTTTCCTGATTAATGGGTGAATAGATTGTAATTTCCTTTTCAGATGATTTCCAATTTCCATTTACTAAATTCTGATATCTTGCCAATTTTCTTCCTCCTGAAAATTATTAAGACTTATTTTATCAAATTTTCAGAAAATTACAACCCTTTTGTGAAAAAATTGAGATTTTTTTCACAATCTTGATCCTTCAAATTATTTGAAACTTAATTCTACTCTTCATTAAAAATCTCATAAATGACAAAAAGGATTAGATAATCTAACCCTTTTTACTACATTAATTTATGAGAGCACTTTTAAAACTGCGACGCTAATATCATCAATAACATTTTCTTGTTTTGAACGACTGTTGGTAAGGAACATTTCAAGCTTACCTGCATTTTCAAAGTAGAAGGAGGTTCCCTTAGCATTGAATACCACCAATAAGTGCTCTGCTCCACCGTGAATCTCATAAACAATCCACCCGCTATTCTCAGCAGCTGTATGGACAAAGACATGACGGTAAATTTCTTCATATGTTGGATAAGAGAAGGCACTGATTTGCGTTTTTAGGCGGATAATCTGACGAATAAACTCAATGCTGTCTTGGCGTTCATTGATCAGATCCCAGTTGACTTGGTTAACACTGTCCGGAGCATTATAGCTATTCATAGCACGTTCTCGGTCTGCAGGAGTTAGTTCTCCATGTTCACCAGTTGGAATCAACTTAGTTCGTCCAAACTCTTGACCAAGTTCCATAAAGGACATACCTTGCATGAGAAGGTTCATAGCTGTCGCTGTCTCAACCTTGCGCATAATCTGGTCGGAACTCTTATCAGGATGAAGGGTTGCTAGCAAGTCATGAAGATTGTAATTGTCATGAGCTTCAACATAGTTGAGAACTTGGTTTGGACTGAGATAGGATCCCAACTCTCGGCTACCAAGAATAGCCCTGGCGACGATTGGTTCTGTAGCAGCACCACTCACAAATCCTGATTTGATTGCTCCATAAACTTCTCCTCCTTTGATCGCATCACGCTGATTATCGTTAAAGAAACCTATATTTGGCATCTGATAGGCGTTATCCTTCTTAGCCTTATCATAAGGAGCAAGACCTGTTCCCATATCCCAGCCTTCTCCATAAGTGAGAATACGCGGATCGACCTCATCCAGTGCCCAACGAATTGCCTGCATAGTTTTGACATCATGAATGCCCATCAAGTCGAAACGGAAACCGTCAATATTGTATTCTTTCACCCAATAAAGGATGGAATCAATCATATACTTGCGGAACATCTCGTGCTCACTTGCAGTTTCATTTCCTACTCCCGTACCGTTTTGAAAAGTTCCATCACGATTCATACGATAGAAATAATCGGGAACAGTTGTCTGGAATGGAGCGTCAACTGTTGAAAAGGTATGGTTATAAACCACGTCCATAATGACACCGATTCCTGCATCATGATAAGCCTGAATCATGGTCTTGAGGTCTCGAATAACTTGTCCGGGATCATCTGGATTGCTAGAGAAGCTCGTTTCTGGTGCGTTGTAGTTTTGAGGATCATAACCCCAGTTATAGGTTACATTTCCATCTTGATCATATTCCTTATGACGATCAAAGATGGGTTGAAGTTGAACATAGTTGCAACCAAGTTCTTTAATATAGTCAAAGGCGGTTGCTTGACCGTACTGGTTAACTGTTCCAGTCTGAGCAGCACCCAAGAAGGTTCCGCGGAGTTCTTCAGGAACACCAGATGTAGGCGATTTGGTAAAATCTCGAATATGCATTTCACAGATAACTGCTTTACATGGATTCTCCAAACGCCATGGCGCTTCTGTCCCATGTTTGACTTCAAATCTTTCTACTTGTCTGTCTTTGCGAGAAAGAATAACAGAACGTTTCCCGTCAGGACTTGTTGCAGTTGTGTAAGGATCTCTCGTCAAAGTCTGGTGGTGAGGAAATTCAATTTGATACTGATAAGCCTTACCAGCAAGATTTTCATCTAAGTCTAGACTCCACACACCAATGGTATTGTACTTATGACTATATGAATAGCTATTGCCACGCTCTAGATTAAAGGTTTTCCAAATAGGTGCATCGTTACTAGTGTTTTCATAGACAACCACCTGAACAGCTGTAGCTGTTGGAGCCCAAAGTTTAAAACTGGTCTGGGAATCAGATCCTTGGCAGCCCAAGTCTCCTTGATATCCCCAGTGATGATCAAAGCTTGCGCTATGGATGGCTTTATCAAAGGCAAAAGGATTTTGATCTTTATAGTAAGGACTAGCAATAGCTGGGTTTTCAGAATAATAAACAGTCTCGTCGCCCTCTAAAATCCATGCTTCTGTTAGCAAGGGATAGTAGTTAAAACGTACAAGATATTCTTTTAATACACCATCTATCTCGGCTTTGAAGGTGAAACTATCCACCTTTTCCTGACTGGTCACGGTAAAAGAAAACTGAAGACCAAAATAAGTGGTCTCTGAAGTTAAAGAGTTTTTGTTTTCATCTCGGTCTGTGCTAAATGAGCAAGCTGTATAATCTCCATTTTTTCTATGAAAATGGAGAAGAACGGGATAATTGTACATGTTTTTTCCTAATTTCTAATTTCTATTTTAATTTTATTTGATTCTGATGGATTCAGTTGGCATTTAATCACGATGGACAACAGATTTTAACCATGTCAAAACACATCAGGAGAGATAGTTTGAGACTATCTAACACCTAGCTTTCTGCTATTCTTTACAAACTTTCCAACCAAGCTTCATCGCGAACTTCGATACCAAGTTCTTGAGCTTTTTGGAGCTTACTTCCTGCATCGGCTCCTGCTACGACTAGATCTGTTTTCTTGGATACGCTACCTGTTACTTTGGCACCCAGACTTTCGAGTTTACTTTTGGCTTCAGAGCGCGTGAGGTGTTCCAATTTCCCCGTGAGTACAACGGTCAAACCTGATAAAGCCGCATCCGCTACTACTTGCTTTCCTTTGTAATTCAGATTAACTCCAGCTTCTTTCAACTCGTCTAAGAGAATCTTCGATCCTTCTGTAGCAAAATAAGTCTGAAGACTTTGAGCAATCACACTACCCAAACTTTCGATACTTGCCACTTCCTCTGGATCAGCTTGGGCTAGATTTTCAATAGAGTGGAAGTGTTGGAGCAAGAGCTGACTAGCCTTACTTCCGACATGGCGAATTCCCAAACCAAACAAGAGTTTTTCAGCAGAGTTTTCCTTGGATGCTTGAATAGCCTGATACAGTTTAGAGGCAGACTTTTCCTTGACACCTTCTAAAAGGAGGAAGTCTTCTTCTTTCAAACGGTAAATATCTGCCACATCCTTAACAAGATTGGCAGCAAAGAGTTTCTCAACTATGGAAGGACCAAGTCCGGTGATATTCATGGCATCACGAGAGGCAAAGTGAATCAAACCTTCCATAATTTGAGCAGGACAGCGAGGATTGATACAACGAAGAGCCACTTCATCTTCAAAGTGAAGCAACTGGCTATCACAACTTGGACAATTAGTCGGAATATCTAGTTTTTCTTCAGAAACACGCTTGGACTCTACTACACGCAAAACAGCAGGGATGATATCTCCAGCCTTATAAACGATAACCGTATCGTCTTTTCGGATATCCTTTTCAGCGATATAATCTACGTTGTGAAGAGTTGCACGGCTAACAGTTGTCCCAGCAAGCTGAACAGGTGTTAGATTGGCAGTCGGAGTCACAACACCTGTACGACCTACTGTCCAGTCAACTGAAAGGAGCTGAGCTTCTTTTTCTTCAGCAGGGAATTTATAGGCGACTGCCCACTTGGGCGCTTTAACGGTAAAACCAAGTTCCTCTTGACCTGCTAGGTCGTTGACCTTGATTACTACCCCATCGATATCATAAGGCAGTTTCTCTCGTTCTTGTCCTACTTCTTGGATAAAATCCCATATCTCATCTATACTTTCAGCTAGAATACGTTTAGGATTAACTACAAAGCCAAGCTGTTCAAGATGCTTCAAGACCTTTTCTTGGCTGTCTCTGGTAGAGGGGCTAGCTTCTTGATAGAGGAACGTGGCAAGATTGCGTTTGGCCACTACCGCCGTATCCAACTGACGCAAGGTGCCTGCTGCCGCGTTACGAGGATTGGCAAATTCAGGCTCCCCATTTTCTTGGCGAGCTTGGTTAACCTGATCAAATGAAGTGCGTGGCATATAACACTCTCCACGAACGGTAATATCAAGTTCTTCTGGCAAGGTCAAAGGAATGTCCTTGACACGCTTGAGGTTTTCTGTGATATTTTCACCAACAGAACCATCCCCACGTGTGGCACCGACAACCAAAATCCCCTTTTCATACGTAAGCGAGATGGACAAACCATCTATTTTCAACTCACAGATATAGGTGGGATGGGGTAATTCTTTGCGAACACGCGCATCAAAAGCTTCTAACTCTTCACGTGAAAAAGCATCCTGCAAACTATAAAGAGGATACTGATGACTGTATTTTTCAAAACCATCTAAAACCTTACCACCAACGCGATGGGTCGGACTATCTGCTAAAACTTGATCTGGATAGGCAGCTTCCAACTCAACTAACTCTCGGTAGAGGCGATCATACTCGCTATCTGACACCGAGGGATTGTCACTCGTATAGTACTCGGTCGCATAGCGATTGAGCAAGGCAACTAACTCATTCATTCTTTCATTCATAAAACCATTTTACCACAAATCAAGCCCTCCTCACAATAGAGAAGGACTGAAAAATGGTTAGTATTGAAATATTTTCTAAAAAATAGAAATTATGACTCTTTTTCGAAACGACTTCGTACGTAAACAAGGGATAGACAAGACAGGATAACGACCCCGCTTCCAATTATCAGGAAAGAAGAGAGATGTACACTTGGCAGCACTGTCATAAGGCCTTTTGCAATTGGCATAAAGAGAATGGCTAAAGTAAAAATGGTGCTTAGCACCCTCCCCAAGTATTCCCCCTCAACCTTGGTTTGCACCTGAGTAAAAAAGTGAATATTAAAAATCGTCATAAACAGTTCACAAACTAAATTTCCAGAAAAGGAAAGAAAAGTTGGCAGTGGTAATCCCATCATAAAAACTCCAACTCCAGTCAAAGCCAATAGAATCAAAAGATTATAAACACTTGCCTTTATTTTACTAGCTAGGAGAGCTCCCACAATGGAACCAATAGCGCCCATAGTTAAAATAGTTGCATAAGCTCCTTCTACCCCGTAAAGCCGATTTGAAAAAGGGAGGAGAAACTCAAAAGCTGCAAAAAAGAAATTAACACTGGAAGCTACTAACAAAAGGAAAAAAATCTCTTGCTGGCGCCAGATATAGCCAAGTCCTTCTTTCATATCAGCAAAAATATTTTTCCAGCTGAAAGTCTTTTTCTCTTGTTCCTGAGTCTCTTTTTTGGGAAGGAAAGCTACTAATGTAAATGCGATGAAAAAACTAATGGCATCTAAAACAAGCGTCATATGGAGACTGGCAAATTGTAAAACGAGGAAAGAAAGTACAGGGGAGCTAACACCTACAACCTGCAAAACGAGCTCTAAGCGAGCATTATATGTCACAATCTCGTCTTTTTCTACAACCTCAGTTATAATGGCTTTATTGGCTGTACGAGAAAATGCAAAGGCAACCGCCTGAACAATATTGGCAAAAATCAAGGCAGCAATCATCAAGCTATCATTTCTGATGAAAGAAATAGCTAAACAGAGAATACCGCAAATCAAGTCTGTCGTCATCAAAATTTTGCGACGCGAAAAGCGGTCTGAAATCACTCCGCCAAAGGGATTGACTAGAATCGATGTAACCAACTCAGAAATTTGATAAATCCCAAGAACAGTCTGTCCTATCGTCCCCATTGATGCTAACCAAACACTATTTCCATAATCATAGAGCATATTTCCTATTTTATTAATAGCCCCACGACTAATCAACTGGATTGCATGTCGATTCATATAAAAAGCTCCTCTCAAATTTTGAAACTATTGTATCAAAACTGAAAGGAGTCTCTTTATTTTTCCCTTATTTGGGAAATTTAAGGATTTACAAATTTTTCATAATGTTCCTGATAGTAAGCCACTTGCTCTGGAAGTCCAAGCACATCAAAAATATGCATGGCTTCCTGCATCTGACTACAACCTTCTTCTTTCAAATCTCTCTGGTAGAGGGAGAAACCTTTGAGATAATGGAAGATATTGCGCTCATAAAGCTTGATACCATTTCCAATCAACTTCTCCACATAGCCCTCAAAATAGTCCGCATCCGTAAAGGAACGGTTTTCCAAACAATGCTGGTAACAGTTAAGAGCTAAAATCAAAACAAGTTTTCGATGCCGACCAATTTCTTTGTAGTAGTCTTCTCGCTCCATGACTTCTCTGCCAATCCGAGCCACATAGTCCACATTGTAGAAAGTATAGAGATTTCCGAAAAGAATCAACTCATACATGGTCCATTCCTCTGTTTGAAAAAGATAATCTGCTACTTTTTCCAAATCACTCTGACTCATCGTGTAATGAGCATCTCTTTGACAAATCAGACCCTGTAACAAAATCCAATTCAGCTCAAAATAGAGGGGATTGGTCGAACTCTTCGCTTTCTTGAGCTGTTCCTTTTGAAGCTTTTGAAAACCTGCAATATCATTTGAGTAGTAAAGCGGAATAATCTGTGCCATTAAGGCAACATGTTCATGATTTTGAAAATTCCTAGCCTTGTCCATGAAATTTTCAATAGTCACATGAATATTATCCAAAATCTCAAAGAAACGGGAAACTGCTAGATCAGATTCCCCAAGCTCGAAGCGAGATAATTGAGAGGTTGAACACGATTCACCTGCCGCCTCTTTTAAGGAGTACTTCCCGCTTGTTCGAAATTCACGAAATACCTTTCCAAGATGTTCCATCTCTTACACCCTTTTTAACAAAATAAACACTCAAAATTAATGAATTAACGATAAGATATTTGCGACTTAGTTACTTCAATATTTCGATCAACGAATTTTATATAGGGAGCAACAAAATCAATATCATCACATTTAGGACCAAGTTTAATTTTTGAATATTTTAGTTCTTTGTCAATATAAGCATATAGACCAGGAATCACACTGTTAGAACTTTCGCTAGAAAAAATAACATCTTCCTCTCCTTCATAAGATTTAATAATTCTATATTCATTTTCATAACTATAATCTACATCTTTAAATAAATAACGGATATCATCAATTAGGTTTAATGCTGATAAAAAGATAGCTTCTTTTTCTTTATCATCGCTATAATTTTTAATTTCGTTAAATGCTGATTTTATTGAATTTATTTCTTCATTTAATAATGCATCTTTTGCAGGATTATAACAAACTTTATAAATTTCTATTCCTTCTTCCATTAAGCTTTTAATGTACTCAGAATGATATGTTAGATTAATCCCTTTTGCATCATCACCATACTGCTTCCACATTGGAAGACTATCATCTAGATTTGATTCACTTCCAGTTTGTGTCATAGAAGCAAAGAAGAACGGTGATGTATCATAATCAGTTTTAGGTAACTCATTTTTTTCAATACCTATAAGCTTAAAAAGTGTATATCCTTCGTTTGGATCATTCATCTGTCGCGCATTGC
>NZ_KQ969037.1:303359-361022 GCF_001578705.1 Streptococcus oralis | reverse complement strand
CTTATTTTCATCAGATTTGTTAGAATCATTTTTCTCATTATCAGGTTTATAAAGCAAAAATTTTAATGTGCTTAAGGAAGTGTAGTGGATAAAACTATTAACGGCTGTAATCTGAGAGTATCTTAATGTATCCTTAATTTTCTTAACGCTAGTTGATATTATTTCTAAATATTCATTTTTAATAGTTTCTAGTTCTGACTTTAATTGATCAAAATTAGTCTGTTCAAGCAACTTAGACAGAATATTATAGCATTTCTTATCATCGGTATCCTCCATTGAATTCTTAATATATGATTCAACCAAACTTTTTAATAGACTATAGTTAAAACGACTTATCTTGACTACTTTTACAATATCTCGTTCAATTTCGGTAAATCTTTTACTCTTTAATAAATCCACAAAGTATTTTGGAATAATATCAGAGAAAAGGTAATTCCCAACATTTAAATTCGAATCTAGTTTTTTTAGAGCTTTATTAAATTTAATTATATCTTTACTATTTGTTACCCCATCATTTCTTAAAAGAGCAAACTTAACTCCTTCATTTTCTTTTATTTCTTCTGGTAAATCATTAAGTGTTAAATCATTATGTATTGTAAGAAATTCATCATAATTTTTTGAACATAGTTCATATAAGTTTCGATAAAATTCTAGATTACAAGCCAAAGAATATTTTTGATTCTTATCAAAATCAGCTTTAGTCAATTTAAAAATAGATTTAATTCCGTTAATATCCTTTTGTTCTTCTAGCTCTGCTTCATAAATTCTATAACTACCTATGTAGCTTTCACCACAATCCTTGTCATAGTAATAAACATGAAAAGTAATGTAATAATTATAGTCATTCCAATCATCTTTAAAAAGAACAATACTGTCTGAAAACTTTTTGTTAGCTACTTTCTTATACACATTGTTAAAATATTTATATTCTGTCATCTATTACTCCTTCTACACCTGCTCCGATAATTCCTCCCACTCAAGCATAGCCTCTTCTTGACGATGGCTGATTTTGTCCAGTTCAGCCTGCAATTCCATGAGTTTTTCAGCATCATTGGTTTCCAGCATTTTTTCAGAAATGGCTTGGCTTTGAGTTTCTAACTCTTCGATTTCAACTTCCAAACTCTCGATTTGACGCATGAGCTTGCGGGCTTCTTTTTGACTTTCTTTTTGTGCCTGGTAGTCATTAGCTGGACTTGCTTCTTTTGCTTGATTACTCATTGAAGCTTCCTCTGTCTGGCTCGCTTCTACTTCTGCTTTCTTCTCAACATAGTAGTCATAATCTCCTAGATAGAGGGTCGAACCATTCTCGGACAATTCCAAAACATGAGTGGCTACACGGTTGATGAAATAACGGTCGTGACTGACGAAAAGAAGGGTTCCATCAAAGTCAATCAGGGCATTTTCCAAAACTTCCTTGCTATCAATGTCCAAGTGGTTGGTCGGCTCGTCAAGAATCAGGAAGTTATTGTTTTCCATTGAAAGTTTTGCAAGAAGCAAACGAGCTTTCTCGCCACCAGACAGCATTCCAACTGATTTTTTAACATCATCCCCTGAGAAGAGGAAAGCGCCAAGACGGTTACGTATTTCAACTTCTGGTGTCAGTTTAAAATCATTCCAAAGTTCATCCAGAACAGTATTACTTGGTGTCAACTTGCTTTGAGTCTGGTCATAGTAGCCGACCTCAACATTGGCACCAAAACGCTTCTCTCCTTTGATAAAAGGGATCTGGTCTACTATTGACTTGATAAAGGTTGACTTCCCAATGCCATTTGGTCCTACTATGGCAACAGCATTCATTTTACGAAGGTCAAGATTGATAGGTTCTGACAATATTTCCCCATCATAGCCAATAGCAGCATTTTCAACTGTCAAAACGACATTTCCTGATGTTTTTTCAGACTGGAAAGTCATATTGGCTGATTTCTTGCCAGCTTCAGGCTTGTCCAAACGCTCCATTTTTTCCAGTTGTTTCCGGCGAGATTGGGCACGTTTGGTTGTCGAAGCTCGTACTAGATTACGATTGACAAAGTCTTCCAGAGCAGCGATTTCCTTCTGCTGCTTTTCATAGTTCTTAGCTTCCGTTGCTAGCTTTTGCTCTTTTTGTTCAACGAAACGAGAGTAATTTCCCACATAGCGATCCAAAGAATGTTTGGTCAAATCCAGCGTAATCGTCGCAACCTTGTCTAAGAAGTAACGGTCGTGGCTGACAATAATGAGGGCACCGCTATAGTTTATCAAGTAATTTTCCAACCAGGCTATGGTTTCAATATCCAAGTGGTTGGTTGGCTCGTCCAAGACCAAGAGATTGGGCTTTTCAAGGAGCATTTTAGCCAGTGCCAGACGAGTATTTTGACCGCCAGAAAGCTCAGCAATTTTCATCTGCCACATAGATTCATCAAACTTGAAACCATTCAAGATAGCACGGATATCAGCTTCATAGGTAAAGCCGCCTGCTTGACGGAAATTCTCTGACAAACGGTCATAATCCGCCATCAGTTTATCCAAATCCTCACCAGACTTTTCACCCATCTCCAACTCCATCTGACGAAGTTGCTTCTCAGTCCGACGTAGATCATCAAAAACATGGAGCATTTCATCGTAGATGGTATTTTCAGACTCAAAACGGCTATCTTGGGCTAGGTAAGATAGAGAAATATCTTTTTTCTTATTGATTTCTCCACTGGTTGGCTCCTCTTCTCCAACCAAAATCTTCAAAAGAGTAGACTTACCTGCACCATTTTTCCCAACGAGGGCAATCCGATCTCGTTCATCTACTTGCAGATTGATATTATCAAAAAGAACCTCTCCTGCAAATGAACGTTCAATTTTATTAGCTTGTAAAATAATCATATAGGTAGTATAGCATGTTTCCCTAAGGGGTTCAAGACTATAGGATCCATTTCATTTCAAGCTTTTTCAGAAAGTTATGCTAACGTTTTACTAAAATGATAAATCGTGATATAATGAAAGCGATTAAAAGAATTTACAAAAAAGGAGACACTTTATGACTTACCAAGAAAATTATCAAAAATGGGTCGATTTTGCTGAACTTCCTGACTACCTTCGTCAAGATTTGGAAAATATGGATGAAAAAACAAAGGAAGATGCCTTCTATGCAAATCTTGAATTTGGTACTGCTGGTATGCGTGGCTTAATCGGTGCTGGTACAAATCGTATCAATATCTATGTTGTCCGTCAAGCAACTGAAGGATTGGCTCGTTTGATTGAATCAAAAGGTGGAAATGAAAAAGAACGTGGTGTGGCAATTGCCTATGATAGTCGTCACTTCTCACCTGAGTTTGCCTTTGAATCTGCTGCAGTTCTTGCTAAACATGGTATCAAATCTTATGTATTTGAAAGCCTTCGTCCAACTCCAGAACTTTCATTCGCTGTTCGTCACCTCAACTGTTTCGCAGGTATCATGATTACTGCCAGCCACAACCCTGCTCCATTTAACGGTTACAAGGTTTATGGTGAAGATGGCGGTCAAATGCCTCCACACGATGCGAACGCTTTGACTACTTATATTCGTGCAATCGAAAATCCATTCGCTGTCGAAGTTGCTGATGTCGAAGCTGAAAAAGCTTCTGGCTTGATTGAAGTGATCGGCGAAGCTGTCGATGTTGAATACCTCAAAGAAGTCAAAGATGTTAACATCAACCCAGCCTTGATTGAAGAATTCGGTAAAGACATGAAGATTATCTACACACCACTTCATGGTACTGGAGAAATGTTGGCTCGTCGTGCCCTTGCTCAAGCAGGATTTGACTCTGTCCAAGTCGTTGAAGCGCAAGCAACTCCAGACCCTGATTTCTCTACTGTGAAATCTCCAAACCCAGAAAGCCAAGCAGCTTTCGCCCTTGCTGAAGAGCTTGGTCGTCAAGTTGGTGCGGATGTTCTTGTTGCAACTGACCCTGACGCTGACCGTGTTGGTGTTGAAGTCCTTCAAAAAGATGGTAGCTACCTTAACCTTTCAGGTAACCAAATCGGCGCTATCATGGCTAAATACATCTTGGAAGCCCACAAAAATGCTGGAACTCTTCCTGAAAATGCAGCCCTCTGCAAATCCATCGTATCAACTGACTTGGTAACGAAGATTGCTGAAAGCTACGGCGCAACCATGTTCAACGTTTTGACTGGTTTCAAATTCATCGCTGAAAAAATCCAGGAATTCGAAGAAAAACACAATCACACTTACATGATGGGATTTGAAGAAAGCTTCGGTTACTTGATCAAACCATTCGTACGTGATAAAGACGCGATCCAAGCCGTTCTTGTCGTTGCTGAACTTGCTGCCTACTATCGTTCACGTGGTTTGACACTCGCTGACGGTATTGAAGAAATTTACAAAGAGTATGGCTACTATGCTGAAAAGACCATCTCTGTTACTCTTTCAGGTGTCGATGGAGCTGAGCAAATCAAAGCAATCATGGCTAAGTTCCGTGACAATGGTCCGAAAGAATTTAACGCTACTGCTATCTCAATCACAGAAGACTTCAAGGCACAAACTTCTACTACTGCTGATGGTATTGTAACTGCCTTAACAACTCCTCCAAGTGATGTTTTGAAATACACTCTTGCGGATGGTTCTTGGATCGCTGTTCGCCCTTCAGGTACAGAACCAAAAATCAAGTTCTACATTGCCGTGGTGGGTCAAAGCAACGAAGATTCTCAAGCTAAGATCGCCAACATCGAAGCAGAAATCAATGCCTTTGTAAAATAAGCAAGATGAAAGATGAGATAAAACGATCTCATCTTTTTTTCGTATCAAATCCGAGCAATTTTATAAACTTTGTGGCATACTAGTTTTATCAAAAAAAGAGAGGTATTCTTATGAATCAGTTTTTAGAAGATATTAAAGACCTTGAAGTGACTACTGTTGCCCGTGCCCAAGAAGCACTCAATAATAAAGAAACAGCAACCTTCTTCATCGGTCGCAAAACTTGTCCTTACTGTCGTAAATTTGCTGGCACATTGGCAGGTGTCCTATCTGAAACTAAAGCACACATCTACTTCATCAACAGTGAAGAACCAAGTCAACTCAATGAGTTGCAAGAATTCCGTTCACGTTATGGAATTCCAACTGTTCCAGGCTTTGTCCACGTTGCAGATGGTCAAATCAATGTCCGTTGCGACTCTTCAATGTCAGCACAAGAAATCAAAGAATTTGCAGGATTGTAAAAGATAATAAAAGAAGGCACTCGCCTTCTTTTTTATATATCTGTCAGTGGTGTTGCGGTATCGGGAGAGGTGTCGTAAACCTTAAAGTCTACTCCTACATCCAAATCAGCTTGTGCTAGCTGATTGACCATGGTCATATGAGCCAGTTCTTTGATATTGTTCTCCTTAGACAAATGTCCAAGGTAGATTTTCTTAGTCCGATTTCCCATTGCACGAATCATGGCCTCAGCACCGTCTTCGTTAGAGAGGTGACCAAGATCAGATAGGATTCGCTGTTTGAGTCGCCAAGCGTAAGAACCTGCTCGCAAAATCTCCACATCGTGGTTGGACTCGATGAGGTAACCGTCAGCATTCTCGACAATTCCTGCCATACGGTCACTTACATAACCTGTATCGGTCAACATGACAAAACTCTTGTCATCTTTCATAAAGCGGTAAAACTGTGGCGCTGCGGCATCGTGGCTGACCCCAAAACTCTCGATGTCGATATCGCCAAAGGTTTTGGTTTTTCCCATCTCAAAAATGTGCTTCTGGGATGAATCAACCTTACCGAGGTACTTGCTATTTTCCATAGCTTGCCAAGTTTTCTCATTAGCGTAAAGATCCATACCATACTTACGAGCCAATACACCGACTCCATGGATATGGTCGGAATGCTCATGCGTAATCAAAATCGCATCCAGATCCTCAGGTTTGCGGTTGATTTCACTCAAGAGACTGGTAATTTTCTTACCAGACAAGCCTGCATCCACTAAGATTTTCTTTTTGGGGTTTCCAGATAAAAGGAATTTCCACTGGAACCTGATGCTAAAATACTGTATTTAAAGCCTATTTCACTCATTCTAATCTTCTATTTCGTCCTCCCATATTTCTTCTTTTACGGCATCCTTATCATAAGGGAGCACGATGGTAAAGGTTGATCCCTTACCGTATTCACTTTTGGCCCAAATAAAGCCATTGTGTTGTTTGATGATTTCCTTTGCAATAGCCAGACCTAGACCAGTTCCACCTTGAGCACGACTTCTTGCACGATCCACACGGTAAAAGCGGTCAAAAATCTTCGGCAAATCTTGCTTTGGAATACCTAGACCTTGGTCTTTTATGGATAAAATCATCTGGTCATCAGTAGTTTTCATGCTGACAGTGATTTTCCCACCATCTGGTGAGTACTTGATGGCATTGTTGAGAATATTATCAATCACCTGGGTCATTTTATCGGTATCAATCTCGATCCAAACTGAATTGATTGGGTAATCTCTAACCAGCTCATATTTTTTCTCTTCATCCTGGCTCCTCATCTTATCGAAACGATTGAGGATAAAGGTGATGAAGGCTGTAAAATTAATCAATTCCACATCCAATTGAGTGGTCGCATTATCAATACGAGAGAGATGCAAGAGATCTGTCACCATCCGCATCATACGGTTGGTTTCATCAAGCGAAACCTTGATAAAATCAGGAGCAACAGAATCATATAAGGCTCCCTCGTCTAAGGCTTCAAGATAAGATTTAACACTCGTCAAAGGAGTCCTCAACTCATGGCTAACATTGGACACGAAGAGTCTCCGTTCACGCTCTTCCTTCTCCTGTTCAGTCGTATCGTGCAAAACGGCAACCAAACCAGAGATGAATCCAGACTCACGACGAATGAGTGCAAAACGCACACGAAGGCTAAGATATTCTCCATTAGCATTTTGGGAATCAATCATCAATTCGGGAATCTGTGTAATGAGGTCACGCAGTTCATACTCTTCCTCTATCTTAAGCAATTCTAGAATGCTTTTGTTCAATGCTTCTTCTTTTACGATACCCAGCTGTTTCTTAGCCATATCGTTAATCATAGTAATCTGACCACGACGATTGGTTGCAAGAACTCCATCTGTCATATAAGAAAGAATACTGTTAAGCCTTTTTGTTTCTTGCTCCAGATTTTCCTGCGTTAAACGAATAACCTCAGACAAATCATTGAGGTTATTGGTAATGTTGGTAATTTCAGAACTTCCCTGCATATCCAAAACTCGAGAATAATCCCCTGCAATCAAATCCTTGACCTTTTGATTAATCTGCTTTAGTCGAATATTATCACGGCGATTTTCTAGCAATAGCAAGGTGACCACCAAGATAAAGCCCAGCAAAATCAAAATAAAGATAAAATCACTGGTCAGAATCGTTTGTCTAATATCTTCAATCATTATTTCTCATATAGTACCCCACACCACGACGTGTTAGGATGTATTCTGGACGGCTTGGAGTGTCTTCAATTTTTTCACGCAAACGTCGGATGGTCACGTCTACTGTACGAACATCACCAAAATAGTCATAACCCCAAACAGTCTCAAGTAAGTGTTCACGCGTAATGACTTGTCCAATATGGGAAGCCAAGTGGTACAAGAGCTCAAACTCACGATGAGTCAGCTCTAATTCCTCACCGTATTTCTTAGCCACATAAGCATCTGGGACAATTTCCAAATCGCCAATCTGCAGGGGTTGGGATTTCTTTTCATCAGACTCTTGACTATCAGCTGAAGCGAGATCTGTACGACGGAGCAAGGCCTTCACACGCGCTTGCAACTCACGATTTGAGAAGGGTTTGGTCACATAATCATCTGCCCCAAGTTCTAAACCGATAACCTTGTCAAACTCGCTATCCTTGGCCGATAGCATAATGATTGGAACACTGCTAGTCTTACGAATGGTCTTAGCAACTTCTAAACCATCGATTTCAGGAAGCATCAAATCCAGGATAATAATATCTGGTTGCTCCACCTCAAATAGCTCGATAGCTTCTCTACCGTTAAAGGCTGTTACAACCTCATAGCCTTCCTTGGTCATATTAAACTTAATAATATCTGAGATTGGTTTCTCATCATCTACAACTAATATTTTTTTCATATGTTCACCTTTTCTTTATCTATTATAACAAAAAAATGTAAAGAAGGCACAAATGGCTAATTCCAGCCCTCATCCTCAAGAACTGTTTTATAAGCCTGCCAAATCTTTTGTTGAGGTTTAGCAAATGGATAATCAGAAAATTCATGAGGAGAAACCCAGCGAATTTCTCTGTCATCAAATTGTTTCGGATCTGTCACCTGACCCGCTAGGATTTGAATATGCCATTTCCGATGACTAAATACATGCTTGACTTGATCAAATACTTGATGGGACCAATCAACTTCTAAATCATAATCTTGCTCAAAACTTTCTTGGGGTGTTGGACCGAAAGTAACGCTTTTTTCAGCGACCTGAGCAAACAGATTCAGCTGTTCCTCTTCCTGTGAAAACTTCTCTACTTCTATCAAGGGGAAATGCCAAAAACCGGCTAGCAGTTTCTCACTTTCATTTTTCTCAAGAAGATATTGACCACGGTCATTGCGCACAACCAAAGCCTTGAGATAGATTGGGAGAGGCTTTTTCTTGGGTTCTTTAATCGGATATACATCCATAGTTCCATTCTGATACGCTGCGCTAAATTCCTTAACAGGACTTTCTTCTGGTCGAGGATTAACTGGAGCCTCTATATCAGAACCCAAATCCATCAAAGCTTGGTTAAAGTCACCTGGCCGTTCTGGATCAATCAAGATTTCCATCATAGCTTGGAAAATCTTCCGATTGCTGGGAACTCCGATATCATGATTAACCTCAAACAAACGTGCCAAAACTCGCATGACATTGCCATCGACCGCTGGCTCAGGCAAGTTAAAAGCGATACTGGAAATAGCTCCCGCAGTATAGGGACCAATCCCTTTCAAACTAGAAATTCCTTCATAGGTGTTTGGAAATTCCCCTCCAAAGTCAGCCATAATCTGCTGGGCTGCAGTCTGCATATTACGAACTCTGGAGTAATAGCCCAATCCCTCCCAAGCCTTCAACAAACGTTCTTCAGGCGCATTCGCCAAACTTTCTACAGTTGGAAACCAGTCCAAGAATCGTTCATAGTAGGGAATGACTGTATCCACTCTGGTCTGCTGAAGCATGATTTCAGATACCCAAATGTGATAAGGATTTTTACTTCTCCGCCAAGGTAGATCTCGCTTGTTTTCATCATACCAGTCAAGGAGTTTCTCACGAAAAGAAATGATTTTCTCCTCTGGCCACATCTCAACGCCGTATTCTTTCAAATCTAACATACATCTAGTATAACATAGAAGCTTCTAACTGTCCTTTTCTCAGTACTAAAAAGCCTCTCCCTCTAGTGGAAGAGACTCCATTTCTTATTGATTGATCGCCTGAGCTGCTGTGATGAGAGTTAATTTGTAAACATCATCTGGGTTACATCCACGTGATAGATCGTTGACTGGTTTATTCAATCCTTGTAGAACAGGACCGATAGCTGCGAAACCACCTAGGCGTTCAGCTATTTTGTAGCCGATATTTCCTGCTTCAATTCCTGGGAAGATGAAGACATTTGCTTGACCTGCTACACTGCTTCCTGGAGCTTTTAGGGCTGCTGTTTCTGGAACAAAGGCCGCATCAAATTGCAACTCACCATCGATTTCAAGATCAGGACGCAAGTCGTGAGCAATTTTAGTAGCTTCTACAACCTTATCAACGCTTTCACCAAATCCTGAACCTTTTGTAGAATAACTCAACATAGCGATTTTTGGTTCAATTCCAAACATTTTGGCAGTAATCGCTGAGTTGATAGCAATTTCAGCCAAAGCTTCCGCATCAGGATTGATATTAAGGGCACAGTCACCAAACAAGTAGCGTTCTGTACCACGCACCATAAGAAAAGCACCTGAAGTACGAGTAACATTTGGACGCGTTTTGATGATTTGAAGGGCTGGACGAACTGTTGAGGCAGTTGAGTGAATAGCACCTGATACCATTCCATCTACCAAGCCCAAGTATACCAACATAACACCAAAGTAGTTGACGTCTTCAACCAAAACTTTGCGTGCTTCTTCTTCAGTCATTTTGCCCTTACGACGCTCTACCAAGGCAGCAACCATTTCTTCGAATTGAGGATAATGTTGGGGATCAATCACTTCATATCCATCCATGATCCCTTCGATTTCAAGATAAATTTTAATTTTTTCAGGGTTTCCAAGCAAAACAGGAATCACTTCTGTTTCTTTTACCAAGCGTTTTGTTGCTTGAAGGATACGTGGTTCTTCCCCTTCAGGGAGAACGATACGAGCATTTTTGCCAACCAGGTTGGCTTTGAGACTTTCAAAAACTTCCATGAGTTTTCTCCTTTAAGAAAATAAATTATACTCCAAATAGATTTTAAAGAGTATTAGTTGATAACTGATTAATAAGATTATTAAAATCATCCGGTAAAGGGCTCTCGAGTTGCAAATCTTGCTCTAGAAAAGGATGATAAAAAGATAAATAATGACAATGCAAAGCTTGGCGTTGAATCCCATCGTCTAAGCTTCCTCCATAGAGATCGTCTCCCAACAAAGGAAAGCCGATGTGAGAAAAATGCACTCGGATCTGATGAGTTCGCCCGGTATGCAGGCGAATATCGACCAAGTGAATATTTCCATAAGACGCTACAACTTTATAAGATGTATGGGCATATTTCCCACCTTTGGCAACTCGTCTCGTGATAATAGAGTCTTCATCACGCGCAATCGGGGCAATAATCTCCCCTTCTGGCTCCAAGGCACCAGCTCCTTTAACCAGTGCAAAATACCTTTTTTCGATAGACTTTCGTTGCAGTTGCTTGTCTAAACGTGCATGAGCATAGCCGTGCTTGGCAAAGAGCATCAATCCAGAAGTATCTCTATCAAGCCGAGTCACAATGTGAACCTGCTGATTTTCATAGTTTTGCTTGACATAGTAACCCTTGATAAAATTGGCAATGGTATTGGAGTGGTTTACACTAGGAATAGAAGCCACTCCATAGGGTTTATTCAAGACTAGAAAATGATCATCCTCATAGAGAATGTCTAATGGGCGCTCAATGGCCTCCAAGGTTTCAAAGCCGTCCTCAGCGGGAATATCAATAGTAACTCGGTCCCCAATGTCCAATAGATAAGTCGCATTTTGAGGTTGGCCATTGACCAGAATAGCCCCGCCTCGAAACTTAATCTTCGCCAAAAGTCCCTTAGAAACCTCATGTTTCTTGAGGAATGTTTTGACTTTGACGTGCTCATCTGCGATAAATTCGAACCTCATTCATCCACCTCGCCAATGAAGGCATCTTTGACACGATTCCAGAAACTAGTGTGGCTTGGAGTCGCTACGAAGTGAATCTTGTGATGGTCGATTTGATACTCAATCCGTTCGATGTTACGGAAAGAATAGACGCTGTTATCGACTGATATCGTGTGGTAATCATTGCGCGTCGGCAAAAGTTCAATCTTATCCTTTTTAGGAATAATGATTGATGAGCCCAAAGTGCGATAGACTCTGTTGTTAAGACTAGCTATTTCAGTCAACTGCAAGGCTTCAATGGTAGGATGCAAGACAGCACCACCCAAGGACTTGTTATAGGCAGTGCTTCCAGTTGGCGTTGAAACAGTTACTCCATCTCCTCGAAATCGCTCAAACGGAACGTGGTTAATAATGATATCCGCAACCATGGTGCGATCCGATCGACGGATGCTGGCTTCGTTTAATGCACGGAAGGTCTTAACTTCTCCGTTTTCAAGTGTCACCCTGACATTCAAAACAGGGTAGGAAACTTTGGCACCAGTATCTAGCAGGAGATTGGTCACCAACTTATCCAACTCAAAATCGCGATAATCTGTGTAAAATCCCAAATGCCCTGTATGAACACCTACAAAACGAACCTTGTCTAACTGATTCTCATACTTGTGAAAAGCTGACAAAAGCATGCCATCTCCACCAATCGAAATGACGATGTCGGGATTGGTATCGTTCAGTATAAAATGTTGTTTCTTCAGTTTTTCCCTCAGTTCGTACAAAACCTTCTGACTCTGCGGTTTTCTATTTGCTATGAGGTCAACTCGCTTACCTGTATTCTTCATCTGTATCGTCACTATTTCCTACACCATCGTTTAGTTTTCTACTCAAAGGATCAAAAAGCGCCTGAGCTTCTTGGATATCGTCACGAATTTTACCCATTTCTTCGTCCAGTTGATGGGCTATTTTTGCCGTGATTTCCAGTCTTTTCTTGATTTCCTCTGGAAAATCCCCCTGGTACTTATAATTGAGTGAATGTTCAATCGTAGCCCAAAAATTCATGGCTAAAGTCCGGATTTGAATTTCAGCCAGAATCGTCTTAACACCACTGATGGTGTCAACTGTATACTCTACCACCACATGATAGGAGCGATAGCCCGAAGCCTTCCGATGCGTGATGTAGTCACGTTCCTGTACTACTCTCATATCATGGCGTTTGCGTAAAATCGCAACAACTTCCTGAACATCATCAACGAACTGCACCATGACCCGCAAACCCGCGATATCCTGTAAGTCATGTTCCAAAGTATCGTAGCCAATCCCTCTGCGATTCATTTTTTCCTTAATACTTTCAATCGGCTTCACCCGTCCAGTAACAAACTCAATCGGAGAATGCTTGTTTTGTTTACGATACTGTTTGCGAATCCCACGAAGTTTAATCTTCAATTCACCAACAGCTTGAATGTAAGGATCTAAAAATTCTTCCCATTCTATGGTCATATTTTCTCCCTTTTGGTATGTGATTGTGTTGTTGAAAATTTTTGATTTTTTCACTACAATCATATACAATAAATACATTGTCCATTATACCATAAATCGCTTTCAAAGATAAAAAAAAGGTTAGAAAAATGAAACATTTAGAAATTGAACTGAAAACACTACTGAAAAAAGAGGATTACGATCATTTAAAAGAACAGTTTTCCCATATCCAACCCGTCCTACAGAAAAACTACTACATTGATACACCTGATTTCCAATTGCGTGAAAAAAAGGTTGCCATGCGCATTCGTATCTTTTCAGATTGGGCGGAGTTGACCTTGAAGGTGCCACAAACTGTAGGAAATATGGAATACAATCAGAAACTGAATCTTCCAGAAGCTGAATCATACTTAGAAAAACAAAAACTACCTCAAGGGCTCGTTTTAGAGAAGCTCGCTAAAATTGGTATTGAAAGCCATGACTGGTTTGTTCTGGGTTGTCTTTCAACTCTTCGTTACGAAATGGAAACGCCGATTGGTCTAATGGCACTAGATGAAAGTCACTACTTTGATCAGACAGACTATGAACTCGAGCTTGAAGTCACAGACCATGAAAAAGGGAAAGCCGATTTTCAGAAATTCTTAGAAGAAAATCAGATCACTTATCAGAAAGCTCCTTCAAAATTAATTCGTTTTATTAAAAGCATGAAAAAATGCTGAAATAATCTCCATTTTCTGGTAAAATAATGGAGATAAAATATTTAGAGTTTACAGAGGACGGTCTATAATGTCAGATAGAAACAACATGAAACTTTTTGCACTTAATTCCAATCATGAAATTGCACAAAAAATCGCAGAAACGGTTGGGGTACCTCTCGGGAAATTATCTTCTCGCCAATTTTCTGATGGAGAAATCCAAGTCAACATTGAAGAGAGCGTTCGTGGTTATGATGTCTACATCATCCAATCAACCAGCTACCCCGTTAGCAACCACTTGATGGAGTTGTTAATCATGGTCGATGCTTGCGTACGTGCAAGTGCTCATAGTATCAACGTTGTCCTTCCTTACTTTGGTTATGCTCGTCAGGATCGTATCGCTTCTTCTCGCGAACCCCTCACTGCAAAACTAGTTGCCAATATGCTTGTCAAGGCTGGTGTAAGTCGTGTTCTAACTCTTGATTTGCACGCTGTTCAGGTTCAAGGTTTCTTTGACATTCCGGTAGATAACCTCTATACAATTCCTCTCTTTGCTAAACACTACAGCGATAAAGGGTTGCTGGGATCAGATGTCGTTGTTGTAAGTCCAAAAAACTCTGGCGTCAAACGTGCCCGCAGCTTAGCTGAATATTTAGATGCACCAATCGCAATCATCGACTATGCTCAAGACGATTCAGAGCGTAGCCAAGGTTATATCATCGGTGATGTTGAAGGCAAGAAGGCCATCTTGATTGATGATATCCTAAATACTGGACGTACTTTCTCAGAAGCAGCAAAAATCGTCGAACGCGGAGGTGCTACTGAGATTTATGCCGTATCTAGTCACGGACTCTTTGTAGAAGGCGCTGCTGACCTTCTTGATGCTACTAACATCAAAGAAATCCTTGTGACAGACTCTGTAGCAACCAAAGAAAGAACTCCGAAAAATGTGTGCTACATTACCGCTAGCGAATTGATTGGTGATGCCATCGTCCGTATCCACGAAAGAAAACCAGTTAGCCCACTCTTTGCATATAATAAAAAGGAATAAGGTGATTCTTTGATTTATTTGGACAATGCTGCCACTACTCCAATGTCAGCAGTAGCTATCGCAGAAATGACCAAGGTCATGCAGGAAACCCATGGGAATCCTTCAAGTATTCACAGTCATGGCCGCCATGCTGGTAAACTGCTCCGTGAAGCCCGTCAGGAGTTGGCTCACTTACTTGGAACCAAGCCACAACGAATCTTTTTCACATCTGGCGGTACAGAAAGTAACAATACCGCTATTATCGGCTATTGTCTCCGTCATCAAAATCGTGGAAAACATATCATCACGACAGCTATTGAACACCATTCCGTGCTTGAGACTATCGATTACCTAGTTCAACATTTTGGCTTTGAAGCAACAATCGTCCAACCAGTAAATCAAGAGATTACAGCGGGGCAGATTCAAGAAGCCTTACGTGACGATACCATCCTAGTTTCTACTATGTATGCCAATAATGAAACGGGCAGTCTCTTGCCAATTGCTGAGATTGGACGTGTTTTAAAAGACCATCCTGCTGCTTATCATGTTGATGCTGTTCAAGCTATCGGGAAAATCCCTATCCATCCAAAAGAATTAGGAATTGATTTCCTTAGCGCTTCTGCACACAAGTTCCATGGACCAAAAGGAATCGGCTTTCTTTATACTTCTTCCGCGGACTTTGATTCCTACCTTCACGGTGGAGACCAAGAACAAAAGAAACGGGCTGGAACAGAAAACCTTGCTGCCATCGTCGGTATGGTTGCTGCTCTCAAAGAAGACTTGGAGCATCAGGCTGACCATTACCAAAAACTAGAGGGATTAAAATCTGCTTTTCTTGATGAAATTGCGGAACTCGACTTCTATCTCAATGAAGGTCAAGATCAACTGCCTTATGTTTTCAATATCGGCTTCCCTGGTCAAAAAAATGACTTACTCTTGCTTCGGTTAGACCTGGAAGGAATTTCAATCTCAACTGGTTCAGCTTGTACTGCCGGTGTTGTGCAGACTAGCCATGTCCTCGAAGCTCTTTATGGGCCTGATTCGCATCGTTTAAAAGAGTCTGTCCGTATCAGTCTGTCCCCTCTTAATACTGATGAGGAACTGAAACAACTGGCACAAACCTTAAAAAATATTATTGGAGATTAATCTAATGGCATTCGAAAAAACCATTAAACTACAAAACTGCCGCTACGACTATACACTTAGTCCAACTGTAAAAAAGTTTACACTAAAAGACAATACTTTCTTTGAAACAAAAGTCGGAAACTACGAACTGACTCGTCTACTTGAAAAAGTTCCTAATAGTGGTGAAGGCTTCCTACTAAAAATTATCATCAACAAAGAGCTTACAGGTGTTAAAATTAATATCACTGACAAATCAGGTCTTCGTTTGGTCAATATCTTTAAATCTGAAAAACACCATATCCACCAAGAGAAATTCTACTTCCTCATGGACAGTTTAGTAGAACGCGGTATCTTCACTAAAGAAGAAAGATAGTTTGCTATGTATCGTCTCACATATAAAGATAGCTATCAAGTAGAACGCACACTTGAATTTTCCGATTACGAAGAGCTTATGCTATCACTATCAGGCTGTGTCACCCTGCCCGACACTCTCCTAATCAGCTCCTTAACACTGAATGATAAAGTGATTTATCAAGGATTAGTTGGCGATCTCTACCGTTTTTTATCACAAACTAATTTTTCAGATTAAAACTAAGAATTCTCTTAGTTTTTTCTTGTTTTTGTTGATTTTTTCACAATGTTTCTATAAAATAGAAGAATAGAAAGGTTGTGATTTTGTGAAAGATAAACAGTCTGCTATTCCAAAAGCAACAGCAAAAAGACTCTCTCTTTACTATCGAATTTTCAAGAGATTTCATGCAGAAAAAATTGAACGTGCCAACTCCAAGCAAATTGCAGAGGCTATCGGTATTGATTCTGCGACTGTCCGTCGAGATTTTTCCTATTTTGGTGAACTTGGTCGTCGTGGTTTTGGTTACGATGTCAAAAAATTGATGACGTTTTTTGCTGACCTCCTAAATGATAACTCAATTACCAATGTGATGTTGGTTGGGATTGGAAATATGGGCCATGCCCTTCTCCACTACCGCTTCCATGAGCGTAATAAGATGAAAATTATCATGGCCTTTGACCTAGATGACCATCCAGAAGTTGGCACCCAGACACCTGATGGGATTCCAATCTATGGTATCTCACAGATTAAAGAAAAGATCAAAGAAGCAGATGTCAAAACTGCTATCCTAACTGTTCCAAGTGTTAAATCACAAGAAGTTGCCAATCTTTTGGTCGATGCGGGTATAAAAGGTATTCTCAGTTTTTCGCCCGTCCACCTTCACCTTCCAAAAGATGTGGTCGTTCAGTATGTCGATTTGACAAGTGAACTGCAAACTCTCCTCTATTTTATGCGTAAAGAGGATTAGAAAGCGAAAGCATTTATGAAAAAACCAGTTATTGGGATTACAGGAAATGAAAAAGCTCATCCAGATGACGATGTCATGATGAGCTATGCGGCAAAAGGCTTTGTTGAAGGAGTCAAGGACGCTGGCGGAATTCCCATCATCCTTCCGATTGGTGATCAAGAAATGGCAAGCCATTACGTCGCTATGATTGATAAACTCATCCTTACGGGTGGGCAAAATGTTGATCCAAAATTCTATGGTGAACCTAAAACCATTGACAGCGATGACTACCATCTTCAAAGAGATGAATTTGAATTAGCCCTTATCAGAGAAGCCATCAAGCAGAAGAAACCAATTTTCTCTGTTTGTCGGGGTACCCAGCTTTTCAATGTCGCTATGGGAGGCACGCTACACCAAGATATCGAGGATCATTGGCAGGACTGTTCAGCCGAATACACGACCCAACGCCTCGTAACGGAACCTGATACCATTCTCCGAGAAATCTATGGAGAAATCTCTCACATCAACTCCTTCCATCACCAGAGTATTAAAGATCTAGCTCCTAATCTTAAGGTTGTAGCACATGATCCTAAAGATGGAATCATTGAGGCTGTGACAACTACGGACGGCTTTCCTTATCTTGGTGTTCAATGGCATCCTGAATTTCTCTTTGAAAACCGCCCCAAGGATAAAACACTATTTGACTATGTTGTTAACGAACTCTAAATCAGATCCGTCTTTTCACGGTAACTAAAGTAATCCGAGTGCGAGACAATTAGGTGGTCTAAGAAAACAATTCCCATCAGTTCGCAAGCTTCCTGGACTAGTTTAGTGACATGGTCATCATTTCGACTAGGCGATACAGCGCCTGATGGATGGTTATGAACAAGAATCACAGAGGTAGCCATATGCTTCAAAGCATAGTGAAGGATTTCCCTCGGTTCAGCAATGCTGCGTGTTGCAGATCCGATAAAGATGGTCTGCTGATGAATGATTTGATTTTGAGTATTGAGATAGAGCGCCACTAGATGCTCTTGTTTTTTGTCGCCAAGTTCCTGTTGCATTTTCTTGGCTAGCTTTTGACTGCTGAGAATACTTTCCATCTCAAGGGTTTCATGCTTGTGAATGCGATGACCTAGTTCAATCACTGCTTGTAATTCAATGGCTTTAATCCGTCCAATACCTGACAGACTCTGCAATTCCTGCAGGGTCATTTTTTTTAGATCAGTTAGACTAGTCAGACTGTTCAAGACTTTCTGGGCAATTTCAAAAACATTAGCCTGACGCGTTCCCGTTCTAAGCAGAATGGCTAATAATTCTTGATTGCTCAGGGCTTCTACTCCTTCTCTAACCAATCTTTCCCTAGGCAAGAGTGAATCTTCTTGGAATGAAATACTGTACATAAAAATCCTCCTCACTTTATTATTCGTGAGAAGGATGGAAAATTAGATTTTTTTCTCAATTGGGGCTACACTGGCTAGGAGTTTTTTTAGCCCTACTTCTGGGAAATTGATTTTTAGTTCCTGAGTAGCGCCACTACCTGAGACTTCAAGGACTGTCCCCTCACCCCACTTCTTGTGGAGAGCAATATCCCCAATAGACCAACTTGTATCAGTCGAATCTTTTTTATTTCCGGCCGCAAACTGTCCAAATGGGAGACCACTTGACTGGATAGAGCTTGGTGCGGCATTGCGTTTCCGTTCTTGAAGGGCCTGAGCTAAGCTCATACCTTGACCGAAAGCTACCCCACCACTGCTATAAGAAGCCTTAAAACTTGTATTTGCCGGACGAGCCAAGCCTTGATATTCAAGCAAGTCTGAACTAATTTCGTTAATGAAACGAGTCGGACGGTTGTAGTTGGTACGCCCAAAAAGCAAGCGTGAGTTTGCATTGGTAAGATAGAGGATTTTCTCCGCACGCGTAATACCCACATAGGCCAGACGTCGTTCTTCTTCTAGCTCATCTGGATCCTCAGCTGCACGGCTAAGCGGAAAGACATTTTCCTCCATCCCGATGATAAAGACAACTGGAAACTCGAGTCCCTTAGCTGCATGCAGGGTCATTAAGGTCACCTCAGATGTCTCCTGACTGCCCGAATCTGTGTCTGCAATCAAAGCCAAGTCATTCAAGAAACGACTTAGTTTGTCCAAACCTGTTTCCTCTTCTTGACCATCAGGATTGTCATCAAAGTTCTTGGTAACAGATAGGAACTCTTCAATATTTTCAACCCGAGCCTTGCTTTCCAAGGTTGCCTGAGCATTAAGAATATCGACATAACCTGTTTTTTCTAGAACCGCCTCAACCAACTCAGTAATCGTTAATTGGTCCAGTTGCTCCCGCAAATCCAGAATCATATTGGCAAAATCCCAGATAGATTGGGCTGCCTTCCCCTTGATACCAGACAACATAATATTTGCTGAAGCATCTAGCATGGACATCTCTTGTAGGTTAGCAAAGTCGCGGATTTTCTCAACAGTACCTGGCCCAATTCCACGTTTAGGCTCGTTGATAATACGCTCAAAACTGATATTGTCACTAAAATTAGCAATAAGATTAAGGTAGGCAATAATATCGCGAATTTCCTTACGGCTGTAGAACTTGGTTCCTCCAACCATGGTATAAGGAATATTGGACTTGAGCAGGGCTTCCTCAATAGTACGGGATTGCGCATTAGTCCGATAAAGAACTGCAAAGTCTTTGTGAAGGAAGTTTTGGCTGCGACCGAGTTCATCGATGGTTTTGGCTACAAAAACAGCCTCGTCTTGTTCGTCATTTGCACGATAGTAAATAATCTGTTCCCCATCAGCATTCTGAGTCCAGAGATTCTTAGGACGACGGTTTTTATTGTTTTTGATGACATCGTTGGCTGCTTGCAGAATGGTTTTGGTTGAACGATAATTTTCCTCTAGCAAAACCACCTTGGCTTGAGGATAGTCTTTCTCGAAATCCAAGATATTTTGCATATCAGCACCACGCCAACCGTAGATGGACTGATCTGCATCTCCAACTACACAGATGTTTTTAAAGCGAGAAGCCAAGAGTTTGACTAGTTGGTACTGAGCATGGTTGGTATCCTGGTACTCATCAACATGGATGTACTGGAACTTTTGCTGGTAGTAGGTCAGAACATCAGGATTCTGATCAAAAAGACGCAGGGTCAACATAATCAAATCATCAAAGTCAACGGACTCAGACTGACGAAGTTCTTTCTGATAGGCCGTGTAACACTGGGCCACAATTTGCGTGTACATATCACCCGCCTGGGCAGCATAGGCCACATCATCAATCAAGTCATTCTTAGCATTGGAAATGCTTCCCAAGATTGTCCGTTCATTCCATTTTTTAGGGTCCAAGTTTAACTGTTTGAGAATGCGTTTCATGAGTGTTCGCTGCTCTCCTGGATCCACTATAGTAAAATTACGGTTGTAGCCAATATGGTCCGCATCACGACGCAAAATACGAACGCACATGGAGTGGAAAGTCGCAATAAGACAGTCCTGAGTAGCTGGATTGAGACCATAAGCACGCTCTTTCATCTCACGTGCCGCCTTGTTGGTAAAGGTAATAGCCAAAATATTCCAAGGATTGACCAGCTTTTCATCAATCAAGTAAGCAATACGGTGGGTCAAAACTCGGGTCTTTCCTGAACCTGCCCCCGCCATGATTAACAAGGGGCCTTCTGTCGTTTGCACCGCCTCAGCCTGACGGTCATTCATTCCATTTAATAATGCGTTCATCTTCTCTTCCTTACTCTTGAAGTCAATATTTCTATTATATCAGAAATCAGGTAAAATATCTTTAACTAGACTAGTTGCGTATAGAAGGCGACGAGCTCATCTCGTCGGGAGGAGTCAACGACTTTTGCATCCAAACGATATCATGCCATTTCCCAAACTTATAGCCAATCTTGGGGAAATGAGCCACTTGTTTATATCCCCTCTTTTGGTGAAGAGAAATGCTTCTATCATTTGGCAAAGCGATACAAGCTAAAAATCGTAAGAAACCTCTAGACTTTAGTTCTTCCTCCAGATGGTCATACAAAATACTCCCTAAACCTCTTCCTTTGGCATCTTGGTGCAAATAAATGGAAAGTTCAACCGACCAATCATAGGCTCTCCTATCATAATAGGGGGATGCGTAGGCATATCCCAAAATTTTGCCTTCCTCCTCTAGCACTAGATAAGGATATTTAATCAAGGTCTTTTGGATTCTTCTTTGAAATTCCTCAGCACTTGGTACCTCATATTCAAATGTAATAGCTGTATTAAGTACATAAGGAGCCTAAATAGCAAGCAGTTCTGGAATATCCGACTCTCTTACTGTACGAATTTTTGACATAATATATTCCCCTCTCTAAAATCGAAAATGAGCTTGGATATTATTACCAAACTCATTTAAAGTCAATTACAATATACTAGAACAAACCTAGAACGGTTCCGTCGCTTTCAACGTCCATGTTGAGAGCCGCAGGTCGTTTTGGAAGTCCTGGCATAGTCATGACATCACCAGTCAGAGCAACGATGAAGCCAGCCCCTAATTTTGGTACCAATTCACGAATGGTAATTTCAAAGTTTTCAGGTGCTCCAAGTGCATTTGGATTGTCTGAGAAACTGTACTGAGTTTTAGCCATACAGATTGGCAATTTGTCCCAACCATTCTGAACGATTTGAGCGATTTGCGTTTGGGCTTTTTTCTCAAAGTTCACTTTGCTACCACGATAGATTTCAGTGACAATTTTTTCAATCTTTTCTTGGACAGAAAGGTCATTGTCATAAAGACGAGTGTAGTTGGCTGGATTTTCAGCAATAGTCTTAACAACCGTTTCGGCAAGCGCTACGCCACCTTCTGCACCATCAGCCCAGACACTAGCCAATTCTACTGGAACATCGATTGAGGCACAAAGTTCCTTCAAAGCTGCGATTTCAGCTTCTGTATCAGTGACAAACTCATTAATCGCAACAACTGCTGGAATACCAAACTTACGGATATTCTCAACGTGGCGTTTTAAATTAGCAAAACCTGCGCGAACTGCTTCTACATTTTCCTCTGTCAAAGCATCCTTAGCCACACCACCATTCATCTTAAGGGCACGAAGGGTTGCGACGATGACTACTGCATCTGGAGAAGTTGGCAAGTTTGGTGTCTTGATATCAAGGAATTTCTCGGCACCAAGGTCCGCACCAAAACCAGCTTCAGTAACAGTATAATCAGCCAAGCGAAGAGCTGTGCTTGTTGCCAAAACAGAGTTACATCCATGAGCGATATTGGCAAATGGACCACCGTGTACAAAGGCAGGTGTTCCGTAAATTGTCTGAACCAAGTTCGGCTTAATAGCATCCTTCAAAATCAAAGCCAAAGCACCTTCAACCTGCAAATCACCAACAGAAACTGGTGTACGGTCATAGCGATAACCGATAACAATATTAGCCAAACGACGTTTCAAATCTTCAATATCAGTCGCCAAGCAAAGAATCGCCATAATTTCGGAAGCAACGGTAATGTCAAAACCATCCTCGCGTGGAATACCATTTAGAGGGCCACCAAGTCCAACGGTAACATGACGAAGGGCACGGTCGTTCAAGTCAACGACACGTTTCCAGAGAATGCGACGTTGGTCGATTCCCAGCTCATTCCCTTGGTGCAAGTGATTGTCAATCAAGGCAGAAAGAGCATTGTTGGCAGTTGTAATAGCATGCATATCTCCAGTAAAGTGGAGGTTGATGTCCTCCATTGGCAACACTTGGGCATAACCACCACCGGCTGCACCACCCTTAATCCCCATTACTGGACCAAGAGACGGTTCGCGGATAGCAATCATCGTTTTCTTACCAATTTTATTCAAGGCGTCTGCAAGACCAATGGTAATGGTTGACTTCCCTTCACCTGCAGGCGTTGGGTTGATGGCAGTTACCAAGATCAATTTCCCAACTGGATTGCTCTCAACTGCACGAATTTTATCAAAGCTGAGCTTAGCCTTGTACTTTCCGTACAGCTCCAAATCGTCGTAAGAAATACCAAGCTTCTCCACAACATCAACGATCGGCTTCAACTCAATACTCTGCGCGATTTCAATATCTGTTTTCATAACAAACTCCTCTAATCTCTAATGTGATAATTCATTATAACACAAAACAAGATTTTTAACACTATTAAACCCTTAAAACGTTCGTGAATATCCTAAATTTCAAGATTTTTAGAGCCCTTTGAAAAATTTTATATGGCTTTATAGTTTTAGACTATAAAGAATCTGAAAATGATCTAGGAAAGAAAATAACTATCAATTTCAGTCAAATCATGAAGAATTTTTTTATCTTCGATTTCTAATTTTTCCGCCATCTCAATAGAGTACTCAAATCTAAGTTTAGTATTTATTGACAAATCAAACGAATACTCTTGTATTTCACCCAGTTTTTTATATTTTTCTATGATTTCGTTATAAATTGTAAGATAATGCTTATCTAAAATTTTTATGTAATTATTCAGATTTTCCTTATAGTCTTGAATTATTTTTTGTTCGCTATCATTTAATATTCCCTTCCCTATTTCCCAAATGATTGAACTAGCTATTGAACCTACTATAGAACCTAGAACTGGTATAGGAATCGTTGCTTGACCAATACAAGCACCAATTGTTGCAAAGGAAGCATCTATTACATTTAATGTCAAGAGATTCATAAGTTCATCTTGAGTTATTTCAGAAGATCTAAATCTCAAAACAACATCAATCATTCCATAAGTAGCCATTACTAAAGCACTGGCATTTGGAGCACTAATACCAAAGACGTTTGTTAATCCGTAAATGGAATAACCAGATATTGCCCCCTTTACAACTCCTTCAGCTGTGTCCAATCCACAATCTAACCAATCTGATTCTTCGAATTCAAAAATACTTTTTCCTTCTTTGTATTTTCCATATACACTTGACAACAAAGCTAAACCACCCTGTAAAAACGCTGCGTTTCTTGCAACCTTGCTAGCTTCTTTTAAATTTGGTAATGCATGTTTTTGCGCTACTAATCGTTTTCCATTTAATTCTTGTTGTTTCAGTCTAACTGTTTTACGAATATTCTTCTCTTCAGAACCTAAAAGAGAATGAATTGAATTTTTTTGAGCATCATTATAATTTAAAACAGAAGATTTCATCCAAGATTTGTATGAAGTAAGTCCTTTACTTTTGGTAATATCATTGATTGTTTGCCGTATATCCGTAATTTGTTTAATAGATAATCTTTTACCATTAAATTCAACTTCTTTTGCTCCAGCCATTATTTTTTCAAATACTAGCACGTGATCTTTTGGAAACATCATTTTCATTTTTGCACTGTAAAGAAATGATTGATCCAGTTCATCACGTAAATTATTATAAAACTTCATTTGAATGGTATTTCTACCAATTAATAAATCGGCAGGTCCATTATCATTCAATACTTTTACAATAGGATTTAATCCTTCAATAGCTCTCCTCGCATTTACAATCCCAGCTTCTGCAAATTCAGCGATAAAGCCGTGACCACCGTTCTCTCCTCCACGCTTCTTTAGAATAACATCTTCAATATTATCTCTAGTATGGTTTAAGATTTTTGAGACATTATCCTTGTTTAAGATGACTTTACACGCTTCATCCTCTATGATTTTCATAGCAATTTGTAAGTCTTGAATCCTTAAATTATTTAAACAATTGACATATGCACCAATACCTTGGTTAAAAGCTTGATTAAAAATCTGGTTACTCATTTATTCTAATTTCCTTATTTACCATAGCGGTTAATGATAGAGTTGAATTCACTAAAGCACCTGCCTGATATTTTTCATCTTCAGTAAATAAGCTATAGTCCATCCCAGTTAAAGATAAATTGGCTAAATAAATTCCTTCTGTTTGTTTTTCAGTTAGTTCTATTAATTCCGTAACTTCTATTACTTTTTCTTTAAGTTGTCTAGCCAACAATTCTACCTTTTTCTGTTCCTCCATAGCCTCTTTTGCAACTTCTTCATTTTTCCTATTAGCTACTACACCAGCGCCTATAGAAGCGGTCAACATAGCGCCTGCAATTCCCCAACCGACAGGACCAGCCAATGCTAAAAATGCGTTACCGGCTGCCACTCCACCGCCACCAGCTGCTACACTTCCACCACCTAACCAAGCCAGAGCGGCGCTATTTGCTGCAGCACCTGACAAACTTGAAATTGCAGTACCTGTTGATGCAACACCAAATGTAGTTGCAACACCCATAGCGGCAGTAGGCCCTAAAGTTGCAACTGTTACTCCTAATGCGCTAAGTGAAGCCGTAGCCGCTGTGCTACCACTTGCTAATTCAGCTTCCTTAATTGACTGTGAAATAGCAATTTGCTTATCTTCAAAATTTTGAATTTCAACATCAATTGCTTCTAATTTTGTTTCAAACTCTTTTGGTTTATTTGCTAGTTTGTTAATTCTTTCTTCAACAATTTTTACAACTTTGATAGCTTTATCCCTAACCTGATAAAGCTCTATTGATTTATTAGCCAAGCTATCAGCTTCCTCATTATAACAACTAATAGCTTCATTATATCCATCAACAGCTTCTTGTCTTAGTTTAGAATTAAAAAGGTCTACCGATTCAATTTGTTCTTTTGTATTATTCGCTATTTTCCCAGCTTCGTTAAATGTTTCAGAAGTCACATTTGTTATCTGATGTGCTACATCTCCGGCAACTCCAACAGCTTTCTCTGAGACAACATTACCAACTTGGCTTGATACTTCACCTATAGTTTTTACAGATTCTGTAATAACTTCTCCAGTAAATTTACTCGCTTCATTTAAGGCTTCGCTAGTAGCAGAACCGACATCATTCAATACTTTTCCAGCTTCTTTTACAATATTGTCCGCAAATTTTAAAAAATCCATAGTAATACCCCTTTTAATTTACTTAGATTCATTATCTTATTTATTACTATAAATGTCAATAATAATATATTTTTCTTTTAAATGCTTTCATTTTACTTAACGTTTATTTTTGTGTACAATAGTCCTATGAAAATTTTAGTTACGTCGGGCGGTACGAGTGAAGCTATTGATAGCGTCCGCTCTATTACGAACCATTCCACTGGTCGCTTGGGGAAAATCATCACAGAAACCTTGCTTGCTGCAGGGCATGAAGTTTGTTTGATAACTACTAACAGAGCTCTTAAGCCAGAACCTCGTCCCCATTTAACCATTCGAGAAATCAAAAATACTAATGATCTTCTTTTAGAGATGAAAGAGCATGTTCAAAATTATCAGGTTCTGATTCATTCTATGGCAGTTTCTGACTACACTCCTGTTTATATGACGGGGCTTGAGGAAGTTCAGGCTAGCCCTAATTTAGAAGAATTTTTAAGCAAGCAGAATCATCAGACTAAGATTTCTTCAACTGATGAGGTTCAGGTCTTATTCCTGAAAAAAACACCCAAAATCATCTCTCTGGTCAAAGAATGGAATCCTGCCATTCATCTGATTGGGTTTAAATTGCTGGTTGATGTCTCTGAAGATTATCTCATTGAGATTGCTCGAAAGAGTCTTGTCAAGAACCAGGCAGACCTAATCATTGCAAATGACCTTACTCAAATCTCAGCGAATCAACATCGAGCAATCTTTGTTGAGAGAGAGCATCTTCAAACTGTTCAAACCAAAGAGGAAATTGCGAGCCTCCTCCTTGAAAAAATTCAAGCATACGATTCTTAGAAAGGAAAGCCATGGCAAACATTCTGATCGCAGTGACAGGTTCCATTGCCTCCTATAAATCAGCTGACCTGGTCAGTTCCTTGAAAAAACAAGGCCATCATGTCACTGTCTTAATGACTCAGGCTGCTACAGAGTTTATCCAACCGTTGACACTACAAGTCCTCTCACAGAATCCTGTCCACCTTGATGTCATGAAGGAACCCTATCCTGATCAAGTCAATCATATCGAACTAGGAAAAAAAACTGACCTTTTTATTGTTGTCCCTGCTACTGCTAATACCATCGCCAAACTAGCCCACGGATTTGCGGACAACATGGTGACAAGCACAGCACTTGCCTTGCCAGAACACGTCAAAAAGCTAATCGCACCAGCCATGAACACAAAAATGTATGACCACCCGGCAACTCAGGCTAATCTAAAAACATTAGAGACCTATGGTTATCAGATTATCTCTCCAAAGGAATCTCTACTAGCCTGTGGCGATTACGGAAAAGGCGCCCTAGCTGACCTGAATACTATTTTAGAAAGAATAAAGGAAACCCTCGATGAAAAAACGCTCTAATATTGCGCCCATTGCAATCTTTTTTGCAACTATGCTCGTTATCCACTTTTTAAGTTCAATCCTGTTTAATCTTTTCCCATTTCCAATCAAACCAACCATCGTGCATATTCCTGTTATTATTGCAAGTATTATTTACGGCCCACGAGTTGGAGTTACACTTGGTTTTCTTATGGGGCTATTGAGCTTGACGGTCAACACGATTACCATCCTTCCAACCAGCTATCTATTCTCACCATTCGTACCGAACGGAAATATCTATTCTGCGATTATCGCTATTATCCCTCGCGTTTTGATTGGGCTGACACCTTACTTGGTTTATAAATTATTTAAAAACAGAACGGGTCTCATCTTTGCTGGTGCTCTCGGTTCCCTTACAAACACCGTCTTTGTCCTCGGGGGAATCTTCTTCCTTTTTGGAAATGTCTTCGATGGCAATATCCAAAAACTCCTAGCAACTGTCATCTCTACAAACTCAATTGCTGAACTCCTCATCTCAGCCGTTCTAACTGTAGCAATTGTCCCACGTCTCGAAACCTTGAAGAAATAAAAAAACAACTCCACTTTCGTCCTGAAGGTGGAGTTTTAGTTTTCACCAGTAAAGGCTCATCTTCTACTCATAAAAAGTTATTTACCAAGGAGTCACTAGTTCAAAATTTTGAAAATATATGAAAATCCTTTGAATCCACCACCTATACTTTTGAAAATTTTCAATAAAATCAAAATAAATTCTTGACATGTTTGACTATTTATTGTACTATACTTGTGTATATACAGATAAATGGAGGTTCTTATGGATATACGGAAAAAAACGCAGTTTATGACCATGACTGCACTACTCACAGCAATCGCGATTTTGATTCCAATCATTATGCCTTTTAAAATTGTCATCCCACCAGCTTCTTACACTTTAGGAAGCCATATCGCCATCTTTATCGCCATGTTCCTATCACCTTTGATGGCTGGTTTTGTGATCATCGCTTCTAGTCTCGGCTTCCTGATGGCAGGCTACCCTATGGTTATCGTACTGCGCGCCTTTTCTCACATCGTTTTTGGTATTTTGGGAGCATTTTACTTAAAGAAATTCCCTGAAACCTTGGATAAACCAAAGGCATCTTGGATTTTTAACTTTGTTTTGGGTGTTGTTCATGCTATCGCTGAAGTACTGGCTTGTATCATCTTCTATGCCACTTCAGGGACAAACGTTGAAAATATGTTTTATGTTCTCTTTGTCCTAGTTGGTTTTGGCACAATTATCCATAGTATGGTAGACTATACATTGGCACTAGCTGTCTATAAAGTGCTTCGAAAACGTCGCTAAAAGGAAAAGCTATGACAAAAGATCGCAAACAAGCTCTTCTCAAACTGTTAAAAGAGTCACCAAAAGCTCTCAATGGTCAAACCTTGGCTGAACACTTTCATGTCACACGCCAAATCATCGTCCAAGACATTGCCATCTTGCGAGCCGATGGCGCTCCTATCTTGTCAACCAATCGTGGTTATATCTACAAAGAAAATGATGCCAGTCCCTACGTTCACAAACTCTTTAAAGTGAAACATGAACTGGAAGAAATCGGTCAGGAACTACTAGCCATTGTAGATAATGGCGGACGCGTTCAAAATATCTTAATCGATCATCCCGTTTATGGCGAAATTGAAACCCTGCTCAAACTCACCTGCCGCCGAGATGTCCAGCACTTTCTGGAACAAGTCGAGAATTCAGACTTTAGACCACTTTCTGAATTGACAGACGGCATCCATTACCACCTTGTTGAAGCTGAAACACAACAAGACCTCCACTATATCGAGGAGGCCTTGGATCAATTAGGTTATTTGGTAAAAGACTAGAAAATTTCTTTCTCCCAGCCGTCCTCTGTACGGTGACGATAGAAAAACTCTGACTTGTCAGGTGCTTCCATCATCTCCATCAAAGGTAACATATCATAGGCCAGATCTAAGTTTGGAATCTGGTCTTTTTGCACCCAAGAAACTTCTCCTTCTTCAGATGATTGAAGATTTCCAGTAAACTCTGTCACCTTATAACAAAAGACGATGTAGCGCTCACCTGTATCTAAGGGCCAATTTTTAATGCCGACTAGTTGGGGATTCTGAATCGTTAGACCAGTTTCTTCGTATATTTCACGAATGACAGACTCGGCAAAGGCCTCGCCATTCTCAACATGTCCTCCTGGAAACGCATAGCCAGACCAGCGATTGGTTTCAGGAGAGCGATATTGCATGACTACTCGCTGATTTTTAAGGTCTTCAATCAGACAAATGTTTGTTAAAATCGTTAATTGGGAGCGGGACATAAATTTACTCACTTTCTAATTTGCTATATAACTTTTTCGAACTTAATATCAGATTTCATGATAAAGGGATTGATCAGCTCATGATAATAGTATACATCATGAAGCAAATATCCTTTTGTTATGACAATTTCTTGTTCCCTAACTTCATAATCAATAGTGATTAGAACAGGAGGATTTGGAATAAAAGCGAAGACGACAATTACAAATAACCAAATATAAAAACTACAAATCGCACTGCGCACTCCTTCAAGGAAGCGATATTTCCCCTTTAAAAAGTAAATAAAAATATGCGAAATAGAGAGAATAATTGGAACAAAAATCCCTGTATTCCACGCTATGGGAATAAATTTCAGTCCAAATATCCCAAATAGAAGATCAAGAATTGCAAAGGACCTCAAAAAGCGAATAAATAGAGTAAAAATTAGAAGAAAGAGCCAAATATTCCAAATAATCGGAGTAAATGATAAACCAAATGACCATAATATGAAATGAGCGATAACAAATGCTATCAGTAAGGAATATAGGACAGTATAAATGAGCTTGTTAAAAATACTCGAGTCTTTCACTATTTATTTCTCCTTTAAATTCAAACTACTAACTAATGACTAATATCTATCACTTTTAAATTATCTCGTCTATTATTTTAACACAAATTATTACATATAAAATTTTTAGTTAAAATTACTTCCATAATAGAGCATCTTATGGTTTTGAACCTTTAAAGAAACACTACTACCTGAACGATATCCTTTAGCACCATAGTAGTAAGAAACCTCATAAAAAGCATCTGGCAACTCGGCATTATCTATCCCATTTGAAATAAATCCTGTCAGTCCGCCTTCACTATCAAAATAATCTTTCTCACCCTCTTCTAAAACAGTATCGCGATAGATGATATATCCTTTAATCATTTCTTTTTCCAAGAATTCATCAATAGGGAGATCATACAAACCTTGAAAAGCTTTCCCTTCCTTACGATTCTTTTCAATGAGAGCATAATAGTCTTGAATATTCCCAGATTCAGTATCGACACTCCAGTAACTATTCACATATTCGAGATTTGGATTTTCATATTGCTTAAAAAAACTCTCTACCTTCTCTTTGTGAGAAATACTGACAGGATGCTGGTTAAGTAGTTTATGAGCCATGTCTGAAAATTCTTGTAACATGGTTTTCGTACTCCCATCATAGGCTAGTTCTTCATCAGTCTTTTGGGGATTGTATTTTGAGGACTTTGGACGATAAAACAAGGCATGTCTCACAGTGACTCTACTTCCATCAACCTCTTCACTATAATCGTATTCAATTTTGTATTTTTCAGAAGTCCATTTATCTCTAGAAAACTTCGTAACCTTCATATCTCCTTTAAAACCATACAAATCAAGAGTTCTTCTTACTGCTGTCTCTACTTCCGCTTGATTTACTTCAGGAAAAATGTCATAAGTTGTTGTAAAGATAAGGAAGGCAAAACGTAGAATAAAGAATAAAGGGACAATATTTATAATACAGAAAATTAACAGTAACCATTTTTTCATTACTAGCTTCTCCTTGTTAATAAAAAGATTATAATTTCTTTGAAGCTTTAATTTTTTCTAAACTTAACGATAAGGGATCTTTGAACTTTCTATCTCTATATCAGGATTAGCAAGTTTGAGATAAGGAGCAATATAGTCTGCATCCGTAACCTTTGGCCCCAGAATTACTTTTGAATATTTCAAAGGAGCCAGATTAATGTATACAAATAAATCATATCTGCCATTATCTTTTGGGCTTAATACAATATACTTCCTAAAATCGTTAATTTGGAACAGGACATAGGACTCTCTTTCTATATTAAATGACTTTTTCGTACTTGATTTTAGATTTCATAATGAAGGGATTTATTCGTTCATGGTAATAATATACTTCATGAAGCAAATATCCTTTTTGAATGACGATTTCTTGTTCCTGAACTTCATAATCAATAGTGATTGGAACAGGAGGATTTGGAGTAAAGGCGAAAACGACAATTACAAATAACCAGATATAGAAACTACAAAAAGCGCTACGGATTCCTTCTAAGAGATGATATCGGTTCTTAAAATAATCACAAATATTATGCGCCATAACCAAAATAACTGGTAAAAAGAGCCCTGTATTAAATACTATAGTAATAAATTGTATTCCAACTATCCCAAAAAGAAGATCAAGAATTACCAAAGGTCTCCAAAAGTGAATAAACAGAGTAAAAATTAAAGGGAAAAGCCAACTGTCCCAAAGAATGGGGGTGAATGATAAACCAAATATTGAAAGGCAAAATCGATAAGGACAAATGCTAGTAAAATCAGATAGACCATTCTAAAAAAGTTAAATGTTTCATCATGGTATATTCCTCATTTTTTCCATATGATTCTGCAATAGAACGGTTAAGCCAGCAAGGGAGAAAAAGAACAGGTAAGTTGAAATTGGAAACCAGATGTAGCGGTAATCTAAGGATAAGAGGGAAGGCAGAATACCCTTACTGTTTTTCCCACTAACCCCTATAAAAAGATGTACAATTAAACCGATACTATTAAGATAGATAAATAATTCAATAAATCTTTTTAGGGTCACCTTTGTTCTAGACGAGTCTAGAAAAAAATAGTCAAATACCCTATAAACTAGACAAAAAAGATTCAGATACAAGGGAAAACTATAATTGATTTCCTTGTAGGGCAATGGAATTGGTAAGATATTAAAAATTTGATTAACACCAAATCCTATCACTAATACCAAACTAAATATAAGACAGAACCCTACTAATTTATGAGAATCTAGCCCCGATGACTTCTTATACTTCGTCTCTTTCAATTTCATAATAACTTCTTTCTATTCAAAAATATATTCTAAAACGTAAAGGTGGTATAGGTTCAAAGTTAAATTTTAAGATTTAAAATTTCTTAGTTCTGTTCTTTTCGTAACTTATCAGTTTATGATTCTTAATCTTTAAAGAAACACCACTACCTGAACGATATCCTTTAGCACCATAGTAGTAAGAAACCTCATAAAAGGCATCTGGCAACTCAGCATTATCTATCCCATTTGAAATAAATCCTGTCAGTCCGCCTTCACCATCAAAATAATCTTTCTCACCCTCTTCTAAAACAGTGTCTTTATATCTAACACTTCCTTTAATAATTCCTTTTTCCAAAAATTCATCAATAGGGAGGTCATATAAACCTTGAAAAGATTTCCCTTCCTTATGGTTCTTTTCGATGAGAGAATAATAGTCTTGGATATTGTCAGATTCAGTATCGACACTCCAGTAACTACTTACGAATTCCAAATTGGGATTTTCATATTGCTTGAAAAAACTCTCTACCTTTTCTTTGTTAGAAAGACTGACAGGATTCTGGTTGAGTAGCTGATCTGCTATATGTGAAAATTGATGTAACATCGTTTCAATAGTTCCATCGTAGGCTAGTTCTTCACTCGTCCGTCTAGAGTTTCCTGGAGATTTAGGAAAATATATTAAACTATCACTTACAGTGATCTTCCTTCCACTAACTTCTTCAGTATAATCATATTCAATTTCATAATCTTCAGAAGGCCATCTATATCTAGAAAACTTCGTGACCTTCACATCACCTTTAAAACCATATAATTTCAGTGTTCTGCTTGCTGCCGCCTCAATGTCTTTTTGATTTGGTCCAGAAAAAGTAGTATGAAAGGTAACTACTAAAATGACTACAAAACTCAGAAAACAGGCTGAGAGGATAATTGCGATAAAACTGAAATTCAACACTAACGCTTTTTTCATTACTCCATTCTCCTAGTTAAACATATTTAAATTTATTTCACTAATCCAACGCCTTGACTTCCAACATCATATCACGTATCTGTGCTGCCAGTTCAAAATCAAGTACTTCGACGGCTTCTTGCATTTGCTTCTCCAGTTTCTTGACGAGTTCTTTGCGTTCTTGTTTGTTGAGGCTATTGATATCGACTACCTTGTCCTCTTCCTTAGCAACTGCCTTGGTTACAGCAATCAGGTCACGGATTTCTTTCTTAATTGTCTGAGGTACAATACCATGTTCTTCATTATAGGCCATCTGGATTTTCCGACGGCGGGCTGTTTCATCAATAGCGCGCTGCATGGACTGGGTCATGGTGTCCGCATACATGATAACATGCCCCTCGCTGTTGCGGGCTGCCCGGCCGATGGTCTGAATCAGGCCACGTTCGTTACGAAGGAAACCTTCCTTATCAGCATCTAGAATAGCAACCAAACTTACTTCAGGCACGTCAATCCCTTCACGGAGCAGGTTGATTCCGACCAAGACATCAAAAACACCCAAGCGTAGGTCACGGATAATCTCTGTCCGCTCCAAGGTCTTGATATCTGAGTGCATGTACTTGACTTTGATCCCCATTTCCTTGAAGTAGTCAGTCAGGTCTTCTGCCATTTTCTTGGTCAAGGTGGTAATAAAGGTTCGCTCATTTTTTTCAACACGGGCATTGATTTCACCTAAGAGGTCATCAATCTGTCCCATAGTCGGACGAACTTCCACTTCTGGATCCAAGAGTCCTGTTGGACGAATGATTTGCTCGATCACTGTCTCGGTCTGTTCATTTTCGTAGTCGCCTGGTGTTGCTGAAACGTAAACAATCTGATGCACATGACTCTCAAACTCCTCCCGACGGAGAGGACGATTGTCCAAGGCTGACGGTAAACGGAAACCATAATTGACCAACATTTCCTTACGCGAACGGTCTCCATTGTACATACCTTTGATTTGCCCCATGGTCATGTGACTTTCATCAATCATAATCAAGAAATCATCTGGGAAGAAGTCAAGAAGCGTATAAGGAGGCTCTCCTTCACTACGACCATCCATGTGACGAGAGTAGTTCTCAACCCCATTTGTATAGCCCATCTCACGTAACATCTCAATATCATACTCTGTTCGCTGTTTCAGACGCTGGGCTTCTAGCAGTTTGCCCTCCTTTTCAAATACAGCTAACTGCTCTTCTAATTCTGCTTGAATTTTCGCAATCGCAACTTCCATGTGGTCGTCATTGGTCACAAAGTGAGTAGCAGGGAAAATCGCCAAATGATCCACTTCTCCCAATACCTGACCTGTCAAAGCCTCAACCTCACGGATACGGTCAATCTCATCACCGAAAAACTCTACTCGAAAAGCGTGTTCATCTCGGGAAGCTGGAAAAATCTCCACCACATCCCCACGAACACGAAATCTTCCCCGTTGGAAATCAATATCATTGCGTTCAAACTGAATATCTACCAAGTCATTCAAAAGTTTGTCACGAGAAATTTCAAGACCTGGACGCAGACTAACGACACTATCGGCGTATTCTTTTGGCGAACCTAAACCATAGATGCAAGAAACAGAAGCCACAACGATGACATCATTGCGCTCCAGAAGTGCTGAAGTCGCTGAGTGACGAAGCTTGTCAATCTCGTCATTGACTGAACTGTCCTTCTCAATATAGGTATCACTAGAAGGAACATAGGCCTCGGGTTGGTAATAGTCATAGTATGAAACAAAGTACTCAACAGCATTTTCAGGGAAAAATTCCTTAAACTCCCCATAGAGCTGACCAGCTAGGGTTTTGTTATGGGCAATGACCAAAGTAGGTTTATTGACTTTGGAAATGACCTGACTCATGGTATAGGTCTTCCCAGTACCAGTCGCCCCCATCAAAATTTGGGCCTTTTCTCCACCCTCGATATTGTCAACCAACTGCTCAATCGCTTGGGGTTGATCTCCTGAAGGTTGGTATTTTGATACTAGTTTAAATTGATTGTCTGTAATCCGATTAATCATAATTACCTCGTACACACTTTCTATCCTTCTATTTTACCATAAATTCCATTAGATTCTTTATCTATTGACTTTAACAAACCCACATTTTTATGTCATATCTTCTTACATAATAATCATTAAAATTTGCCTTCTGACTTTTTTTCTGTTATAATTAAAAAATATTCAGAAAGGAGACTAAAAATGAAGAAAAAAATTCTAGCATGTTTGCTTATTTTATTTCCCATTTTCTCACTAGGAATAGCAAAAGCTGACACTGTTAAATCAAAGTATATTATTGCAAGTGATTCATCTTTTGCACCTTTTGTATTTCAAAATTCAAACAACGAGTACACCGGTATTGATATGGACTTGATTAAAGCTATTGCCAAAGATCAAGGTTTCGAAATTGAAATTACCAACCCAGGATTTGACGCAGCAATCAGTGCTGTTCAAGCAGGACAAGCAGATGGTATCATTGCTGGTATGTCTGTAACAGATGCTCGTAAAGCTACATTTGATTTCTCTGATTCCTACTACACTGCTAATACTATTCTTGGTGTAAAAGAATCTAGTACCATCGCTTCTTATGAAGATCTCAAGGATAAGACAGTTGGTGTAAAAAACGGAACTGCTTCTCAAACGTTCCTTACTGAAAACCAAAGCAAATACGGCTACAAGATTAAAACTTTTTCAGATGGCGCATCTATGTATGACAGTCTCAACACTGGAGCTATCGATGCCGTGATGGATGATGAACCTGTTCTCAAATATTCTATCAGTCAAGGGCAAAAATTGAAAACGCCAATCACTGGAACTCCAATCGGTGAAACAGCCTTTGCCGTTAAGAAAGGCAGCAATCCAGAATTGATCCAGATGTTCAATAAGGGGCTTGCCAACCTCAAAGCAAACGGAGAATTCCAAAAAATTCTCGATAAGTATCTAGCCAGCGGAGCAGCAACTACTTCTACAAGTACGGTTGACGAAACAACTATCTGGGGCTTGCTTCAAAACAACTACAAACAACTCCTTAGTGGACTTGGAATCACTCTTGCCTTAGCACTTATTTCATTTGCAATTGCCATTGTCATCGGTATTATCTTCGGTATGTTTAGCGTTAGCCCATACAAATCTCTTCGTCTGATTTCTGAGATTTTCGTTGACGTTATCCGTGGTATTCCTTTGATGATTCTTGCAGCCTTCATCTTCTGGGGTATTCCAAACTTCATCGAGTCGATTACAGGCCAACAAAGTCCAATCAATGACTTTGTAGCTGGTACTATTGCCCTCTCACTTAATGCAGCTGCTTATATCGCTGAAATTGTTCGTGGTGGGATCCAAGCCGTTCCAGTTGGACAAATGGAGGCCAGCAGAAGCCTAGGTATCTCCTACGGAAAAACCATGCGTAAGATTATCTTGCCGCAAGCAACTAAATTGATGTTGCCAAACTTTGTCAACCAATTCGTTATCGCTCTTAAAGATACAACCATCGTGTCTGCTATCGGACTGGTGGAACTTTTCCAAACTGGTAAGATCATCATCGCCCGTAACTACCAAAGTTTCAAGATGTATGCAATCCTTGCTATCTTCTATCTTGTAATTATCACGCTTTTGACTAGACTAGCGAAACGCTTAGAAAAGAGGATTCGTTAATGGCAAAACTAAAAATTGATGTAAATGATTTGCATAAGTATTATGGAAAAAACGAAGTTTTAAAAGGCATTACTACTAAATTCTATGAAGGAGATGTTGTCTGTATCATCGGTCCTTCTGGTTCTGGAAAATCCACATTCCTCCGTAGCCTTAACCTTCTCGAGGAGATAACGAGTGGCCACATCACAGTGAATGGTTATGATTTGACTGAAAAGTCAACCAATGTCGACCATGTTCGTGAGAACGTGGGAATGGTTTTCCAACACTTCAATCTCTTTCCTCATATGTCCGTCCTAGAGAATATCACTTTTGCTCCTATTGAACACAAACGGATGACCAAAGAAGAAGCTGAAAAATTGGGGATGGAGTTGCTTGAAAAGGTTGGACTAGCAGATAAAGCTAATGCCAATCCAGATAGTCTTTCAGGTGGTCAGAAACAGCGTGTAGCTATCGCTCGTGGACTTGCCATGAATCCTGATATCATGCTCTTTGATGAACCAACTTCTGCTCTTGACCCTGAAATGGTTGGAGATGTACTAAACGTTATGAAGGAATTGGCGGAACAAGGCATGACCATGATCATCGTAACCCACGAAATGGGATTTGCTCGTCAGGTGGCCAACCGTGTTATCTTTACGGCTGATGGTGAATTCCTGGAAGATGGAACTCCAGATCAAATCTTCGACAACCCGCAACACCCTCGTCTGAAAGAGTTCTTGGACAAGGTCTTAAACGTATAAAACAAAACTGTAAGATTCTCCTTACAGTTTTTTAATTACGTATTGGATTTTTTGATTTTTTTGAAAATTATGATAAAATAAAAACTATGACAATGAGGAAATCTCATCCCTAGTCCAACTAGGAAAAAATATAGAAATTAGGTAGCTAGATGTCATCAAAGGTTATTGTTACAATTTTCGGTGCGAGTGGAGATTTAGCTAAACGCAAACTCTACCCTTCCCTTTTCAGACTCTATAAATCAGGCAATCTCTCTGAGCATTTCGCAGTTATCGGAACAGCTCGTAGACCTTGGAGTAAGGAATATTTTGAATCTGTAGTTGTCGAGTCCATCCTTGATTTGGCAGATAGTACCGAGCAAGCCCAAGAATTTGCTAGCCACTTCTACTATCAAAGCCATGATGTGAATGATACGGAACATTACATTGCTTTACGTCAATTACAAGCTGAGCTTGATGAGAAATACCAAGCGGACCACAACAAGCTCTTCTTCTTGTCTATGGCACCTCAGTTCTTTGGAACCATTGCCAAGCACCTCAAATCTGAAAACATTGTTGATGGTAAAGGTTTTGAGCGCTTGATCGTTGAGAAACCATTTGGTACAGACTACGAAACAGCTAGCAAACTCAATGAAGATCTCCTTGCTGCCTTTGATGAGGAGCAAATCTACCGTATCGACCATTACCTAGGTAAAGAGATGATTCAGAGTATCTTTGCTGTTCGTTTTGCCAACATGATCTTTGAGAATGTTTGGAACCGTGAGCACATTGATAATGTGCAGATTACCTTTGCGGAACGCTTGGGTGTTGAGGAACGTGGTGGCTACTATGATGAATCTGGTGCCCTCCGTGACATGGTTCAAAACCACACTCTCCAGCTTTTATCTCTTCTAGCCATGGACAAGCCTGCCAGCTTTACAAAAGATGAGATTCGTGCTGAAAAGATAAAGGTATTTAAAAATCTCCACCAACCAAGTGAGGAAGAATTAAAAGAACACTTTATCCGTGGTCAATACCGTTCTGGAAAGATCGATGGTAAGAAGTATATTTCCTATCGTAGCGAACCAAATGTCGACCCTGAATCTACAACAGAAACCTTTGCCTCTGGTGCCTTCTTTGTAGACAGCGATCGTTTCCGTGGCGTTCCTTTCTTCTTCCGTACTGGTAAACGTCTGACAGAAAAAGGCACTCATGTCAATATCGTCTTTAAGCAAATGGACTCTATCTTTGGAGAATCTTTGGCACCAAATATCTTGACTATCTATATCCAACCAACTGAAGGCTTCTCTCTTAGTCTCAATGGTAAACAAGTAGGTGAAGAATTTAACCTGGCACCAAGTTCTTTAGATTATCGTACAGATGCTACCGCTACTGGGGCTTCACCAGATCCATACGAAAAGCTAATCTACGATGTCTTGAACAACAATTCTACCAACTTTAGCCACTGGGACGAGGTGAGTGCTTCTTGGAAATTGATTGACCGTATCGAAGAGCTCTGGGCTGAAAATGGTGTTCCACTCTACGATTATAAAGCTGGAAGCATGGGGCCACAAGCTAGCTTTGACTTACTTGAGAAGTATGGAGCCAAATGGACCTGGCAACCAGATATCGCCTATCGTGAAGATGGCCGTTTAGAATAGCAAAAATATCCTGCAAGATTGACTTGCAGGATATTTATTTTATATTAAATCAAGCCTTCTAAGAGACCTTTCATAAAGTTTTCTGAGTTAAATTCCCCGATATCATCGATTTTTTCACCGAAACCAATCAATTTTACAGGGATATTAAGTTCTTCGCGGATGGCTAGTACAACACCACCTCGGGCAGTACCGTCAATTTTTGTCAAAACAATTCCTGTCAATGGTGTTATCTTAGAAAATTCCTTAGCTTGTACCAGGGCATTCTGTCCAGTTGAAGCATCGAGTGCCAGGAAGGTTTCATGGGGTGCTTCTGGAACGACACGCTTGATAATACGACCAATCTTTTCCAACTCGGCCATAAGGTTGTCTTTGTTTTGCAGACGACCTGCTGTATCAATCATAAGGATATCAATCCCTTCAGCTACAGCACGTTCCATGCCATCAAAGACCACACTTGCTGGATCAGCCTTTTCAGGCCCCGTCACAACAGGAACATCCACACGGCGACCCCATTCAGCTAGCTGGGCCACTGCCCCTGCACGGAAGGTATCTGCCGCAACCAGCATGACTTTCTTGCCAGCTTGTTTGTAGCGGTGAGCTAGTTTCCCGATAGAAGTTGTCTTCCCAACACCGTTAACACCAACAAAGAGCATGACTGTCAAGCCTTCTTGGAAATGGATTTGTTCGTCGTAGTTGTCATCCTTCTCATAGAGTTCAACTAATTTCTCGATAATGACACGGCGAAGTGCGTCCGGTTTCTTAGCGTTTTCGAGTTTAGCTTCATAGCGTAGTTCTTCTGTTAAGTTTGAAGCGACCTGCACACCGACGTCGCTCATGATGAGCAGTTCTTCCAATTCTTCGAAGAAGTTTTCATCGACAGAGCGGAAGTTGGCAAAGAAAGCATTCAAACGAGCACCGAATCCTGTACGGGTTTTCTTGAGACTGCGGTCATATTTTTCCTGAACGGTTTCTTCAGGTTGGGGAAGTTCTTCTTCTACTACTTCAGACGCTAGCTCTTCTTCTGTTTCTAAGTTCTCTTCTTCAAGAACTTCTTCTGCCTCTTGGCTTTGCTCTGTCTCATCAACTTCTAGCTCAACCTCTTCTTGAGCCATTTCCTCGACTGCTTCTGGCTGAATCACTTCTTCTATCAAGACCTGAGCAAGTGTTTCTTCCACTTTGTCTCTTGCTGTCTCTTCCTGACTTGTTTCTTCATCAGCCGTTTGATTTTCTTCAATCTCTTCTGACAAATCAAGATTTTCCAGAGCTTCTTTTACAATATCTTCGATTTTCGGCTCTTCTTTTTTCCCGAATAAACGGTCAAATAATCCCATATTCTAATTCTCCTTTAGCACATATTGTTCGATAGCCCAGGCAACGGCTTCTTCGTCGTTGGTCATCGGGGTAATGACATTGGCAACTGCCTTAACTGCTGGAACTGCATTTTGCATGGCAACTCCCAGACCTGCCCACTCAATCATAGAAAGGTCATTGGCCTCGTCCCCACAAGCCATGACTTGGCTTTGGTCGATACCAAGGTGTTTAATTAATTTCGCTAAACCTGTTGCCTTATGGACGTTTTTCGGTGACCATTCCAATAGCATTTCACGCGATTTGAAAATTTCATATTGGTCAAATAACTCTGGAGAAATCTTTTGAATGGCCGCATCCAAGGGTTCTTGGGCAAAGGCAGTCACACATTTATTATAAGTTATCTGACTAGAAAGATCTTCAAAAGCGACAGGCACGAAAGTCAGGGCTGGATTAAACTTAGCATAGAGACTCTCTTGGCCCGATTGGATTTGATAGACTGTTCCTTCTGAAATGGCATCTAATGGAAGTCCTAGTTTTTCAGTTTCCTCGTACAATCGTGTCACATCGTCGATTGAAAAGACTGTTTTATCTAGGATTTCACCTGTATTTTTCTGAACCAAACCACCATTAAAGGTGATGGTGTACTCGTCCTCCTGACCGTCAGTCCCTAGCTCATGGAGAAAGAAATCCATAGCTTTCAGAGGACGCCCCGTTGTCAATACGACCTTGATGCCACGATCACGCGCAGCTTTTAAGACTGCCTTAGTTCGATCTGTCAGCCTTTTATCCGTTGTCAGTAAGGTACCATCCAAATCAAGTGCAATCAATTTTATATCTGCCATTACAAGCCCTCCATATAAGCCATCACTGACTGGTCCTTGTGGTGGCCAATCACTGCTTCTGCTAATTCTAAAATCTCTGGTCGCGCATTTTCAGGAGCGATTGGATGCCCCACAACCTGCATCATGTGAAGGTCATTGAGATTATCGCCAAACGCCATGACCTGATCCATGGTCAGACCAAGTTTTTTTGCCAGCTCAACAATAGCCACCCCCTTATCAACATAGTCCAAGACAATATCGATAGATTCAAAACCAGTTGTCATGGCATTGACGCCAGGAACGTTTTCGTTGACCCAGACCTCACCAGCTTCTATCGTTTCTTCCGTGAAGTTGGTGGTGAATTTAAAAATCTCATCTGTGATATCTTCTAAACTCGCTACTTTTTGAATGTTTTCATTGTAGTGACGACTAAACATGAGATAAGTCTCATCCACTGTATCCAAAACATAACAAGCTTTTTTCCCAGTCAAGAGCATTTTTCTTTCATCAAAATAGGGTGATTTCTTTAAAGCTTCAAAAGTGCTCAAGTAAAAATCCCGAGACATAGTAGCTTCGTACATATCCTCACCATGAAACTCAACATAGCTCCCATTTTCAGCTATAAAAATCACTTCATCACGCACATCTGCAAACAACTTTTTCAGGGACAGAATACCACGACCTGAAGCCACTGCAAAATAAATTCCCTTTTCCTTGTAGGAAACAAGTACGTTTTTGAGGCGTTCCATATCAAACCGACCCTCTCCATCTAGAAAGGTTCCATCCATATCGGTTGCTACAAGTTTAATCATAAAATCCTTCATACTCCAATTGATAAATCTACCTTCTATTATACCATAGATAAGCTGAAAAAGGACTAGTACAGTCGGATTGACTACTGGATAGTAGGTCTTTTTCGATAAATGAAATAAAAAATAATGTTTTTAATTTAACCCAATAGACCAATAAATATTCACAACACTATCATGAAGTAACAAAAAACTGATCAGCTATCTAACTTAAGCTCTATACTATCTGTGGTTGAAGCACGGAAAAAACTCTCCTACTAAAAGAGTTTTTCTTGATAATTCTTACAAAAGGAAGGAGCTCTCCTACAACTTTTATTCATATTTATATGTTATGTTTTCTAAAAATTTCAACTATTCCTACCAAACAAAAGGCGAACAAATTCTCCTGCTTCCTAGCAGACAAGAATTTGCTCGCTTTTTTGGTGCCTTGGAGACAGACAAAGACACACAGCCAATTCCTTATAGGTAAGGTAGAACAACAGTACAAATTTGGGAGCCTGTGATAAAGACTGGTGTAAGTCTCAATTCCTTATAGGTACGGTAGAACTAACCTAGACTATCCTATAGTGCGCAGATTATCCGAATGGGATAAAGTCTCAATTCCTTATAGGTAAGGTAGAACGAAAGGTGACTCAATTGTAATTGATTACACTCGTCTTTTCGATGGCAAACGGTCTCAATTCCTTATAGGTAAGGTAGAACAGTCCCCATTACTTTGCCGGAAGGTATTCATCCGCCAACCTTATTGTCTCAATTCCTTATAGGTAAGGGATAACGAAAACCTATTGGATGGGTGTAAAAGCTGATGGTGTGTATAGTCTCAATTCCTTATAGGTAAGGTATAACGGAAGACGACGAAACTAAGCCGGTTGTACTGATTTATTCAGGAGAGTCTCAATTCCTTATAGGTAAGGGATAACGAACACTTAGTCCAAAACTTTCAAATTCTGAAGTTCGCGAAAAGTCTCAATTCCTTATAGGTAAGGTAGAACGCAAAAATTTAGTTCATGATAATGATTCATCTGTCTCTAGAACAAGTCTCAATTCCTTATAGGTAAAGTAGAACCAACACATCAACTAACAAGAGAACTGTTATTGGTGTATGGATAAGTCTCAATTCCTTATAGGTAAGGTATAACGCTTCGGAAATTTAAAAGGCATTACCATCGGCGAAAAAGTCTCAATTCCTTATAGGTAAGGTATAACAAAAAATCAAGAATAGAAAAATGACCGCAATTGCAGCTATCTTTGTCTCAATTCCTTATAGGTAAGGTATAACTAGTTTGATTTTTTCTGGAAATTCTCTGATATTGGCAGAGAGTTTGAGATGTCTCAATTCCTTATAGGTAAGGTATAACGAGAAAGGCTAATGAGTTGAAGCAGAAATATGGTCTAGCAGGTGCGTCTCAATTCCTTATAGGTAAGGTATAACATGAAATTAACAAATGGGCTGAAGCTCAACCTACAATTGATGGCACGTCTCAATTCCTTATAGGTAAGGTATAACAACAGCATTTTCGCTGTTTCTAGATTGATTGTATCAAAAAATAGGGCTTTTTTCAAGATTTCAATGAAAAAAGTCGGTCGATCTTTTTTGTCCTAACGCTTATAAACAGCTTGGTTGACAGCTTTTGAAAAAGATACAAAATATCGAAAAGATCGACCGACTTTTTGAAAGATAAAATCAGAAAAATCGCATGGAGAGGACACTTCATGCGATTGATTGACTGACTATGACATCACTTTAATCCCTAAAGAATAAAGTCATTGGATTCTACCATACCGATTTGGATCTTCTTGGTGTATTTGGGGGATTCCAACTGATAAATCTGTACAGAATCTGTCTGAGGTTCTATAATATTGGCTAATTCTTTTTGTAAAGCGCTCAGCTTGGCTGGAGTAATATGCCCTTCAAAGACCGACTTTTGCACATGAACCAAGTATTTTCGGCAAGTTTTCAAAACCTTAGTCACGCGCTTGCGATGTACATCGTATGTCAAGATAATATACATTTATTTTCTCTTTTTGAAATAGAAGTAAGCAATTGTCAGAAGGGAAATGAGCAAAGTAAGCCAAGATGAATAGGCCAGACTCAGATTACATATTGTCAAACAATTATCCTGCAGTTCTTTGATATTCGGAACAATTGCTAACGCAATACTTAAAACGGTTAGCACTAATACTCTGTCATTCAATTTATTACTTGCTTCCGTCTGGCTGATATCATGCAGTTCTCTGATTTGACTGTCCAGGAGATTGATATGCTTCTCGATATAGAGTGAGGTTTGCAGCAATTCGTAGATTTCCACTGCTTGCTCCTGCGGGCACAGCTCTGGAAGCAAAAATTGATTTTTAAAGGTCGTGTAAGCCTTCTGCAGCTTCAGTTTATCAGAAACTCTAGCATTGACCTTATCTCCCGCATCCTTGGAATACTTCAAAATACCAATCCTCTGACTGAGCGTAATCAAAGCCAAGTCCAGATATTCCGACAAAAAGTAGCCTTTGAGGAAATACTCTGGAAAATCAGAACTACTCATAAAAATCATCGAGTGCTGACTGGCCATATAAAGACTTCCCTCAGCTGACCACCTCGTATAGAGAAGCTTTTCCAGCTCTGTCTTCAGCATATCTCGACTCAGACACGTTGAATCTCCCTTATCAACATATAAAATGCTATAAAGAAGCTTCATCTCCTCTAAACTCTGCTCCGAACCATCAAAATTCGCCCAATTCGCCGTTTTATAAATCAAGTCCTCTACTTCAGGAACCATCATATAACTCATCACATACATCCGGTCATCAATGATGATTTCCAGATGAGGCTTAGACTCAAACTGCGAAATATCCTCTGGAAATATCGCTTCCTCATGCAAACCAAAGAAATCCTGTAAAATTTCTTTCGGAGCCGACATGATTCCATAGGAAGAAATCAAGTCGCACGGCTGTGGAGGCTCGTTAAGTTTTTCACTCTTAATCAGTTCAATATTATTTGGTGAGACTAAACCACACAACAATGGAGTCAAAAAAGGAGCATAGAGATGGCGACCATACTGGTTGATGTTTTTAATATCTTCCAATTCATCATAGTAACGATTTTCCATTGAAAAAATCAGGAAACCTGCTTTTAAATTTGGAAAATAACGAAGCATGATATAGTCAAGCGTCAGATCATAACATTCAAGTTTGTTGATTTGATTATAATAAGAAATCCGATACACATCACCTTTTTCTAAGCCAGTATAAGCATAGTTTGTGACCAGCTCAGGATTGCGGAAAATCAGCTCCTCTGCTTCTTTATTGAAATATCGCCGATAAGCGTACTTTAACCGCTCGCTTTTTTCAGCATCTTCTAAGTTTAGATAGGGAAGCTCATTAGCATCTTGGCTGAGTTTCTTCCACTTGGAAGACTTCGGAAAAGACTCCAGTTCCTTGGCCGCAAAGGGTAAGACAAAGATATGGTGACTATATACAGATTGACTCTCAGACATAAACAACCTCCGATTCAAATATCTCCTCATGAAAACACTTCCAATATACCACAAAAAACTTGCTCCCGCAAGTTTTTTCAGTTGAAGCAACCAATTCCTTATAGGTAAGGTATAACAAATTCAAACTAGAAACACAATATTTAATATTTAATCCCTCTATAGTTAAACATTCGTCTCAATTCCTTATAGGTAAGGTATAACATGTGCTGGCCGACCATGGATTTATATGTCCATCTGGTTTGTCTCAATTCCTTATAGGTAAGGTATAACAAAAAGCTCATCGCATTGCAAATAAAATGAACCAAGGCAAAGAGGTCTCAATTCCTTATAGGCAAGGTAGAACAAGAAGCAGGATTGTCACCGAAAGGTGAGTTCTATATGTGGGTTCTGAAGTCTCAATTCCTTATAGGTAAGGTAGAACAGTTTATTGATTAATCTTGCTGATCTTGCTGAATTACAGTAAGTCTCAATTCCTTATAGGTAAGGTAGAACTTTTCTCATTCGACGCAGAGACTAACGGACTCTGGGGACAAGCGTCTCAATTCCTTATAGGTAAGGTATAACGTCCAACTTATAGTGTTCAAGTCACTCACTGGGACACTTCAGATCGTCGCCCAAAGATAATGTCTCAATTCCTTATAGGTAAGGTAGAACGATTCACGTCAGGTTGAGAAGCCACATTACCTAGACCCACATTGTCTCAATTCCTTATAGGTAAGGTATAACCAAAGAGCTGCTGGGAGAAATTAAAAAGTCTCATAGGAGACAGTCAAATCTCAATTCCTTATAGGTAAGGTATAACAGAATCACGAATTGAGGTTCTGGCTTTTGTTGTAGGAAGCAACGTCTCAATTCCTTATAGGTAAGGTATAACAACAGTATTTTCGCTGTTTCTAGATTGATTGTATCAAAAAATAGGGCTTTTTTCAAGATTTCGATGAAAAAAGTCGGTCGATCTTTTTGTACCCATCGCTCATAAAACGCTTGGTTGACAGCTTTTTAAAAATATACAAAATATCGAAAAGATCGACCGACTTTTTAATAGTATTTGTAGGGTTTAAAGCGTTTCAAGTCCCCATCTTGCTGCAATATTCTCTTAAACTGCCGTATGTCGTGCTGGATGAGCTGGGCATAGGTATAGGTCGAGCCTCCCATGACTAGCCTCGTCTGTAGCTTTTCCTCAAAACTTCGCAAGACGATATACTTCCCTTCACGATTCAGATAAACCGATCCGTCTTCCCTTTCTTCAAAATGATCTGTAGTATTAATTTGATGTTTATTGATCAAGCTCAAAATCACTCGATCCACGATAACTGGCTTCATATAATCCGCAAAATCCAGATGCAAACTATAAGGACGATTATTTGAAGCATGCAGCACTCCGATTTTAGGATCTAGTCTAGCCTGCCAGATCAAGCGCAGAACACGACTATACAAAATCGTATTGCAAAAGCTAATCAAAGCATTTAGTGGATCTCAAGGTGGCCGCTTGGTTCGCTTAACAAAAGAAAAACCACTTTGATTCAAAATCTCATTAAACATAGGATAGTATATCTGCTTGACCCGTGCCTCTAAAAGCATCAAATCATCGACCGACTTTTTGCGATGAACTTCCTTAATCGCCATCGTCAAGTCTTTCTCAATCGCTAAAAGAAGCTTATTGGACTTATATCTTTTAAGATAATAGCGACAGTTTGCCCGCAAATTATGAAAATGCGATAATTCAAACTGCTTGGACAACAGCAAACGCTTCTCCTCGTCCAGATACACTTGGCACTGCTTCAATAAAAGCGGAGCTGGACTCTTCATGGTCTCAGGAATAACGAAAACATCTCACTCACCAAGCAGTCTTTGGATGATACGACTTGATAGTCTGACATCATCTAGCGCATTATGTAGTCTTCCTTCGAAATGCGAAACTAAATCCAGTCGGTTTCCAATGGGTTCAAATCCTCTTGCGTACAAAAGACTGGCAACATCAATAATAGGGAAAGGAGCCAAAAATGCTCTATTTTTCCTATCCTTTTCTATTATCTTATGGAAAAGCCGACTCTCTACAGGAAAGGGTACATCTGCAAAGCAACGCGCGGAAATCCTATAAGTACACCAGAGCTGCCAGACCTCTTCCAAAAGTTCCTCTTCTGTAGCAAAGGCTTGGTAAGCTCCGATGTAGGGAATGACATGTTCCAACACCCAGGCTTCTTTTGTCTCCGCGATCTGCTTAGGTATACCACCGTAGAAAGAAGCTACTTCCGTTCCATCTAACTTTGTGACCAAAACAGCCATGGTCAGCAGAGGTCCATAAAGTCCATCCACCTCAGCATCTACAATAAAACGATACTCCATTTAATATCTCCATTTCTGAGAAAAAGACCAAAGCTTATCAGAAATAGTCTCCGATTTTTGATCAAGATTATCAAAAAAGTTTTCCCATTCCCTCAGCAATTCTTCCGTTTCCGAAAAATCAACATCGTTTTTGCCAGTATAGCCCTTCATCATTTTTTCCAATTGATGAAGGGTAGTTTTTAATTTTTCGTAAGTATTAGATTTTTCCCTTGCAACTTCTCGCAGCTAATTTTAGCTGCATAGATTGGGATGGAGCGTAGTTCCAGCGTGAAACTATCTTGGTTTCTCATACATACTTTAATAGCCTTGTCATAGCAATTCAGGCTGTCTTCCATTTTTCCCTCAAAACGATAATAATTAGCAAAATTCCAATATACTATCTCCATAGGATGATGAAAAATTTTCTCCGTAGTGACTAACTTTGTTAACTTATTTCGCTTGTGAAATGAAAAGAACTCTTGATAGATTGGATGTTTGACAAAGGCAGTATAAAGTAGTTTAGCAAATTCTATATCCTGCTGATAAGCCTCAGTCATGATTAAAGAGTAATACATGGCATAGAACTGTTGACTAATGGTTGGCTCTTGTCGCTCAACCCTATCCCAAAAATCTTGAATCACAACCTCATCTATCTCACTATCCATCCTATGATCATAGTCAATCGCTAAAATCAACCAATGAAGCGCAGCTTTAGCATCCTTTCTCAGAAGTTCAATTCTACTACGATATTGCCGATGGCGTTCCAATTCTCCTGGGAAACTCGGATACTGTTGCAAGCCCTCATCAGATAAACGGATAATAGTCTCTAATTTAAAATCTTCCTGCTGGGTTTGAAACAAGAGACTATAGATTTCCATACAGAGAACATCCCCATAGTATTCGGACTTCAAGGATTGAAAATAATTTGAAATTGAATCATAAGCTAACAATAAATCTAGCAGCTCTTTAAAAATAACTCGGAGATCTGCCATTAAGTGAGAAGCTTTTTTTATACTGACCACTGTCAATATAAAATACAGCGAGTTTTTCCTTGATTCGATAGAGACTAAAAAGATTTTCTAAGCTATTTTCAGAAATCTTTACCAATTCCAAACTTTGAGAAATGACTTGACCTGCTTGACAAGAACGGCCAGAACGCAGGTAGACATCGCTTAGTTGCAGGAATACTTCAAAGGTAAACAACTCATATGGATACCTTTTATCTCTTAAAAGTGGCAGTAGTTGATCACAAATCTCTGTAAATATCTCAATAGATTTCTCATAATCATCCTGTCTCGCTGTATAAGCTAAAATCTCCGAAGCAAACTGTTTTAATTGCGACTTCAGTACTCTATAACTCAAATACTTCATTCGGTCGACAATCAGATGTAAATATGTTCCCTTGGTCTTTATAGTTTGGGAGGTATAGTATTCCATCAGAGCTTCTGATACATCGTTTTGAGCAAGCAAAAATCGGATGCGACTGTCTGAAGACAGTGTTGACAGAGAAAATACATAAGAATCCTCAAATAAATTGCGCAAGACTGCTCTCTGATCTCGAAAAACTGGAAGGTCTCGCAAATACATCCGCCGAATATTCGAAGCAAAATCCGCCAAAATTAACTTTTGTGATTCCGTCGCTTTTTTCAACTGAAATTGAACATCTGTCCCAGAACGATAGCTGACTTCACTTGTTTTTAAACTCGTTGTAAAGGAACGCTTATATTCAGACTCCTGAATATGGACACGCTCCTCTATACCTTTTCGAGCTACACGACTGGCAATGATAATATTCAATCTAATATCACCATATTTTGCCTCTAATAGCTGCGTGAGTTGCACGAGACCCTCGGATAAGATTTGTAAATACAGTTGTCTATTGTCTCCATTTCCCTGCCACTCAATATTTTCAAAAAAGATATAACGCGCATCCGTCTGATTTTTAAATTCAATCAATTTAGGAATAACATATTGCTTTTTCTGATTTGGGGTCATATTCATCGCATGATTTAATGAGTCATCATTAAGAATGCTAGAAAAGTTAAAGTTTTTAATAGCAGCCTTTTCAACTAGCACACCACCGAGAAAAGAGTAAATTTCCTCTCTTTGAGACTCAGAATCTGCAAATTTTCCACTTTCATCCAGCCACAACTCAAATTGTTTCATAAAAGCTTCCTCTGCTACTCTAACTGTCCGAAACCAACATTCGTTTTGGCGCCAATGCCTACATCAGTCAAGATGCTTTTAAATAACTCTATTTTTTCTTTAACCGTAACCTTAACTCCGTCTGAAAGCTGACAATCTTTCAGATAAAAGCCAAACTCAAAAGAGATCCCAGGCTTAACTTTCAGACAGTTGATTGGAATAGGATTCTTGATAATGTCACTATGAGGCGTAATGAATTCCAACGCTAGGCACTGTTGCTTCGTTTTATTTTTAGAAGTTGGATAAGCATCTAAAAAGACATCATTATCTTCAAAAATATCATCTTTCAAGCCATAGATTTCTTCATCAGAAAGTTCTGGTTTAAGAAGTGACTGAATATACTTCATCTTTTGTTGATTAATATCATCTTTGGTATCTTCTTTCCTAGGAAAGACGCTTTTCAGTATCCCTTTGACAGAGGAGCCAGGTATATAGGGCAGTCCCGTTACATAATCAAAAGAAAAGCCAGAATAAATAGAACCCTTTGATTTCAAATCATGGGGATTGCCCGTTCCTATCATGAGACCAGGATAAATAGTTTCCAAAGAAAAGGTTTTGACACTTGCTACACCTTTTGAAGCATTCTTCAAATGCTCCAGAGGTGATAGAGAAAGGTCAAATTTAAAATCCTGCAAAGCCATATTTCTATCACGAAATTGCTCCTCACTAGATTTTTTTTGCCTACCCAGTTCATAAACTAAACCTGATGCTCCTTTCCTCTCCTCTAATCCTTTAAAATATTCATGATAGTAGATATAAGACATGTTTTTTGAACTAAACATCATCCTTACCCTCCATTTTTCTCGTCTTCCTTGACTTTTTGATCTTTTGACTCAATTTCAAACAAGTTTAACCCTAGTTTGATTGCGATTGCTGCATGCAATACATCCTCTTTAATAGCGAAACTCTCATTATCATTTTTGAACGATGTAACATACTCAAACAAGGTGGTTTCTTTAATGGCTGTGTTTTCTTTCTTCAATACCTCCAAAATCATAACAGGTAGCTTGGTACGATCTTCTTTGGCATTTTTTGATGCAGCCGAATAGTAGGCAACTGCTGCAGGGAGACTTCCCATAGTAACCGCCGCTCCAAAAGAAGCGATATATCCTCGAAACTCATTTGGAATTGGCTCCGAAAGCTCTTTTTTAATCACCTCAACAGCAATAGGAAGCAACCGATTAATTCTGTTCTTGTCCATTGTTTGCTCCTTCTTCATTTCTTGAAATCACTTTAATAACCTTGCAAAGTCCATAACCTACAGAAGCATTTGCACCAAACTGGATGATTTTCTCTCTCACCGAATCTGTAAAAATCTCTAAAAGGTTTTCTGACTCACTGGTTGAAGCCACCACTGCAAAATAGAAAATCGATTTGTGGGGCACAACTTCCTCATACCACAAATTAGTTTGTTCTCCGACACTATTCCGAGCAATTACTGGTAAACCATATTTTTCGTAGCAAGAATTATCTAAGTCCAGAGTTATCTCCTCATCTCCGCCCTTTATATCTTCTATTGAAACATCTTCTAATTGAAAATTTGCAATCATTTGGTTAAAATCTTCACAGGCTGTTTTCGGAGCGTGTATTGAATACGGCTTGTCCTCACCACTTATCGAGCGAATTGGCAGGGCTAGTAGATTCGCGCTAAGAAATTTTAATGCTCCTGAAGTAGTAACCTTACTACTTTCCGAACCGAATATTTCATCAATGTTCGACAAGTCGTTTTCTTCAAAGAAGGCTCTCAGAGCACCTTTAACGCCTGAGGAGTTAATCGTCGGAAATCCCGTCACAACATCTCGCTCCACTTCGTTATCAATGATGTTAAAATTAACATCTCCATTTCCTACATGCAAATTTGTTAAACATTCAATGACAAAAATTTTTGCTTTCATTTTTTACTCCTTACTCCCCTGTAATTTTATAAATAGTATTATAACCTGCTGGCTCTAAACCAGTTTTTACCGAAATAGCACCATCACCATAAAAGACGCTCCCTGCCTTATAAAGAAGACTAGATCCTTGTAAATCAAGTCCTTTTAGACGATTTTCCTTAAGGTCTGTATGAAGCTGACGAACTAGTTTTTCCTCTAAGATCGCAAAGCCTGTCACATCATTTAAGAGGCACACATCTGAGAGGCAGTAATGCCAGGTTTGCCCTTTTGGAGTATGTTTCTGGAAATGCTTTGTGATTTCACTTTCTAAATTATTTTCATTATTTTCAGATTTTTGAACAGAAACCTTGAAGAGTGTACCTTTCTGCCCCATAGGAACAATACTGTCTTTCAATGTAATATCACCATTAACCTTTACATAGACTCCAAACTCGTAGTCCTTATGTAGCTGATGTACCTCTCGCTTAAATAGGCGGTCAGCATCAAAATTTTTGGATAGTTTTTCTAATTCTTCTTGAAAGTGATTTTTTTCCCCTTTGTTGTACTTTTCTAACAAATCCATAAAATCATTGATAAACTCGGTTAAACTAAGATTGCTATTCCTATCTAAATTAGAAACTTCCTGTTTCATATCTTCATTCACAAACAACTTACACAAATCTCGAAGATTTTGCTTCAGTTTCACCAGATCATTCTGCGTAACACGCCTTACACCAGTCGCTACCTTAGTCATAAAAATATCTTCGATTACTTCTAGACAGCCCGTATTAATATTATAATAGCCATTTCCATACCCTTCTTTAGGATTATATTCCTTAGATTTAGGAAGAGCGATTTCACCAAAACTAGTTGGCAGTGTAATTTCTTCCTCTAGTATCATTGGTTCAAACTGAGCAATCCCCTCTCTCCCCTGCTTGTTGTTAAAAGGATTTGGTATGACGATTTCCTCACTATTTTTACATATTTTACGAAGAAAGATAGGAGAGATTTTTTCTAATTTTCCGAAATCTTGAACACCTCCATTTAGAGAAAAACTCTTCACTCCGATTAGAGCTTCGATATCATTTCGCGTATTCCCATCATACTGAAAATCCTGCTTCAGCTTAATCCCATTACTGACTAAGATAAGATAGCGTATCATCCCAAAGACTGTGGACTGTTCAGGAACGCGATTAGTGCGGATAAAATAAGGAGCGTATTCATCCTCCGAATAGTTATTTTTACCGACAAAGCTAAAGCGTCTATCTGAACCAAAAGAATAGTCTCCTAGCGGTCTAAACGTCACAAGATAGTCTGTCATCACTTACCTCCCTGCCAAAACTTTACCAAAAATAAAATAGCCTGCAACTCCTTGGTATAGTATTCCCCTATACTTATGTTTCGTTTTGTACAAACCCCATCAACCTTTACTTTCGTAACTGGCTTATGATACTCTTTCAAATAGTTGTCATAGAAACATTTAGCTATTTTTCCCAGATAGTCATGATAGGCCAACTGGTTAGGATTGTTAAAGTTATTTAAAAATCTGGTTTTATATTCTTGAAGGTCAAATGCATTCTGTGAGGTCTTCTCAAATAACAACTTAAAAATAATTTCTGTATCTTGTAGATTATAGAGGACAGATTCCAGTGCTTGATCGTTCGTAGTTGCTCGATATTTTATCAGATTATCTATGGCCTCCAACTTCTCATTTTCTACCATCAATTGAACGGTTTTTCCGCTGTGTTTTACTAACTCTATCCCCAGACGATTACCGCAGCTTTCTTTACCCTTATAAAGTTGAACTCTAGCTCTTTCCAGTGCTTCATATAGAGGATATTTTACATACTGAACAGCAACACCAAAGGACAAGCTGACATTGATGCTATCATCTGGCAGATTTACTTCTTTCAGACCTTGTTTCAATGTTTTTTTGAACATTTCATCCAATTCACTACATAAGGAGAAAAGAGAATGAACAGGAGCAATAAACAGTAAATCATCCCCACCAGCATAAATAGTCATCCCGCCATAATCTCCGACAAGCTTAGCCGCTTCACCAGCATAGTCTAAACAAGCCCTCGAAAAACTGTTTATCCTATCAGATTGTTCAGAAATATCTACATCTCTACATAAAGCTTTCAAAAGAGTTCCGACCTTATCTCCATCTGAATTAACGACTGCATAGTATTCGCTTCTGGTCGGTGCTACCTCACCATCAGGAATCTCTTCAGAGGAGTTTTCCTCTTTCTTTCGAGATAGAGCAATGTCTTCAATTGATTTTAAATCTGAACTATCATCTGGATGTTTTATAACCAACTGACTATTTGGTTTGGTATCTGTAAATAGCTTACTTTCTTTAATATAGATATTCCGATTGCCTTTCTTGCCTGCAAAGAACGAAGCAAATAAGTTCATATCTGTTCTTCCCTTACCCGCTGCCATCAGCTCCAGCGCATCCAAAGCATCATTCAGTATTATAGCTATGTTATTTCCAGCTTTTTCTCTTTTTCCTATAATTTCGTTTATAGTTCCTTCATTAAGAAGAACAAAATCAATTCTCAGATAATTGTTAATAAAATTCTCAATCTGCCCTGAATTAAACTTTCCAAATTTCCCAGCCATTTCTTTCTTCACTGCTGAAATTATATTCTTTAATTCTTCCTCAGTTACTGTATTATCATCAACTGAAAGTAAAATCCGATCATGGTAACGACCAATACCATCTTCTTGTGGATTTTGATTACTATTAAAATCATAAAACGGTGAAAAAATCTTAACATTTGGAATCCCAACAAGTTTTTCACAGAGCGTCTTTGTCACCGTTGAGAAAAAATAACTGCCAAACCACAAACCTGCCGGAGAGATCGCCTCTCCAATGGTTTTAAAAATCGGACCGATTGTTATACCTACATATTGCATTTATTCATCTCCTTTGGGGTGGTATTTAACTATTTGTGGACCTTTGATTTTATTCACTTCTTTATTATAATAACTAACGGCCTCTTCTAAAAAATCTTCTAAACAAAATTCATTTGAATCTGGAGTGTATAATTCTAGTTCCTCTGGTTTAACTTTCGGATCGATACCGTTACTATTCTTCACATCCTTACCAAGTTCATAAGTGAAAATAAATTTTTGGTTCCATATCTGCTCGTCAATTTGTTTAGGAATAATATAAATAATCTTATTAATAACCTTAAACGTTAAAGGAGAAGGGAAACGTTCGATAGTTTCATCAGCATGTGAAATTTTAATATTCACATCAACTGCACCACCTTTTTGCCTTCTTTGATCCTTAAAAGCAAAGGAAGAAGATAGACCAAGCAATGCTCTAACGTAACACTCTTTATGGCTATTAATTTTGGGTTCCTGTTTTACTTTGTTTTGATTTGAAGCGTATGGATGATCTATTATTTCTGTTTTTAAAACAACTTTTTCATTTTTTATTCCCTTCTCATTCATATGTATAAACAAAAAACCTTTTATATATTCCTTATGATTAATCCCTCCTTTAATAATCTTATAGAAGTTTTCAATAATCCTAAAAATCTTTTTTATTGCTTCAAACTTAGCTAACTTTCCAACTAGCTTATTACAATCTATCTTATATAATGTTTTTAAGCCAAACTCTTCCATTAAGATTTTTTCAATATTTTCTTGCTCAACCTGATCATTTTTCTCAGAATCAATTGTGAAACTGCCATATCCTTTTCCTTGGGCAGCTCCAAAATTTGTCACTATGAAAAAGTTTTTGATATGCTTAACTATCAATTTCTGAAGAATAGGATCAAAACAAGTAATGACTATTCTTGGATTAGTTATAACCATTCTTTTTTGGTCCTTAGCATAATAGAGAGGGATATCAACATATTCATCTGCAACTTTTTCATCTATCACCTCTTTCTTTTTTTCTATAAACTTCATCTTATAAGGTAACAGTTCATAGGTTGCAAGTTCCTCAGGTTCCTTCGTCCAAATATATTTATCAAATTTCGGCTTCACTTCACTAGCCCTAAGAGTAGCCCCTTTAGCATTCGTACTAGGTTGGAAATGAATGATTGGCGCATGACATTTTAAGTCAAGCTCTAACTTACAATTCCTAAATTCCATATCCATTTTATCCTCCTATTCTTCAATTACAAACATTCCGAATCCCATCGAATTCTTCTCACCAAGCCCAACTTGATAGAGGAAATCCAACACCTCCGCATCTCCTCTTATCTCAAATTCTCCTTTCCAACCCGTTATGAGATAATCTTTGTATTTGGTAACAAATTTATTTTTTAAAGAAAAATTTATCGGCTCTATATCAAATCTACCTGTCGGTACTTTATGACAATAAGCTTGATATTTCCTCGCAAAATTCTCCATGATTCTGCTCTTAAATTCCGTATCAAACGGATTGTAATACAATGTTTTTTTGGTGTCAGCATCTGTAGAACGAACCACCAAGGGAGAAATCATCCGAATCTTATAAGAAGTCCCCGTTAATTTCTTCTGTTCAATTTTTACATTTAAAATTTTTACAAGGTTTCGACCAATTCGCAATTCATCTAGATTTGACAAAGCCTCTGCAATAGTGAATAAAATGGATTGATCAATCGTTCTAATTTCAAAACGCACCTTATCAAGAAACTCTATTCGTTTTCCTTGTATTTTATATTGACCTTGCAATAGTGAAAATGTAAAAAGCTTAAAATGTTTGTCCTCAAACTGATGACCTATCTCATGAAGTTGCGCAGACAAGTCTTCCTTATTTTTCAATAAATTATAAATCATCGATTGAAGAAGGTAATTATAGTTTACTGGCAAGATAAACTGATCAATTTTTTGCAGTTCAATTAATAATTGCATCCTACATTCCTCCCTGAGTTAAAATACGTCTTCTTATATTATAGATATTACAATTTTTTGTAACCGCTGTCAAATCATATTGTTACAGTTTATCATCTTAAATCAACTGTGAAATCACTGCTTGCTCTTCAAATCAAATAAATAGTGCTACAACTTGTTGATGCCAATAATTCAGCATTCAAAAATTTTGCGGTAGATTTAGCTAATACAAAATTAAAATAGACGAGAATAACTTAGCAGTTAGTTTGTTTGTTCATAAGAATCAATCTATTAATTTGTTAAACTTCTCAAATATTTTAATTCATCAGCATTGAGTTTCTACTGATAAAGGAACTGAACCATTATATGAATTCTACATGCAGCCAATATCATATGCTTAATTCAAATAGTAATTTTTAATATACGAACGATGAATACAACAATTTGCTAGTGAGTCATCGTATTCAACATTCAAATGGTGATAAAGACTTTCCACACGATAATAACAATTTTGAATCATTTTATACAACAATCACAGTATTGGGTATAAAGACTTTAAAGCTGAATTGTTTAGTTACCTAAACTTCTTCATCAAAAGATGACTAACCTTCAAATTTTTCCAAAAATGTGTTTAGAATATTGACAAAATGCATGTTTTTCTTTGGTTACAAAAGGGAAAATGAATGAACTAGTTTGCAAAGCTTT
>NZ_KQ969037.1:285658-303339 GCF_001578705.1 Streptococcus oralis | reverse complement strand
GGGAAAATGAATGAACTAGTTTGCAAAGCTTTATATAATTTATAATAATAATAAAAGAATTGGACGTATTTCAGTAAGTTCTATTGGGGAAAATTTGGCTTTTCAATAGAGTTCAAAAATGATATAATCAATAGTGTACTTCAATGATACTGTCTCAACCAAAGCTAGTGAATTAATATTAGCCACGATTTCAGTAAACTGACAGGTGAGAGAATATGTCATAGAAAGCGAGGGAACCTCCACAAGAGTAAAGTCCAAGTAATACGAATCTAAGTATAGACTTCATAGCTTAACCAAGTAACATTTAAAATATCTGTTGAGTATCTTTGTGAGATTTCTACGTAAGAAAATATTTTAAAAGAGGATAAGCGTGGTGCTTTTTATACGTCGAATTTACATTCATAAAGCATTCGTTCAAGAACTAACGCAATGGAAAGAAAAACAAGCTCACCTATTAGTAGAGTTTACGGACAATACAGAAAACTTACAAATCTTTCAAGACAGTCCTTTACAACTGACTGCTCCAATGGTTTCTAATCAAAAGATTAAATTGAAAAAAAGAATACCTGCGTCATTAAAAATGATTCGTAATCACGATTTCCGACACTCACATGCAGCGTTTCTAATTTCAAAAGGACTCAGAAACGGTGAGGGAAAAGATTCTATATTTTTTACACTTATGAAACGACTTGGACACAGTAGCATTAATACAACTATTAACATCTACTCGCACCTATTCCCAACTCAACAAAAAAAGTTGCCAATGCTTTTGACAACTTCTAGGGCAAAAAATGGCAAAAAAATTTATAAAACAAGGCTCAAAGCCTTGATACGAAAGGAATCTTAAAAATCTTATGATGAACATGCAAAACATGATGCGCCAAGCACAAAAACTTCAAAAACAAATGGAACAAAGTCAAGCAGAACTTGCCGCTATGCAATTTGTTGGAAAATCTGCTCAAGACCTTGTTCAAGCAACTTTAACTGGAGACAAAAAGGTGGTCAGTATTGACTTTAACCCAGCAGTTGTAGATCCAGAAGACCTAGAAACCTTGTCTGATATGACCGTTCAAGCCATCAACGCTGCTCTAGAACAAATCGACGAAACGACTAAGAAAAAACTAGGTGCTTTCGCTGGAAAATTACCATTCTAATCACCTACAGAAAAAGGAGGAAGGTTCACTTCTCCTTTTTTTCTCTGTTAGAAATTAAAGAACTCCGTAGCTTTTTTCAAAAGGAGATCGGTGTATTCTGGATCTTCCTGAGCTGCTGCTAAAGTCTCCTGTAGCATCTCCATGTCATCTGTAATCATCCCATCCACTGACAACTGCAACGATTTATCAAGTGCGTCAGAGCTATTGATGGTCCATACGTAAAGCTTTTGTTCTGTATACCAAAGTTTAGTAACAAAATATTCATCCAATGTTGAATACTCCATGGTATAGCCCGTTGCCTTGGTTTTTGGGAAAATACTATTATAAGGCAAGATGAAATAAGCTGGAATAGTTGAATCATATTTCAAAACTTGGTCAATCACATGATAGTCTAGTGATTGCATCTGGTGTCCATATTTCTTGATAGTCGCCCCATACTTTTCAAGGAAACGTTCCATCATTTGTGGACTGTCTTTTTTACTGGTTTTAATTTCAATCAACAATCTTTGATGAAGTTCATTCGCGCGATTGAGATAGTCATCAAAACTAGATATCTTGGTTCGATAGCCATTTTCAGAAATATCTAACCCTGTCAACTCCTCCAAAGTCAAGTCTTGAGGTCTGGCATTGATACCTGCTAAGTTCTTAAGATTGGCGTCATGCATCATCACAAACTGACCATCTTTGGTCTCCTGTACATCCATTTCAATCAAATCTGGTTTCAGTTGCGCTGTTTTTTCCAAAGACTGTACAGTGTTTTGTACACCATTTTTATTTGAAACGCCCCTATGTGAAATGACTAAAGGGGTATTTGTCACAGGAGCTTCCAGATAGATATAACCTTCCAGCGCAAAAAAGATACTAGCGCAGCCCATAACTCCCCATCTCATCAAATGGTCTTTTTTTCTTCTTGGCATAATCTCCAGTTCCTCACCGGTCAAAAAGGAGACAAACTTAACAAGGAAATAGGTCAAGGCCATATAGTGGATGTTTTTTATCAAGACAAAGTTGATAACTCCAAGGATCAGTGATTCTTTCTGTGTTAAATTGTCAATTACAATCTGTCCTATTAGCAAGGGAGTCAAGAGAAGGAAGAAAAAGAGATAGGTTTTAATAATAATGAGTAGCAAGTTCCAAGCATAAAAGAGAACTTGTTTTTTTGTCTTTTGTAGGCTATATTTTACTCCTTCTCTCACAGTCCTCTTTTCAAAGAGAATCTTCGGAAGGGCAAACATGAGTCGGACAGACACATAGAGCAAAATCCAAGCAGATGCAAAAATCATCAAGCCTACTAGCCAGTGCTTATCTTCCAGGTAAGTCACGATAAAGTCTGGAATAACGATTTTATTTAAGTAATAAATTTTTAAAATTTTCCTGATGAAAGGAAAGAGCATGGCTACGTAGAAGAATACAAAGGCCATCTTACAGAAGCTCAAGCGTTTCATGAACAGAAAACTTTGCTGGAAAACTTTGCGACTGTACTCAATCAAGGTTCTCTTTTCGTGGTATAGAAGGTGACGCGCCCCAATAAAGAGGAGGCAAATCTGGAAATAGGCCACCAAAAGATTGATTACAATCAAGACGAGAAAGGCCAGACTGATTAAAGGAGAACTCGTGATAATGGCAAAAATATTATTGTAAGAAATAAACAAATATCCCGTCTGGCTGAGTAAAAGACCAGCAAGAAAAGAATTGAGAGGTAACCACAGATATTCCACCATCATGAAAATTAAGAAAAAGAGGAAGAGAACTTTATCTAGGTTGAGGTAAATTTTCCTAAAACCTAGTTTTTTAGGTTTTTCAGGTTTCATAGGCACTCCTAGTCTAGAAATTGAGATAAATCTAGCCCGCCAAAGGGATTCATGGATAGATTACTCTGTTCTTCTAATAATAGTTTTCCTTCATCCGACTCCAAAAAGGCTTCATAAACACGCGCCGTCATGCGGGCATCTGCTAAACTATTATGCGATTGACCTTTAAACCCTAAAAAATTCGCCACAGTTTGCAGTTTGAGATTAGCTATGCCGTGTAGGTCGGAACTACGGCGTTCAAAAGCCTCATCATATAGGTCTACCTTATACTGGTCACGATAGTCCAAGCCATGCTCCAAGAGAATAGGCAAATCACTCTTGACTGCATTGTATCCAACGATAGGTGAATTGCCAACAAAAGCCTGAAAGTCTTTTAAAACTTTTTCTACTTTTGGCGCATCTTTCAAGGTTTCAGCTGTAATTCCTGTCAAACCATTAATAAAACTCTTTAAAGGCACGCTGGTATGGACATAAGAATCAAAGGCACCTATCTCTTGACCATCTTGAAAGTGAATTGCTGATACCTGAATTAAATGGGTAACTCCTTCGTGTTGATTGAATTCTAAGTCAAAGGCGATATAGTCTCTTAATTTTTCCATCTTTTACCTCAATTACGACTCAATTTAAACTATAAATAAGAAAAGAAGCTATTAGGTTAGTGAATAACCCAAACAGCTTCTTTATTTTCCTCCAAATAGGCGAGCAAAAAAGCCTTTTTTGGTTGCTTGGACTTCTTCTTTTGCTTGGTCCAACTCTAGTTTCAAACTTTCTTGATCCTTCATTGCTTGAAGAGTCAACTGTTGCTGTTGGTCCAACTGTTTGTCCTTTTCAGCAATCTGGCGATCTTTGATGCGCATCTGCTCATCTTTTTCTGCTAACTGCTGGTCTTTGGCCTTGAGTTGCTCATACAATCGAAGAATTTCAGCATTTTTCTCATCGACCAAGATTTCCATCAGTTCCCGTTGTTTGACATCTTCACTGACTGGTTCATCTTCAAAAATTGTTTTTTTATAGATTTCTTCTAGCTTAATCAAGCCACTTCGAGTAACTACTGTTACACCTTTGTCATTTTTTTTCGTGTCTTCTTCGGGAAGTTCTTTAACACGATTGTTGATTGCCTGACGAGATAGTCCTAAGACATCTGCAATCTCGCTGACGGTCATTTCAATACTCATAATATCCTCTGAAACGTTTTCTAGCTTTTCTTTATTTAAATCTTATCATAAGCTAGATAAACTGTCAAATTTCCGCTTAATTCAAGGCCTTTAAAAAGGCTAGTAAGACTTGGGCCGAACGACGTCCAGCTTCGATAATAAACTCATCAAATGAGATAGAGGCTTCGTGATTGGCATTGTCACTCATAGCACGAATGACGAGGAAAGGTAGGTCAAGAGCCTGAGCCGCCTGAGCAATGGCCGCCCCTTCCATCTCCACTGCTAAAACTTCAGGGAAGTGAGATTTGATACTAGCAATCTTATCATCTCCAGCTATAAAACTGTCCCCTGTAGCAATCAAGCCTAGGTGCCAGGTCTGTTCTACTTGAGATAAACTTTCTTGAATCCTAGCGATAAAGTTCTTATCTGATCCAAAGTAGAGGGGTTGACCAGCCATCTGACCATAAGCGTAGCCAAACGCAGTCACATCCACATCATGGTAGACAAGTTTGTCCGCAATCACTACATCACCGACAGCAATCCCTTCTGCAAGAGCACCTGCTGATCCTGTATTAATAATGGCTTCTACTTGGAAATGATCAGCTAACACCGCTACACTCATAGCCGACATAACCTTCCCAATCCCACTCTGAACTAGAACGACTTCTGTATTGCCAACAGTGCCAGTGTAGTAGGTATTTCCCATGACTTGGACTTCTTGAGGTTTATCCAAATTCTGAGTCAAATGTATCAACTCTTCTGGCATGGCAGCAATGATTCCAATTTTCATTTCATTTCCTTTCAATTACAAGAGTTTCATTGCTAAAATTAACAAAATCAAAAGTAGGATGACTGCAAACAAGATGCGATTGAGTTTCGAATTAAAAACATTTCTCTTAGTATTCTCAATGCGGCGACTTTTATGAATCGTTGGTTCTACTTCGATTGTAAGTGTATCTTGACTAAAACCGTGGTCTCTAGAACGTGAATAACCAAAATGTTGTGAAGGCGTTGGTAGGATCTTTGTTTCCTCATCATCTTGAAGAGGTGGTCCTGAGATTTTCTCACCTCGGTTGGCACGTTCAATCATTTCGTCTGTTAATAAAGGTTTTCCCATGGGTTGCTCCTCTATTTCTTTTGTAGTTCCCAGTACTGAATTGCCATGATAGTCTTGGCATCACAGATATGACCTGACTGGATCAGGTTCTTTGCTTCCTCTAGACTGACTTCTAAAACTTCCAAGGTTTCATCATCATCTTGTGGGCGAGGATTTTCCACCTTGACCAAATCACTAGCGAGGTAGAGTTTTAGTTTTTCATTACAAAATCCAATCGCAGAATAGAAATCATATAAAAGCTCTAACTTAGCAGTGTAGGCAACCTCTTCTTCCAATTCACGAAGGGCAGCTGCCATTGGATCCGCATTTTCACCAGTTTCCAGTTTTCCTGCGGGAATCTCATAAGAGACAGCCTCAATAGCCTTTCGGTATTGCTTAACGAGGACAATTTTGTCCTCGGCTGTCACGGCTAGTACACAAACAGCTCCATTGTGAAAAATCAAGTCACGTTGGGCAGTTCCCTTTCCTTCTGGTAGTTCCACCTGGTCTTGTACCAGTTTGAAAATAGGACCTTGGTAGATTTCTTTTCGACTAAGCGTTTTTTCTTCAAATTCCATGACAAACTCCTACTGGTTCTTGGGATGATGAGGCAAGCGAGTTGCGTACTCATCTTTGTTAACTTGTCGTCCACGACCGATAGCAATAGCATCAGCAGGAACATTCTTGGTAATAGTTGAACCCGCTCCAACCAGAGAATTATCCCCAAGTTCTACAGGAGCAATAATAGTTGAGTTTGATCCAACAAAGACATTATTGCCAATGACAGTTTTGTATTTATTTTTGCCATCGTAGTTGACTGTAATAGTTCCGGCACCGAAATTAACGTTGCTACCCACTTCACAATTTCCAATATAAGTCAAATGACCCGCCTTGGTATTTTCACCGATTGAAGAACCTTTAACCTCAACAAAGTTACCAATGTGAACTTGGGCAGCTAGGCTTGAACTTGGACGAATATGGGCATAGGGACCGACTGTCACACCGTCCGCAACTGTACTTTCCTCAATCATGGAGTTCGTAATCACGGCTCCAGATCCGATAGTGCTATCCACGATATAAGTTCCATTTGTTAAAATAGTCTCTGCACCAATCTTCGTTTGACCTTTCAAGGTAACGTTGGCTTCAATTTGGACTTCAGGAGCAATCTCGACATCAATGTCAATGTAAGTTGCTTCTGGATTAACAAAGCTGACACCATTAACCATGTGAGTATGATTGATACGGCGACGCATCACTGCTTCCGCAGTCGCAAGAGCCACACGGTCGTTTACCCCAAGACTTTCATCAAAATCCTTGAGAGTATAGGCGCCAACCTTCTCACCCGCATTACGGAAAATACCAATCACATCAGTAATATAGTATTCTCCTTGGGCATTGTTGGTGTTGATATTTTTAAGGGCTTCAAAAAGACGTTCATTGTCAAATACATAAGTTCCTGTATTGATTTCCTTGATTTGTTTTTCAAAATCAGTGGCATCTTTCTGCTCGACAATGCGAAGAACTTCAGCATTATCGTTGCGGACAATTCGACCGTATCCGAAAGGATCTGCCGCTTCGGCTGTTAAAATAGTCGCCACATTTTTGTGATTGATATGGAAATCCAAGAGGTTTTTCAAGCTTTCACCTGTAATCAGAGGAGTATCCCCAGCGATAACCAAGGTGTGCCCAGTGCGATTTTGGAGAATGGGCTCTGCCATCATGACAGCATGCCCTGTTCCTAGTTGTTCTGATTGGGTAACAAAGTCTGTCTGACCAGCCAAGACTTGCTCAACTAGCTCCGCCTTGTGACCAACTACAGTAACTGTTTTTTCAGGTTGAATAGCACCAACACTACGAAAAACGTGTTCCAACATCGAAATTCCTGCTACTTTATGAAGTACTTTGGGAAGATCTGATTTCATGCGAGTACCCTTACCCGCTGCTAAAATAATGGCATAATTTGACATACTATTCTCTTTTCTGTAAAAATTCCCTTATATTATACCATAATTTTACTTTTAAAGAACAAACAAACAGGTGCTTTCCTGAAAATCTCCCCTACTTGTCTACATTTCTAGACTGTTTCCTTTGATTTTTTTAAATTTTTACGATAAACTAAATAAATATGAGAAAACAAATTCATCCAGCTATTATTTTTAGTTTATTTGGAATTTTCATAGCGATTTTACTCCTCAATAGACCAAGTTTTGAGGATCATCCTATCAAAACAAAACCAAATGCTCTTCAAGTTGAAACACAAGCCTTGCATAATCTTGACAAACCCATTATCGACGTCTCTGGTTGGCAAAGACCTGAGGAGATTAACTACGACACCTTATCTCAAAACATTTCTGGTGTTATCGTTCGCGTGCACAATGGGGCTCAGCACACTGAAACAAATGATGCTGCCTTTATCAATGGTGTCGATAAAGCCTATAAAAATCATATAGCAGAATTTCAAAAACGGAATGTCCCTGTGGGGGTTTATGCCTATGTAGCTGGAAAAAATAAGGAAGAAATGGAGAAGGCTGCTGAAGTCTTCTACAACGCTGCTTCTCCCTACAATCCTAGCTACTACTGGTTAGATGTTGAAGAAAAAACAATGTCTGATATGAATGAAGGTGTTGAAGCCTTTCGTGCCAAACTGGCAGCTCTCGGCGCTAAAAACATCGGCATCTACGTTGGGGTTTACTTCATGCAAGAGCATAGTATCAATACAGATAAGTTCACTGCTATTTGGATCCCCTCCTATGGAACAGACTCAGGTTATTTTGAAACTAAACCAAATACCGATCTGGACTACGATCTCCACCAGTACACTTCTAAGGGGAGAATTGCAGGATTTGAACATCATTTGGACATCAATTTGATTTCTACTGCTAAAGAGAAGGAAGAAACCTTCAGAAAACTATTTTTAAGGCCATAAGACAAGTGAAAATAACAAACTTTTTCACTTGTTTTTTCATTTTCTCCCCGTCTGTGTTATAATTGATAGCATAGAGAAAGAATTTTATGAAATTGAGGATTTTATTATGTTTTCATGGATTGCACGAGTTATTAAAGGAATCGTCATCGCATTAGGATTTATCCTACCGGGAATTTCTGGCGGTGTTTTAGCAGCTATTTTGGGTATTTACGAGCGAATGATTGGCTTTCTGGCTCACCCCTTTAAAGATTTTAAAGAGAATGTCCTATACTTTATCCCAGTAGCAATCGGGATGTTGCTAGGGATTGGTTTGTTTTCTTATCCAGTCGAATATTTGTTAGAAAATTACCAAGTCTATGTTTTATGGAGTTTTGCAGGAGCTATCATCGGTACAGTTCCTAGTCTCCTTAAAGAATCTACTCGAGAATCTGATCGTGATAAGATTGACCTAGTCTGGTTCTGGACTACCTTTATCCTTTCAGGAGTCGGGCTCTACGCGCTAAACTTTGTTGTTGGTTCACTCAGTGCAAGTTTTGCAAACTTCATCCTAGCGGGTGCTCTTTTAGCTCTTGGTGTCTTGGTCCCTGGTCTAAGTCCGTCAAATCTACTTTTGATTTTGGGACTGTACGCTCCTATGCTGACTGGTTTTAAAACCTTTGATTTATTTGGAACCTTCATTCCTATCGGAATTGGTGCAGGAGCAACCCTCATTATCTTTTCAAAATTGATGGATCACGCCTTGAACAACTACCACTCCCGTGTTTATCACTTTATCATTGGTATTGTGCTTTCAAGTACTCTCTTGATTTTGATTCCAAATGCTGGAAATGCTGAAAGTATCCAATACACTGGACTTTCTATTGTGAGCTATGTACTCGTTGCCTTCTTCTTTGCGCTTGGCATTTGGCTTGGTATCTGGATGAGTCAATTGGAGGATAAGTATAAATAATGGCAAAGAAAGTCAAGATTAAAAAAACCTTGGTCGAACAAATCTTGACCAAGGCGGGTATTGAACACACAGGCATTCAAATCAACGCGCTTGAGGGTGAACTACCTTCGGAATATGATCGAACTCATATCTTTAAAACCTTGGCTCTTTTGGGAGACAAGACAGGACCAATTATCGGAATCGTTCCCTTAACAGAACACCTCGCTGAGAAAAAACTAGCAAAGGTTTCTGGCAATAAAAAAGTGAGCATGATTCCACAGAAGGACTTGGAAAAAACGACAGGCTATGTTCATGGGGCTAATAACCCCGTCGGCATTCGCCAAAAACACAATTATCCCATTTTTCTCGATAAGACTGCTTTGGACTTGGATCAAATGATTGTCTCTGCTGGGGAAGTCGGGCATAGTATCATCATCCGACCTCAAGACTTGGCCAGCTTTGTAAAAGCGGATTTTGCTGATATCTTGGAGGAAAGTAAGTAATGAAACTCTATTTTGTTCGTCATGGTCGCACCCTCTGGAATCTTGAAGGTCGCTTTCAAGGTGCTAGTGGTGACTCTCCCCTTCTTCCAGAATCTATTGACACCCTAAAGCAACTTGGTCAGTATCTCAAGGAAATACCTTTTGATAAGATTTATTCAAGTGATTTACCTAGAGCGATTAAGTCTGCTGAAATTATCCAAAGTCAACTTCAGGCTCCTTGTACTTTAAAGAGCATTCCTGACCTGCGCGAATGGCAACTTGGAAAACTTGAAGGTTTAAAAATCGCAACGCTCAATGCCATCTATCCACGACAAATCAAGGCCTTTCGCTCTAATCTCGCTCAGTTTGATACGAAGATGTTTGAAGCTGAATCCCTCTACTCTACGACTCAGCGTACTATTCAATTTATCAAATCTCTGAAAGGAAGTCCGGCTGAAAACATTCTAATCGTCGGTCATGGTGCAAATCTCACTGCTAGCCTACGTACTCTTCTAGGCTATAAAGAGGCTCATCTTCGCAAAGATGGAGGCTTGACCAATGCTAGTCTGACAGTTTTAGAGACTAATGATTTTGAAACCTTCACTCTGGAAAGATGGAATGACACTTCCTATCAAAGAAAATAATGGGACTTGATCTTAATAGTCAAGTTCTTTTTAGTTTTCAAAGAATATCCGTGAATTTCTCTGCTATTTATGATAAAATGGGAGTATCGCAAAAAATGACTCATCGTATTCAATTTTGAGTAAAATTAGGAGGAACCCATGTCTACAGAACATATGGAAGAACTAAATGACCAGCAGATCGTTCGCCGTGAAAAAATGGCTGCGCTCCGTGAACAAGGAATCGATCCCTTCGGAAAACGTTTTGAACGTACTGCTAACTCTCAAGAACTAAAAGACAAATTTGCAGAACTTGATAAAGAACAATTACATGAATTAAATGAAACTGCTACTATTGCTGGACGCTTAGTAACTAAACGTGGTAAAGGGAAAGTCGGCTTTGCCCATCTTCAAGACCGAGAAGGTCAAATCCAGATCTACGTTCGTAAAGACGAAGTCGGTGAAGAAAACTACGAAATCTTCAAAAAGGCTGACCTCGGTGACTTCCTTGGTGTCGAAGGTGAAGTCATGCGTACCGATATGGGAGAACTTTCTATCAAGGCAACTCACATTACACACTTGTCTAAAGCACTTCGCCCGCTTCCCGAGAAATTCCACGGTTTGACTGATGTTGAAACAATTTACCGTAAACGTTACCTTGACTTGATTTCTAACCGCGAAAGCTTTGAGCGTTTTGTCACTCGTTCAAAAATCATCTCTGAAATCCGTCGTTACCTCGACCAAAAAGGTTTCCTTGAAGTGGAAACACCTGTTCTTCACAACGAAGCCGGTGGTGCTGCGGCTCGTCCATTTATCACTCACCACAATGCCCAAAACATTGACATGGTTCTTCGTATTGCAACTGAGCTTCACTTGAAACGCCTCATCGTTGGTGGTATGGAACGTGTTTACGAGATTGGCCGTATCTTCCGTAACGAGGGAATGGACGCCACTCATAACCCTGAGTTCACTTCTATCGAAGTTTATCAAGCTTATGCTGACTTCCAAGATATCATGGACTTGACGGAGGGTATTATCCAGCACGCTGCTAAATCAGTCAAAGGTGATGGCCCAGTAAACTATCAAGGTACTGAAATCAAAATCAATGAACCATTTAAACGTGTTCACATGGTGGATGCTATCAAGGAAATTACTGGCGTAGATTTCTGGCAAGACATGACCTTCGAGGAAGCAAAAGCTATCGCTGCTGAGAAGAAAGTTCCAGTTGAAAAACACTACACTGAAGTTGGTCACATCATCAACGCTTTCTTTGAAGAGTACGTTGAAGAAACCTTGATCCAACCAACCTTTGTCTATGGTCATCCAGTAGCTGTCTCACCGCTCGCTAAGAAAAATCCTGAAGACGAACGCTTTACTGACCGTTTCGAGCTCTTCATTATGACCAAGGAATATGGTAATGCCTTTACCGAGTTGAACGACCCAATCGATCAGCTTAGCCGTTTTGAAGCTCAAGCTAAAGCTAAAGAACTTGGTGACGACGAGGCAACAGGCATCGACTACGATTACATCGAAGCCCTTGAATATGGTATGCCACCAACAGGTGGTTTGGGAATCGGTATTGACCGTCTCTGCATGCTCCTCACTGATACAACCACTATCCGTGATGTATTGCTCTTCCCAACAATGAAATAATACTCTTCGAAAATCAAATTCAAACCACGTCAGCGTTGCCTTGCCGTACTCAAGTACAGCCTGCGGCTAGCTTCCTAGTTTGCTCTTTGATTTTCATTGAGTATAAACTCTTATCCTCTGGTACTTGCCAGAGGATTTTTCGATACAAAAAGAGACTGGGGTACACTCAATCTCTTTTTCTTATTCTTGATTTTCACCTGACTGGTGGCTACATCTTCCCCAAACCATTTTTGACTAATTTCTTGGAACTTACCATCCTTGTAAAGACTAGAAAATCCTTCATTTATCTTATTAACCAGAGTTGTATCTTCCTTACGTGCTCCAACTGCAAAAGCTTCTGTTTCTAGTCCAACTGTAAAGACATTATAATCGTTTAAAACGCCTTCTGCTTCTAAATAATAGTTTGCATAGACACGATCAATCAATAGGCCGTCAATTCGATCGTTTTTCAAATCAATCAAGGCTTCATTAAAAGTTTGGTATTGATTCGCTTCATTATTAGCGACAATATCCTTCAAAATCGCTGGCTTTCCTTCAAAGTCCGCATAACCAGATGAACCAGCTTGAGCTCCCAAAGTCTTTCCAGTCATATCTTTTACAGTCGTGATACCTGACGATTTCTTAGTAACCAATACCTGCTCATTCTTCATATATGAGTTACTGAATGCTACCTTTTCACGACGTTCGTCTGTAGCGGAATAGCCATTCCAAATCAGATCAATCGTTCCTTTTGTCAATTCAGCTTCTTTCAAATCCCAATCAATCGGTTGCCAATTTACCGTAATTCCGTATTTTTCAAAAACAGCTGTAGCTAAATCAATATCAAATCCTGCATAGGAACCATCTTTCTGAGCAAATCCCATTGGAACAAAAGTACTATCAAACCCAATAGTAATAGACTTGTTAAACTCGTACTTAGACCAATTATCTCCACTAGTTTCACTAGAATTTTTCCCACAAGCTACTAAGAACAAAGCAGTCATTAGACTGACTAATACAAGCATCAATTTTTTCATCATTTTTCCTCCTATTTAGGCTCTACTTTTAATAATACATCTGCAATATTCTCAGCGAATTGTAAATCGTGGGTAACCACAATTTGCGTCATCCCAAGTTCCCTATTTTGCAAAATCAGTTTTTCCACTTCCAAGCGTAATTCTGGATCCAAGGCAGAAGTTGGTTCATCATAACCAATGATTTCTGGGTCAATCATCATAGCACGCGCCAAAGCCACTCGCTGCTTTTGCCCACCTGATAGTGAGAAGGGATAAGCATCTGCGTGCCCTGCTAGTCCTAACTGTTCCAAGAGTCCACGCGCCTTCTTCTCAGCCTCTTCCTGCTTCATTCCCATAGTTTTCACAGGCGATAGGGTCAAATTGTCCAGAACTGATAAATGAGGGAAAAGTTGAAAATCTTGGAAGACAAAGCCTAGTAGGTTGCGCTTTTCTAGTTCGTCTAAAGCTAGAGATTCACCGTTATAGTAGATTTCTCCAGAATCGATAGTTTCCAGTCCAGCTAACATACGCAACAAGGTTGTTTTTCCGCCTCCTGATGGACCTACGATTGCCAGGATTTGCTTTTCAGGAATTGATAGGCTGAAATTGGTTAAGATTTGTTTGCCACCAAAGGCCTTGTTGATGTTTCGTAATTCTAACATAGCAATCCTCCTATCTATAGTAACTGTACTTCTTCTCAACTTTTTTGGCAAGGATAGTCACAATACCAATCAAAATCAAGTAAATTGCTCCTGCCAAGAACATAGGAATCAGACTAGCATCACGGTTGGCTGCTGTACGACTAGCCAAAATCAAATCTGAAATACCTAAGGCATAGACCAAAGAAGTATCCTTGACCAAACTCATGACTTCATTAAATACACTAGGTAGAACAATTTTGGTCACCTGTGGTAAGATAATATAGCGCACTGTGGCAAAAGGGCTAAACTTCAAGACCTTAGCAGCCTCATATTGACCCTTAGGAATGGTATCAATCCCCCCACGGAAGATTTCAGCAAAGTAAGCTGCATAATTCAAAACAAAGGCAATAATAGCCGCAGGAAGGCGATCCAAACGAATCCCAATATTTGGGAGCACATAATAGATAAAGATCAATTGCAAGAGCAAGGGTGTTCCCCGCATGATCCAGATATAAATGTTGATCAGATAATGGAGGAGCTTCCAATGGACTTGCAAGGCAAAGGCAATCAAAACGCCCAAGGGAATAGAAAAAATCAAGACCAGTACAAAAACCTGTAAAGTCATGCTTGCACCGCTCAATAAACTCGGTAATATCTCAAACAAATAAGACATACTGCACCTCCTAAAAATAATTGTTCCTATTATAGCATAAATAAACAATTTAGCAAGGGTTATTGTAAAAAAATTCTATTTCTTTTTGAAAATAAAAAAAACCGTATCCATCAAAATGACTAGATACAGTTTTGCTTTATAGGATATTTTTAAAGTGTTTCTAGCAGTTCTTGCATCTGAACATCATCTGGAATCAGTTTTAAATATGCCTCTGCTTGAGTCTTAGCTTCTTCAAAATACCCCAATTCACGCAAGAGATAAGTATATTGCTCCAGAAACTCTGGATTGTCCTTGAGGTCAGACGACAGTTCTTGATAGAGCTCATAAGCCTTATCTAAATCCTCGATTTTCTGGTAAGAGCGTGCAATCATCCACTTGGTCAGGAGATTTTCAGGTTCTTGACTTTGGAGAGCGATAATATCCTCAAACCGCTCTTGTTCCATATAAATGGTTGCGAGACGAAGGAGAATCTCCTCAGTGTCTTCTGCATCTTCTTTTGCAGTAAGGAGAAAGTCCTCCGCACCGCTAGAATCATGCAATTCATACGAGAACTGAGAAGCAGCTAGCAAGAGACGAGTTTCAAATGGATTTTTCTCCAAACCCTGTTTAGCGATACGGAGAGCTTCTTCTATCTGATGTTCCTTGTGCAAGGCTTGACTATAACCATACTCATATCCTTCAAAATCTGGCGAAATGGTATCAATCTGCTTAAAGTAAAGAACAGATTTTTGATACTCTTCTTGGTCAAAGTAAAGACTAGCCAGTTCAAAGGCAGTTTGATCATCATATTCTAATTCTAAAGCTTTTTCTAAGAATTCAGTTGCAGCTTCAAACTTACCTAACTGGGCATAAGCGTAGCCAATTCGTTGATAGGTTGAGACACCCGTTTGCTCGTAGATGGAGCGATTGTCTAATTGAGCATAACCCTGAATAGCTTCCTGATAATTTCCTAACTCGCTATCCAACTCAGCCAGACCAAAAACTAATAAGGCATCATCTGAGTAACTTAAGGCTTCCAGTAACTTTTCACGCGCTACATCTGTCAATCCTTCCAACTGATAGAGGTCAGCCTTCAAGGCCAAAGCCGATACATACCAATCACTATCAGGTGTGATTGCCTCAAGGTAAGCAAAAGATTCCTCAACATTGCCATCCTCGCTAGCAATGCTTGCTAAGTTCAGATTCGCTTCTGGAAATTCTGTAACGATATTTTGGTAAATTTCTTTCGCTTGGGGATAAAAGCCAATTCCCTCTAGATAGCTAGCTAGTTCGTAAAGAACTTCACTTGAATCCGTTTCGAGGGCTTTATGAAAATACTGATCCGCTTTGGTTAAATCCTGTTCATCCAAAGCCTGAAGCATACGTTGACTATTGTTCACTCTTGATTTCCTCCCCTTCTTCTTCATACAGACCGCTGACTTTTTTATACCAGTTAAAGATAGCAGAGATGACCACCTTAGCTGAGGCATAGACTGGAATTCCCAGTAAGACTCCCCAAATACCAAACATAGATCCTGAAGTTAGGAGAACAAAGAGAACATTGATGGGATGAATATTGAGCTGACTACCTAAAATAAGAGGCGATACGAAGCGTCCTTCAATCGTTTGTTCCACGATAAAGACAATGACTACTTTCAAGAGCATGACAGGTCCTGCGATTAAACCTAAAACAAGGGCAGGCAGCATGGCAAGGAAACTACCCAGGTAAGGTACTAGATTGAGGATACCAGCCGTAATACCAAGAGTCACAGCATATCTGAGACCAATAATCTTAAAGAAAATAATAAACATGATGGCTACAATAATAGCAACTGTAACCTGTCCTCTAACATAGTTTGACAACTGTTTATTGACATCCGATAGGACTTCACCCGCAGGTTCTTTTAACTTCGTTGGAATAAACTTAGTCAAATAATCTCGCAAGCCTTTTCCATCACGCAAGAGATAGAAGAGCATAAAGGGTACGATAATGACCGCTACAATCACCTGAGAAACACTACTGATAAAGGCGCTGACCCAGTTGACGGCTTGAGAAGAAATTTTGCTGGCCCATATCGTTGCTTCTGTAGAAACATTTGCAAGAACCTGCTCCAACTGAGGTCTAAAATCATCTGGCAAGCGTTTGGTTACAAGGTCATTGATAACCATATCAGCATCCTTAAGATATGTCGGTACATTCTTTGCAAAATTTAAGACTTGGCGTTGGAAATTTGGAATAGCGACTGCCAGACCCCAAATGATAAAAAGTCCAATAATGACAAAAACTATACTGATAGCAAGAACGCGATTGATCTTGTGTTTCTCCATCCAGTCAACAATCGGATTGAGGAGGTAATAAAGTAAACCAGATAAAATAACTGGCAACATGACAACCCCTAAAAAATCCAAAACAGGTAAAAAGATAAAACTAATCTTACTTAGAATAAAAATGTTTAGCCCCAGTAACAAGGTTACTAAAAATACAGTGATGGCTTTATTATCTAAAAACCACTTAAAAAACCAAGATAGGCTAAAATGTTTCTCTCTATGTTCCATAAATACATCCTTTCTGTCATTCTTTCATTATACCATTTTTAATCTAAAATAACTCTTATTAAAGTGCTTACATAGATTAAACGAACACTACCTGACTGTCATTTTGTGGTATAATGAACTTATCATTATTAAGAGGTATGGACATGAAAGAAACTGTTTATTTTGGAACTTATACTCGTCGCTCATCTAAAGGGATTTACAAGGCAGATTTTGATACAGAAACAGGCCAGCTTGCAAATCTTGAACTCTTTGCTGCTGAACCAAGTCCGACCTATCTTGCCTTTGACCAACAGCAACACTTATACACTGTAGGGAGCCAGGATGGCTTGGGTGGAATCGCTGCTTACAAGACCGATGGTACTTTGTTAAATCATGTGGTTGAAGAAGGCGCTCCCCATTGTTATGTGGCAGTGGATGAAAAGCGCAATCTCGTTTACGGGGCCAACTACCACAAAGGTCAAGTTCTGGTCTATCAGCGCCAAGCAGATGGTAGTCTCATCCAAACGGATCTGGATCAGCATAGTGGACATGGTCCTCATGAAAACCAAACTTCCCCACATGTTCACTTTACGAATCTAACACCTGACCAGTATCTCATCACATGTGACCTCGGTACGGACGAAGTAACGACCTACGATGTTAGCCTAGAAGGAAAACTAAGTAAACTCTCTACCTATCACAGCCAAGCTGGAGCAGGTGCTCGCCACATCGTTTTCCATCATCATTATAAGATTGCCTACCTCATTTGCGAACTTAACAGTACCATTGAAGTCTTGATTTACGATGGGGTTGGTGAATTCGAACGCATGCAAGTCATTTCAACCTTACCAGATGGATACGAAGATTTCAACGCTACTGCTGCTATTCGTCTTTCAAAAGATGGCAAATACCTTTATGCATCCAATCGGGGTCATGATTCCATTGCCGTCTATACAATCCTCGCCGATGGTAGCTTGGAATTATTAGAGATTGTTCCAACACACGGACAAAATCCACGTGATTTCGACCTAACT
>NZ_KQ969037.1:278957-285427 GCF_001578705.1 Streptococcus oralis | reverse complement strand
ACACACGGACAAAATCCACGTGATTTCGACCTAACTCCTGATCAAGAGTTTCTCATTGCTGTTCATCAAGATTCTGATAACGCAACCGTCTTTAAGCGTAATCCTGAAAGTGGTCGTCTTGCTGAACTTTCTAACGATTTCCATGTCCCAGAAGCAGTCTGTATCCACTTTGCGAACTAAGATAATCAAAAAAATGAACTTGAGATTCAAGTTCATTTTTTGTATTATAGTTTATTTCCGACATTAATACGGTTAATGGCACGTTGAAGAGCAATCTTAGCGCGTCGTTCTTGGTCAATTAAGTGCTTGTCTTGAGCTTCTTCAATTTCACGTTCGGCGCGAAGTTTAGCACGTTCAGCACGGCTGATATCGATATCACGAGCACGCTCTGCTGAGTCGGCTACAATGGTAATGATATCATTAGCAATCTCGATAATTCCTCCGTTCACTGCAATCCAGTTCACATGAGTATCATCATCGATTCGTTTTACCTTTACTTCATCAACCGCTAAAACCGCAATCATATTTTCATGTCGTGGCAAGATCCCCATCTCACCATCCAGAGTTCGTACCGATACAAAGCTGGCATGGTGATCATAGACGAGGCCATCTGGTGTCACGATCTGGACAGTTAACTGAGCCATAGATCACCTCTTAAAATCCCATTTTCTCTGCCTTAGCAATGACGTCTTCGATTGAACCAACTCCACGGAAGGCATCTTCTGGCAAGTGGTCATGTTTCCCTTCAAGGATTTCCTTGAAACCACGAACCGTTTCTGCTACTGGTACATAAGAACCAGGTTGGCCAGTAAATTGCTCCGCAACGTTGAAGTTTTGTGACAAGAAGAACTGGATACGACGGGCACGAGCAACCAAAGTCTTTTCTTCGTCAGAAAGCTCATCCATACCAAGGATAGCAATAATATCTTGCAACTCATGGTAACGTTGAAGAACACGTTTAACTTCAGCAGCTACTGCATAGTGCTCTTCTCCAACAATTTCAGGTGCCAAGGCACGTGAGCTTGAAGCCAACGGATCAACGGCTGGGTAAATCCCCAATTGTACCAACTTACGTTCCAAGTTTGTAGTTGAATCTAAGTGAGCGAAGGCTGTCGCTGGCGCTGGGTCAGTATAGTCATCCGCTGGCACGTAGATAGCCTGGATAGAGGTTACAGAACCCTTCTTGGTTGATGTGATACGTTCTTGCAATTGACCCATTTCCGTAGCAAGTGTTGGTTGGTAACCAACGGCTGATGGCATACGACCCAAAAGGGCAGATACTTCTGAACCAGCTTGTGTGAAACGGAAAATGTTGTCAATGAAGAGAAGAACGTCTTGACCTTCTACATCACGGAAGTATTCAGCGATTGTCAAACCAGTAAGGGCAACACGCATACGTGCTCCTGGTGGCTCATTCATTTGACCAAATACCATGGCTGTTTTCTCGATAACACCTGATTCTTTCATTTCCCAGTAAAGGTCGTTCCCTTCACGAGTACGTTCCCCAACACCGGTAAATACTGAAATACCACCGTGTTCTTGGGCAATATTGTGAATCAATTCTTGAATCAAGACGGTTTTACCAACTCCGGCACCACCGAAAAGTCCAACTTTACCACCTTTTAGGTAAGGGGCAAGAAGGTCGATAACCTTGATCCCTGTTTCCAAGATTTCAGATGAGGTAGACAATTCATCAAAAGTTGGAGCTTTCTTATGAATTGGCTGACGCTCAGCGTCTTCAGCGAAAGGAGCATCCAAGTCAATAGTATCCCCCAAAACGTTGAAGACACGTCCCAAAGTTTCTTTACCTACTGGCACAGAGATTGGACGGCCTGTGTCCAAAACTTCCATTCCACGAGTCAAACCATCTGTTGATTCCATGGCGATCGTACGGACCATACCATCACCCAACTCCAAGGCTACTTCAAGGACGATTTTTGTTTTTCTTTCGTCATTTTTGTAGACGACAAGTGCATTGTTAATCTCAGGAAGTGGTTCCCCAGCTGCAAACAAGACGTCTACAACGGGTCCGATAACCTGAGCAATTTTACCTGAACTCATCTCCTTCTCCTATTCTATATAAGATACTGTCGGTTCCTAGTTTACCTAGGTCCTAAGTTCATTTTGATACGAGGGAGGCAAAGCCTTATTCTAAGGCACTAGCCCCCGCTACGATTTCTGTAATTTCTTGTGTAATCGCCGCCTGTCTGGCACGGTTATACTGGATTGTCAAATCATTGATGACTTTCTTAGCATTATCAGTCGCCGTTTGCATGGCTGTCATACCAGCAGCATTCTCAGCTGTCTTGGCATCGATGATAGCCCCGTATATCATACTTTCTGCAAACTGAGGTAACAACTGCTCTAGAATCTCATCACGACTCGTTTCCAACTCAAATGTCAAGCTATACTCTTCATCCGCTTCATTTGGATCTAAGTCAACAATCGGCAGCATTTGTTCCACACGCATTTGACTTGTGAGAGTATTGACATGATGGTTGTAACAAACATAGAGTTCATCAAAAAGTTCATTTTGATACATTTCAATCGTTTTTGAAATAATTTTACGAACTTCATCAAAACTAGGTTGATCTGCTAAGCCCCGCAATTCATAGATTGGTTGAATGCCACGAGCCTTAAAGAAATCAGCTCCCATACCACCAATACAGATTATCTCAAAACCTGTACAATCTGGATGGTATTCTTCTTTCAGCTCCATCACAGCTTTGAGGATGGAAGCATTATAACCTCCAACCAAGCCACGGTCTGAAGTAATAACGATATAGCCTGTTTTCTTAACTGGGCGACTAATGAGCATCGGATTGGTAGAACCACCAGATCCGTTACCATGCAGAATATCCGTCAAAAGCTTACGAACCTTCTGAGCGTAAACTTGAAAGTTGCGTGCTGCTTCTTCAGAGCGACCTAACTTGGCAGCCGATACCATTTGCATGGCATTGGTGATTTGACTAGTATTTTTTGTTGAGGCGATTTTTGTTTTAATATCATTTAGAGATACTGCCATCTGACACCTCTATTCTTATTGGAAGCTGGATTGATTGAGAAACTCTGTAATCGCAGCATCCAAGACTGCTTCTTCTGGCAAGTCATTTGTTTCACGAATAGTTTCCAAAATCTCTGGATGTTGTGCATCAAAGAAATCATGAAACTCTTCCTCAAAACGAACAATGTCATCTACAGGAATCGTATCCAAGAAACCATGTGTCAAAGCATAAAGAATGGTTACTTGTTTCTCAACAGGTAATGGTTTATGAACTGGTTGTTTCAGAACTTCAACCGTACGACGACCACGATTCAACTTAGCCTGAGTTGCTGCATCCAAGTCCGAACCAAACTTAGTGAAGGCTTCCAACTCACGGTATGAAGCAAGGTCGATACGAAGAGTACCAGCAACCTTCTTCATGGCTTTAATTTGAGCAGAACCACCTACACGAGATACAGATGAACCTGCATCAATAGCTGGGCGAATACCTGCGTTAAAGAGACCATCTCCAAGGAAGATTTGTCCATCTGTGATTGAAATCACGTTGGTTGCGATATAGGCAGAGATATCACCTGCTTGCGTCTCAATAAATGGTAGGGCTGTGATTGATCCGCCACCAAGCTCGTCAGAAACTTTAGCTGAGCGCTCAAGCAAACGGCTGTGGAGGTAGAAAACATCCCCTGGGAAGGCTTCACGACCTGGTGGACGACGAAGCAAGAGGGAAAGTTCACGATAAGCTACCGCTTGTTTTGAAAGATCATCATAAACGATTAAAACATGCTTCCCTTGGTACATAAACTCTTCAGCCATAGCAACTCCAGCATAAGGAGCTAGGAAGAGCAATGGAGATGGCTGTGAAGCAGAGGCTGTCACAACGATTGTGTAGTCCAAGGCACCGTACTGACGAAGTGTTTCTACTTGTGTACGAACGGTTGATTCTTTTTGTCCAATTGCAACATAGATACAGATCATATCTTGACCTTTTTGGTTCAAGATTGTATCAATTGCAATGGTTGTTTTCCCTGTCTGACGGTCACCGATAATCAACTCACGTTGACCACGACCAATCGGAACAAGGGCATCAATAGCTTTCAAACCTGTTTGCAATGGTTCTGATACAGACTTACGTTGCATAACGCCAGGAGCCGGCGCTTCTACTGGACGAGACTTATCAGTATGGATTTCTCCAAGACCGTCAACTGGACGACCAAGTGGATCCACAACACGTCCAATAAGGCTCTCACCAACAGGAACTTCCATGATTTTACCTGTACGACGAATTGTATCGCCTTCACGAATATCTGTAAAGTCACCTAGGATGATAATCCCAACGTCTGTTGACTCCAAGTTTTGCGCCATCCCATAAGAGCCGTTTTCAAAAATCAATAGCTCTCCACTCATGGCATTTTCAAGGCCGTGAGCACGCGCAATTCCGTCCCCGATATAGGTTACAACACCTGTTTCAGATACATCAAAATTGGGTTTGAAATTTTCAATTTGTTGCTTAATTAAAGCGCTGATTTCTTGTGCGTTAATTGCCAAAAGAACACCACTTTCTATTTCAAATTTTCTTTAACAACTCGAAGTTGTTGTTTAATACTCACATCAATTGTCTTGTGATTGGCAAAAATGACAAAACCACCAATGAGCCCTTCATCAATTTGTTCTTTGATACTCCGTACTTTCAGAGACATTTTTTTCTCAATCAAGGGAAGCAAACGTTCCTTCTGTTCGTCCGTTAAAGGATGAGCTGAAGAAATCGTAACTACAAAATGATTGGTTTCTCTTTCAAGACGATTCAAACAATCAACAATGATATCATAAAAAAGATTTGCTCTGTGATTGTAAATCAGAACCTGAATAAAGTTTTGCATTAAAGGTGAGACAGAGTCTTGAAAGAAACCAACTGTTTTTTCCTTATCAGACTCATCAACTGCCACCTGAGCTAAAAAAGAAGGTAAGCCCGTTTCTTCTGCAACTTGTTTGATTTGATCCAAGTCTGAAAAAATCCGGTCCTCTTCTCCTTTCTCAATCACTAATTGGACAAAAGGCATGCTGTACTTTTCAATTACCTTTGCTGTTTTCTTGTCCATTAGGCTTCTCCTAGCTGATCGATATACTGATCAATGAGTTCCTTATGAGCATGACTATCAAGGTTTTTTGAGATGATTTTACCAGCGAGACTAATCGTCAAATCTGCCACCTCGCCCTTAACACTTTGCAAAGCCTCAGCTTTATTCTGAGCAATTTCTTGATTCGCCTTCTCTTTTAAGCGACCTGCTTCTACTTTAGCATCTGCCAGAATATCTGCTTTACTCTTCTCTGCAGTCTCTTTAGCATTTTCAATGATTGTTTTGGCTTCGTTGCGACTACCAGCCAATTCATCTTCACGTTTTTGGGCAAGAGTTTCTGCTTTTTGACGAGCTTGTTCAGCTCCATCAATATCAGCAGCAATTTTATTTGCCCTTTCTTCGAAGACACTTGTCAAGTTTGACCACGCATATTTCTTAACTAAGACAATCAAAAGGATAAAAGAGCCAGCGATTAAAATAAAGTTACCAATTAATTCACCTACTGTTACGTGCATCTGTTACTCCTTTCTACTCTTCATCATTAATTTTATTTCCTAGATACATAGAAGACAAGACTGTGAATACATAAGCCTGAACACAGGAAATAAACACAGAAAACGCCGTCCAGACTAGATTGGTAACAAATGCGACTGGATACCAATAAAGAGCCTGATGAGAAAGTGTGATAAGCAGACTAGCCATCACTTCTCCGGCAAAGATATTTCCGAATACCCGCAAAGCAAGTGATAGGAAATTCGTGACTTCTTCAAGGAGATTCATCGGTGTCATAAAACCTGGGGTAACAAAGCCTTTCAGATACTTTTTAACACCACGGCGACGAATTCCTTCTATATGGGTCATCAGGATAATTCCAAACGACATGGCCAAGTCAAATTGAAGATTGGCTGTTGGCGATGTCCACAGATTTGTCCCATCTGTAGTTTGAAGTTTTGCCATCAAACCAAGATTGTTTGCGATCACCATAAAAAGAAATAAACACAAGTAAAAGAGTGAGTAATCTTTCATGTACCGTGAGCCTACATTAGGTTCTGTAAATCCGACTACGAAGTCATAGAGATACTCCAGTACATTTTGCTTTCCTTTGGGTTTCACAGTCATATTCCGACTTGCCCAATAGATAAAGCCAAAAATAACGACTACAGACAGCAGGGTCAAGGCTGTCAAGGTCAAATCAAAGGTAACAGGACCAATATTGATGGTTGGATTGATACTTTCTTCCATCTAGAATCCTCCCTTTTCCATTTTATACTTCTTTTTATTTGATGATAAATGAAAATACGAGAGTTACAAAGAATGTTCCTTCAATAAAGGCAATCCCCATGATCATTAAGCTACGCAATTGTGGAATGATGTCTGGTTGGCGAGCTGCTGAC
>NZ_KQ969037.1:271732-278824 GCF_001578705.1 Streptococcus oralis | reverse complement strand
GTCTGGTTGGCGAGCTGCTGACTTGAACAAACCGTTCATCAACATACCTTCTGCAAGGGATACACCCATACAGGCAAGACAAAGACCGAAAAATGTTAAATTCATGATGAATTCTCCTTTTATTTAAAATTTACTTACTTAGTTTAGTCCTAAAATTTTGATTTGTCAACTTTTTACTCACGTTGAAAGCGTTTCAGATAATTTATTTCTATTTTTGCTATTTTTATCCTATTATATAGAAAAATTTCTCATTTTAGAGCGAGTGTTTTTCCACTTTCATTCTGTTTTCTGAAACAAATTGAAAAAATCCAAGTTTGAAACTTGGATGAATTCATTTTATTTAAAATAATAGGAATAGTGTTGTTTGCAACCTGGATTAAATGGAGCACTACAGTAAGGACAAGCTATCTGTTTTTGATATTCTTGAAATGTCATAGTCTTCTTACAAGCCCCACACAAAATCGGTTGATCCTTGGAAAGCGTCAAGGGATAGGGCGAAAACATATGCGTCTCCATAGCATTATGACACTGATAGCAAGCATAATATTTTTTACACTCATAGCACTGAAGGGAAATGATATCCTTTTCGCCATGGTAATGAATACATCTGCCTTCATCATCAACTAACAAACCTTGTGCTTGAATCATTCACTTTTCCTTATCTAGGCACGAACTGTAACACTTGTCCCGTCTTCCTTATAGAGGTTAATGAGCCCTTCCTTGAGAGCGCGAACCATGTCACCTGCTTGCACAGGTTGTGGAACCTTGATTGTCAAGAGTTCCATTGGATTTGGAGCGCGGTCGATTTTATTTCCTTTAGAATCATGAAGATCTTCGATATAAGTCTCAAAATGACGGAAACCTGGACCGTAGAACTCAACTTGGTCACCTTCGTTGATAACGTTTCGTTGACGAATGGTTGCTGTTTGGGTCGCATCATCATAAGAAACGACTTCAGCGACAAACTTGTACTCAGGAATCTTACGACGAGCACCAAATAACTGCTCATTCTCAGACGGCGTACCATAGTAGAAACCTGTTGCCAATTCACGTTGGGCAACCTTCCACATCTCGTCTACCAAGTCTTGCTTGATAGCTTCAAACTTCTCAGGACTTTCAAGATATGCATCCACAGCTGCCTTGTAACAGTTTGTTACTGTTGAAACATAGTGAATGGACTTCATACGACCTTCAATCTTGAGACTGTCTACACCGTTTTCGATCATATCTGGAATATGGTCAATCATAGACATATCAACAGCAGACATTGAAAATTCTTCTGGAATTTCACCTTTAAGACTCTTACGTTCTTGACCAAATGGCATGTCGTAAAGATCGTATTTCCAACGGCAAGACTGAGAACAGCCCCCGCGGTTGGCATCACGCATACTCATGTGGTTTGATAGCGTACAGCGACCTGAGTAAGAAATACACATGGCTCCATGGACAAAGGCCTCAATTTCTACATCAGTGCGTTTGCGAATCTCTGCCAATTCTTCCATTGAAACTTCACGTGCCAAAACCACACGAGTTAGACCAAGTTCTTTCCAGAACTCTAAAGTTTCATAGTTAGTGGCACTGGCTTGAGTGGAAAGGTGGATTTCAAGACCTGGTGCTTCAGTCGCTGCAATCATGATCAAGGCCGGATCTGACACGATAACTGCCGCAATCCCAATGTCACGTAATTTGCGGAACCATTCTCCAGCACCGGCTTCATTTCCTTCGTGCATCACCATGTTAGCAGCCACATAGACCTTGGCACCATACTTAGCAGCGAACTGCACGCCTTCTTCCATCTGTTCAAAGGTGAAGTTTCCTGCACGGCTACGAAGACCATAGGCCTGTCCACCGATGAAGACTGCATCCGCACCATATTGAACAGCTACTTTTAGCTTTTCTAAAGTCCCTGCAGGTGATAAAACCTCAGGACGTTTTAATGTTTTTGTCATTTTTTCTCCTATTTGCAATATAAAAGTTTGACGTTTTTCCTTCTCATTTTATAGTAAATAAGCAATAAAATCAAGCCTAGACAGATTGTTTTGACAATTCTAATCTTTTCTAAAACAAAAAACTAGTCTTTCTAGACTAGTTATTTTCAAGATAAAATTCAAAACGTTCGCCCACGTATTGACTCTTTACATATTCGAAAGCTGTCCCATCATCTAGATAGGACACCTGAGTCAAAGCCAAGATTGCATGCCCCTTTTCGATTTCCAAGTAATGAGCAATTTTTTCCTTAGCCAACCTTGCATAAATGGTCTGTTGGGATTTGCCAATCCGGTAGCCATGTTCCTGCAAGGTTTGGAAGAAATGACTGGTGATTTCTTCTTTTTTGAAATCCTTAATAAATTTCTCAGGAATAGATGCGACTTCATAGACTAGCGGAACTTGGTCAGCGTAACGCACCCGTTCCATACGGATGATATTTTCAGTTGGTGAAATGCCTAGCTTTGCCACTTCCTGCTCGTTGGGAATGGTTCTTCTATAAGAAATGAGTTGACTGGAAGGAACTTTCCCCTGAGATTTGACAATCTCCGTAAAACTGGTCGTCCCCCGCATTTTTTCTTGAACACGAGTGCTAGAGACAAAGGTTCCACTTCCTACTCTGCGCTCCAAGACCCCTTCTTCAACCAAAAGAGAGATGGCTTGGCGCAAGGTCATACGGCTAACCTGAAACAGCTCTGCCAAATCTCGTTCACTCGGAAGTCTTTCTCCAATCTTCCAACGATGCTCATCTATATCCTTTTTGATCTGATCGTGGATTTTCATATAAGCTGGTAACATGCTTTTTCACTTCTTTTCTTTATTTTCTCTATTGTACCGTATTTGCCAATAAAAAGTCAAACTTTGCCTTGTTTAGTTGGTAATTCACCCCTATTTGTGATAAAATATTGAAAAAGATATTTCTTTTGAGAAAGGAAAAAGATGAGCAACATTTCAACTGATTTGCAAGATGTCGAAAAAATCATCGTGCTGGATTATGGTAGCCAATACAACCAGCTGATTTCACGCCGTATTCGTGAAATTGGTGTTTTTTCAGAGCTAAAAAGTCACAAAATCTCAGCCGCAGAGGTTCGTGCGATTAACCCTGTTGGGATCATCCTCTCTGGTGGACCAAACTCTGTATACGAAGATGGTTCATTTAATATTGACCCAGAAATTTTTGAACTTGGTATTCCAATTTTGGGAATCTGCTACGGTATGCAACTTTTAACTCATAAACTTGGAGGAAAAGTCGTCCCTGCTGGTGATGCTGGTAACCGTGAGTATGGCCAATCACCACTTACTCATACCACTTCTGCCCTCTTTGAAGGGACTCCTGAAGAACAGATTGTTTTGATGAGCCATGGCGATGCTGTTACAGAGATTCCAGCTGATTTTGTTCGTACTGGAACTTCTGCTGACTGTCCTTATGCAGCTATTGAAAACTCAGAAAAGCACATCTATGGTATCCAATTCCACCCAGAGGTTCGCCATTCTGTATACGGAAATGATATCCTTCGCAACTTTGCCCTTAACATCTGTAAAGCTAAGGGTGACTGGTCAATGGACAACTTCATCGATATGCAGATCAAGAAAATCCGTGAAACTGTAGGCGACAAGCGTGTTCTTCTCGGTCTATCAGGTGGTGTTGACTCTTCTGTTGTTGGAGTTCTTCTCCAAAAAGCGATCGGTGATCAATTGATCTGTATCTTTGTAGACCACGGTCTTCTCCGTAAAGGGGAAGCGGACCAAGTTATGGACATGCTTGGTGGTAAGTTTGGTTTGAACATTGTCAAAGCAGACGCTGCAAAACGCTTCCTTGATAAACTTGCTGGTGTTTCTGATCCTGAGCAAAAACGTAAAATCATCGGTAATGAGTTTGTTTATGTCTTTGATGACGAAGCTAGCAAGCTAAAAGATGTAAAATTCCTTGCTCAAGGAACGCTTTACACTGACGTGATCGAGTCTGGTACAGATACTGCTCAAACTATCAAGTCACACCACAATGTTGGTGGTCTACCAGAAGACATGCAGTTTGAATTGATTGAACCATTGAACACTCTTTATAAAGACGAAGTCCGTGCCCTCGGTACAGAGCTTGGTATGCCAGACCACATCGTATGGCGCCAACCATTCCCAGGACCAGGACTTGCTATCCGTGTCATGGGTGAAATCACTGAAGAAAAACTAGAAACTGTTCGTGAGTCTGATGCTATCCTTCGTGAAGAAATCGCTAAAGCTGGTCTTGACCGCGATATCTGGCAATACTTCACTGTCAACACAGGCGTTCGTTCAGTCGGTGTTATGGGTGACGGTCGTACATATGACTACACCATCGCCATTCGTGCTATCACTTCTATCGATGGTATGACAGCTGACTTTGCCAAGATTCCTTGGGAAGTCCTTCAAAAAATCTCTGTTCGTATCGTTAACGAAGTAGACCACGTTAACCGTATCGTCTACGATATCACAAGTAAACCACCTGCAACCGTTGAGTGGGAGTAGAGTATAAGAGTACCTTAAGCTAAGACTCTTTTCACAATCGTCTATGGTAAAAAATAATAGCTCATAAGACTTCTTTTCGTAATTAGTTCGTTCAAGTCTATTTTGCTAGAAATTTTATGAATGTTTATGATACTCTTATATTGTAAAAGATAAATTGCAAGAATAAGCGCAACATTTACTCTAACTCATCTACTAGAGCTTCATAAGCCGTTCTGTAAGCTAAACATTTTCGTGGTCGGTGATTGATATCATATAAGGCCTTGTTCAAAGCCTCATCAGAGATAGTAGCTAAATCTGTTTTCTTTGGGAAATATTCTCTTAGTAAGCCATTTGCGTTTTCATTGCTTCCTCTCTGCCAGGATGAATAGGCGTCCGCAAAGAAAAAGGAAATTCCTAAATTCTCTACCAGAGGATAGCAGGCGAACTCTTTTCCCCTGTCTGAAGTGAAGGTTTTAAGAGCCTCTTTTGGAAATAGCTTACAAAGTTGTTCGATGGCTGAAAACATGGCTTTGGCTGTTCTATCTGGTATCTTGAAAGCTAAGTAAAAACGCGTTTTTCGCTCTAGAAAGGTCGCTAAACATCCCTTACTTTTGCCTCTGGAAGACACTACAGTATCAAGAAAAGTTTTACGATTCCGGACCTCTTTAGGATTGGCAATCGATGTGCCAATCCTAAATCTTCCACGTGTTTCTTTGGGTTGTCGAGTCTTTCCTTTACGACGAAGGACGCTTAAATCCAGATCAATCAAACCAGCATAGAGCCAGTTATAGATGGTTTTAAAAGCTACCATTGGCCTTTGTTCAAGCTGATAGCGCCCACAAATCTGTTCAGGCGACCAGGAGGTTTTTAAACCGTTCTCAATTTCCTTTTTCAACTTTGGTGTGAAACAAGACTTCCGACCTTTTTGCTTAGCCTTGTGGTCGTACTGTTCCTGTGCTAAGACTGCGGAGTAACCATTTTGACATCGTCTCAACTCTCTTGAAATAGTAGACTTATGGACGCCAAGTTTTCTTGCAATTTGGCAAGGTTTTAAACCTAATTCCAAGTAGGTTTCTATCTTTATTCGGTCGGTTATGGTAAGATGGGAGTAGCTCATAGTTTTTCCTCGGCTTCTGTTTGTGTGGTTACTTACAGTTTACACCAATGAAACGCTATGAGTTTTTGTGTTGCACTATATTTTACAATTTATCAAAAATAAAACCGAAAAAAATCATGTAACTGTTTACCTGAATAAAATTATTTCCATTTGAATAAGATATAACACTTGAATACGGTGAGAGATAATAAATGGTAATGTATAATCAGATTTCAACTAAAGAAAGGACAACTTATGAATTTTGAAGCAAAATCGATACCGCTACAAACTTTTTTAACTGATAAGAAGTATATTATTCCCAGATATCAAAGAGAATATTCATGGGGTAAAGAACAATTAGAAGATTTCTATTCAGATATTGTGTCTAACATAAAAGAAGACAAAGGAATTTATGAAATACAGGAGTATTTTTTTGGTACTGTAATTTTAGTGGGAAAGATGGATAAAACAAATAAGCCTATTGAAATTATTGATGGACAACAAAGAATTACTACAATCACAATATTTTTATCTGTTTTATCGGATATACTTTACAATTATGATGATAACCTATCTACATTGTTATGGAAATATATAATTGCACAGGATAATGACGGGAATTTCTATAATGTTTTGGAAAATGACACTGCTTCTCCATACTTTCAAAAAAAAATTCAAATGAGAGGTATTAAACCCGAAGATGATCAGAAAAAAGATGATTATCCAAGAATTGACTATAGCGATATAGAAGATTTAGAAAAAGAACTCTCAACAGAGGCAAGACTTATTAAAGAAGCTCATGATTTTTTCAGAATAAAGCTAGAAGATGAAAATCTATCAGCACCCATTTTCAAGAATTCTAATCTTAGTAAAATAGACAAATTGAAACTAGTGCGAGATCAGCTTTTAGGAAGCTCATTCGTTTACATTATTTCTGAAAATGTAAATGATGTAAATGTCATATTTGAGAATATAAATTCAAAAGGGCTTCATCTGTCAGCTTTGGACTTGATTAAGAATGAAATTTTTTCTGTTCAGAATGAGACTGTTCCTCTCGATGAAGCAAAACTCATTTGGTCAACTATAAAAGAGAATCTCCGAAATGATGGCGAGTATATCTCTGTACAAAAATTCTATAGGTATTTTTGGCTATCAAGATATACATATAGTACGGATAGAGACTTATATAAAAAGTTTAAAAAGAATATTAATAAAAAGGAATATATGACATTTTTGAGGGAGTTAGAAACAGCTTCAAAAAATTATGCACGTATAATAAAACCAAAACATGATTATTTTCGTACTAGTTCAAAAGGTAATAATGTAGGTAAAGAAGATCTACAATATTTTATAAACTCCTTAGATTTTCTACAAAATACGTTAAATATCGAACAAGTACAAGTATTGCTTATTACGCTTGTTGATAGATACAATTCTGGCCTACTTAGTTTCAAGAATATGAAATCAATGGTTAGCTTTTTAGAGGAGTTCCATTTTATTTACAATGGAATTATGAAAGAAAGAACAAA
>NZ_KQ969037.1:260131-271654 GCF_001578705.1 Streptococcus oralis | reverse complement strand
TGAATAAATATGGAAATGTTGCAAGAGAAATTTATAAGTCGGAAAATCAAAATCAAATAATAAAGGAATTTAACAAATTAAAGCAAGGCTTTATAGAATTACTACCTGAAGATAATCAAAAATTTATATCTAATTTTGTTCAAATAAATTATTCGTCAAAAACAAATGGTATGGATAACATTCAAAAGAGAAAAAATTCCATAACTAAGTATGCTATCTACAAAATGGAAGAGAAATTATCTGAAGATAACGGTACAAATTTTGATACTATATCAGCAACTATTGAACACATCATTCCAGAGTCAAGTGAAGATGATAAAAAATCTATTTTAAATATTGGAAATCTATTAATTTTAGAAAAAAACTTAAATGAAGAATGTGAAAACTATAAGTTTAGTAAAAAGAAATCTGTTTACAAAAAATCAAATTATCATTTTGTAAAAGATTTTATGAATAAATATTCTAGCAATAAAGCCATTTCTATTGAAGAAAGATCAAGAGATATTGGAACACAGCTTTATGGTCTTATTACTAAAAATTGGTAAACATAGATAGAAATCAACTAGGTAAATCTCTTTTCTAAGTTTAGAACTGAGATTGATTAAAAATCTAAAAACGAAACATAATCAGTTATTTTCCAATGCCTAAAGAACTTGAACTATATGAATTAAACTCTTTTGGATGAAATAACAATAGAATAAGAAAATCAGGAATAGAGTTAATAAGTTAAAAAGCCCTAGAAATGTTGATTTCTAGGACTTTTTTCAATTTTGAAATTCGATGGTTTCAAGGTTGTAGGAATCCCTCCCCCCCTACTCCTCTTTTTAAATCTCTGAAACCATGCTATAATATAATAAGTATAGCTCCAATAACCTGACTATAAAAGTCAACGATAAAGATTTCTTACATCATCCGTAAGTGTTATTCTACTCTGATTCATACTATAATGAAAGTAACAAAAGATGGAGGTGTCTCACATGGAAACAATTTTACGAGTAAAATCATTAAAAAAGCATTATGGAAAAGAGCCGAATATCACCAAGGCCTTGAACGGCATATCTTTTAAAGTTGTCAAAGGCGAGTTCTTAGGAATTATGGGGAGCAGTGGATCTGGGAAAACAACCCTTCTTAACTGTCTCGCCACTATCATCAAGCCAACTGACGGCTCCATTCAAATGCAAGAAAAGGATTTAGGTCAGTTAAAAGGTAGTCAGTTAGCTGATTATCGTGGCAAGGAAATAGGCTACCTCTTTCAGAATTTTGAGCTTTTGGACAATCTGACAGCCAAAGAAAATATTTTACTTCCCTTGTCTTTGCACAAGGTCGATGCTAACGAAAGCAAGGTTCAGTTAGAATTGCTTTCCCAATATCTAGATATTTCTGAACTTCTGGATAAGTTCCCATCTCAATTATCGGGTGGTCAACGGCAAAGGGTAGCTGCTGCGCGTGCTTTGATTTTAGACCCTAAGATTGTATTTGCGGATGAGCCCACAGGGGCTTTGGATTCAAAAAATGCGACCATTTTGATGCAAAAATTATCCGAAATGAATCAAGTGGAAGAAACCACCATTCTCATGGTGACCCACGATTCTGTCGCTGCCAGCTTTTGCAACCGCATCTTGTTCATCCAAGACGGAAAACTATTCCATGAAATCCGACGCGATTATCCAAGAGAAAGTCAGGAAGATTTTTACCACAGAATACTAAAGGTCATGGCTGCACTGGCTGGAGGTGATGGCAATGTTTTCTAAATTAGTTTCAAGAAATAGCAAGAGAGATCGAAAGAATAATGGCTTGTACTTCAGTTCCATGGTTCTTTCTATTATTTCCTTTTACATCATCCTTTCTTTGTCCCATCAAGATGTGATGGTATTTCTAAAACAAATAGAGAGTCATGCTGTAGATAAACTCTTTAACATGATTCCCATTCTTTATGTTGCAACGCTCTTTATTCTCTTTTTTCTAGTCTACTTCGCAAGCAGTATGCAGATGGAAAGAAGAAAACATGAATTTGGTGTCTATCTCACATTAGGCATGCGAAGAAGCAAACTGTTCTTGCTACTCCTGCTCGAGGATTTGAGAAACAGTGTCCTTGCCCTTGGAATAGGCCTTCCTATTTCTATCTTGATTTCAGAACTGATCAGCCTAATAACCGCTAAAATTGTGGGACTAGGGATTATTGAGCATCAATTTTCTCTATCTACCACAGCTCTACTCTATACAGTCATCGGATTCCTAGCCGTAAAATTAGCTGTTTTTGTCCTTTTAAGTGCAAAGACGGCCAATAAGGAAATCGGAAACCTGCTTGCCTATTCACCCTCTGGAATGAAGAAACTACTCCCCAAGGGTGTGTACCTTCTTGCTTCTGTCCTCGGAATTTTGCTTCTAGGAACAGCCTATTACATGGGTATGAGTGGACGAGCTTGGAAAAGTGTCATAACCATGGGCATCACTGTTTTCTTGGGGACTCTAGGAACTATCCTCCTCTTCTTTGGTATGCGTTTATTTATAGACTTTTTGGTCAAGCTTGGAAACAATCGAAAACTTCATGCCTATAATTTTAGACAGATTCAGGAATTAGTTATCCAGCGCTCAACTATACTGGCCATCTGCTCCCTCTTAATCTTTTCTGCCTTGTGCCTCTTTGGAGCAGGTGTGGCCATTGCAAGTGGCAATTCAGGCAATCAAACCCACGTATTGGATTATACATTTAGAGATAGCAAGCAGGAAACAGATGAAAATCTTGATGTAAATACAGTAAAAAAAGAGCTTGAAGCTGCTGGACTAGCATCACAGTTTTCAAAGATTCTGCAAATTAAAGTGGGCATGCCTAAAGAACACGAGTCCGTGTCCTTCGAAGAGGTCATCAAGGAGTTGAAAAAGCAAAAAGACAGCAAGAACAAGGAAATTTTGCTCCATAAATTTAAACAGTCTACTACTTCCCACCTCATACCAGTTTCCGAATACAATGAACTTAGAAAGGCTGCCAATCTCCCTCCTCTAGAATTAACTAGCAAGGAAGCCTACTTGTATATGGGGAAAGATTTTTTCCCGGATGAAAGTCTCGTCAACTCTGTTCTTAAGATAAAGCCTCAAATCAAAGTCATGGGAAATGATGTAAAATTGATTGGAGAGGTGGAGTCTTTACCGATTGTAACGGATCGTGAGATCACCCTCTCTGTTGCCCTCATAGTCCCAGATGAGACCTTTATGAGCTATACAGACGGTCACTATTCGAACTATGTCAGCGGTATCTTGGCTCCTGAGCTAGTCAAGGAAAAAGGTCTGATGAGAGCTATCTCAGATACGAATGAAAAGCTAAATCAAACCTCTCTTGGCTATGAAAGCTATATACAAAATATGGGAAGACAATTATTTTACATTATCTCTGCCAGCTATATCACTATCTATCTGGCTATCATCTTCCTTGTTGTGGCAAATACAATCATTGGCGTTCAGTTTTTGATGGGACAAAGACAATCCTACAGACGATACCAAACCTTGATCCATCTCGGAGCCAACTACGAAACTCTTTGTAAATCTTCAGAAAAGCAAATCAATTGGTATTTCGGTCTGCCAATAGCCCTTGCACTTATCAGTAGTAGCTTCGGAGTGGGCTCCCTCCTCACAGGAATAGTACCAGCTAGTGCAAGAATGGTCATGGGGCAAAAATTTATCACAGCCATGCTGATAGTACTGCTCTTGGCTGGATTTGAAGTCATCTATATCAGAATTGTAAAGAAGAATAGCAACAAGTACTTACTGTCCTTAATGGAACCCAAAAGAGATGAATAAGGTAGAATAAAATAGGAAAAGGAGGAACCGATATGAAGCATATTCTGGTCATTGAAGATGAAGCCTTGATTCGAGATGAAATTGTTATTTTGTTAGAGAAAAAGGGTTATCAAGTTGATAAGTTGACTGACTTCAAAGATACAAGCCAGCAAGTACTGCAATACGATACGGATCTAATCATACTGGATTTGAATTTGCCTGGAGAAACAGGTTTTCAAATTTGTAAAAATCTCAAGTCAAAACGCTCTATGCCCATATTGGTTCTCACTTCCCGTGAACAATTAAAAGATGAGATCTACGCCCTGAAATTAGGGGCAGACGAGTATTTAACAAAACCTTTCAAAAAAGAAAGATTCTTGGCTCGTATAGAAAATATCTTGAAACGCTATGAAGGTAGACAAAATTTGCTTGAAAAAGATAATTTCCTGCTGGATAGAAATACCTATACCCTTTATATCAACGGACATTCGATTTTACTCCCTCAAAATCAAGGGAAATTGTTAGAAACCTTATTAGTGGCAACTGATTCTGTCGTCACAAAAGAAGAATTGAGCATGAAACTGTGGAATACAACTGAGTTCATCGATGAGAATGCCCTTCAAGTAAATATTGCAAGGCTGAAAAAAGTGATGAAGCAGGCTGGCATTGCCCTTCAAGTCAAATCCGTCAGAGGTATTGGTTACAAGCTAGAAGAGGTAAGCCCAGATGAAACATAATCTAAAATATCTAGCTACTTATCTGCCTTGGTTACTTGTTCTCTTAGCATTTGATCTATTTACAGCTGTCCTGCTTTGGCTTTCAGATGTGAGAATGTTTCAAGCCCTCATCCTTCTCTATATTTTAGCCACCGTCCTGCTCTTTTTCATCCTATCATTCCTACTGATAAGAAAAGAAAGAAAAAAATCCGCTGCCTATAAAGCCTTCATAGCCAATCCTAAGATCGATACTGAGCTTGAATTATTGCATTTATCAAGTGCCTCAGAGAAAGAAAGCATTGAACAAATGGCAGATACACTTTATCAAAAGCAGGCTGAAATAGGAAAACTCAACTCATTACTAGCCGAGTACGAGGACTATGTTGAAAAATGGGCGCATGAGATTAAACTCCCTCTATCGCTTCTTTCTCTCCTTTTGGACAATCAAAGCGACCAGTTGCCTGAGGGTACAGCTTTTAAGTTGGACTATGTAAAAAATCAAATACAAGAAAATGTATCACAGATCCTATTCTATTATAGGGTGAAAAGTGAGAAAAATGATTTTCTATTTGAAGACCTTGACCTAAAAGAGTGTATCCAAGATCTTTTGGAAAATTTTGATCCCTTACTCAAAGAAAAGAATTTTACGATTCAGCTAGAAAATATACAAGGAACCTGCTACACCGATCAACGCAGTTTTGAATTTATCCTCTCTCAAATTCTAACCAATTCCATTAAATATAGCTCCGACAAGCCTGAACTCAATATTTATATATCAAAAGACAAGGGACGTACAAGTCTGATTATTAGGGATAATGGCTGCGGAGTTAAAGCTTGTGACTTCCCTCATATATTTGAGAAAGGTTTTACAGGTGATTCAGGAGAGACAAGAAAAAAATCAACAGGCATGGGCCTCTATCTGGTCAAACAATTAGCAGATGCTTTAAAAATCGAAATCACAGTAAAATCCGAATGGATGCAAGGCTTTGAAATCTCTCTTTCTATTTAGTCATTTTTCGATTAAGAAAATTGCCTAATCATAGGAAGCACATATTTTATACCAAAAAGGAAAGCACTTCTGCTTTCCTTTTTTATTTGCGTTTTTTCTTCGCTTTTTTCATTTTGTTGGCCATGCGTTTCATGGACTGTTTCATGGCAAATTCACCGATTTTACCTTTGAGTCCGCCACCAAACATCTGACTCATATCTGGCATTCCTGCTCCTCCGAGAGCTGACATATCTGGCACGCCACCTTGTCCCATCATGCCTTCAAGGGCAGACATATCCATTCCTCCCATATTTGGCATATTTTTAGGGAGGTTATTGGGATTGATTCCCATCTGCTTCATCATCTTATTCATATCCCCAGACATGACACCTTGCATGAGCTGTTTAGCCTGGTTAAAGTCTTTGATGAATTTATTCACTTCGATAAAAGTATTTCCAGATCCAGCAGCAATACGACGACGACGGCTTGGATTTAACAAATCAGGATTTTCACGTTCTTCAGGTGTCATCGACGACACAATGGCACGTTTGCGCGCAATCTGGCGCTCATCCACCTTCATATTTTGAAGGGCAGGGTTGTTAGCCATACCTGGAATCATCTTGAGCAAGTCTTCCATTGGCCCCATGTTTTGCACCTGATCTAATTGATCGATGAAATCATTGAAATCAAAGGTGTTTTCACGCATCTTCTCAGCCATTTCAAGGGCTTTTTGCTCATCGTATTCTTGAGAAGCTTTCTCAATCAAGGTCAGCATATCCCCCATACCAAGGATACGGCTAGACATACGGTCTGGGTGGAAGGTTTCGATATCTGTAATCTTTTCACCTGTACCAGTGAACTTGATTGGTTTACCAGTGATGTGACGAACAGATAGAGCCGCACCACCACGAGTGTCCCCATCAATCTTGGTAAGGATGACACCAGTTACTTCTAACTGATCATTAAACTCACGGGCAACATTAGCCGCTTCCTGACCAATCATGGCATCAACTACGAGCAGAATTTCGTTTGGTTGAGCCAACGCTTTTACGTCACGAAGCTCATTCATCAAGAGTTCGTCAATCTGCAATCGCCCTGCCGTATCAATCAAGACATAGTCATTGTGATTGGCTTGCGCTTGCTCCAAACCTTGACGAACAATCTCAACCGCTGGAACTTCTGTTCCAAGAGCGAAAACAGGTACATCTATCTGCTGTCCAAGTGTTTTCAACTGATCAATGGCAGCTGGACGATAGATATCCGCCGCAATCATCAATGGACGGGCATTTTCTTCCTTCTTGAGTTTGTTAGCCAATTTACCGGCAAAGGTTGTTTTACCAGCCCCTTGCAAACCGACCATCATGATAATGGTTGGAATTTTTGGTGACTTAATAATTTCTGCCGTATCAGAACCTAAAACAGCTGTCAGTTCCTCATCAACGATTTTGATAATCTGTTGGGCAGGATTGAGGGTGTCAATGACCTCGTGTCCGACTGCACGTTCACGAACCTTCTTGATAAAGTCTTTTACAACAGGCAAGGCAACGTCGGCTTCAAGCAAGGCCAAGCGAATCTCTTTGGTTGCTTCTTGGACATCAGCCTCAGAGATTTTTCCTTTTTTACGTAGATTTTTAAAAACGTTCTGCAAACGTTCTGTTAAACTTTCAAATGCCATTTTTCTTCCTCTTATTCTCTATTATCGATGTTTGTTAAAACTTCTATCTGCTCCTGCAGAAAGTCATCCTTGGGATAACGCTCCAAGATTTGATCAAAAATCTGACTACGAACAATATAGTCTGAGTACATGTGCAATTTCATCTCATAATCTTCTAGAATCTTTTCTGTCCGCTTGATATTATCATAAACAGCCTGACGACTGACACCGAACTCTTCAGCTATCTCAGCAAGACTGTAATCATCTGCATAATAAAGCTCAATATAGTTCATCTGCTTGTCTGTCAAAAGCGCAGCATAAAATTCAAAGAGCGCATTCATTCGATTGGTTTTTTCGATTTCCATAACCTTTATTATACCAAAAAATCTATCATATCGCTATACTAGAAGGCCTTCTAAAATAATTCGAACACAAAAAAGAACCTTGCAAAGCAAGATTCTTTTAGTGTCTGACTTAAATAATTGTTCTTCTGGGAACTTAATCGAATTAAGCTTCGATCTCTGTAACCATACCTGAACCAACAGTACGTCCACCCTCACGGATAGAGAATGTAGTACCTTGTTCTACGGCGATTGGGTGGATCAACTCAACGTCGATAGTCACGTTATCACCAGGCATTACCATTTCAGTACCTGCTGGAAGTTCGATTGAACCTGTAACGTCAGTAGTACGGAAGTAGAATTGTGGACGGTAGTTGTTGAAGAATGGAGTGTGACGTCCACCTTCTTCTTTAGTAAGGATGTAGACTTCACCTTTAAATTTAGTGTGTGGGTTGATTGAACCTGGTTTAGCAATAACTTGTCCACGTTCGATTTCGTCACGTTGAACACCACGAAGAAGGACACCTACGTTGTCTCCTGCAAGACCTTCGTCAAGTTGTTTACGGAACATTTCAACACCAGTAACAACTGCTTTTTGAGTTTCTTCTTTGATACCAACGATTTCGATTTCGTCGTTGACACGAACAGTACCACGGTCGATACGTCCTGAAGCAACTGTACCACGTCCAGTGATTGAGAATACGTCTTCGACTGGAAGAAGCAATGGTTTGTCTGTGTCACGTTCTGGTTCTGGGATGTACTCATCAACAGTGTTCATCAATTCCATGATGATGTCTTCGTACTTAGAGTCACCTTCAAGAGCTTTAAGAGCTGAACCTTGGATAACTGGAAGATCGTCACCTGGGAAGTCGTATTCTGACAAGAGGTCACGGATTTCCATTTCAACCAATTCAAGCAATTCTTCGTCGTCTACCAAGTCAATTTTGTTCATGAAGACGATAAGGTGTTTAACACCAACCTGACGTGAAAGAAGGATGTGCTCACGAGTTTGTGGCATTGGTCCGTCAGTTGAAGCTACTACAAGGATAGCTCCGTCCATTTGAGCGGCACCAGTGATCATGTTTTTAACGTAGTCCGCGTGTCCTGGAGCGTCGATGTGAGCGTAGTGACGTTTTTCAGTTTCGTACTCAACGTGCGCAGTGTTGATAGTGATACCGCGTTCGCGTTCTTCTGGAGCAGCATCGATAGACGCATAGTCTTTAGGTTGGTTAACTGCTGAAGGCAAGCGACGTGCCAAAACAGTTGTGATAGCTGCAGTTAGGGTAGTTTTACCGTGGTCAACGTGTCCGATAGTACCAATGTTAACGTGTGGTTTACTACGATCGTATTTTTCTTTTGCCATTTGAGTAAAAGCCTCCAATAAAATATATTTTATAGATAGACAGTAGGCAATACAGTCTAACTTTCCTTACTATTTTATCAAATTTCAGCTAAATTGCAAGTGTTTTACACATATTTTGTGAATTAATCTGAATCTTAGGAGATACTGCTCTTCTACTTCTTTACAGTAACATCATTTCAAGTTTGTTTCCATTTTGACGGTGCTGTTTTCATCAAAAAATCAGGTTTCCCTGATTTTAATTTGATTCTATTTTTTCCAGTTCCTTAGCTTCTTTATGGTTTTCATATAATTTAGCTAAAAACTTAGTGATTTCTTTGAGGATTGAGTAAGTCGGTACCGCTACAATCATTCCAATGACACCGTAGATATTACTTGACAATAAGAGGAGCACTAAAATCGTAATCGGATGTACTTTCATTACACCACCTACAATTCGTGGATAAAGGATATTCCCATCAATTTGTTGAATAACAAGCATATAGACAACAGCAATTAGCATACGATGAGGATCTGTAAACACATTTGCAATGATCATCGGAATCAAACCGATACTTGGCCCAACATATGGAATCAAATTCGCAATTCCAGAGAAAATGGCAAAAACAAGGGCATACTTTAATCCGATAACACTATAACCAATATAAGCTAAACATCCAATAATAACCGCATCAATCGCAATTCCACTGATATAGCGCGCTATGGTTGTATTGAGATTGGTTAAAAGGCTAGAAAGATTCAATTTGTCATGTTTTAAGACGGTACGTTCCAACATTGGTAGCAACTTATGACCATCTAACAAGAAATAAATCAAGAATACAGGGGTCATAATCAGAATCAAAACAGTACTAAACAAGGCTGAAAGAACGCTGCCTAAACTATTGCTCACACTGTTGAGAATATTTTGTAAAATATCAACGTAAGATAAATTTAACTGTTGAATGGTTTTTTGAATATCAATATTTTGAAAGATTGGATTCATTGATAAATCATATATCAAATCTTGCAAGCGGCTATAGATATTCTGGCTAGAAATAATCAAGCTTGTCAACTGATTAATCAAAATCGGTAGCAAGTAGACTACCCCTACTACTATTGTACCAATCAAGGCACAAAGAGTGATGAGCACACCTATCAAACGATTGACTTTACATTTCTTTTCTAAAAATGTTACGATGGGATTTGTCAGGTAATAGAAAAATCCTCCGAGCAAAAATGGAATCATAATGGTATTAGCTACCATCACAAAAGGTGTGACAATCGCTCCCATCTCTCTCCAAAGGTAGAAAATAAGAGTTAATAGTAAAATTTCAGCTGTCCAAAAAAATAACTTGTTTCTACGGAACATAGGCGCCTCCTTCTTTCTATTTTACCATAATTCTTCAAAAAGATAAGATGGCTTTACTATAAAAACGAGAATATTTTTTCGCTTTGTGATAGAATAAAACTACTATGAAGAAAATAATCTTATCCTTACTAACTCTTATCATTTTTGGCACAGCCACTCCTACTGTATCTGCGCAAGATTTTGATGTTGCTGCCAAGCATGCCATTGCTGTCGAAGCTACAACTGGAAAAATCCTCTACGAGAAAGATGCAAATCAACCTGTAGAAATTGCCTCTATCACCAAGATTCTCACTGTCTACCTAGTCTATGAAGCCTTGGAACAAGGGACCATTAGCCTATCTACCCCAGTTGATATCTCTGACTACCCATACCAACTTACAACCAATTCTGAGGCTAGTAATGTTCCTATGGAAGCGCGCAAGTATACAGTGGAGCAATTATTGGAAGCAACTCTAGTATCAAGTGCCAATAGTGCAGCCATTGCTCTTGCTGAAAAGATTGCTGGTTCTGAGAAAGACTTTGTAGACAAAATGAGGGCTAAACTTCTTGAATGGGGAATCCAAGATGCAACTATTGTAAACACTACTGGTTTAAATAATGAGACCCTTGGCGATAATATCTATCCTGGTTCTAAAAAGGATGAGGAAAACAAACTAAGTGCTTACGATGTTGCAATCATCGCTCGAAACCTCATCAGAGATTACCCTCAAGTTTTGGAAATTACCAAAAAACCAACTTCTACTTTTGCTGGACTTGAAATCCACTCAACCAACTATATGTTGGAAGGGATGCCAGCATATCGAGGTGGAGTTGATGGGCTCAAAACTGGTACAACAGACAAGGCAGGAGCTTCTTTCGTTGGAACAACTACCGAAAAAGGTATGCGAATCATCACAGTTGTCTTAAACGCTGACCAGCAAAACAGTAATCCTTACGCTCGCTTTACTGCTACTTCTTCTCTTTTGGACTATATAACATCTAATTATGCTCTCAAAACGATTGTCCAGAAGGGAGAGGCCTACAAAGATAGCAAAGTTTCTGTACTTGATGGGGAGGAAGATACCGTAACTGCTGTTGCTAAATCTGATATCACTGTCATACAACGATTGGGAAGTCGAGCATCATCAAGCCTGCAGTTTACTCCAAAAACCAAGGCCGAGACAGCGCCACTAGAAGCTGAAACTGTTGTTGGGCATCTAACCTATGATGACCAAGATTTGATCGGACAAGGCTACCTCACTTCTGAAAAACCATCTTTTGAAATGGTTTCTGAAAAGAAAGTTGAAAAAGCCTTCTTCTTAAAAGTTTGGTGGAATCAATTCATCCGCTTTATCAATGAAAA
>NZ_KQ969037.1:190054-259976 GCF_001578705.1 Streptococcus oralis | reverse complement strand
ATTTCATTTCTTTAAAAGCCGCTTCTGCATCAGCATTGCTAATAGCACCAAATTGGATTTTTCCGATTTTACCTTGACTGTCAATCAAGTATTCTGTTGGAATACTACGAATTTGGTAGGCTTGAAAAGTAGTTGCTTGCGTATCATATAGAACTGGGATATCCTTATAGCCTTGATCTTGGTACCATTTTGGAAACTCCTCAACTGTTTTTTCACCTTGTAGTCCTGGTGCGACGACACTTAGTATTTCAAAGTCCCGATCGTGTTTGGCAGCTAATTCCATCAGCTCAGGCATGCTTTTTTTACATGGTCCACACCAAGAGGCCCAGAATTTCAAATAGACCTTTTTCCCTTTATAGTCTGATAATTTCACTTCTTTGCCATCCATAGACTGCAAGGTGAAGTCTGGCGCATCCTTTCCTACTGCGATTTGTTGTACAGTAGGTTGTTTGGAACTGCTCGTTTGTTTGGTTTCTTTTTCGCCACAGGCAATCAACAAAAATAAAGACATGAGACTCAATCCCGCAAAAATCATTTTTTTCATCTTTTTCTCCTTTTATCCAAGAATTCCTGACAAGGCATTTAACTGCCCTAGCATTAATAATAATCCCATCAAAATAATCAAAGCTCCCCCAATTTTCTTTAGTAGGATCATATGGGGTTTTAGTTTACTAAAGTAGGGCATAATCCAACCCGAAGCCAAGGCCAAAATGATGAAAGGTAGAGCCATTCCCAATGTGTACACTAAGGTTAGTAATGCTCCTTGCCAAGCACCATTCCCTCCTGAAGCCGCCAGAGCCAAGACCGAACTTAAAACTGGTCCGATACAAGGGGTCCATCCAAAACTAAAGGTTATCCCAAGTAAAAAGGCTGACAAATAGTGATTCGACTTTGATTGTTTGAAGGTGACTGTCTTTTGAACTTCCAGTTTATTGAAATGTAAGATTTCCATCTGGTGAAGGCCCAAAAGGATAATGACTGCTCCCATTACATAACGAAACCAGTCAGCATAGAGCATGTGCCCTAAGAATCCAGCTCCAAATCCCAAAATAAAGAAAATAAGGGAGATTCCAGCAATAAAGCACAAGGTCCGAATTAAGCCCGACCATGCAACGTCTCTTCCGAAAAAGCGAAAGCTTTTCGAATTTCCCTGATCATCCAGTAAAATACCAGCATAGACAGGTATCAAAGGGAAGATGCAAGGTGAAAAGAAGGACAGGATGCCTGCTAAAAAAACGGATACTAGAAATATAATCGACTCCAACGAATTACCTACTTTCACAAAATTCTAATCTTATTTTACTACAAAAGAAAAAATTTGTAAGAAGTCTGCTACGCTTATTTATTTTGACTAAATTTAACACAAAAAAAGGAGCTAAGCTCCTCAGATTGAAGACAAAGTCCTTAGACTACAAATTTCTAAGGGCTTTTCTTTGTGTAAAGTCGCATAATAGAGGTAAGAAAAGTTGTGAGGTGTTCCCTATGTTTCACAAAGAAAATCTAGAATATAACCGCAATCAAGTTGGTTTTTACACGCTAGACAAACTCGTTCCGCAAGCCCATTTTCCTTGTCAGGTTGAGCAAGTGATCGATTTTTCCTTCATCTATGACTTAGTCGCAGATACTTATTCTGAAGATAAAGGTCGTCCTAGTTTAGACCCTGTTATGCTGGTTAAAATCCCTCTCATCCAATGTTTCTACGGTATCCGTTCCATGCTCTTGGTAGCTTTCCACTTGTGCCAGCAAGTCTGCCACTTCTGATAAATCTCTCGTTTTTAACTCTTTGATCGGCTGGGTAAAGGTGTATCTCTCCCCCAAAGCCCTAAAATCAATCACTGTTTTTCTATGCATATCTTAAGTATAGCACAAAAAAGCCAACCTAGAACAGCTAAATCCAGCTTTGTTTACTGATTTCTGTAACGAAAAATTCTCTACGTTACTTTTTTCTACATTGGAGTGCTTTTAACAAGAATTAAACAAAAACAGAGAGAGTCTTGGTTGCTATACCCTCACTCTCTCTGTCTTTTACTGTTCAGAAATTAAAAATTGATTTGAAGTTTTAATGATATTTACCGTTTCTTTGACATCTAAATCATCCGTGTACAGAAAATGATGTTTCTCACTATTTTTAGCTAGGAACTCTTTTCTTGCTTGGATTGATAAATCGCCTGTTCTCTCAATTTCTTTTCGAGAAGAATCTCTATCTTTCAAGGTTTCTTCTTGAGCCATTAGGACACAATATTTTAGCTTAATTTGTTTTTCTTTTAAGAAGGCTGCAATTTTCTTCAGTTGCTCTTCAAATATGACATACTCTATCACGACAGTAATGCCACGATCCAAGAAATTATTGGTCAGACTGATGATATTATCCCAGAATAAATCCATGTAAAATCCATCATCCTCCCAGGGAGCTACGAGACCACTTTTTATCATTAAGTAAATCATATCCCCCTCTATAACTGCACTTTTGTCAAAAGAATAGGCCAACTCTTTGCTGACGGTGCTCTTTCCAACGCCTGGGGGCCCTGAAACGATATAAACACAATTTTCCAACCTTATACCTCTACATACTTGAAATATCTCTAACTTACGATAACTTTCAGCCCACTTATGACTTTCTTATGAAGTCTTCTGGATACTGCGCACGCGCACCCCCGATGAGTTTGGGACGACTAGCTAGAGCCGTTACATGGGCATGGCCAATCTCTCGCAAAACTGGTCGAATCGGAACCTGCACATGCTTAACATGCATGCCAATTGCAGTATCTCCGATATCCAATCCAGCATGGGCCTTGATAAATTCAACCTCAACTGGATCCTGCATAAACTTGAAGGCTGCCAACTGACCTGAACCTCCTGCATGAAGTGTAGGAAGGACACTGACGATTTCAAGACCAAACTGCTCTGCTACCTGACGTTCAACGACGAGGGCTCGATTGACATGTTCACAACCTTGAACAGCTAGATGAATCCCTTTTTTCTCTAGGATATCTAGGATGGTTTTCACAATGATTTCCCCAATTTCTTGGCTGGATTCCTTGCCAATCTGACCACCTATCACCTCACTAGAAGAAAGGCCCAAAACAAAGATAGTTCCTTGCTTCAAATTAGACTTTTCTATTACATCTTCAACAATCTGTCTTGTTGCTCTTTGAATGTCTTTTCCCTTCATACTTGATACCTCTTTTGTCACTATCTATCATATCTTTTTTTACTGATTTTATCAAGGTCAACTAATCATTCTGATTTTTAAAAGTAAAACTCCCAGAATTGACTGGGAGCTAACTTGTTTCTATTTTATTGATGTATATTTCAACCGTCGTCCCTTTTGAAGGTACAGAATCAATCTTCATCTGATAGTTTTCTCCAAAATGAAGTTTGAGGCGTTGGTCGACATTTTGAAGGCCAACTCCCCCACGTTTGAGCTGACTTTGACTACTATCGCCAGCAGCTTGGAAACCAACACCATCATCCTCAATGCGGATGACAAACCCTGTATCCTTTTTCTGAACAGAAACTTTAATATGTCCCTGGCCTTCCTTCTCCTTGATGCCATGGTAAAGAGCATTTTCTACAAGAGGTTGCAACACCAACTTGGGTAAGACTAGGTTATCAAAAGCAGGTTCTTCATCAATCTCATACTCCAGCTTATCTCCGTAGCGTTGTTTCTGGATAAAGAGGTACTGGCGGACATGATTGATTTCATCAGAAAGAGAAATCAAATCCTTTCCTTGATTGAGCGCCAAGCGGAAATAGGTTGCCAAGGACTTGGTCACCTGAACCACTCGCTGACTATCCTGAAACTCAGCCATCCAGATGATAGTGTCTAAAGTATTGTAGAGGAAATGGGGGTTAATCTGACTTGACAAGGCTTGAAGTTCATACTGCCGGGTCGTTTCTTCCTGCCTGCGAACATCTGCCATCAGCTGATCAATCTGATCCAACATGGCATTAAACTGGCGAGTCACTTCTCTCAGTTCATAGGCACCAACTTCCTTGGCACGAAGATTTTGAGCCCCAGAAGCAATTTCCAGCATGGTTTCTCTCAAATCCTTCAAAGGAGCAATCCAGCGTTTGAGACTGAACCACACCAAGCAGAGACAGGCAAGAAGAGATAAGGCACTAGCACCAAGCAAGGTCCACATGAGTTGACTCCGAACCTGGTCTAACTTCTCCAACGAAGACACGCCTATAACCGTCCAATCAGTGCCTGCAATTTGTTCCTGACTAACGTAGGATTGATGGTCCAGCGTATAGCCCTGCCCCGTCTCGATATAGGGTTTCATGGCCTCCATTTCACTCGCTGAGCTATAGACAGTACGTTTAGGATGGTAGACAAATTCATGGTTTTCATTGATGATAAAGGCAAAGCCCTGCTGGCCCAACTGGAGTTGGTTGAGATAGGCTTCCAGAGTTTCGTAGGAAATATCTAATCGAAGCACACCAAGATTGGCTCCCTTTGCATCAACCAGTTCTTGAGTAACAGAAATGACCCATTGACTATCTGATTTACGAGCTGGGGTTAAAACTGGCTTAGCTCCCTGATGAATAGCCTTTTGGTACCAGTCCTCAGCCATCATATCAGATGAAGTTTTCATCTGCACACTATCATCAGTAGAAATAACCTGACCGGATTTGGTTACCAGTACCACCGTTTTCAAGTCCTGGTCTGCCTTTAAGATGGTCAAAAACAGATCTCGGATTCCCTTGACCTTGTCTTGACTGGGATTCTCAGCATAGGCTAGGACATCCTTCTGCTGGGTCAAACTGGTAGAGGTGGTTTCTAATTTTTTGATATAAGACTGAATAAAGTGGCTAGTCTGGTTGATGGTCGTTTGGCTATTGCCCTCAATAGTGGCCTCAATGGCTGATGAACTAGATTGATAGTAGAAAGTCCCAACCAGAGCTAGGAGAATGAGAAAGACCAGAAAGATGGAAATAACCATTCTGACTAAAAGAGAAGAACGCTTCATCGGCCTTCTCCCTTCTTAAACTGACGAGGTGTCACACCTGCAATCTGTTTAAAACGTTGGGTAAAGTAGTTCATATCTTCAAAACCAACCTTTTCGGCTATCTCATAAATCTTTAAATCTGTGGTCAGAAGCAAGAGCTTTGCTTGTTTGACACGCTCTCTCACCAGATAATCCTGAAAAGGCAACCCCAACTCTTTCTTAATCAAGGAGCTCAGATAAGTCGGACTAAAGCCCAAGTCACTGGCCAAAGACTTTAAACTAAACTGACTGTCTGCCAGATGAGACTGGATCTTCTGGGCCATATTTCCTTCAAACTTATCGGTTAATAAATCTTGTAACTGCTCTTCCTTTTCTTCCTTATCTAGTTTTTGCTTGATTTTCCCCAACATTTCCTCTATATCCTGACGAGAAAAGGGCTTGAGCAGGTAATCATCTACACCGAGTTTGACAGCAGACAAGGCATAATCAAAGTCATCGTAGCCAGTCAAAAAAACCAAATGCACCTGAGGATAAGTTTCTCGTACCAGACTGGCCAACTGGATGCCATTCAGCTGAGGCATGTTGATATCGGTTAAAATGATATCTGGCACTTGTTTTTGAATCAAGTCCCAAGCCTGCCTTCCATTTTCAGCCTGACCGATGATTTCCATATCGTAGGCTGCTACATTAACCAGCTTGGTCAATCCTTGTCTTACCAGATATTCATCTTCTACGATTAAGATTGTGTAGGTCATGCTCTGCTCCTTTGTCACTTACTAGTATCAGTATAGCAAAATTCTCCTCTAACTGCTTAGGAAAGACTTCTTAATCGACATAATCTAGTAAATAAGCATAGCCCTTTTCTGCCATTTTGTCTTTGGGAATAAAGCGGATAGAGAGACTATTGATACAGTAGCGTAAGCCCCCCTTGTCCTGAGGCCCATCTGTAAAGACATGGCCAAGGTGAGAATCTCCAACTCGGCTTCTCACTTCCATGCGCGTCATATTGTAGGACTTATCTTCCTTGTAGGTAGCAACATCTGGACTGATTGGTTGGGTGAAACTAGGCCAACCACAACCAGACTCAAACTTGTCCTTTGATGAAAAGAGAGGTTCGCCAGTTGCGACATCCACATAGATACCGGATTCAAATTTATCCCAATAGCAGTTTGAAAAGGCCCGTTCTGTTTGATTTTTCTGGGTAACTACATACTCCTCAGGTGACAAGGTCTTCTTCAATTCCTCATCACTTGGTTTAGGATATTTGCTGGCATCGATGACGGGGTAGGCAGCCTGATTGACATTGATATGACAGTAGCCATTTGGATTTTTCTTTAGGTAGTCTTGGTGATAATCCTCAGCCACCACAAAATTCTTCAAGTTTTCCTTTTCAACTGCCAGAGGTTGATCGTATTTCTTAGCCACCTCATCAAAGACTTGATTAATCACCTCTAAATCCTTGTCATCTGTGTAATAAACACCGGTACGGTACTGGGTCCCCACATCATTTCCTTGTTTATTTTTGCTGGTTGGATTAATGATGCGGAAGTAATGAAGCAGGAGTTCCTTGAGGGAAATTTGATTGGCATCATAGGTGACATGGACAGTCTCTGCATGTCCTGTTTGATTGATCAATTCGTACTTGGTTGTTTCCCCTCTACCGTTTGCATAACCTGAAACGGCATCTGTCACTCCGGGAACGCGTGAGAAGTATTCCTCCACTCCCCAGAAACATCCCCCAGCTAGATAAATTTCGTGCAAGTCTGCGTCTTTGCTCACTTCTGTTTTTTTCACTGTTTTTCCTCCTTGGCTAACTGATGCTTTCTCAATTTGCGAGCTATCTGTCTGCCCTGCATTTCGCGTCAATAGAAAATAGAAACCGGTTATGGCTAGGAGAATGACCCCTGCCAAGACAAAAAGTTTTACTTTATCATTCATAGCCTTTCTCTACCCCATTTCTTTCAATTCTTTTAAAATCATATCCTTATCCATAAAACCTGGTTGCGTTTTGACCAGCTTGCCTTCCTTGTCTATAAAGGCTTGAGTCGGATAAGAACGGACACCATAACTTTCCAAGAGTTTACCTGGTGGATCAATTAAAACTGGAAAATTTTTATAATCCAATCCCTTGTACCAATTCTTAAAGTCCGCTTCAGATTGCTCCCCCTTGTGTCCAGGAGACACCACTGTCAAGACCACATAGTCATCACCAGCTTCTTTAGCAATTTCATCCGTATCTGGAAGGCTGGCTAGACAGATGGAACACCAAGAAGCCCAGAATTTGAGATAGACTTTCTTGCCCTTGTAATCAGACAAACGATAGGTCTTGCCATCTACACCTGTCAGTTCAAAATCAGCGACTTCCTGACCTTTAGTCGCAGTTTGTGAACTAACTTGTTCTGTTTTGGATTGCTCCTTCATAGTAGACTCGTCTGACATGTTTTTAGCCGAACAGGCTGCCAAGCAACAGATTGAGCCTACTCCAAGGAGACATGTTTGCCATTTTTTCATTTCTTTTTCCTCTCTATTCAAATAATGTAGTCAAAATGGAAGCATTTCCCAAAAGCACCAAGATTCCCATCAGGATAATGAGGAAACCACCCACTTTTTTGAGGATTCCGAGGTAAGGATGCAGTTTTCGGAAATGTTTCAAAACATAGCTGGAGGCGAGAGCTAGAACTAAAAATGGTAGCGCCAAACCCAGCGTGTAAACCAACATGAGACCAGCTCCCTGCCAAGCACCTGAGCCACCTGAAGCCGCCAAGGCCAAAACAGACCCCAGAACCGGCCCCACACATGGCGTCCAAGCAAAACTAAAGGTCAACCCCAGTAAAAATGCCTGACTATAGCCGTTACCCTTTTGCCCTTGTCTCTTTAATTGTAGCCTTCTTTCCTTGTAGAGCCCCTGCAAATGTAAGACTTCCATCTGGTGCAAGCCCAAGAGAATGATAATCGCACCCGTCACATACTGAAACCAAGAAGCATACAGCAAATTGCCTAAAAAACCAGCTCCATAGCCCAGTAAGATAAAGATAAAAGAGATCCCCGCTATAAAGGCCAGAGTTCGCAATAAACTAACAACTGAGATTGAAAATTTTTCGCTAGAAGCCTGAGCACCATCTTTGTCATCCAACAAGACCCCTGCATAGACCGGTAACAAGGGTAAAATGCAAGGAGAAAAGAAGGAAAGAATTCCAGCAAGAAAAACACTGATAAAAAAGATTATATTATCCATTGCCTTCCTCCATTCTTTGATTTGATAAGTCTATTATAATTCCTAACTCTAAGAAAAAACAGGGACAATGATAGGGAAAAATAGGAATTTAATCAGTTTATTTAGAAATCTTGCACAAAAAAGTCCCATATGACCTATAATGAAAAGCTACTAATAACCTCATTAAACTCATCAAACGAAATGCCTTTGGTTTTCGGAATTTTAAAAATTTCAAAAACCGTATTTTCATTGCTCTAAATATCAAAAAAGAAAGGACGAAATTTGTCCTTTCTCGATCTTAGCTGACTTCAACTCACTACAGTTGACAAAGAGCTGATTTTTCTGTCTAACTTTTTGGGGGCGGTACAAGCTCCCTTCATTTTTAATAAGTTCCTTCTTCACCTTGACTGGTCAAGATAACAGGTCCATCTTTGGTAATCACGAACTGGTGTTCATATTGGCAAGATAGGCCGCCATCAATAGTCTTATGAGCCCAGCCAGTCTTCATATCTGTATCAATTTCCCAGTCACCAGTATTGATCATGGGTTCAATGGTTAGCACCATTCCTTCACGGAGACGGAGCCCACGACCTGCTATACCGTAGTTAGGAACCATTGGTTCTTCGTGCATAGTTGGACCAACACCATGACCAACCAAATCACGAACGACACCATAACCGCGACTTTCAGCATATTCCTGAATTGCTGCACCGATATCGCCAATACGGTTTCCAACGACGGCTTGCTCAATCCCTATATACATAGCTTCCTTGGTCACGTCCATCAGGTTTTTCACTTCTTCAGACGGTCTACCAACTGCATAAGCCCAACATGAGTCTGCTAGACCGCCAGTATAATTTTGGGTGTATTTTTTCATTTGCTCAACATTATTAAAGTTGAGTTTAGATACATTGAGGTCTGATTTGGCAATAGGGCCTCCCAAAACCATGTCAACCTTGAGTAAATCGCCATCTTTCAAGATGTAATGGCGTGGAAAAGCATGAGCAACTTCGTCGTTGAGAGAGCAACAAGTGGCATAGGGATAATCCATGACTGCGCCATCCACGCCAATCTGTAGAGGAAGGAAATTCTCCTCTTTACAACGGCGACGAACATACTCTTCTACTTCCCACATATCCACGCCTGGCTTAATCAAATCGCGTAAGCCAATATGGATACTCGCTAGGAAATCACCAGCCTTGTCCATAGCTTCGATTTCACGTGCTGATTTTAAAGTTATCATTTTTTCTCCTAGATTCTAATTGATTTTGACTGTAACGTTTGCTTTTGATACAATTTGATGACCATGATAAATATCATAATCAATAATGGCTGAGCGTCTCGTGTGGTGAATAATACGTGCCTGAATCCGCAAAGTATCATCTATCTGAACAGCCTGCAAGAAGTAAATTAGCATCTGCTCGATGATGAGATTGCGTCTACTATTTGTCACCAAATCCTGTGTCATGTGAGTTAAAATTTCAGCAAGAACACCATTTGCTAAAACCCCGTTCTTCTCAAGCATAAAGGGCTCAACTGTAATCACAACTTCGTCGTGATGATAAGACAACTTCTGACCGATTTGCTCTGAAAAAGTCGGCAAGGCTGAAACTTGAGAACGACTCATCTTATCCATAACATCTCGTCTCGTCACAACTCCGAGCAAAGTTTGATTGCTTCTCACGACTGGGACCATCTCAAAGTCTTCTGCAATCATTCGTTGACTGACATTGGCAATATTGGTCGCTAATCCTGTTACGAAAATGCTGCGCGTCATCACCTTATCAATCGTCGTGCTAGGGGATTTGTCCCCTGCGTCACGCATGGTAACAACTCCCACAACCACTTGGTGCTGATTGATGACAGGGAAACGACTACTTCGATTCTTGCGTACCAAGTCTAGATAATCTTTCACTGTGTCCGTTTCTCTTAAGAAACCATACTCATGGCTAGGACGATAGAGCTTTTCAACTGTCAGAATATCGGTTTTGATTTGAACATTTGAGAGAGCTCTGTTGATCATGGTCGCAACTGTAAAAGTATCATGCTTACTTCGTAAAACAGGAATTCCTTTCTGATTAGCAAGTTTCAGTACATCCTCGTGCACATGAAAACCACCCGTCACGAGGACCGCATTTTCATTTTCCAGAGCTAAAAGTTGAATACGAGTACGGTCACCTACGATCAAAAGACCACCATCATTCAGATAGGACAAAATATTCTGCTCGGTCATGGCCCCAATGGAGAATTTGCTAAATTCTCTCTCCAGCCCTTCCTGACCAGCTAAAACTTCAGAGGAGGTGACTTCTGCAATCTCTGCATAGGTCAGTTTTTCAATAGCCACTTTCTGAGATTTGACACGAATGGTTCCACTACGAGGTCGAGTTTCTACAATTCCACGATTTTCAGCTTCTTTAATGGCACGATAAGCCGTCCCATCACTGACACCTAGGTGATTTGAAATACTACGAACGCTGACACGTTTTCCTATTGGTAACTCTTCCAGATAACTTAAGATTTCTTGGTGTTTACTCACTGAATTCTCCTTTAACGTATCGAAATTCAAGGTAGTCTCTCATTTTTCGTGTATAGCGATCGCTCCCCTTAAACTGTCGGAAGAGACTAAAGCCCGATTTTAAGGCTACTTTTTGACTAGCTTGATTCTCCAGATGAGTGATGATGGATAATTGTTTTAAACCAAATTCTTCAAATGAAAGCTGACAAAGCTTACTAACTACTTCTGTCATAAAACCTTGTGACCAAGAATCTTTTTTTAAGAAGTAACCAATTTCTGCTTCTTTTTTGATTTCATCTATTTTTTCAAATTTAATGGAGCCAATCATTTCCTGATTTCCTTGGAGACAAATTGCCCAAACACCTAGAGGATTCTTCATAAAATAGTTAGCAAGTGCGTACTGACTTTCTTCCAAACTTGCTTGACTGGGAAAAATAAACTGCAAATTCTCAGGGTTTGAAGCAATCTCGAAAAACGCTTGACTGTCACTAAAAAAGAAAGGACGCAAATACAAGCGTTCCGTTTCAAAGAAAGAAAACATTGCTAATTTGGTCCAAATATTCATAATCACCTCAACGGCTTAGTCTTCGACGAGTGTAATATCTGCTCCAAGACTACGTAATTTTTCAATAATATCTGAGTAGCCACGAAGGATAAACTCAATATTTGTAATTTCAGTCTGGCCTTGAGCCATCAGTCCAGCAATCACAAGTGCAGCACCAGCTCGCAAGTCTGTAGCTTTCACCTTGGCACCATGTAGAATTCGCCCACCAGTGTAGAAAATATGGTCATTTGTAGTCGCAATATCCGCGTCCATTTTTGCTAACTCAAAGACATGGTTGACACGTTTTTCGTAAATGGTATCAATAATAGTACCACGACCTTGAGCAGTTAGTAAAAGTGGTGTGATTGGCTGTTGCAAATCGGTTGCAAAACCAGGATAAGGAGCAGTTTTAATATTGATGGCCTTCAAATCAGATTGTTCTTCAACGAAGATACTGTCTTCTGAGACCGTCATACGAACGCCCATTTCTTCTAGTTTGGCGATAAAGCCTTCTAAGTGTTCATAGAGGACGTTGTTAATACGGATTCCTTTACCAACCGCTGCAGCAAGTGATATATAGGTTCCGGCTTCAATACGGTCTGGAATGACTTGGTGGCGCGTTCCATGAAGTTTCTCGACACCATCAATAATGATAATATCAGTCCCCGCACCACGAATGTGGGCCCCCATGTTGTTCAAAAGTGTAGCTACATCGATGATTTCTGGTTCACGAGCTGCATTTTCAATGACAGTACGTCCCTTAGCCTTAACAGCCGCAATCATGGTATTAATCGTTGCACCAACACTGACGGTATCCATGTAAATACTTGCGCCGTGAAGTCCCTTACCTTGGGCAGATAAATTCATATTATCTCCCTCATAGCTCACCTTAGCTCCCATGGCTTCGAAGGCTTTTAAGTGAAGGTCAATCGGACGAGGACCAAGATCACATCCGCCAGGAAGTCCAACCGTGGCTTCACCAAAACGACCTAAAAGACTACCATAGAAATAATAAGAAGCACGAAGGCTATTGATCTTGCCGTAAGGCATTGGAATATTCTGAACACCTCTAGGATCAATCTCCAAAACATCATCGTAGCGTTTTACTTTCGCTCCCATGATTTCCATAATTTCTACAAGACTAGCAACGTCTGAAATATCTGGGACACAATCCAAAGTGACAACATCATCTGCCAGTATAATAGCAGGGATTAATGCTACAACACTATTCTTAGCACCGCTAATGGTGATCTCACCTTGCAATGGATGTCCACCATTGATGACAATTTTTCTCATGTTATACTCTTTCAAAATTTACTAAAAAGGTCTTTACATTCTATTATACCATAGTTCTCCTATTTTTCCCATTTCTGTTTAATAAAATTCTCCCTCTTTTTATCTTCTAAAATAGAAAAAAGACCCATCATACAAGCACAAAAGCTTGGTATGATAGGCTTTTAAAAGTTTAGATTAACGTACTGTACGGATACGCATTGTGTTTGTACGAACAGCTTCTCCAAGTGGCACACCTGCAACGATAATCATATCATCACCAGATTCTACCAAACCTTGTTCTACTGCAATCTTTTCGGCAAGTTCGAACATATCATCAGTGTTTGATGGACGTTCAGTTGTTACTGGGATAACACCCCAGTTCAACATCAATCCACGTTGAGTTAATTCATCGAAAGTGATTGCCAAGATATCTGCATCTGGACGGTATTTAGAAATCAAGCGTGCAGTGTGACCAGTCTTAGTAAGGGTAACAATCAACTTGATATTCATTGAGTTAGTTGCATCCTTAACAGCTGATGCCATAACTTCAGTCTTAGAATTACGTGCCAAGTTAACTGATGACAAACGACCGTATTCTTTCAATAGGGTTTGAGCATTCTTGTCAATTGTTGCCATTGTACGAACAGATTCAAGTGGGTATTTACCGTTTGCAGATTCACCTGAAAGCATTGTTGCGTCAGTTCCGTCAATAACAGCGTTAAATACGTCTGATACCTCTGAACGAGTTGCACGTGGTTTTTCAGTCATTGTTTCAAGCATGTTTGTTGCTGTGATAACAACTTTACCAGCTGCGTTAACTTTAGTGATGATCATTTTTTGGTAAACTGGAACCATTTCGAATGGTACTTCGATACCCATGTCACCACGAGCGATCATGATACCGTCAGCAGCTTCGATGATTTCATCCAAGTTGTCGATACCTTGTTGGTTTTCGATTTTCGCAAACAATTGAACATGTCCGTTTCCAGTTTCTTCACAGATTGCACGAACTTCATTCACGTCTTTCGCAGTACGTACAAATGAGATCGCGATGAAGTTGATACCTTGTTCCAAACCGAAACGGATATCATCGTTGTCACGTTCAGCAAGAGCTGGGAAAGGAATTTTAGTGTTAGGGATGTTTACACCTTTTTGTTTAGCGATAATTCCGTCGTTTTCAACTTCTACTTCAAATTCACGAGTTGCATCGTCTTTTGCAACAACACGAAGACCAAGTTTACCATCGTCAACCAATACTTGGCGACCAACCTCAACATCATCGTAGATGTCAAGAGCACCAGCAACGTTCAAAGCAATCACATCGCGAGTTGATTTGATTCCTTGTTTTGTCGCAACGCGGATTTTTTCGCCAGTTTTGTATGAGTACTCTTTTGCTTCACCTTCGAACAATTCTGTACGGATTTCTGGACCTTTAGTGTCAAGAAGGAAACCAACTTTTTTACCAGCGATTTCTTCCGCACGTTTAACAGTTGCCATACGCTCACCTTGTTCTTGGTGGTCACCGTGTGAGAAGTTGAAACGGAAAGTGTTTGCTCCTGCTTCAATCAATTTTGCAATATTTTGAGCTGAAGCTTCAACGTCCAGTTTTTCACCCCAGTATCCGTCTTCACCGAATTTTTTACCACCACGGATTTCTACCGCAGGACCCAAAGTTGCAACGATTTTTACACGTTTGTTCATGATTTTTGTGACTCCTTTATATAATTCGACCTTTTATGGTCATGTTACCAAATTAATGAAAGTTGATTAGGACAAGCTCTTGTTCAAAGCAGAAAGTTCAATATCAGCTTTATGAGGGTTGTTAACAACGATCTTACCATCAGCTGTTAAGCTAAACAATGCTCCCTCTTCTGCTGTACCAAGAATTGGATTCTCAACCATTTTTTCGTTACGGATACCAACAGCGACACCACCGATTCCTTGTTTGAGGAGTTTAACAGCGTGTGCACCCATACGTGATGCCAATACACGGTCACGAGCGGTTGGTGATCCACCACGTTGGATGTGACCAAGTTCTGTTACACGAAGGTCGCTTGTGTCTCCTGCTTCTTTTAGTTTTTGACCAAATTCAGCTGCTGACATGACACCTTCTGCCAAAACGATAATGTTGTGTTTCTTACCGTGTTCATAACCAGCTTTGATGCTAGCTACGATTTCTTCCATGTTGAAGCCTTCTTCAGGAATAATGATTTCATCGGCACCAGTAGCAATACCTGCCCAAAGTGCGATATCACCAGCGTTACGTCCCATTACTTCTACAACGAAAGTACGACGGTGACTTGATGATGTATCACGAATCTTATCAATCGCATCCATTGCAGTAGTAACTGCAGTATCAAATCCAATTGTGAAATCAGTACCTACGATATCATTATCAATTGTACCAGGCAGACCGATAGCTGGGAATCCATGCTCAGTCAAGCGCATAGCTCCGTGATAAGAACCGTCACCACCGATTACAACAACACCTTCGATCCCGTGTTTTTTCAACTGCTCAATCCCTTTAAGTTGACCTTCAAGTTGTGCAAACTCAGGGTAACGAGCAGAGTGAAGGAAAGTACCACCACGTGAAATGATGTCTCCAACTGAAGCAGCATCAAGTGGATAGATTTCACCGGCAACCATCCCTGCGTATCCATCATAGATACCAAAGACTTCCATTCCTTCTGAGATTGCTTGACGAACTACTGCACGGATAGCAGCGTTCATACCAGGGGCGTCCCCACCACTAGTCAAAACAGCAATACGTTTCATTTGGTTTTGCTCCTTTTTCTTTTAACATTCCTATTGATTATACCACATTTCATTTGAAAATTCTTCTATTTTTCGTATTTTTAGCGATAAATCGTTTTCATAGCAATTCCCTCTAATTTTTCCTGTAGAGCAGAATCTTTTCTTACAAAATGTTGTGTAGAAACAACCGTTTTTTGTTCCTCTTCATACCTGATAATGACAGGGATTGGGCCTTTGTATTGTTCTAGGATATTTGAAATCTCTTTATCGTTGTCGTGATTTTTAACTTGAATCCAGAATCGTTCAGCGACTGCTTCTTTCAAATCTTGTGCAATCATTTGCAGACGACCATCTCGAGATTGAATCTTCCCATTGATATAGTAAAATTTCCCTTCGGATAGGATGGGGGCGAATTTTCGATACTGATCCGAAAATACAGTCACATCCATCCGAGACTTACTATCATGAACCTGTAGAAAGGCCATATTCTCGCCTTTCTTGGTTCGAATCACTTTAATCTTTTGAACTTCAACTAGGAGAGTGGCTTGAGCTCCCTCGGTTAGATTAGTGATTGGCGTCGTCGGATATAGGGCTTGTTTGGCAAGAGTTTGGAGAGGATGGGCACTAATACCTACCCCGATCAGTTCCTGCTCCTTGTAAAATTTTTCTGCCTCTGTAAAATCATCAGCTTCAGTCCAACTATAGTTTGCATCTGCAAAGAGTCCTCCTAACTCCTCAACAAAGACAAATAGGTTGGGCAGATTCACTAGGATTTTCTGGCGGTTCTTGTCAAATTCATCAAAGAGTCCCAGTTCAACCAAAGGAGTCAAAAGCGATAGTTTCTTGTAATTTTTAGGAAGACGTGTGACGAAATCTTCGATACTTGAGAAAGGACGGTTTTCAATAATCCAGTAAGAAAAATCTCTTGGAAGCCCCTTAATGGCTTTCAAACCAAGATAGATTTTCTTCTGAGCAATTTTATCATGATAGGGAATGCTGTTTATTGCTAAAGGCGCTACTTCAAAGCCCATCTGCAATGCATCTACAATGTAATCACTGCTTGAATAATTCAACATGACTTGGAAGAAAATAGCAGGATAATGGGTTTTAAAATAAGCGAGCTGGAAAGCCAGGGCTGAGTAGGCGTAGGCGTGGGATCTGTTAAATCCATAGCCCGCAAACTTTTCCATCACTGCAAAAACTTGATTGGCTTTTTCTTCAGAATACCCCAATTTCATAGCTCCAGAGATAAAATCTTCCTTCATCAAATGCATCTCTTTAGCATTTTTCTTACCCATGGCTCGTCTGAGAATGTCGGCTTTACCAAGGCTGAAGCCTCCAAAGCGCTGAGCCACCTGCATAACTTGCTCTTGGTAAAGCATAATACCGTAGGTTGATGACAGGATGTCCTCCAAGGCAGAATCCAGCACCGTCACCTTTTCTTTGCCGTGCTTACGAGCGACAAAGTTATCAATATAATCGCTTGCCCCTGGTCTGTTGAGCGAGGTCGTTGCTACTACCTCTTCAAAGACTTGCGGCTGAACTCGTTTCAAGAGTCGAATGGCGCCAGGTTGTTCAAATTGGAAAATCCCCTTGGTATTTCCAGCAGCAAAGAGGGCCAGAGTTTCCTTGTCTTCCAAATCAATCTCTTCGATTTTCAGATGAACACCCTCTGACTCAGCCAGTAATTCCTGCATTTTTTGGACAAAAGTTAAGTTACGCAGACCTAGGAAATCCATTTTTAGAAGTCCATTGGCTTCAACTCCATGAGCATCATACTGGGTGATCAGCATATCCTCACCGTATTTGAGCGGAATATAGTCCGTCAGGTCTTGGTCACTCATAACGACTCCAGCCGCATGGATAGAGGTCTGACGAGGATATCCTTCAATCTTCCGAGCAATCTCAAAAGCTTTTTGATATTCAATCTTACTATTGATGACCTGCCTAAACTGTAAATTCTTTTCATAGGCCGTGGTTAGCGTATCTCGGAAACTAATTTTTTTCGTAATATTTGTTAATTCGTACTCTGGGACACCATAACGTTTGAAAACATCACGAATTGCTTGTTTTGCCCCAAAGGTCGAATAAGTGACAATCTGCGCCACGTGTTGACTACCATAGCGATCACGAACATAACGAATGAATTCTGGCCTATAAAGGTCTGGGATGTCGATATCGATATCAGGCATAGTGTAGCGCTCACGATTTAAAAAGCGCTCGAAAATCAGGTTCTTTTCAACCGGATCAATTCCTGTGATGTCAAGTGAGTAGGCCACCAAGCTACCCACAGCAGAACCACGCCCCATCCCCATATAATAGCCTTGGGAACGTCCAAAACGGAGCAAATCCCAAACTACAAGGAAATAGTCGTCAAATCCCATATCATGAATCACAGCTAATTCTTCATTTAGTCGCTCACGATAGAGAGCTGAGGTTAGCCCCTTGTCACTCAAGCCTTGTTCAGCCCTCTCTCGAAGTTCTTCGACTGCTGGTCTTTCAGGATTAAAGCGAGGAAGTTTTAAACTTGGGTCGATTTGATAGCTAACATTCTCTATCACACCTTGAAGATTGGCAAGCGCCTGAGGGAAGCGATTTTTAAATCGAGCTTCTAAGTCTGAGGCTGGTAGAAAGATCCCTTGTTGTGAATGCACATCCACTTCTCTTAGGCTGACATTATCCTTGACTGCTGACAAGATTTGTAAAACCTGTAGGTCTTCTTTTTCAAAAGAATTGACTTGATACAGTGGAAGAATGGGTCTGGTAAAAACTTCTTGAGGAGTATCTGGACTAACACCGATATAATAATCATGCCCCAAATCCAATTGTTCGATTTCAGCAAAATAAGGAACAATAATGGCAACATCTTCGAGGTGGCTGGTGAAGTTAGACCAATTTTTCCGTCCAGTCATTTTTAAAGTGGATAACTTCATCAACTCTTGATAACCTTTAGTGGATAGGGCTAGAAAACGAAGAGAAATATTGTACTCATCTTTGACCAAGGTCATTTCTAGACCAATTAAAGGTTGAATGCCATGCTTACGAGTTGCTTCTAGAAAATGATAGGCTCCATAGAGATTATCCACATCCATGATAGCAAGGTGAGAATAGCCATAATCTTTAGCTGTATGTACATATTTTTCAATCGAAACCACACTTTCCATAAAACTGTAAACAGTCTTGGTATCGAGCTGTGCAATCATTCCATCTCCTCCTTGCTTTAAATATAGTACTATTATACCATTTTAAAAACTAGAATGAAAAGCTAGAGACCATTCCTTTTAAAGTGACTTCATCACAGGTCAACAATATCTTTTTTACCTTATTTTTGATATACTGAATTTAGAATATTTTCAAAGGAGAGCCCCATGCGTTTTAATCAATTCAGCTACCTTCACGTTTCTCATTCGCAAGTTTTGCGCGAGTTATCTCAGCTTGGTTTGAAGCTGGTACCAGAACAAGCATCAAAAAAACAACTTGAACAATTTGTCCGCTGGAATTTTTTCACTTATACCAATACCGATTATGCTCTATCCACTTTGGCTGCGGATAAAGAAACGGATTTATTGAGCTTCTTTCAGTCCGATAAAGAGTTGACTGCTGATATTTTCTATACTGTAGTTTTTCAACTTTTAGGATTTAGCTATCTGGTTGACTTTGAGGATGCTGAACAATTCCGTAAAGAAACTGGATTTCCTATTGTTTATGGAGATCTCATTGAAAATCTTTATCAATTGCTCAATACGAGAACGAAAAAAGGAAATACGCTCATCGACCAACTTGTTAGTGATGGTCTTATTGCAGAAGATAATCACTACCACTACTTTAACGGTAAAAGCTTAGCAACCTTCTCTACTCATAATGTCATTCGTGAAGTCGTGTATGTCGAGAGTCGTGTGGATACTGATAAAGACGGACTCCCTGATTTAGTCAAGGTCAGCATTATTCGCCCTTGTTATGATGGACAAGTTCCTGCTCTTATGACTGCAAGCCCTTATCACCAAGGGACCAACGACAAAGCCAGCGACAAGGCTCTCTACAAAATGGAGGGAGAGCTTGAGGTCAAACCACCCCACACCATCGAGCTTGAGGAACCTAAGCTGAATTTTGTCGAGCCTCATGGTCAAGCAGAAGTCGTCTCAGAAGCTGAAGAGAAGCTAACTCATATCAATAGTTCATACACTCTCAACGACTACTTCCTTCCAAGAGGATTTGCCAATCTCTATGTATCGGGTGTTGGTACCAAGGATTCCCAAGGTCTCATGACCAATGGAGACTACCAGCAGATTGAAGCTTATAAAAATGTCATTGATTGGCTCAATGGTCGTTGTCGTGCTTTCACGGATCACACGCGCAAGCGCCAAGTCAAGGCTGACTGGTCAAATGGAAAAGTCGCAACAACAGGAATTTCCTATCTGGGAACCATGTCTAATGGTCTTGCGACAACTGGTGTTGATGGCTTAGAAGTGATTATCGCTGAAGCAGGTATTTCCTCTTGGTATAACTACTATCGTGAAAATGGTCTGGTGACTAGCCCTGGTGGTTATCCAGGTGAGGATTTTGACTCACTTGCTGAGCTTACCTACTCCCGCAATCTCCTAGCTGGTGACTATATTCGTGCTAATGAAGCTCACCAAGCAGACTTAGAGAAGGTAAAAGAGCAACTGGATCGCAAGACTGGTGACTACAATCAGTTTTGGCATGACCGCAACTATCTGCTCAATGCTCACAAGGTTCAAGCTGAGGTCGTCTTTACGCATGGTTCCCAGGATTGGAACGTCAAACCTCTTCATGTTTACCAGATGTTTCATGCTCTTCCTGACAATATTCTCAAGCACCTCTTTTTCCATCATGGTGCCCATGTCTATATGAACAACTGGCAGTCAATTGACTTCCGCGAATCCATGAATGCCCTCTTAAGCAAGAAATTGTTAGGACTTACAACAGACTATCAACTTCCTACTGTCATCTGGCAAGATAATACTGAGCCTCAAACATGGCATAGTCTCGATGACTTTGGCAAGCAAGATGAACTGCATACCTTCTCTCTTGGAACTGAAGAAAAGGTGATTCAAAACCAGTATGATCAAAAAGATTTTGATCGTTATGGTAAGACTTACCAGACTTTCAATACAGAACTTTACCAAGGAAAAGCCAATCAGATCACCATTGATCTTCCAGTAACTCAAGATATTCACTTAAATGGTCGAGTGGAGCTGAAACTTCGTGTCAAATCAAGTACAAACAAGGGCTTATTGTCTGCTCAACTGCTAGAACTTGGACAAAAGAAATATCTACAACCTTATCCAGCTGTTTTAAGTGCTAGAACCATTGACAACGGTCGCTACCACATGCTTGAAAATCTCTTGGAACTACCTTTCACTCCAAGCGCCCAACGTGTCATCACCAAAGGCTACCTTAATTTACAAAATCGAAATGATTTACTAACTGTTGAGAGCATAGAAGCTGAAAAATGGATGGAAATCCAATTTGCCCTACAACCTACGATTTACAAGCTGAAAAAAGGTGACACACTTCGCCTTGTTCTCTATACTACCGACTTTGAAATCACTGTCCGTGATAATACAGACTATCACTTAACAGTCGATCTCACACAATCCTCCATCACCATCCCCTCATAAAAGGAGTCAGCCTCATATGAATAAATCTGAACATAGACACCAACTCATCCGTGCACTTGTAGCTAAAAATAAGATTCATACACAGGCAGAGTTGCAAGCTTTACTAGCTGAAAACGACATCCAAGTCACACAGGCTACTCTCTCACGCGATATCAAGACTATGAACCTTTCAAAGGTTCGCGAAGCAGATCATTCTTACTATGTTTTAAATACTGGTTCCATCTCCAAATGGGAAAAACGCTTAGAAAACTATATGGAAGATGGCTTGGTCATGCTACGTCCTGTCCAGCATCAGGTTGTCCTCAAAACCTTGCCAGGCCTTGCCCAATCGTTTGGAGCTGTTCTCGATGCTCTCAATTTTAAACAAATCATTGCCACCGTATGTGGTGATGATGTCTGCCTTCTTATCTGTGAAAACGCTGAGGAAGCACAGACTTGCTTTGAAATTCTTAAAAAATTTGCGCCACCTTTTTTCTTCAATGACTAAAAAATCCCCCGTGATAAATACGATCACGGGGTTCTGTTTTATCAATGTTGATAGGCTATTTTTCTTCTTTATCAGCCTTCTCATTGCCTTTTTTTTCTCGTGCTAATCTAATAGCACGTTTGGGATTGAGACGATTAAACAATTCTTCTAGTTTCTTTTCATTCCATACATCTGCTGCAGAAACAAAATTTCCATCTGCATCTCGGAATGATATCGGTTTATCTCCCATATCAATCTCCTAGTCTACAAATTCAAACTCAAATTTACCGATTCGGACCAAGTCGCCATCCTTAGCTCCACGCGCACGAAGGGCTTCGTCAACCCCCATACCACGAAGCTGACGGGCAAACTTCATGACAGACTCATCACGGTCAAAGTTGGTCATGTTAAAGAGTTTCATGAGTTTTTCACCAGAAAGTACCCATGTCGCATCATCATCACGACTAATCTCAAAGGCTTTTTCTTCCTCGTCAAAGCCATAGTAAGCTTCTTCTTCCATATCAGACTCGTCATAGAGCAAGAACTCAGGAGTCTTATCCAACAATTCAGCTGTCGCATCCAAAAGGGGTGCCAAACCTTGCTTAGTCAAACCAGAAATAGGGAAGATGGCTGGTAGTTCTTCAAACTCATCGTAGTTTGCTGCCAATTTCTTCTTGAAGGCTTCCAGATTTTCCTGACTTTCAGGCATGTCCATCTTGTTGGCAACGATGATCTGTGGACGTTCCATAAGACGAAGATTGTAGGATTCCAATTCTTTATTGATAGCTAGGTAGTCCTCGTAAGGATCACGTCCTTCGCTAGCCGACATATCGATGACGTGGAGGATAACTCGAGTGCGTTCGATATGACGGAGAAACTGGGTTCCAAGACCAACACCTTGACTGGCCCCTTCAATCAAACCTGGAAGGTCTGCTACTGCAAAAGATTCACCTGACTGTGTACGGACCATCCCTAGATTAGGGACAATAGTCGTAAAGTGGTAGGCACCAATCTTTGGTTTGGCTGAAGTAATGACACTAAGCAAAGTTGACTTTCCGACAGATGGGAAACCGACCAAGCCAACATCCGCCAAGATTTTCAGTTCCAGTTGCAACTCACGTTCTTGACCTGGTTCTCCATTCTCAGAGATTTCAGGTGCAGGATTTTTTGGTGTCGCAAAACGGATGTTTCCTCGGCCACCTCGACCGCCATGAGCCACGATAAATTCTTGACCATGTTCAATCAAGTCTGTAATCACTTTTCCTGTCTCAGCGTCACGTACAGTTGTTCCTTGTGGTACACGAACACGAAGGTCTTCTGCACCACGTCCATGCATTCCTTTGGTCATCCCTTTTTCACCGGATTCGGCCTTAAAATGACGGTTATAGCGGAAATCCATCAAGGTACGCAAGCCTTCGTCTACAACGAAAACAACGTTACCACCACGTCCGCCATCGCCACCCCAAGGACCGCCATTCGGGACATACTTTTCACGGCGAAAGGCAACCATACCATCGCCACCATTACCAGCCTTGACCTTGATCTTGGCTGTATCTAAAAACATACTCATATTTTCTTCTCACTTTAAAAAGGACTGGAAAATCCAGTCATTAGTTATTGTTTCTATCTTAGCAACTTGCTTAGAATCTGCTAAAAGCTCCAAGCGCTGTCGCAAAGATACCAGCAAGGGTTACAAACAACATAATTAGCACGACAAAAAGCGTTACTTTTTCAAACATTGTTTTTTTACGTTTTCCATTATCTCCAAAAGCCATCTGGACTCCTTTTTATTTCTCTTTGTTCTATTCTGATTCTCTTTTAATATTCGCTAGAAACAGGTGCAATTACCCATAAAATCAAGTAAGCAAGTACCCCTGCCCCATAACAAAAGGCAAGAACGCCCCAAATCACACGTACAATGGTAGGGTCAATATCAAAATAGTGGGCTACACCTGCGCAAACGCCTCCAATTTTTTGATCTCTACCACTTCTCATAAATTTTTTTGCCATATTTTATTCTCCTATATTTTTACTAATCTCTCCAGTAATCCCGGATGCTAGACAATTGCTCTTTAGAAGCCTTTAATATTCGTTTGGACTCTTTAACTGGAGCTGAAACAGCCTGCTGAGGTAAGTACAAAATAGTTTTTAAGAATCGCTGTGTCATGGGTTCGTCGCCACGTAGTTCCTGCTCAAATTTATTTGAAATCATCGCATCGAGATAAAACTCATGAACTCGCTTCCCAAAATTCTCAGCCGAAATCTCGTACAACTTGTCAGCCAACTTCTGCTCATTCATATCTGGAGTGGCGATCAAGGCCTCCAAGATTGCACCTGCAAGATCGTGCTCTCCATAGTAGAGGGTTCCAAACATTTTGTCACTGATCAGATTATCCAGATAAGGATTGCCATGAGCGATAACAGGCGTTCCACTGGCTAGACTCTCTAGATAAGTCAAGCCTTGGGTTTCACTAGTGGATGCAGAGATAAAGAAATCAGCCGCTTTATAGTATAAGGCTGTCTCACTTGGAGCAATCATACCAGTAAAAATCACATGATCTTGGATCTGCAATTTCACTGCTTGTTCCTTCAGACTGTCCAGATAAGGACCATCACCTGCAACAACAAGTTTCACCTTGTCTTCTTCTTTCAATACCTCAACAAAGGCATCTAGGACTGCTTGGATATTCTTCTCATAGGAGATACGAGAAAGACTCAGTAACATTTTCTCGCCTTCCTGAATACCTAACTTCGAACGAAGTTCTTGCAAGTTTTCCTTTTTGATCTCAGGTCGTTCAAACTTAGCCAGCTCAATTCCAGTTGGGATGACACGCTTTTCAACCTTGACTTTGTATTTAGATAAAAGGTCACGAACAATCTCACTAGGGCAAATCACGCCATCTACATCATGAAGGAAGCCACGCACCAGATATTTTACCATACTTGGCCGAATCAGCATGCCTTTAGCAATGTAATGCACATAGTCTTCGTACTGGGTATGGTAGGTATGAATAACTGGAATTTTCAATTCTCTTGCAATCCAAATCCCTAACAAACCTAGTGAAAACTCTGTTTGCGTATGAATGATATCTAGCTGATACTGTTTAGCAATTTCAAGCGCTTTTGTAAAGCCACGATAAGCAAAACGTCGATCCTTAAATGCAAAGAAGGGAACACTCGGAATTCGGATAATTTGCCAATCCTCGTATCGGTTCACGTCTTTATCGGTGGTTGTAAAGATAAAAACTGCATGTCCCTGCTTTTCAAGCTCTGTCTTTAAGGTTCGAATACTAGTCGCAACCCCAGAAACCTGAGGGAAATAGGTGTCAGTAAATAAACCAATTCGCATAAATTACCTCACTTTTTGCCCAAAGCAGCCTGTTCTCGATAAAATTTTAACCAGATTTCCAACAAATGCTCCTCAGAGTACTCTTTGGAGATCTCGCGAGCTTTTTCTTTCAAGTCTTTCAACTTTTCAGGATGATCTTTGTATTCGAGAATGGCTTCTCTCATCTCTGAAACATCACTTGTAGCACGATAATTTCCTTCGAGAATGACCTTGTATAGATCTAAATCCCTTAGCATAATCGGCGCTTCACAACTTGCTGCCTCTAAGATGGTCATAGGGAATAGTTCGTTGTAACTTGGTAGCAAGAAGAGATCCGCTAAAGCATAGAGCTCTCGCATTCGCTCTGGAGGAACAATACCTGGAAAAATTAGATTTTTAGGTGGATTGTCCATGATTTTTTTATAGCGTTCATAACCATCTGTCATCCCACCAAATGAAAAACCACCTGCCCAGATAAAGGTAATTTCTGGCAATTCCTCCGCAAGGCGGATAAAGTCATCAATTCCTTTACGTTTCTGAACCTGACCTGCACCGACTACGATGAACTGATCTTCAGCTAAATCCATTTCCTGACGAAGTTTTGCTACTTGGTCAGCTGGCAGTGGATGCCATTTTTCCTTATTTACAAAGTTTGGAATATAAGTTACTTTTTCACGTGGAATACCAGCTGCCACCAAATCCTCGATAAACATGGGATTGACCACCACTAGGTGTTCCATTCTGTTGTAAAATGAAAAAACATAGCGCTTGATAATTCCCTTTAAGAAAAATGGAATTTTCAAACTTCCCTCAAGCGTATCAGGCAAAAAATGCACATAGCCAATTTTTCTCCCAGATCGCTTCTTTTGAAATGTAGATAAATAATAAGGGAAATCAATGGTATGAAAGTGAGTTACATCTGCCTCAACAGGAAGATTCTCCGTAACAATTAACTGATCTTGGGCATCACGATGTAGGAGACGTACCAACTCACGGTAGGCTCCTGATACTCCTTGACCAGCCACTTTTTCACTTGAACTTAGCATATTGACACGCAATTTTTCGTTTTCCATACCTTTCATTATACCATTTTATTTCTAGAAAATCAGCAAAAGAAAGAAGAGACCAAAGGAAAAAGAAGGAGATTTCCTCATTTTCCAATCGTCTCTCACATTTTTCTTAGTCTTTATTTAATTCCTAGGGCGATACGCGCGTATCGGCTCATTTTTTCAACTGTCCAAGCTGGATACCAGACCAATTTAACTTCGGTATTAGTTACCTCAGGCACATCTGTCATCGCATCGTGTATCTGGTCTGTCAAAAGGTCAGCCAGTGGGCAGCCCATAGTTGTCAAGGTCATATCAATTTCAGTGTGACCTGTTTCACCATCAAAACGAATTTCATAAATTAAACCTAGGTTGACAATATCAATCCCCAACTCAGGGTCGATGACTTCTTCCAAGGCATTTAAAATGCGTGTTTTGATCGTTTCAATTTGCTCTTCTGTATAAGCCATGTTACTCCTCACTCTTAGTCTTCAATAAAATCACGAAGGGGTTTGCTGCGACTTGGTTGACGCAATTTTCTCAAAGCCTTGGCCTCAATCTGACGGATACGTTCACGAGTCACGTTAAAGACTTTACCAACATCTTCAAGGGTACGCATTTTTCCATCATCTAGCCCGAAACGAAGGCGCAGAACGTTTTCTTCACGGTCTGTGAGAGTATCCAAAACCTCATCCAACTGCTCACGCAAGACGATACGAGTTGTGTAGTCTACTGGATTTTCAATCACTTCGTCTTCGATAAAGTCCCCAAGATGACTATCGTCCTCTTCACCAATCGGTGTTTCAAGCGATACTGGCTCTTGAGCAATTTTCAAGATTTCGCGTACCTTGTCAGGTGTCATATCCATACGCTCAGCGATTTGTTCAGGAGTTGGATCTTGTCCCAATTCTTGAAGGAGATTTCGCTGTTCACGAACCAATTTATTGATAGTTTCAACCATGTGAACAGGGATACGGATGGTACGAGCTTGATCAGCGATGGCACGAGTGATCGCCTGACGAATCCACCAAGTTGCATATGTAGAAAACTTGAATCCTTTAGAATAGTCAAACTTGTCCACGGCTTTCATCAAGCCCATATTTCCTTCTTGGATCAAGTCAAGAAACTGCATGCCACGCCCTACGTAGCGCTTAGCGATAGAAACCACCAAACGAAGATTGGCTTCCGCAAGACGTTGTTTGGCTTCAATATCACCAGCCTCAACTGCTAGGGCCAATTCTTTTTCCTCTTCGTTGGTCAAGAGAGGAACAACCCCGATTTCCTTCAAATACATACGGACTGGGTCATTAACCTTGGCTGAAGTTGAGCCAATCAAGTCCTCATCACTGAGTTCTGGCTCTTCTTCTGCACTAAGAACACGCGCGCTTGGATTTCCTTCGTTATCTGTGATAGAAATTCCAGCATCCTGAATCCGTTGCAAAAGGTCTTCAATGCCGTCTGCATCAAGGGCAAACGGAATAACCAGACTTGAATTGATTTCGTCATCTGTTGCTGTTCCTGTTTTTTTGTGGTTACGGATAAAGTCTGCTACTTGCACATCAAATGTCGTTACTTCTTTTTGTTTTGTTGCCATTATTACTCCATTCTTCTCTTTTGGGAAATCAATCGTTGCAATTCTTTCAAGGCTGTGTCTGTATCTCCTACATGACTAGCTTCCTGCACTTTCTTTTTAATTCTTAAGTTGTCCTTGCTGAGGAGGGCACGGTTTCGAGTCGCTTCGACTTCCACTAGCTCCTGAGGCGACATCTCAGCTGGTAAATCCAGACTAAGCACGTGGTACCAAGCATTTTCAACCTCAGGCGTCTGATGAGAAAGCACCTCAGAGCCAATTTCTCCCTGCTCACTTAATAATTCGTAAAGAATCTGAAATTCTGGGGTATCAAAGAAAAAATCTTCTCTTAATCGGTAGTCATTTAACACAACTGGGTTCTCAGCCATCCTATAGAGGAGATGAGCCTCTGCTCTCATGACTGCTGTCAGTTGCCGCGTTACAGGTAAACTAATCGCTGCTGGAGGTTGCTCCTCTTTGACTCTTTCCTGTCTCTGAACAATCCGACTTTCATTTACAATCTGCTCCACCTGCTGGTAATCAAAGGAAGGTAGGTTATCCGCCAGAATGTGGATATAAGAATTCTGGGCAGTGATAGACTTTTCTTTGGCGATTAGGGGCGCAATCTTTTCAATGAACTCAATTTGCGCTTGCAAGTTATCACTATTTTCAGGTTTGAGTTGGTGAATATAGAACTCTATGGGACTAATCCGAGTCTTTGTTAAGAGGTAGGCCAGGTCTTCAGCAGAATTTTTTTGCAAATACTCATCTGGGTCCATGGCATCAGGTACTCGAACAACTTCCACTGAGAAATCTTTTAATTCTTCCAGAGCTTTGGCTGTCGCTGCCTGTCCTGCCTTGTCACCATCATAGCTGAGAACTATCTTTTTGGTGAAGCGTTTGAGGTGGTCAACATGCTCCTTGCTCAGCGCTGTCCCCATAGAAGCCACAGCATTTTCTATACCAGCACGGTAGGCCGCGATAACATCCATAAAACCTTCCATCAGGTAGAGTTCTGCTATCTTTCCAGTTGCTTTTTTAGCCTTGTCCAAATGATACAATTCGTAACTCTTGTTAAAAATTGCAGTCGAGCGACTATTTTTATATTTGGCAGTCTGACTATCCGTTTCTTGCCAGATACGACCAGAAAAGGCAATAACCTGCCCCTTGTCATTGGTCAAAGGAAAGATGATACGTCCAAAAAAAGTATCATAAAACTGATTGCCATCTGACAGATAAAACAAACCAGAATCCAACAAATCCTTTTCTTCAAATTTGCCAGATAAACGTTGGTAGAGATAGGTTCTCTCTGCTGGAGCCAGCCCAATCCGGAAGTGCTTCAGAACATCGTCTGTCAATCCGCGTTTGTAGAGATAAGCCCTTGCTTCTTCTCCCATCTTGGTCGTCATGAGGATTGCATGGTAAAAACGGGCAGCTTCTTCATGCATATCATATAGAGCTTGATGAGGCGAAGCCTGTTGAGGACGAGACTGGACAGGCATGGCTAGTTGAATACCAACGCGCTCTCCTAAGAGCTGAACGGCTTCCATGAAGGACACACCTTGGTATTCTTCGATGAATTTAAAGACATCTCCTGAGCGCCCACATCCAAAACAGTGATAAAACTGCTTGTCCTCAACTACGTTGAAAGAGGGGGTCTTTTCACCATGAAAAGGACAGAGCCCTAAATAGTTCCGTCCAGCCTTCTGTAAAGAAATCACATCACCTATGACTTCCACAATGTTGGCATTGTTTTTGATTTCTTCAATGACTTGCTTGTCAACCATACACAATACCTCCATCTTATCATAGTTTCACGTAAACTAGTATAGCTTATTTCTGAAAAAAAGTAAACCATTTCATACGCTTTCCGTAATTCTCTTTGCCTTATTCTTCTATATAGAAAGAGGAGATAAAAAACTCAGAAACACTTTAATGCTTCTAAGTTTCTCTTCTCTATTTTTTGATGATTATTTAACTCATCTATTCAAATAATTGATAGTAGTCTGAGATTTTCATCTTAGCTTTTTCTTCTTTATTGAGGTCTTGGATGATACGGCCTTCCTTCATGACTATCAGACGATTTCCATACTTCAGTGCATCCTCCATATGGTGGGTAATCATCAAGGCTGTTAGATGATCCTTGCTGACAAAGTCATCTGTTAACTCCATCAAGGCCACACTTGTTTTTGGGTCAAGGGCTGCTGTGTGTTCATCCAACAAGAGTAACTCTGGTCGTTTCAAGGTTGCCATCAAGAGACTCAAGGCCTGACGTTGTCCACCTGAAAGAAACTCAATCGGAGTGTCCAGATGTTTTTCAAGCCCATTTCCCACTTTTTCAATGGTTGTCTGAAATTCTTCTCTATGGCTTGAAAGTCTCCTAGGAAGGAGTCCTCTCTTCTCACCACGAAACTTGGCAATTAAGAGATTTTCCGCCACCGTCATACGTGGAGCCGTACCCATCTTAGGATCCTGAAAGACACGAGACAGGTACTTAGCCCGCTTTTCAGGTGAAAAATGCGTCACGTCCTCGCCCATGATACGGATACTTCCACTTGTTAAAGGTAGGGTACCTGCAATAGTGTTAAAAAGAGTTGACTTCCCAGCTCCATTTCCACCTAGGATGGTAATGAAATCATGTTCGAAAATTTCAAGAGAAACATCATTCAGAATGATTTTTTCCTCATCAAAGCCATTCGTGATGACTTTGGTAGCATTTTTTAATTCTACAATTGCTGTCATTTGCTAAACTTGACTCCTTTCAGGTATTTGCTTTTGAAGGTTGGAATCATGAGACAAACTGCCAAAATCAAGGCGCTGTACAAACGAAGATAACTTGTGTTAAATCCAAGAGCAATCACTCCCCAGACGAGGAACTGATAGGCGATAGAGCCAACGACGATGGTCATGAGGCGCTCTGCCAGAGTCAAACTCTTAAACAAAACCTCACCAATAATCAAGCTAGCTAGACCAACTACGATAACCCCGATACCTCGTGAAACATCCGCATATCCTTCTTGTTGAGCAATTAAGGCTCCTGCAAGCGCGATAATCCCATTTGAGAGAACCAAGCCCATGAGTTCCATACGTCCCGTATTGATACCAAAGCTACGAGCCATATCAGGATTGTCACCTGTAGCGATGTATGCCTGACCTAGTTTGGTATCTAGGAAAAAGAGCATAAGGCCAATAACAAGAGCTACAAAGATTAATCCAGTCAAGAGTTGGTTAAGGTCTGAATCAAAAGGCAAGACATCCTGAATTTGCTTGGTTCCAAGAAGCCCCAAATTGGCACGCCCCATAATCATGAGCATGATGGAATGGCAAGAAGTCATGACCAGAATCCCTGATAAGAGAGTTGGAATTTTTCCTTTGGTATATAAGAGACCTGTCGCCATACCAGCTAGACAACCTGCTCCTACTGCAGTCAAGGTTGCTAAAAATGGATTGACTCCCTGTGTTATCAAGGTTACAGCTACTGCTCCTCCTAGAGGAAAAGAGCCTTCAGTAGTCATATCAGGGAAATTCAAAATTCGGAAAGTCATAAAGATTCCCAAACCTAAAATCGCCCAGACCATCCCCTGAGAAATAATGGATACTATCATAATCTTTCACTCATTTCTTTCTTTAGTAAAAATGGGAGGAGATGTGTCCAGCTCCTCCTTTTTCCTTATTCAATCACTTGTCCTGCTTCTTTTAGAACAGACTCAGGAATGGTGATACCAAGTTCCTGCGCTAGTTTTTTGTTAATCACTGACTTACCAGTTGAGAAGACATTAACTGGCGTATCAGCTGGTTTTTCACCTTTCAAAACTTTGGCAATCATTTTACCAGTAGCCACTCCAAGATCGTGTTGGTCAACTACTACAGATGCTAATCCACCTGCTTCTACCATAGCAGTGGCACTTGGATAGATTGGCTTTTTAGCTGTTTGGTTGCTTGAAACAACTGTTGAGAAGGCTGATGCAATGGTGTTGTCAATTGGAACCCAAATCGCATCGACCTTGCTTGTCATGACATTGACTGTTGAAGCAATTTCATTGGTTGATGGAACGGCAAAGGTTTCGACTGTCAAACCTGCTTTTTCAGCATAAGCCTTGAATTCTTCAACTTGTGATTTTGAGTTATCTTCGCTACTTGAGTAAAGAGCGCCGATTGTTTTGACATTTGGTGTCAAAGTTTTAATCAATTCCACTTGCTGTTCAGCTGGGTTGTGGTCTGACACCCCTGTGATGTTGCCACCTGGTTTTTTCAAATCTTTGACCAAGTTAGCACCGATCGGGTCTGTAATAGCAGCCATGATAACTGGTAGGTCTTTTGTAGCACTAGCAAGTCCTTGAGCCGCTGGTGTCGCAATCCCAACAACAACGTCGTTTCCATTTGCTACCAATTGTTTACTCATGGTTGCAACCTTGCTCTGATCACCTTCAGAGTTCATAAAGTCGATTTTTACTTGGTCGTCCTTATAGCCTTCTTCAGCTAGTCCATCTTGAATCCCTTGGTAAATCAAGTCCAAGGATGGGTGACTAACAAACTGAAGGACACCAACCTTAGCGACCTTTTGCTCTTCCTTAGCTGCAGGCTTGTTCATAGATGAATAAATCAAGCTAGCCACCACCAATACTGCTAATCCAGCGACAATTCCAATCAAACGTTTATTTTTCATATTTTTTCTCCTTTTAAATCACTTGTACTATACTCTTTTCACTCAAAACAAGCGACGCCATCGTTTAAATTCCATCATCATCCTCCTAATAGAAAAAATCCTCACACAAAAAACTTGTGTGAGGACGTCGATGCGCGGTGCCACCTCAATTATAGGGAATATCCCTATCGCTCTTTCTCGCATTCACGAGTTGCACTGTAAGGTGTGCTCACCGAATTTTTATGATTTCAAATTCTTAATAACATTCAGCCCAATTTCATCACTTTCATCTATCTGCTTTCACCAACCACAGATTCTCTAAAAAATGAGTATGATTACTTTCTGAATATTTAAATTATATCATTTTTCAACTACTTGTCAAGCTTATTTTTAGAATTTTTTAAACTATTCAAAAACTTCCCCTTGAAAAAAGAGGAAGCTTGTAGAATATCAGCCTGAATTACGCAAACCGGTTGCAATTCCGTTAATGGTTGTATGAATCAATCTTTCTTCGTCTGCCGACAATTCACCGCGACGTTGGCGTTTGATCAACTCCAACTGGATGTAGTTAAGGATATTAAAGTAAGGCATACGATAGTTTAGACTGTCTTTTAGGTAAGAGTTTTCAGCCAAGAGTTCGTCATAGCCTTCGATAGCTAAAATAACGTCCTTGGTCAACTGCCATTCATCTAAAATAGTGTAGTAGATAGCTTGTACTTCTTCGTCTTCACAGAGCTTGGCATATTCAAAAGCAATGTTCATATTAGACTTAGACAAGACCATGTCCACATTGGAAAGTAGTGATTGGAAGAAAGGCCAGTTTTGGTACATATCACGAAGGATCTCAATATTATCAGGATCTTGATCAATAAACTCTTTAAAGCTTGAACCCACGCCATACCATCCAGGGAACATGACACGACTTTGTGACCATGAGAAGACCCAAGGGATGGCACGCAAACCACCGATTTCTGTAATAGTCTTACGAGCGGCTGGACGCGAACCGATATTAAAGCTTGAAATAGCCTTAATCGGACTGGACTCAAAGAAATAGTCATAGAAATGTTCATTTCCAAAGACCAAGTCACGGTAAATATCGTAGCTACGGTCCACTACTTGATCCATGATGGCTTCATAACGATTTGACGTATTGGTATCACTCTTCTTCTTGGTAATCATACGGTTAATAGCTGCAGAAACCAACATTTCAAGGTTATAATAGGCAGCGTCTTTGTTTCCGTATTTGTTTCCAATCACTTCTCCTTGCTCAGTCAGACGAATACGGTCCTTGATAGACTTGAGCGGTTGAGATGTGATGGCTTCATAAGTTGGTCCACCACCACGACCCACAGTACCACCACGACCATGGAAGAAGGTAACTTTAACACCAAATTCGTCACCGATAGCAGTCAGTTGCTGTTGCGCTTTATAGAGAGTCCAACATGATGACAGGTAACCACCGTCTTTGTTGCTATCAGAGTAGCCTAGCATGATTTCTTGGTAGTTGTCCTTTGAAGCAATCCATTTTTTAGCCAAAGGAAGAGAGAAATATCTTCTCATGGTTTCTTCCGAGTGATCCAAGTCTTCGATCGTTTCAAACAAGGGAACAATCTGAACGCGGGCTTTTTGAGCATCTACCAAGCCGACTTCCTTAAGCATAATGGCTAGTTCTAGCATATCAGACACGCTGGTTGCATGAGAGATGATAGTTTGACGGATGACGTTTTCACCTAATTTATCCTTCAACTTGCGAGCGGCTTTAAAGATAGAGAGCTCTTTTTCAAGCAGTTCTGACTTTTCAGCATGAGTCGCTGAGAGGATACGAGGGTCTTCTTCCAACTCCTTCAAGAGGAGGGCGCATTTTTCATCTTCAGACAGATCACTATAGTGGTCGTTGATCCCTGCGGATGCTAGCAATTCTGCCACACAGGCTTCATGAACACTAGAATCTTGGCGCATGTCGATAGAGGCAAGATAGAAGCCAAAGATTTCAACCGCCTGCATCAACTCTACAAATTCTCCTGAAATCAGGTACTCACCTTTGTTCTCTAATAGAGAATCTCGGATGGCCAATAAATCTTGGTAAAATTCATCTGCGGTAGCATATCTAGGTTGAAGTTCCTTGTCTTCAATCAAATAAGCCTTGGTTGCCTGCATCTTAGCTTGGATGTCAAAGAGGGCACGACGATAGAGTTCTTTTTCACGATAAATGGAGTTATCTTGTGACTTCAGCGCCATCTCACGAACCTTGTCACTGACATTCACGATGCTGGTTGAAAGTGAAAATTCACGATAAAGGTTATAAATCTTCTCATCGTAGTAGTTCATGATGACTTCGCACTGAGTCAAGGCTGATTTGTTGAGGGTTTCCGCTGTTACGAAAGGATTTCCATCACGGTCTCCTCCGATCCACATCCCCATTGTAATCGGTTTTGGATGTTGGAGCTCGATACCTTGTTCCTTAGCTAGTTTCTTATACTCAGCCGTCAAACGTGGAACAGCATTCAAGAAAGAACTCTGATAGTACTCCATCACATTGGTGATTTCGTTGGTTACCTTCAATTTCTTCTCGCGAATCATATCCGTTTGCATGATAATTTCAATGTAACGACGGAGATCTGTATGCCATTTTTCTTTGTTGATCAAGCCTAGTTTGACATCACGGTACTTCCGTAAGAGTGTATGGATATGATTGGTTAAATCCAGCATACTCTTGCGTTGTACTTGAGTCGGGTGGGCCGTCAAAACTGGAACCACATTCAGCTGCTCCAAAATTGCAGCCGCATTTTCTTTTTCAGCCACCATCTTAATGGTTGTTGACAGTTTTCCTAGATAGTCTTGGTCTACATTATTTTGGTGATTGATTTCATAGGCTAAGTCCACATCTTCAGAGATATTGATCAAGAGTGGAAGGATTGAGAAATAGCGAGAAATATAGATCATTTCCTCGTTTGAAAGGCTGGTCACCAATTTATTGAGTCCTTGATAGTTTTCGCTTGTAGACAAGTCCTTCAACTGCATGATTTTATCAAAAGTCTCTGGCGTAAGCATATTTTTTGTGATGTCTTCTAATAGCTCTGTCAAAATCAAGACTTCTTCTTGGACGACTGCTTTATTGCTATAGTTTTCTAATTTTTGAAGTGACATAAACTTTCCTTTCCATTCAATCCTTATAGAGTAACAGAAGTTTGACCTTCGAATTCTCTGATAAGTTTGGCACGTTTTTCGCTGGCATCGATATTTAGTACAAAGGCAATGGCTACAGATAAGACCAGAAGACTATTCCCCCCTTGTGAAAGGAAGGGGAAGGTTACTCCTGTAGAAGGAATCAAACCAGAAATCCCACCGATATTGACAAAGACCTGAACAAGGATCATCCCTCCGACACCGATAGCAACCATGGAGTTAAAGGGATCCTTAGCACGAATACCGACTAAGATAATTCTCAAAATCAAGAAGAAGAGAAGTGCCAAAATCATACCCGCTCCTACAAATCCAAATTCCTCGATGACGATTGAAAAGACGAAATCCGTATGTGCTTCTGGCAAATAACCACGTTTCTCAATGGAATTTCCTAATCCAAGTCCAAACCAGCCACCATTTACCATTGCATAGTAGGAATTTGCGAGCTGGTGTCCTGCACCCGCCAAGTCATTAAAGGGATTAAAGAAGGCACTAAAACGTTTAGCAACGTAACCAAATACAGGAATTTGAGAAAACTTCTCAACGCCAACAAGACGAATGACAGACAAGACTAAAATGGAACTTCCTGCTAAGAGAGTTAGAATAGTCGAGAACCAACGATAGGCAATTCCACTAACTGTGTACATAAGCAGCGACACCAAGACCAGAATGGTCGCATTTCCCAAGTCAGGGAAAATTCCCAAACTACCAATCAAAACCAGTAAAACGAAACGCCAGTCGTTAAAAGCTCGAGGTAACCACTGATTCTGAGTCAAGACTTGGAAGTCGTAAACAGCTATCTCATCTTGCTGTTTTGAGAATCGATGGGCTAGGTACCAAATAATGATAATCTTAAGATATTCAGCAGGCTGAATCGTTACAGGTCCTACAGAAATCCAACCGTAGGCACCATTGACTGGGGTTCCAATTAGCCGAGCCAAAGCTAGGAGAATCATCTCTACAAACATAACGATAAAAATCAAGCGTTCATTTCTTAAAAAACCAAGTTTCAGTTTATAAATTAAGGCAATCAAAACCAAACTAACTACCCAAAACATTCCTTGGTTCCGAGCTAACTGAAGAGCGCTTTTCCCTTCTTGGATCAAGGTAGCACTCGTAGTTGAGTAAACAACAATTAGACCCAAAATCGATAAAAGGAGGTAAGGAATCAAAATGGAATAGTTCAATAGGTGCCTTTTACTAATTTTCATATGTCACCACTCTAATAGAAACAGAGAAAACTGTTCCTAATTCCGTTTTATTTTCTAGTTTTGATTGCTATTATACCATTTTTTCAGAAAGAAAAAAACTCTTATCCTCCAATCCTTCGAATTTTGCTATTTGGACGAAATTGATTGCTAAAAAATACAAACTTCAAGATAAAGTTTGTATTTTCTTTTTTATTCTGCTGATGAGCTACTGCTTGAGTTTGAGTCTGCACCACCAACGTATTGGGCAAAGATATTTTGGAAAACAGGATCTTTCACTTTAATATTTGCAGCTTGGAATTCTTTTCCGATAACGCTCTGAACGAAAGATGAATCGTTTTGTTTCTGAGCCAGGATGACCGTTTTCAATTTTTCTTTGTAGTCATCTAGGTTTGACGATTTTTCTGTTTTCTTGGTTAGCTTAATAATGTAGTATTGGGTACTGTAGGCTTGTGTTCCAGTCGCTGTGATAACATCAGAGACACCATTCACATCCAAGGCAAAGGCCGCCTTCTTGACTTGTTCTGGAAGTTCTGTTGAAGCAGAGTCAAAAGTGATTTCGCCACCATTTTCTTTTGTCTTGTCATCATTTGAGTTATCTTTTGCCAACTGAGCAAAATCAGCTCCTTCTGCTTTTGCTTTTTCAAGCACTTCTTTGGCCTTGTCTTCGTTATCCATACGGATGATCTGAGCTGTTACATCTGGTGTATAAGACTCAAAAGCTTTTTGGTAAGCTTCGTCTGTCAATTCATTTTCTGCTGCTTTTTTAACTGCCAATTCGACCAACTTACTGGTGCGAATTTGAGCTTTACGAGTCTCAGGAGTCATACCCGCACGTTGAAGTACGCTGTTGTAGCTATCGCCGTATTTCTTTTGTTCCTCAGCAACGGCATCATCCACCTCTTTGTCAGTCACTTCTGAACCATATTGTTTTTCAAATACTTTTTGGATGGTCATATTAAGCAAGACTTGTTGCGCAGTTGGATTGTTTTTGACTTGTTCATAAAATTGGTGTTCAGTGACGACATCACCCTTCATGCTGATGAGATCAGCCCCTTCAGAACTTTTTGAACAAGCAGCCAAAGTCGCTACAGATAATAAGGTAATGGCTCCTGCCAATAGTTTTTTCTTCATGTTTACTCCTTTTATGGTAAGTTACCTTCTCTATTTTACTAAATTGTCTTAAATTTTTCTAAAAATCATTCACTCTCAGGAAGCTGCACATCTGCCACATTTTTTCTCAGCATGAGAATGCCGTCTCCAAGTGGAACTAGAGTCGCTGTTAGACCTGGATTGTTCAAAGTTGCGTCGAAAAGTCTTTGCAAACCTTTATAAATGGTGCGCTGACCACGGCGGACTTCCATGATATCCTTGGCAACATCTCCTCCTTGGAAAATATCATCCAAGACCACCACTCCACCGACTTCCAAGTGTTTGAGGATTTCTGGTAAAAAGACGATGTACTTGGACTTGGCCGAATCCATAAAGACAAAGTCATAAGTTTCTGTCAAGGTTGATAGGACATCGACAGCATCTCCCTCCAAAAGAGTGATTTGTTTGCGCCTGTCAAACTGGGCAAAGTTTTCCTTGGCAAAGCCAATCATCTCAGGATTACGGTCAATAGTTGTGATCTTAGCATTTGGGGCGTGTTCCGCCATCAGGAGGGCTGAGAAGCCAATTGCCGTTCCAATCTCCAAAATGTTCTTGGGCTGCAGACTTTCCATGAGAAAACGGAAATATGCGACTGTTTCATGAGGAATAATGGGAATATTTTCCTTACGAGCGAAGGTTTCCAATTCTTTCAAGGAACCTGTCACCTGCTTTTGACGCTGGCGCATGAGTTCTACAATTTCTTCCTTGACGACTGGACGTCGCATATTGTGATTGGCATTTTTACTATAAGACTCTACCATCTTATGCTAATCCCAATTTTTCAACAAGGGCTTCAAACTCGTTCAAGCGACGTTCAAAGACTGCAAAGGCATCGTTGAGATAGTCTTCCTTCTCCATATCCACTCCCGCTTTTCTCATAACATTGAGCGGATAGTCTGACTTACCAGCCTTGAAGTAGTCGATATAGCGGTCACGATCTTCTTGACTTCCATGGACAATCTTCTCAGCCAAGGCTGAAGCAGCTGCAAAGCCAGTTGAATACTGATAAACATAGTAGTTATAGTAGAAGTGTGGAATGCGCGCCCACTCGTATTGGATTTGAGGGTTGTCTTCCTTGCTGAGTCCATAGTACTCTTGGTTCAAGTCAGCATAGAGTTTATTCAGGAAATCACTTGTCAAGACTTCTCCATTTTGGTCTGCTTGGTGGATAGCATGTTCAAACTCAGCGAATTGAGTTTGACGGAAGACTGTTCCACGGAAACCATCCAAGAAGTTATTGAGGATAGCAAAGCGAGTTGCATCATCTTCTACTTCTGCCAGTAATTTCTCCGTCAAGATATTTTCGTTGGTCGTTGAGGCAATCTCTGCCAAAAAGATAGAGTAATCTCCGTAAACATAAGGTTGGGTTTCACGAGTATAGCTAGAGTGCATACTGTGACCAGTCTCGTGTACTAGGGTAAAGAGATTGTCTAGATTATCCTGCCAGTTGAGGAGCATAAAAGCATTTGTATCGTAAGATCCACCAGAGTAGGCACCAGAACGCTTGCCTTGGTTTTCATAGACATCAATCCAACGCTCGCTAAAGGCACGTTTGACACGGCTCAAGTAATCGTCACCCAAGACTGCCAAGGCTTCTTCTGCCTTTTTCAGGGCTTCTTCGTAGGTAAAGCTATATTCTACAGAAGAAAGTGGTGTGTAGACATCGTACATCTTGAGATCTGAAATCCCCAAGATTTTAGAACGAAGTTCAAGGTAACGATGCAAGAGTGGCAAATGCTTGCGAACTGCTGCTACTAGATTGTCATAGACACTTTCTGGAACAAAGTTGGCTGCGAGGGCTGCATGACGAGCACTCTTATAGTTGCGAACTTTTGCTCGGTAGTTTTGCACCTTAACATTTGTCTGCAAAGTCTTAGCATAAGTGTGTTGGAACTGCTCGTAAGTCGCATAGAGGGCTTCATAAGCACCACGGCGCACTTCACGATTTTTAGACTCCATCAAGCGAATGTAAGTACCGTGTGAGAGCTGCACTTCATTGCCTTCATCATCAAGGACATATGGAAAGCTAATATCCGCATTGTCCAAGATGGCGAAAGTTTCACTAGCAGCGCCAAAGATTTCTCCTGCGCCAGCCAACAATTCTTCCTCACGTTGCGAAAGAACATGATCCTTCTTTTGCAATAGCTTGTCAAAAAAGTGTTTGTAAACTTGGAGTTTTGGTTGAGCTTCTAGGAAGGTCACATACTGTTCTTGGCTAATCTCCATAAACTCAGGTTCGTAGAATGAAAAGGCTTGTTCTAACTGACTGTAGAGGGTCATAGCCTTAGCATAGTACTCCTGATACTTAGCTTCACGCGTATCTTGGTCGTTTTTCATATGTGCATAGACATAAAGCTTTTCAACTTGGCGTTCCAAGTCGAGTGAGAATTCTGTAATCTCAAGCAAACTGTCTGCGCTGTCCAAGAGATGCCCCTCATACTGGGCTGCAGTTTGTACTTTTTCAGTTAAGTCTTTCAAGGCTTCTTCCCAAGCCTGGTCTGTTGGGTAGATTGTTGAAAGATCCCATGTATCTTTTTCATTTATTTCATGTCGTTGTAATACCATAAGATTCCTCCATCCTTTCTATTTTACCACATTTTTTGAGAAATATAAGTGATAAAAGGCTGGTGGATAGAGCTTTTGGCGATTATTTTTCGGATTTTTTTGATAGTAAGCGAAAAATTCTTTATAATAGCTACTTAAATCTTGGGCAATCTGACAAAAATCACCTGATTCTATTGGTCTAACTTGAGGATACCAGTCGTCCAGTTGACGGTTTAATAGATTCTCTCCTCGTTGATAGGCCTCCTCCTGTTTTTTCATCCAGTAAGGCGTTTGGTAGTACAACTGTTGGCGAATGTAGTGACAGATAGTGGAATCTTGAGAAACTGTAAAACGAGCTAGCTTTTGTTTTTGATAAGGAAATCGTAGAATTTCCAAGAGGTTTCCTTGACCAAAGGGAAATTCCTTGACCTGAAAATGAAGCTTACCCCGTAGGTCCTGATGCAAAAGATATTTGAGTCTCAAAACTTGCTTTTTGAAATCTAGTTCCCATACATAGAATCCCATATTTTGACTAAAATAGAGAAATCCCCTTTGCAGTTGTGTCAGTCTCTCTTTTAACCAGAGTTTTTCTCCCAGTAGCCAGATAACTTGGTAGCCCTGACTACGGTAGCCTTGACTTCTATCGCATAAAAGCTTTTGGGACAAGGGACTACACTGGACCTCTAGCGCTAGTTTCTCATTTACAAGAACATCCGCCACCTGCTGAATCGCAGGCAGACTATATTCTACGGCAACCTGATTGTCCTTCTTGGCCCAGTGATAGAGGGCCTCTTTGTTGGCCAAGTGTTCTGGACTTTCATTCTCAAAAATAGCCATACAATCTCTTAAAGATTCATGTGCAAAATGCGTTCGAACACTCTGCCCTTGACGTAATCGTAGTCCGCCCCCGCAGGCTGGACAGGTATAAGCTTGCTTGGTCACGTCTTTTTCGAGGGCATTTACCAAATTTCCCTTGCTATCTCTGGCTACAAACATGGACTACCTCCTTTTCTTTTCTATTCGAAAAAGAAGTAAAAAAGACCGGAATTCCAGTCTTTCATATTGCTTTTCTACCTTTTAAACCTCTTAGAGAATTTTTTTTAGCATGGGAATGAGATTGGGGATCTGCTCGCTTCTAATGACGAGCACACCATATTCCTGGCAACGATTGGCATAAACTGGATTGATTTTTCCCGTACAAACTATCAACTTGAGGCAACTCTCCCCAGCAAAATGATTGGCGTAGACTTCTAGTTCGTTGATGGCTTCAACTGATAAATCTGTCATCTTGCAAGAGATAAAGGTAATCGAGCGCCCCTTTCTCAGAATGACATCAATCTCATTTTGAACATTGTCTGTCTCTGGAAAGATGCCATTCCAATCAATCTCACCGCCTATCATGCACTCATCAAACAGCTGAGATTCAAGCGCCAAGAGATAAAGATACAACTCTAAAATATGCCCTTTGTTGCGACAAAAGACTTGAGCTTCTTGACTCGGAAAGCTGTAGCTTATTCGCTCCTTGTCCTCGTTTTCAATACGAAGCATCCCCGCTTCCACTAGTAAGGGGATTTGAGATTCTGGATAGAGGTAATACTTGCCGTTGTTTTCCAGTATCTTTTCGGTTTCAGCATGCAGGTCATTGGTCTTGGCTAGAGAGAAAAATTGGGTCACTTGATACCAGTGGGAAGGATTGGCAATGGCAGAGCTGGCTAGTTTTTTGATGGCTGCAATTTGCTGAGCCGAGTGGATAGGGCGTTTGGATTTGAGCATTTTTCCACCACGCAAGGCTATCAGCTGTTGGATGCTTAGGGTTGGAATGTCCAAGTCTTCTTTTTCCAACTGACTAGCTGTCCACTTGTATTGTTTGCCCCGCTCGACATCCATGGCAACGATGGGGAGGTGGCGATCCAAGCCATATTGATAGAGAGATAAGGCTAGTAGTGAATCTCCGCCAAAAACATCAAGAAGGATTTTGTCATAGCCTGCTAGGCAATAATCTAACTGGTCCGCTAGTTCTTCTAAAGACAGCTGACGAAAGATCACACGCTGGATATGGGGGACTTCGTCCGTGATAAAGTGACGCAGTGAAAGTTTATCGTTATTGCTTATTTTCGTCAAAGAAAGGAAGAGAATCTCGTCACAATCACTGACAAAGGCTTGGTAGACATTCTTTTCCAATACATGCCAATCATACAGTTCCACCAAAAGATTCGCCATGGGATCACCTCCATCATCTACACTTTCTTGAACTGAGAGTAACAATAATACAGCTCTACTACTAATATTTCCTACTTCTAGTATAGCATAAAATCCTGCTTGCCCCAATCTAAGGCCGCAAATAAAAACGAATAGAAACCTTGCAAAGTGATTTCTATTCGTTTGTAAAGATTTGATTTACTTGATTTTCTTAGCTAGCATAGTCGCAAAGCGTAGTTGAATGCGATTACCATTTTCATCACGACGGTGCAGATGTCCCGGATTTTCATTGTACTTAATCAATTCCCAATCCTTGTAGTAGTCCGCCAACTCCCCTTCTTTAAAGGTGAATGGAAAGTTGACTGAGCAAGGATAATCCTCCGTATCCATAGCACAGACGATGAGGTTGTATCCTCCAACAGTAGTTTGCTCCTGCATATTTTGGATAATAGCTGGAATACGGTCCGCTTGAAGAAACATGAGAACAACTGTTGAAACGATGAAATCATAGACTTGGCTAATACTGGCTGAATTGATATCATAAAGTCCAACAGGCATGTCTAGATCCTCTTGCTCTACGATACTTTGCAAGATTTCAAGAGATAGTTCATTTTGATCCACAGCTGTCACATCAAAACCTTGCTGGGCTAAAAAGAGGGAATTACGTCCTTGACCACAACCCAAGTCCAAGGCTCTTCCAGGTTTTACCGTCTGCATAGCCTCTAGGACCTCTGAATGGACTGGATTGGTCTGGTACTTCTTAGAAAAGTAATCCTCGGGTCTACAATAAAACTCCAAGTACCATTCTACATCATCTGTGGCTGCCTCTACTCGATGCCAGGCTTGCGGTTGCGCCATGGGATTGTCGGCCCCTGCTTGGAAAAGGTGTTCAGCTAGAACCTCACCATCCTCTGTCAACTCAATAAACTTGAGTGCTCCTTTTACAACTGTAATCTTGCCCCAAGTACCCACTTTGGTATTGTGCTTCTGCTGGACAGCTTCGGGCATTGTTTGTTTATTCCACAAGGGCATGCGTTTATAGGCGATTAGTTTTTCCATTTTTATTTCCTCTTTTTATCGCTGGTTAACAGCTTTCATCACACGCGCGATGTCACGATTTTGTTCACGTCGCTTGATCGACTCCCGTTTGTCATAGTCATGTTTCCCTTTGGCAAGACCTAAAAGGAGTTTGGCATAGCCATCTTTGAGATAGACTTTGAGGGGAACTAGGGTCATTCCTGTACCTTTGGTTTCTTGTTCCAATTTTTGGATTTGCTTCTTATGGAGCAGGAGTTTGCGACGGCGTTCTGGCTCCTGATTCCAGATATTGCCCTCTTCGTAAGGAGCGATATGAACATTGCTCAACCAGACTTCCCCATTTTTTACTTGGGCAAAGCCATCCTTGAGATTGATTCTAGCCGCTCGAACACTCTTGATTTCCGTTCCTGTCAGGACTATTCCTGCCTCTAGCGTATCTACGATTGTATAGTCGTGGTGCGCTTTTTTATTTTGTGCGACGACCTTTCCCTCGCCCTTTGCCATGCTTGGCTCCTTTCTTAGCTACTTCTTTGTAAAATGGTTTCTTACCCTTTTTCTTTTTGTCTTTAGAAGACGATTTGCGCTTATCATTAAAACGACCTTGTTTCTTCTTGTCTTCCTTCTTATCCGAACGACGACTTGAACCGCGCCCTCTTTTTTTGCAATCAACTTGTTTCAAGCCTTTTTCAACGACATCAAACTCACTTAGGATATAAGAGAAGTCAATCTCACCTGTCGTCTTATCCGCTCTTTCAACGCGAATGCGAATCTGTTGCCCCACACGGAAGGTTATTCCTGACTTCTCTCCACGAAGAGTCAAATCACGCTCGTTGAAATGATAAAATTCAGGAAGATTGGTAATGTGAATCAAACCTTCGACTGTATTTGGTAATTCGACAAAGAGACCAAACTTGACAATGCTGGATACAACCGCATCGTACTCTTCGCCCACGTATTCTTCCATGTACTCAGCCTTTTTCATGGCTTCGACTTCACGCTCTGCCTCGATGGCACGACGCTCACGATTGGAAGACTGGGTCGCAATCTCTGGAATCACTTGCTCAAAATGCTCTGCTATTTCCTTGGAACGCCCATAGTCGCGAATCATCCGATGTACCAAGAGGTCAGGATAACGACGAATCGGACTTGTAAAGTGGGTGTAGTAGTCCGCAGCCAACCCATAGTGACCGTGGTTATGCTCCGAATAGCGAGCCTGCTGCATAGAGCGAAGAAGCATCATGGACAAGACATCTGCATAGGGCTCTCCCTCAACAGTACGCATGATGTCTTGGAGGGCCTCTTGGCTAATCTCACTGGCAGTTCCATAGATACGCAATCCAAAACTTGAAGCGTAATCAATAAATTTCTGAACTTTTTCAGCTTTCGGTTCCTCATGGATACGATAGATAAAAGGTAGATCCAGCTTGCTAAAGTGTTCCGCAACTGTTTCGTTGGCAATCAGCATAAAGGACTCAATCATCCGTTCTGCAGTCCCACGATGTCGAAGAACGATATCAACTGGCTTTCCTTTTTTATCCACCAAAATCTTAGCTTCACTGGTATCAAAATTAAGGGCACCACGTTTCTCACGCATGTTTTCTAGCCTTTCATGAAGCTTGGCCATTAACTCGATACTAGGAACAATTCTCTTAAACTCTTGTCTCTTTTCCTCATCGCCAGCCAGAATGTCATTGACAGCGCTATAGGTCATACGAAAACTTGTCTTGATAACCGTTTGTGTGATGGTGTAGTTGACTACATGACCATGCTTATCAATTTCCATAATGGCAGACTGGGTCAGGCGGTCAACTTGAGGATTGAGAGAGCAGATGCCGTTTGAAAGGCGTTCTGGTAGCATTGGCACTACTCGGTCTGTCACATAGACAGACGTCGCGCGGTTAAGGGCTTCCTTGTCAAGAGCAGAACCCTCAGTCACATAGTAGGAAACATCCGCGATGTGAACTCCGAGTTCGATATTGCCATTTTTCAAAGGCTTGATGTGAACTGCGTCGTCCAAGTCCTTGGCGTCCGCACCGTCAATGGTAAATGTAAGCTCATCTCTCAAATCAAGACGCCCTTCCATATCCTTTTCTGTGGGAGAATCAGGCACACTTTCTGCTTCTTTTAAAACAGCCTCTGGAAATTCTGAAACAATATCCATGGACTCCAAGACTTCAAGGACATCAATCCCAGCATCAGTCGAGTGTCCTACCACGTCCAGCACACTAGCGACAAAGAAATCGTGTTTCTTACTTGGATATTTATCGATAAAGACCTTGAGAACTTCTGTTCCATCAAGTTTGAGGGCTGGTTTCTTAACATAGATGGGTTGGCTGATTTTCTGATTCTTTGAACGAATGTAACCCGCATACTTGGGCTTTTCCTGATCTAGAACGATTTGGCCGACAACTGTTGTCAGACTATGCTCTAGGATATCGATAATTTTGGCTTCCGCCGCTGTTCCCTTGTTACGATCAGCGACTTTCTTGATGACAACCTCAACAGTATCGCCATCAATAGCATAGTTGACATCGTTTTTCCCTACAAAAAGGTCGTCCTCCTCGCCTTCCAGACTGACAAAGCCAAAGCCATTTTTATGGGCATGAAAAATCCCCTTGAGAGTAATCTCATGTTTCTTCTTTTGGTCCAGACATAAGCTACCATCTTCTCCAAATCGAATCTGGTGCTTTCTTTCCATCAGAGACAGGGTTTTAATCAACTCACGAAAATCCTTGGATCCATCCTTTCCGAGAGCCTGAGCCAGGTCATTTACCGTCACTCGCCCCTTCTCTTGCAAATATTCTTTTATTCTATCTTTCATATTTTCTTTCTAGATTTTTATAATTTTTTTGATGGATAACTTTAGTAAACATTATTCAAAATAAAAATAGGCTAAGACCTAGTCTCGCCCATTTCTTATCTACTTGATAATACCGTCAGTGCTAAGGCAATGGCTAGCCAGAAAAAGACTAAAACACCTGTCAAACGTTGCATCACGGCTTCAAAACCACGCGCTTTACTACGTTCAAACAAATCACCTGAGCTGGCATCAAATACATTGCTGGATTGGTTCTTGGTTGGTTGCATGAAAATCGCAATCACAATCACAACAGATAATACTAATAAAATGGTTAACAATAGGTTATACATATCAAACTCCTTAAAATCCCTATTATTTTACCATAAAATCTACTTAGATTCAAGATGTAGGGTTACTTTTCTTTCCTTGGGACAATACTTTAAAACCTCAATCTTGTCAGGATGAGTTTTGGAGTTCTTACTGGTTAGATAATTCATGCTGCCACAAGAGGAGCACTTGAGATTGATTTTTACTCGCACTAGATTTCCTTTACTTTTAATAATGATCTAAATTGCACTAAGTTACATAAACAACTGAAAGCTACACAGGCTGCTGTCGCATAAAAGACAGCATGGTAGCCCAAATATCCTGCAACTGCGGATCCCGCCATAGGTCCGATCACTCCACCAAGGTAAAAAAAGACTTGGTTGAAGGCGAAAATCCTTGAAATACCTGATTTTGGAGTCATTTTGCTGAGAAGGGCATTGACTCCCGGTATGAGAGCTCCCGTTCCCAAACCAAAGAGAAAACGATACAAGCCAAGTTGAAGGGGGCTGGTTGCATGAGCACAAAGAAGGTAAATGATGACGGAATAAATCTGCGCCGCGACCAACAATCTATGATTCCCTAGCTTATCGCCAAGTTTTCCTAGAATTCCAGCACTCATCATGCTAGAAAATCCCATGCTGGATACGATTAATCCTGATACAAGGAGGAGATTTTCGGACTGCCCTAAGTCCCGAACATAGAGAGCTAGAATGGGACCAATTGATTGAGCTGAAAATTGAATGACAAAGCTCGTCAAAAATAGATTCACTAAAAGCCTAGGATACTTGAAAGAAGAAAATACTTCTTTCGTTGGGATAGCCTTCTCCTTAGCCACTGGCTGAAAATCTTCCTTGATAAAGAAAATGGTTAGGATTGCAGCTACAAATAAGAAAGCACCTACCAATAAAAAGACATTACGAATGCCAAAAATTTCAGCAATAAAGCCTCCAACAAAGGGGCCCGTCAGTGTTCCTGCAACAACACCTGTAGATAGAGTTCCAAGAGCCGCTCCAGACTTATCTTTAGGTACCTGACTAGCAATCAAGGCCGTTGCATTGGGGACAAATCCAGTAAATACACCATTGAGCAAGCGCAGAAAGAGTAGCCAATAGATATTTGGCACGAAGGCTAAACCTCCCATAGTGATAGTCATGGCAAGACCTGCTCGAATCATCATGGGTTTGCGACCGTACTTATCAGCAAGAATACCCCAGATAGGAGAAACTAGAGCTGCTGAAACAGCCGAAACTGAGATGGCTAATCCACCATAAAAAGCAACTTGGTCTCCTTCAATTCCCAACTGCTCTACAAAGATAGGCATGAAAGGAACAACTAAGGAGATACTAGCTCCCGTTAAAAAACTACCAAACCAGGCGACACGAAGATTCTCTTTCCAACTAATCTCTTGCACAGCTATCGCCTCCTTCAAGTAACTTCACTACTTGACCCACAAGCTGATCACGACTGCCATTATTATCTAATATATGACTCGCCAATTTTTTCTTTTCCTCTAAAGACCACTGGACTGCCAGACGCGACTCCGCTACTTCCTTAGAAAGATGATCCCGTTTCATGAAACGTTCTACTTGGATATCACGGTCCACATAGACCAGCCATGTTTCATCAAACCAGTTGGCGTAGTCCTGTTCAAAAAGCAAGGGAATATCCATGAAAAAAACCGTTTCTGTCTGGGCTAACTGTTCTCTCAGTGCAGCCAATTCCTCACGAATAATCTCTCCTTGGGTTTGTTTAGACCATTCCTGCTCCTCAGGATTTGAAAAGATGAGACTAGCCAGGAGAGGGCGATTAAGTTCTCCATTTTCAAGGATGATTTCCTGCCCAAAGTGCTGAACTAAGAGCTGATAAAGACGACCACCAGATTTTTGTAGCTGGTGGACGACTGCGTCAGCATCCACCACTTGAAAACCTTTTTCTCTTAGGAAATTTGTCACAGTTGACTTACCAGAGGCAATTCCTCCTGTAATTCCAATGATTTTTCCCATCAGTCCCTCCTTTGACACTGAGGACAAAAATGAGTTCCTCGTCCGCCAAGTTGGATTTTCTCAATCACTGTCCCACAGCTTGCACATTCTTGGCCAGCCTTGTCATAGACCTGATGAAAATCCTGCATAGTTCCGTCTTCCCCAAAGGCATTGGTATAGGTCCGAATGGTAGAGCCACCTTTTTCAACTGCCTGTCCCAAAACAGCAATGGTCTGGTCATGGATGGCTGTTGCTTCTTCTGCTGTCAAAGTCTGGGAAGGTCTAGCTGGATGGACCTTAGTTCGCCAGAGAACCTCATCCACATAGATATTGCCAAGTCCAGCTACCAAGGTCTGGTCTAGGAGGTGGGATTTGATAGGCTTTTTAGATTTGGCTAGGGCAGCCTGGAAGGTCTGCAAATCAAAGTCCTTTTCTCTTGGCTCAGGGCCTAGTTTTTTAGAAACAAAGTAGGCTTCCAATAGGTCGGGGGCCAGCAGTTCCATCGTACCAAACTTGCGTACATCCTCATAAACAAGCGTACCTCCATCTTCAAACCGAATGAAAATATGAGCATGCTTGCGTTCAGGAACCTGGTCTGGATAGTAGAAATACTTGCCCTCCATCCGCAGATGGGAAATCAAAACCTTGTTTGTCAGGTAAAAAAGTAGATATTTTCCACGGCGCCCCATGGACTCAATTACTTGGCCAGCTAGTTCCTTTTGAAACTCGTCCACATCTGTCTTGATTATCTTAGGATAAGCAATCTCTATATTAGAAATCTTCTTTCCCAAAATCAATTTTTCCAATCCACGACGAACCGTTTCAACCTCAGGTAATTCAGGCATAGTCCCTCCTTCTGTAAAAACAAGAAGCAGGCATGAGCCCACCTCTACTTAGTATTCTTTCTCATTATAACCAAAGTCAGCCAAATCTAGCTTTTTATCACGCCAGTTTTTCTTGACCTTGACCCAAGTTTCTAGGAAAACCTTATCCCCTAGCATGAGTTCGATATCACGACGGGCCATGGTCCCAATTTTCTTGAGCATTGCGCCACCTTTTCCGATGACAATACCCTTTTGGCTATCGCGCTCAACCATGATGGTTGCCCGGATATGAACCTTGTCTGTCACTTCGTCCCGTTTCATAGAGTCAACTACTACTGCGACTGAGTGCGGAATCTCTTCGCGTGTTAAGTGGAGAACCTTCTCACGAATCATTTCTGAAACCAAGAAACGCTCAGGATGATCTGTGATTTGATCAGCTGGGAAATACTGGAAACCTTCCTCAAGATTTTCACTAAGGATGTCGATTAGACGAGAAACGTTATTCCCCTGAAGGGCTGAGATAGGGACAATCTCCTTAAAGTCCATCTGATTACGGAAATCATCAATCTGAGACAAAAGCTGGTCTGGATGAACCTTATCAATCTTGTTCACCACTAGAATAACAGGAACCTTGGCAGCCTTAAGACGCTCGATAATCATGTCGTCCCCCTTACCACGCGCTTCATCAGCAGGCACCATGAAAAGAACGGTGTCCACTTCACGAAGGGTGCTGTAGGCAGATTCCACCATGAAATCCCCAAGAGCCGTCTTAGGCTTGTGAATCCCCGGCGTGTCGATAAAGACGATTTGCTCCTTATCCGTGGTGTAAATCCCCATGATTTTATTGCGCGTTGTTTGCGCCTTGTCACTCATAATAGCAATCTTTTGCCCCATGACGTGATTCAAAAAGGTTGACTTCCCAACATTGGGACGTCCTAAAATGGCTACAAAGCCTGATTTAAATGTCATAATTTCCTCTTAGTGTTTAAAATAGTATATCCCAAATGCGTGGGAGAAAGATAAGTGCACCTGTCACTGCAGCAAAAAGAGAGACCACAAGCACGGCTCCTGCTGCCATGTCCTTGGCTTTCTTGGCCAACATAGAAAAGTGATAGTTGCTGGCCAAATCCACCACATTTTCGATAGCAGAGTTAATAATTTCAAAGGCTACTACCAAGAAAATGCTCATTAGGAGAAAGAGCCATTCGATTCGTGACACCTGAAAAACAAAACCTGCAAGGATAACCACAAGGGCTGTCACTGCATGTTTTCGCATATTGCGTTCTTCCTTGATCGCAGTCAGAATTCCTGTAAGGGCAAATTCTAAACTAGATACCAGGTCACGATTTTTCCATTTTCGTTTATTGTCTTGTGAGTCCATAGGCTGTCAAAATTTCTTCTTGTAAACCGAACATCTCCGCTTCTTCTTCCGGAGTGTAGTGATCATAGCCGTTAATGTGTAAAAAGCCGTGTACTGCCAAGAAGCCCATCTCACGCTCAAAGCTGTGACCGTATTCCTCAGCCTGCTCATGCGCTTTATCGATAGAGATGAACAATTCCCCAATGTAGGCATCAAACTCAGACATCATCTCTGCCAATTCTGGATTTTCAAGCAAATCCTCTTCGTCAAAGGCAATGTCCAACTCTGGCTTATACTCAAGGCTGATGACATCTGTCGGACGGTCCGTGTCACGGTACTCAAGGTTGAGTTCATGGCTACGCTCGTTGGTCACAAAAGTGACTGCCATTTCCTTGTCTTCTTTTCCTATTTTTTGGGCTGCAAATTCCAAAATTTCTTGGGTTTGTCGCAAGATTTCTTGTGAAACTTGACCAGTTTCATCTACCATTTCAATATACATGTACTTCTCGATTCTCTTTACTTGGCTTTATTATACCACATTTCCATGATTTTATTCTACCTTTTTGATATAATACTATGGAATACAATCACAAGGAGAGAACGATGTCATTTGACGGATTTTTTTTACACCACATGGTTGAGGAATTGCGAAGCGAGTTAGTCAATGGTCGCATTCAGAAAATCAATCAGCCTTTTGAACAAGAGTTAGTCTTGCAAATCCGCAGCAATCGCCAAAGTCATCGCCTGCTCCTCTCTGCCCATCCTGTTTTTGGTCGCATCCAGCTGACCCAAACAACTTTCGAAAATCCAGCCCAACCTTCTACTTTTATCATGGTTTTGAGAAAGTATTTGCAGGGTGCTCTGATTGAGTCAATTGAACAAATCGAAAATGACCGAATAGTGGAAATTACAGTTTCCAATAAAAATGAGATTGGGGACCATATCCAGGCTACCTTGATTATCGAGATCATGGGCAAACATAGCAATATTCTCCTCATAGATAAAAGTAGCCATAAAATCCTCGAAGTCATCAAACACGTTGGCTTTTCACAAAATAGCTACCGCACCTTACTTCCAGGATCGACCTATATCGCTCCACCAAGTACCGAGTCTCTCAATCCTTTTACTGTCAAGGATGAAAAGCTCTTTGAAATCCTACAAACCCAAGAACTGAAGGCAAAAAATCTTCAAAGCCTCTTTCAAGGTTTAGGACGCGATACAGCAAATGAATTAGAAAGTCTATTGGTCCATGATAAACTATCCACTTTCCGAAACTTCTTCGGGCAAGAAACCAAGCCTTACCTAACAGAGACTTCCTTCAGCCCAGTTCCTTTTGCAAATCATGTAGGAGAGCCTTTTGCCAGTCTTTCGGATCTCTTAGATACCTATTATAAGGATAAAGCCGAGCGCGACCGCGTTAAACAGCAAGCTAGCGAACTGATTCGTCGTGTTGAAAATGAACTTCAGAAAAATCGACATAAGCTAAAAAAACAAGAAAAAGAGTTACTAGCAACAGACAATGCTGAGGAATTTCGCCAAAAAGGAGAATTGCTGACAACCTTCCTCCACCAAGTGCCTAATGACCAAGACCAGGTTATCCTAGACAACTACTACACCAATCAGCCTATCACCATTGCTCTTGATAAGGCACTAACTCCCAGCCAGAATGCTCAACGCTATTTTAAACGTTACCAGAAACTCAAAGAAGCTGTCAAATACTTGACTGAGTTGATCGAAGAAACCAAGGCCACCATTCTTTATCTAGAAAGTGTCGAGACTGTGCTCAACCAAGCTGGACTAGAGGAAATCGCTGAAATCCGTGAAGAATTGATCCAAACAGGCTTCATTAGAAGACGCCAACGTGAGAAAATTCAGAAACGCAAAAAACCAGAACAGTATCTGGCGAGTGATAGCAAAACTATCATCTATGTCGGTCGAAACAACCTGCAAAATGAGGAATTGACCTTTAAAATGGCTCGTAAGGAGGAACTTTGGTTCCATGCCAAGGACATTCCTGGAAGTCATGTCGTCATCTCAGGAAATCTCAATCCTTCTGACGAAGTCAAGACAGACGCAGCCGAACTAGCAGCCTACTTTTCCAAAGGGCGCCTGTCAAATCTCGTGCAAGTGGATATGATTGAAGTGAAAAAACTCAACAAACCAACTGGTGGAAAACCTGGCTTTGTAACCTACACAGGACAAAAGACCCTCCGCGTTACACCAGACCCCAAAAAAATCGCATCTATGAAAAAATCCTAATTTCAAATGAAATCAGGATTTTCTTTTACATTTTACTCTGCAATCAAGGTTTCCAAACCAACCTTCATCATATCTGTGAAGGTATTTTGACGTTCTTCTGCAGTAGTGTCTTCATCTGGATTGACCAAGCTATCAGAAATGGTCATGATAGCAAGTGCATCGACGTGGTGTTGGGCAGCAAGATAGTAAAGGGCTGCTGCTTCCATTTCCACAGCTTTAACTCCCCATTTACCAAGCTCGATGTTCTTTTCAAAGTAGTTTGAGTAAAAGACATCTGATGACAAAACATTCCCAACGTGGGTGGTCATACCTTGTTCTTTGGCGATATGGTAGGCCTTGTCTAGCAAGTCAAAACTAGCGATTTGTGGGAAATCATACTGTGGCCAGTCGTTGCGGATGATGTTTGAGTTGGTTGCAGCAGCCTGTGCCAAAACCAATTCACGGACATGGACATCCTCGTTTAACGAACCAGCAGTTCCCACGCGGATCAATTTTTTCACACCATAGTCCACAATCAACTCACGTGCATAGATTGAAATAGATGGTATTCCCATCCCAGTTCCCATGACAGATACACGGTGACCCTTGTAAGTACCAGTGTAGCCAAACATGTTACGCACTTCGTTAAAACAAACAACACCTTCAAGGAAATTCTCCGCAATAAATTTCGCACGAAGAGGATCCCCCGGAAGAAGAATTTTATCAGCAATTTCACCCTGCTTAGCAGCAATATGGATAGACATAATATAAGATACCAAACCCGTCAAAAAGCAAAGGGAAAATAGGAGTTGGGCGCAGTGAGCGATGCTCACTAGACCAACTATCTTTTTCCCACTGCTTTTAGGGTGGGTTCAATTCCTTTCTTTCTTAATTTTGATGATAAATAGGAGAATAGCACGGGTTCAATTCAAACCCAAACTACCTACCTTTCAATGTTTTTAGAAAAGTTTTCCGCTCGTGTTCAAATCAGAACACCTTACTCTACCTTTCTTTTTGTATATTTAGGACAGCGACAGAGAACAAAGTAAAAATAGGAAACTGACGAAGCATCACAGATGCTAGACAGTTTATCTTTTTTACACAGTTCTCCGCCCGTATTCAGTTCAGCAAATACGGTTTACCCATCCTTTCTTTTATTGTTATGAAAAGTTTTTCGCTCGTGTTCAAATCAGAACACCTCGCTCTACCTTTCTTTATTCTAAATGTGATAGTCAAAAAGATACCAAACCCGTCAAAAATCGAAGGGAAAATAGGAGTTGGGTGCAGTGAGCGATGCTCGCTAGACCAACTATCTTTTTCCCACTGCTTTTAGGGTGGGTTCAATTCCTTTCTTTCTTAATTTTGATAATATAATATAGAGGAGAATAGCTCGGATTCAACTCAAACCCGAACTACCCTTCCTTTCAATGTTTTTAGAAAAGTTTTCCGCTCGTGTTCAAATCAGAACACACGTTCTACCTTTCTTTTTATAAACTTTAAAGAGGGAGTAGCATTTAAACACCTACTCCGCCTTTCTCATTTGCTATTTTATAGCAAGACAAACTCAGGAAAAAACTTGAATCCACCCTTTCTATGATTGATTATTAATTACAATTCAGCAAGAATAGCTTTAAGCAAACCTTTGAAGTCACCTTTGACACGTTCAGTCACTTCTACAACTTCCTCGTGGTTGAGTTCTTCTTGGAAACCAGCAGCATGGTTAGTGATACATGAAATTCCTAGAACTTTCAAGCCTGAGTGAGCGGCCACAATAACTTCAGGAACAGTGGACATACCAACTGCATCTGCTCCCAATGTCTTATAGGCACGAATCTCTGTAGGTGTTTCATAAGTCGGACCGGTTACACCGATATAGACACCTTCATCAAGCTTGATACCGAGTTTTTTAGCCACTTCATGGGCAGTAGCACGGTATTCTGGTGTGTAGGCTTTAGACATATCAGGGAACCGTGGACCAAAGTCATCCAAGTTTTCACCCATCAATGGATTTTGACCCGTCATATTGATATGGTCTGAGATAGCCATCAAAGTACCAGGACCGAATCCAATACCGCCAGCTGCATTGGTTACAATGACACCTTCACATCCGAGAACTTTCATCACACGTACTGGGAAAGTCACGACTTCCAGAGGATTTCCTTCGTAGAAATGGAAGCGACCTTGAAGAGCTAAGACCTTGCGCCCTGAAAGTTCACCATATACCAATTTACCAGCGTGACCGACTACTGTTGAGCGGCCCCAGTTTGGAATGTCTGCGTAGTCTACTACAACTGGATTTTCGATTTCCTCTGCCAATTCTCCAAGTCCTGATCCAAGGATTAGACCGAACTCAGGTGCTTGGATTCCCTTTTCTTTCAGGAAAGCAGCTGTTTCCTTGATCTTATCTAAAAATGTCATTGTGTGTCTCCTTTATTATTTTTTAGCATTTGACCGATTTTGTCAAAGGTTTTTGCGTTGCGAATGGTGATGTTGCGATAGAAAGGCATCTTGAGCAAGTACTTGTGATAGGCAGTTGCATAGTAGGATTCTTCAGAGAATTTCCCCCAGAAAATCCCAAGTCTTCCAAAATGAACAATTTCATCTTCCAGTTCCAAACTGTCCACTTTCTCGATGACTCGAGCCACATCCAAGCCCTCCGTGTAAAAGAGGACATCTTTTCGAGCTAGGTCTTTGGTCCACCAATCTGGCAGATCTTCAAGTTCCGCTTCAAAGTCCTCTAGACTCAGCAAAGAAAAGCTCTGGATAAATGGATAATGGACTTCAAAGAAAGCCTCTAACTTTTCAACCAATTGGGCTTTGGCATCTGTTGAAGTAAAGAAAATGTTGCCACTGTTGATGTAGGTTTCAACCTTTCCCAGTCCCAACTCTGTCAATTCTTGACGAAGCTCCGCCATGACAACCTTATTCTTCCCACCGACATTAATACCTCGAACCAGTAAAGCATACCGCGTCATCTTATACCAATTTATCTAAGAAACTTTCACCAATCATGGCAGTTTCAACACCAAAGTTATCCGCAACTGTCGCTGAGATATCTGCAAAATGTCCGACTGGAATGACACCATTTCCTTTAAAGGCAGGGCTATAGGCCAACAATGGAATATATTCACGAGTGTGGTCAGTTCCTGCATAGGTTGGGTCATTTCCATGGTCAGCAGTAATCAAAAGAAGATCATTCTCTCTCATGGCTGCGATAATTTCAGGCAAGCGTTCATCAAACTCATGCAAGCAATCACGGTAGCCATGAGCATTGCGACGGTGGCCATAAAGGGCATCAAAGTCAACCAAGTTTGTGAATGAGAATCCTTTTTCAAATTCAGCAAGTCCCATAGTCTTCAAGAGTGTATCAATTCCATGGCTGTTTGACTTGTTGTGGCCCATATCATGGTTGATACCCGCACCGTTAAAGATATCGTTAATTTTACCAACAGCATAAGTATCGATGCCAGCTTCGTTCAATTTATCCAAAACAGTTGGTGCAAATGGGGAAACGGCCAAGTCACGACGGTTAGCTGTACGAGTGAAGCTACCTGGTTCACCAACATATGGACGAGCAATGATACGACCTAGAAGAGCAGGACGTTCAAGTGTAATCGAACGAGCGTATTCACAGATACGGTACAATTCATCCAAAGGAATGATGTCTTCGTGGGCAGCAATTTGCAAAACAGGGTCAGCTGAAGTATAGATAATCAACTCCCCAGTTTCCATCTGACGTGGTCCAAAATCATCGATAACAGCTGTTCCTGAGTAAGGTTTGTTAGCTTCACGAATGACCTTGCGTCCTGAAAATTCTTCGATTTTTGTCAAGATTTCTTCTGGGAATCCGTTCCAGAAAGTATCGAAAGGCTCGGTAATGTTGAGTCCCATGATTTCCCAGTGACCCGTCATAGTATCCTTACCAAGTGATACTTCTTCCAATTTTGTTGCATAACCTGTTGGATTGCTTTCAGCTGGTACAGTCTTAAGAGGAGTTTCACGAGGAATATTTCCTAGGCCGATTTTAGCCATGTTTGGTACATTCAAACCAACTGTTTTTGAAATGTGTCCCAGTGTGTCAGAAGCTCCATCTGGAACCCCTGCATTGACAAAGTTATTGGCATCTGGCGCAGCACCAATTCCCACAGAATCCAGTACCACCAAGTGAATACGATTAAATTTTGACATAGTCTGTCTCCTTATTATTTTGATTAGTTTGCTTTTGTTGAAGTTAAAATCTGAACACCATTTCGTCCCGCTACGATGACCTTATCCACCATTTGGTTGAACAAGCCATGCTCTACGACACCAACGACATGGTCCAATTCTTGCCCGAAGGCAATTGGATCTTCAATGACATCCAAGGCTAGGTCAATGATAAAGTTCTGCATATCGGTCACAAAACGTTGGCCGTCTTTTTCACGGAAACTTGGTTTGTAGCCAGCTCGCTCAAAACGACGAAAAACCTGTTCTGCGCCATACTGAACCACTTCTACTGGCAATTTAAAAGCACCTAGTTTCTCGACCAGTTTGCTTTCATCCACCACCCAAACATATTCTTTTGAGGGCGTTGCGACAACCTTCTCCATCAGAAGGGCACCACCACCACCTTTGATTCCGTTAAACTGGCTATCTACTTCATCCGCCCCGTCAACCGTCACATCGACAACATCTACTTGATCAATCGACTTAAGCGGAATGTTAAGTCCTTCAGCCTGTTTACTGGTCACACTAGAAGTCGTTACAGCAGTAATCTGCAAACCCTCTTCCTTAATCCGACGACCTACTTCCTCTACGAAATAGTAGGCAGTAGAACCAGTTCCCAGACCGACTACCATACCATCCTTGACAAACTCAGCAGCCTTGATACCTGCCATCTTTTTCAGATTCTCCACTTAAATACCTCCAATAAAGAGCTACTTTCATTATAACATGTATCCGTTTTTATTTCATGAATACACTTGAAAAACCCGAACATTTTTATTTCGGGTTTTGGTGTCCTATTTAACCATATCAGGATCGTAATCATAGAATCCTGTGTCGAGGAATCGGTTTTTAGGGTGTAACTTGCGCACTTCCTCATCCAGCAAGAAGGCTTGGTCATGGCTGAAATTCCCCTCTTGGATCAAGCTACGCGCTTGAATAAAGAGTTTAGCAATTTCTACAAAGTTTTGTCCTGGTGTGTAGATCCCCTCTAGCTTCCAGTGAGTGAAACCATGCTCCACCAATTCTGTCAATTTGGTCATCAAATCAAGGTCATTGTTGGCAAAGATGTGGGTACCATGATTGTCTTCAAAGATAGAGTAATGGCTTTCTGGGTCACTCGGTTCTGCCAAGAAAAGATCACGTTTGCGTGTCTTTTCATCATCGATATGCGTGAAGTTATAGTAGTTTTGCAAGAGCGGACGCTTAGAATGGTGAATGACACTAGCTCCGTAAACCAACACTTCAGCAGGAATTTCCAAAATCTCAGGCATCTTGAATAGCTCAGCAGATGGAATTTCACGTGCCAAGACAGCCTCAGATGCGCCAGCCTTTTGACCCCAGAAGTTAATCTGACGGCTACTTGTCACCATGGTTGAAGCATCGTAGATGGTCTTAAAGGAATAGCCATCGCGATTGACCACGTAAAAGACACCTGCATCTCCAACAGTGATGTAGTCTGTCTTGATTTCTTCCAAAAAATCTAAGAAAGGCTTGATACGGTCCATCATATCTTGGTGCATGAGGGCATTAACCGCAACGATCAACTCTTTACCTGCATCATGAACGAGCTTAGCGATGGTGCGTAACTCTTCATAACTAAAGGTCGTTGGCAGACGAAGGCCAAAATCTTTCTCACCGACATAGATACGGTCTACGCCAGCTTCAAGTAACTGTCCAACTTGTTCAATACTTTCAGCAGTTGCTGTAACAATAATCTTTTCCATAAGGAAAATTATACCACATTTCTCAAAAATCAGCTATCCTTTCTAAATGAAAAGGTACTTTATTCTTTTTGTAATCTTTCTGTAATGATTCTCTGCATAAAAAATGATAAAATAGTTATGTACTGTTAAGGAGAGAATCATGCCCGCAAGAAAACTAGAAGCTTATGAGTTTGAACAAGCTCCCGAATCGAATCAAACTCCGCTTTATCAAGATTATACACCTGAAGCCCCAGTCAGCTCTGGTTTAAAAGAAATTTTATTTTTTGTCAATATCGCTTGTTTCTGTATTTTCACAGCAATCTTTAGCTTTATCTTTTTAGCTATGAAATTGAATACAGCACTATCATTTATCGTTGCAATGGGTCTTAGTTTTGCCCTTCTACAACTTCAACGAAAGATTATGAAACGAAAAATTTCAAAATAAAGGTTGGTAGTAGTGCCAACCTCTTTTCAGTTTACTTAAAAAGACAGTTTTAAAAACTGCCTTTTTTATTTATTCCTACGTTTGGGAGGAGATTGGATAGCGATTTTAACTTCAAAAATTGTTCCTCTAGGCTGGTTATCTTTGACGCTAATCGTTCCTCGTAAGGCATCTACGATCTGCTTGGCCAAAGATAGCCCAAGGCCAAAGCCACCTTTCTGACGGGTTCTTGCCTTGTCTACACGGTAGAAACGATCAAAGATTTTCTTTTTATCGGTAGCAGAGATCCCAATCCCATTATCCGTTACTGTTAGATAGAGATGGCGATCCGTAGCATAGACCACAAACTCAATCTTTCCATCTCCTTCAGTATACTTAATGGCATTATCAAACAAGATAGTCATGAGCTGTTTTAGGAGCAACTGATCTGTCATGAAGGGACGATAAATCCGATTTTCATACTCAAAAATGCGATCATTTTCAGAAGCAATCAACTCATAGTTAGCAAAGGTTGTCTTAAAAAACTGTGGTGATACTTCTGCTATTTCAGGCTTGATTCCATCATCTCGACGTGCTAGATTGAGAAGATTGGTTGTAAGGAAACGCATGTTGCGGACTTCTTCAAGACTAGAAGCAATGCTTTCGCTGGACTCCATAATCGTTGCTTCTGGTTTTCGAAAGAGAGTCTCTAAACGATTTTGTAAAACAGCCAAAGGCGTTCTCAGTTCGTGGCTCGCATTTTCAACAAAGGACTTCTGCTTTTGCATGCTTTCCAATAAAGGTTTGACACTGACACGGGCTAGGTAAACACTAGCGATTAACGACAGGAGCCAGAAACTAGCCATGACTACTACGATTAAATGCTCATGGTTTTGGCTGATTTGCTCAAGCTGGCTGGTATTGATTAAAACCGCCGCATATTTGACGTTGCTTGAAACAGTGGACGAATTTGTTTCCATCAAGATCATTCGGTAGGTTTCTTCCTGACCGTAGCTATTGACAACTTGGATTTGGCGAATGTGATTCAACTCTTTCTTGTCCAGCTTGATCTTATCCAAACCTAAAAAACGATTGCCCAGTAAGAGTTGGTTAAAATCCTTGTCAAAGAGCAAGACTTCAGTATTGGAACTAACATTTGGTTTGATTTCAGCCTTGCTGGCATCCGAAGTTGCGGGTTGGATGTCCTTGACCTCCTCAGTTGCCCGATTCAGTGCTAACTGGATAACCGCTTGGGGACTACCACTAAGAGCTTGGAGTTTTTCATCTACAGAAGTATAGAGACTCGAGTGCATGACCTGGAGGATAATCAAGGTCATAGCAGAGAAGATCAAGGTGAACACTCCAAAGTTTCGAATGAAATAGCTGAAATCATCCGCATACCATGTTTTTTTAAGTTTATTGAACATCTTTTAAAATATACCCGACACTACGTAAGGTTTGAAGATTTTCAGCAAAGGCTGTTCCCTTCAATTTCTTACGAACTTTTGAGACATAGACTTCTACAACGGAAATCGTCGTATCGCTATCAAATCCCCATAGACGGTCAAAAATTTGTGTCTTGGGAAGAATAACATTTTGATTTTGAAGGAAGTAAACCAACAACTCAAACTCTTTTCCGAGCAGTTCCACAGGAGTATCTTCCACTTTTACTTCATTCGTTGAAAGATTGACGACAATATCCCCGTAGGTCAAGGTGTTTTCGTTAAACTTGCCTGAACGTTTGAGAAGGGCTTGGATCCGCATTTTGAGTTCTTCTAGGTAGAAAGGTTTGGTGAGGTAGTCATCCGCTCCCAGTTCAAATCCATGTCCCTTGTCATCTAAACTTTCCTTGGCAGTCATGATCAGGACTGGTGTTGAGATCCCTTTTTCACGCAATTCTTTCAAGACTTGGAAGCCATTTTTTTCAGGCAACATCAGGTCAAGCAAAATCAAGTCATAGACACCACTTTCAGCTTCGTAGAGACCTTCTTCTCCATCAAAGACCTGCATGACATCTGCAAAATCATCTAAAAAGTCAAATACTGAGTTTGACAGGCCTAGGTCATCTTCTACTAATAAGATTTTTATCATCAGAAACTCCTCCTTATTATGATTATTATACCAAAATTGCCTTAAAAAAAACTCAACTCTCCCTTGTTTTCAGATAGAAAGTTGAGTTTTTGTTTACATTTCGAATGAATTAAGCTTTAGCATATTGGGCTACAACAGCTTCTACTGCTGCTTTCTCACGCTTAATCAAGTCAACACGCGCTGCGATATCCTTGATCCCCATGCGGATGTTACGGCTGAGAGCAAGGTCAGAAAGTTGTGGCTCAAAGAATTCTTTGTATTCCGCCAAGCGTTGCTCAGTTTTAAAGATGTGTGATGGGAAGATGACAAAGCTATCAAAGCTCATATCTCCACCAAGAGCGGCTTTGATCCAATCCCAGTTTTCACGCGCCCATACCCAAACAGTTTCTTGAGTTGTTTGATGAGCTAGGAACTGGTAATACCAAGCAGACAAGTCTTGTGGTTTCACCACAAATTTATCCTTCCATGAACGAATCAAGGTTTGGATATTGTCAGCATCTGTACTGTATGCAAGAGCTCCTGCCAACTGGCGTTTGAAAACAGCATCTGTGGCATGAGTGTAGAGGTCCAGATAAGCTGCAACCAAGTCCTTGGTCTCATGGTGTTTCATTTCATTGATGAGAACTTGAGCACGGATGGCTGCTGGAAGTCCTGCAAGATTCTCCTTGTGAGCTGCAAAGATTTGGCTAGCAACTTGACTAGCTGCTGCATCATTGGATCGAATCATCATGGAAACGGCCAACTGACGAACCAATTCATCCTCATCTGACTCCCCGTCTTTGGCTTCAAAGCCAAGACGGTCATAGTTGTGATGAGCCAATTTAGCAACCAGAGTGTTAAAGGCTTTCTCAGTTTCTGTTCCTTCATCGATAAAGCGCTCAAGGGCAGAAATCACTTGAGAAACAGCTGATACCACAAGGTAAGACTCTTCCTTAGCAAGTTTATCAAGGACTGGGAGCAAGTCCGCATAAGAAATGTGCCCTGCTTCAGCAAGCAGACGGCGCTCTTGAACGATTTGCAGTTTACTTGTGTTATCAAGTGTCTCTAGCTCAGCAAGAACGGCATCTAACAAGTCTCCTTGATAGTCTGTAATGTAGTGAGCCGTATTTTCCGTGTTAAGGCGAAGCGCTCCTTTGTTTTCAGCAAGAAGAGCTGCATAGCCAGAAATTTCGATACTTTCAGTTTCAAGTGTATCTGGCAAGCCTTTCCAGTTGCTGTTGAGTGGTACCACCCAGAGACGGTTCTTGTCTTCGTGTTCCCCGATAAAGAATTGTTTTTGGGAAATCTTCAAGGCGTCATTTTCAACTTTGACAGTGAGAACTGGATAACCAGGTTGTTCCAACCAAGAATCCATGAAGGCTGCAACATCACGACCTGATGCTTGACCAAGGGCATTCCAAAGGTCACGACCGATGGTGTTGCTGTACTGGTGTTTTTCAAAGTAAGCATGCAAACCTTTAGCAAAATCAGCATCACCTAACCAACGACGAAGCATGTGCATGAGACGGCTTCCTTTGGCATAAACGATAGCGCCATCAAAGAGGGTATTGATTTCATCAGGGTGTTTGACTTCGACATGGACAGACTGAACACCATCCGTTGCATCGCGTTTAAGCGCCGCTGGAACGCCACCTGTTTGGAAGTCCTCAAAGATATTCCAACTTGGCTCGATGGCATCCACACAGACGTATTCCATCATGTTGGCAAAACTTTCATTGAGCCAGAGGTCATCCCACCATTTCATGGTAACCAGGTTTCCAAACCATTGGTGGGCAAGCTCGTGGGCAATAACAAGAGCCACTTGTTGGCGGCTAGCAAAGGTTGAGTTCTCATCCACAATCAAGTAAACTTCACGGTAGGTCACCAGACCCCAGTTTTCCATGGCACCTGCTGAGAAGTCAGGAAGGGCGATGTGAAGCGATTGAGGGATTGGGTACTTAACTCCGTAGTAATCTTCGTAAAACTCGATTGAGCGAACGGCGATGTCCAGTGAGAAATCAAGGTTAGATAATGGGTGGGCTTTGGTTGAGTAGACACCTACAAGGGTACCGTTTTTAGTTTTAGCTGTTACTCCTTGCAAATCACCTGCAACAAAGGCCAACAAGTAAGAAGACATGCGAGGTGTTGTTTCAAACTTCCAGATGCCTGTTTCCTTACGATTTTCAACATCAATTTCTGGCATGTTTGAAAGAGCGACTTCACCTTCTGCTTGGTCAAAACGTAAAGCGAGGTCAAAAGTTGCCTTGGCTTCAGGCTCATCCACACATGGAAAGGCTTCGCGCGCAAAGTGGCTTTCGAACTGGGTAGACAAAACCTCCTTCTTGACACCATCCACTGTGTAGTATGAAGGGTAAATCCCTGTCATGTTGTCGGTGATTTTTCCTGAAAAAGCAATAATCAATTCAACTTGACCAGCTGTTGCTAGTTTGATATGAAGGGCTTCATTGTCATGATCCACTGTAAAAGGACGAGCTTGACCAGCAACTTCTACTGAGGCAATTTCCAAGTCCTTTTGGTGAAGGGAAATACGCTCAGACTTAGCTTGACCCGTAACTGTCACCTTTCCAGAAAAGGTCTTGGTCTCACGACTCAAGTCCAAAAATAAATCATAATGTTGGGGCGCAAATTGGTTCACAAAATGTTCAACTGCTTGCATTCTTTTCTCCTATTCTAAGTTTAAGAGCTGCTGCTCTTCTTCAAACAAACTTATTATATCATGTTTTGATTAAGAAAAAAGGATTGGACGGTGATTTCCAAAACTTTCTTCCTTATAGCAGTCTACAGTGGGTAGACCTTTCGAAATTCTTCCAAAACAACTTTGCTGTCTGGTGTAAAAGTCAGGCCTGCTTCATTCAGACAGTCGGCGAAAAAGTCCTCATGAACCTGGCGCCAATAGGCTAAAGATTTGTCTCCCTCACCTTCCTTATAGGCATGGTCAGCAGAAACTTGATGAAAGGGCTGAACGGAAACCTTTGTAATTTCGACAATGCAGACAGTCTGATTTTGACTGTCTAAAATGACATCAAAGGTCCCTTCTTGCGGAAGGGGTTCGCCCTCTAGTGCATAGAGATCGTAAGCTGATGCTGTTGCAGCCTTTTCGCCTTTTAAAACCAAATCTGCTAAAAGGTCTGGCTCCACTCCAAAAGCCCAAGCGTCTATCTCATCTCCAATAGAGGGATTGATTTGCTTGTAGTCATTCCACATTTCTTGAGGTGTCATGGGTTGCTCCTTTGTAATTTTTTACTTACTTCTTTTACACGTTTGAGGTGGTCTGGATGGTCAATCTCTAAATTAAAAATCTCTGGAATAGAACTGTAGTGGATAATGCATTTGATACCCATCTGATTCATTTTTTGTATGAAAGAATCATTCAGATAGCCTGCTACAGCAAAGTCAATCTTTTTCATCCTTGCTTTATCCTGCATCTGTCTTAGCATATCTAATATTATTGGACTTTCCATATCATGCCATTGACTATTTCTCACAGTCGCAAAAACAAAGGAAGTCAAATCATTCATTCCAACTACAATCTTTGAAATGCCTGTTTCCAATATCCTGTCCAAGTCGAAATACGCTGACGGTAACTCAATCATCGTGGCAATTTTTCCAATGAAACCATGCTGACGTAATACTGTAATAGCTTGCTTTAACTGCTCAGCATCATTGACAAAAGGAAAAATAACAGACAGATTGGGATTGGTTTGATAAACTTCTGTAACGACATGTGCCTCGGCTTGAAATTCATCCGGACACGCCAATAAACGCCTAGTTCCTCTATATCCAAACAAGGGATGTTTTTCATCAAAACACTCTTTAGTTCCCTCTAAACAATTCGCTTCTGTATTCGTTAATTCTGAAAAACGATACCAGACTTCTTCATCTGAGTACAAGGAGCAAATGGTGTCTAGATAATCTTTTACAAATTGCGGACAACTTGGTAACAGGATGTTTTGATTGAGCTCTCTTAGCAAGTATTCCCCACGAATCATACCAACATGATGCAAAATTTGTTGGTAAACTTTTTCAGTGATTTTCTCGCCACTAAGGGCTAGCTGGTTTTGCATGTCCATTCACCTCGCCTTAAAAGATACAACATCAGATATTATTATATGAAACTTTCCTCTAGTTCAAAAGCTTCATAAGGTCCAACTAACTCATATCCTAAAAATTCTGCTATTTTTTTGGAAGCTTCGTTATGAGCATCCCAAAGTGGAAACATATCTCTATTTAAACTTTCTAGAATCATTGTAGCACCAAGCTTTTTAGCAAATCCATTTCCTTGTTCGTTTGGTCTAGTTGCAACTTCCACTTCAACTGCTCCACGGTAAACTAACCCTGAAGAAATCCCAGCAATCAGTTCATTATTTTTAAGAATCACAAAGCCAAATCCACCTTTTAAAATAAAATCCTGATAAGACTCAAAATTCCCCTGTAAATCTTGTGACCATTCTTCCTCAGAAAAGCAGTTATAAATATGATTATCAATAGGCACAATATTGTAACCTTCCTCCAAATGAGTAACTAGATCATTTAGAAATTCAACTTGAAAATTTGCCTTATCTTTAAAAGAATAGCGAGTAAAAGAATTTAGCCCCACTTTCCGATGCAGAAAATCTTGCCAATTGATATTTTCTGAAATAATAATCTTATAATCTAAACCATATTTTCTAACAAAATCTTCCCAAAATCTGGAATCCAACTCCCCTGCTAGGTATAGAAAATTCCCAACATCATAAAAGCTTGTTGTCCTATCACTGTTTCGGTAGACAGTCCCGATTTGAGATTTAAGACCATAGAGAACCATATTTTTCTTCCATGTTTTAAATAGTTCCATTATCCCCCTACTTCACCTTCCAATTTCTATAGCTTGTCATATCTAATTCTGGAAATCCTAGTAACTCTGCCTTAACCTGCAACACTAAAGGAGAAGCATTTTCTGTAGTAATTTCTTCCAAATTCAACCAAAGTACATTTGCTGAATCATTACTTCCATCAAGAACCTCCCGAGAAATTGAATTTTGAGAGTGTTCAAAATCGAGTACTATATCATAAAAAGCCATGATATGATGTACTGCAAAGTCTTGCCCATCTTCTTGAACCAGCACATCATAAATCCTAGGATTAGCGTAACCCCTAAGCTTATATCCCGTCTCTTCCATAACTTCTCTAATCAGCGTTTCCGTCAATCCTTCGCCAAGTTGCTGACTACCACCGGGTAGATCATACCGATGTTGATAAGGGCCTCTCGTTTTTTCAATGCAGAGTAACTTCCCGTTTTCAAAGCAAACAGCATAGACTCCAAAGTGTTTTTTGATTTCCATCAGTTCCTCCTACTTCAAAGACCAACCACCATCCACTGTCAGAATTTGTCCTTGCATGGCGCTCGCCTTTTCACTTGCTAAGAAAAGGCTAATCTCTGCTACTTCCTCTGGCTCAATCCAGCGCTTGATTGGCGTTTCACTAGCCACCCAGTCAGCTAAGCCATCTGGTTCAAAGTCGGCAGCGGTCATAGCTGTCTTAACAGCTCCTGGAGCGATACCAAAGACCTGAATTCCAGCTTCAGCATAGTCTAGGGCCAACTGCTTGGTAAAGCCGGAAAGAGCATGTTTTGAGGAAGTATAAGCGTGTCCCCCGCCTCCTGCTAGACTAGAGGCAATAGAACACATATTGATAATGATGCCTTTTTTATTTTCCAGCATTTGCGTCAAATAATAGCGAGTCAACTCTACAGGAGTCACATAGTTAATCTCAAAAATCTCTTGAATTTCTTGTTCTGTCTGTTCCAAAAGCGGTTTGTAAGCATCCAAAACTCCTGCAGTATTACACAAAACATCCACCTGAGGACACCAGTCAAAAATCGGCTCCAAGTCCAAGGTCAAATCTCTCTGTAAAAAGTGGAAATCACCCTGTAAAAGTGGATTTTCGCCTTGGTCAACTCCATAAACTTGATAGCCACTCTCTAAAAAGAGGCGAGCTTGAGCCAAACCGATCCCTGAACTCACTCCTGTAATGAGTACACATTTAGTCATGCACTTCTACCCAATCCGTCGCTAAAACATCACAAGGTGTCGGGCTCCACATGGAAAAACCTTCCCCTTCTCCAGACACGTTGATGAGGAAATAGGGCGTCACTTCAAGTGCAACCCCGTTTTGTTCGATAGTGTCAAAGAGCTGGACATAGTTTTCAGCCCCTCCCCAACCAGTTCGTACATATTTTTTCTTAGCCTTTAACCCAGGCAGAATTTCTTCAAATGTCATGACTGTCTCCTTTGTTGTCTACTTTTTTTATTATAACAAAAAATCGACAACCAATCTATCATGGTTCCCGATTTTGTTCTTCCCTAGTCTTTTCCGCCAAGTTTACCATTGATATTCATCATGATGCTGGCTATCTTCTCACCCCAGTATGGATCAGAAGCATAGCGAACATTCATTCCAGTTGCTTTGTTTCCAAGGTGGTCTCTGCCATAGTCAATGTAATTTTCACGAATCCACTTAGCCGCGCCGAGGATCCCCTTATCCACATCATCAAATTTCTTGGCTGAGGTATATGGGCTCGAATCATAAGCCGCAATTCCAAAGAAATTATTCTTATCCTTGGCAATCTGGCTCCGTCCCCAAGCACTCTCAAGTGCACTATGAGCCATTAAGTAAAGAGCATTTACACCATAGCGTTCCTCAGCTTCCTTAAAAACAGCTCCCTTACCAGCGAGGCGACTATCCCGAATATTCATCAAAGAATAAATTTTATCCAATTCAGCTGCGCTGTAATTACTTGGCTTGGTCAAATTTCTAAAGAGGAAAGGATTTTCAATGGTAAAGCCATCAAAATGAATTCCATCAGTTGAATAATATTTCTTACCAATGGTCATAGCTAAGCTATGTGGCGCAACACGAAGACTCACATAAGGTGATAACTCATGGTAAAAATACTTGCCATCACTTGTATAATGAGGGACAAATTCACTGTCTTTATCAATAGCTACTAAATCACTTTTATTCATGAAGCCGGATAAACCAGAAATATTGACTGGCATTTGACTATCTTTTTTAGATTGTGCATCTCCAAGTGAGACGATAGTTCCTTTGGATACATAACTCAATCTTTCACCAGAAGCGCTATAAACATAAGCAGTAATTGGCTTCACTTTGTAATATTTTGCCTCTGATATCCACTTCCCATTATTCTGGAAGGAATACTCTTTACCTTTGATCGTAAAAGTACCTGTTACGTATCGACCATCATCTTTTAGATAGTACCAAGCATCGTAATCTTTGTCAAAAATCCATTCATTTTTGGCCATATAGCCACCTGATTTAAGGTAGTATGAACCAATCCATTCACGTGAAGCATAGGCCCCACCTGACTTCAAGTAGAACCAGCTATTGTAGGATTTATCAAAAATCCACTCTTTTTCCGCCATAGCGCCACTATCTTTCAGAAAGTAGCCACTTTTCCACTGGCTACTTGCCATCACACCATCGCTATTGAAATAGTACCATGTTCCTTTGATTTTTTCCCATTTATTGCGAGAAATCTTGCCCGAAGCTGTAGCATAGTACCACTTGTCAGATATTTTCACCCAAGCATTTTCTGCCATGGCACCACTACCTTGGAAGAGATAGTCATTATAGATGATGCGACTAAGCATGACACCATCTTTATCAAAGTAATACCAAGAACCTTCAATCTTTTCCCATTTGTCGCGAGAAATTTTGCCTGAAGCTGTAGCATAGTACCACTTGTCAGATATTTTCACCCAAGCATTTTCTGCCATTGCGCCACTGCCTTGGAAGAGATAGTCATTATAGATGGTGCGACTAAGCATGATTCCGTTTTTATCAAAATAGTACCAGCTACCTTCAATATTTTCCCATTTGTCGCGAGAAATCTTTCCTGAAGCTGTTGCATAGTACCACTTGTCAGATATTTTCACCCAAGCATTTTCTGCCATTGTGCCATTACCTTGGATAAGGTAACCATCAATTATAGTATTACTGAGCATAATACCGTTTTTGTCAAAGTAATACCAAGTACCACTAATTTTTTTCCAGTTTACGACAGGCTGGTTATTTTCATAAAAACGCCAGTTTCCTTGCTCTTTTTTCCAACCTTCCTTGATAACTTCCTCTTTTTTTTCCTTTTTGGATGAGTCATCTTTAGAAGAATTTTCCTCTTTTACAGCTGGCTCTTTCTTCGTCTCGACTTTAGGAACTTCTTTCTTGGGAACAGCTTCTTCTTTTTTCTCGACTAGATCTGTGGTCTGAGTTTTTTTCGTAATCTGAGATTCTTCAGCATGTACAGATGTCTTTGCAAATCCTGCCATAGAAAGAACGACAGTACTTGCAAGTAGTATCTTCTTCATTTTATTCTCCTCAGTAGAAAACGATCTACACTATTACTATTTTATAAAACCTATTGTAACATAGTTGACTAACGGAAATATTACAAATTGATGAAGATTCTATGTCTTGTTGACGATAAGGAAGACCTAGTTTACCTCAGACTGGCTTTAACTTCTCGACGGAGATCTTCCAAGCTACTAATGCCATATTTATCCATGACTTTTGGTAAATGTTCGATGATATCGGGACAGGCATAAGGATTGGTAAAGTTAGCTGTCCCAACTCCGATGGCAGAGGCACCAGCCAGATACATTTCTAAAGCAGCTTCAGCCGAATCCACTCCCCCACT
>NZ_KQ969037.1:138692-189898 GCF_001578705.1 Streptococcus oralis | reverse complement strand
TTCCAATAATGGGAAGGTCTGTTGTTTGAGCGACTTGGCGGATGAGTTTGAGGGCGACTGGAAAAACTGCAGGACCAGACATCCCACCCGTTCCATTGGCTAGGATTGGTTTTCTAGTTTTGAGGTCAAAACGCATACCGACAAGGGTATTGATCATGGTTAAGCCACTTGCTCCTGCATCTTCTGCGGCTTTGGCAATGGTGACAACATCCGTCACACTAGGAGTTAGTTTGACATAAACTGGCACATGGGAAGCTTCCACAGCTGCCTTTACCACTTCATAAGCCAAGTCAGGATCTTGCCCAATCAGAAGTCCATGATTACCGTGATCCACATTAGGACAAGAGATATTGAGCTCGATAGCTTTTACATTTGTCGCCTTGGAAATTCCTCGAGAAACGGCAGCATACTCTTGTTTTGAAAAGCCCGCAACATTTGCGATGATGGGAAGGTTTGGATATTCTCTTTCCAGCCAAGGTAACTTTTCTGCTAAAACAGCTTCTAAACCCGGATTTTGCAAGCCGATTGCATTGAGCATACCAGCAGGTGTCTCAGCTACCCTTGGAGTTGGATTGCCAAAACGGGGTTCAAGTGTCGTCGCCTTGATCATAATGGAGCCTAAAAGGTCTAAATCATAATACTTTGCATACTCTTGACCAAAACCAAAACAGCCCGATGCTGGTATGATAGGATTTTTCAAGTCCAAACCCGGTAGAGAAACTTGTAAGCGATTTGTAGTCATGACTTTCTCCTTATAACACAACTGTTCCTGTACGGAAAACAGGGCCATCTTCACAGACACGTTGACTGACTGTCTCACTATCTGGCACTTTTAGTACGCAGGCATAGCAAGCCCCCATCCCACAAGCCATACGAGATTCCAGAGATAGATAGGCTCTTGGATGATTATAAAATTTTTGATTGATGTACTTCATCATTCCAGGGGCCCCACATGAGTAGACGGCATCAAACTGACTATCCAAATCATTGATAACAACAGATACATTTCCCTTAATACCATACGAACCATCATCTGTCGTAACAAAAACCTGACCATATTGGGTCAATTCTGTTTCGAGAATAACAGCATCCTTGTTAGCAAAACCGAGGACTATTACTACTTTCACCCCACGCGCATGCAATTCCTTGGCTACCTCAAGTAAGGGTGGAACACCAATTCCTCCTCCAACGAGGAGAACTTGACTCTGATTGTCTAAATCAGACAAGTCAAAACCATTTCCCTGAGGTCCCATCACATCAAGAGTATCCCCCTGACTTAATGTTGAAAAAATGGCGGTCCCAGCACCCTCAATCCGATAAATAAGATGACACTGCTTGTTTGCCTTGTCAATAGACGAAATTGAAATAGGACGGCGCAAGAGATGGGCATCATCAGGCACGCGCAGATGAAGGAATTGGCCTGATCGCATGGCTTCAACCATCTCCCCTTCTAGGACTAATTCAAAGATTGCTGGCGCAATTTCCTCCTGAGCAACCACCTTCATGCATTCCAAACGAATGGCACCCATACGCTTTTTACATGTGGGATTCATGACTTTTCCTCCTTAAATTTAAGGGGACCAGATAAAGAAAAGACCTTGCTAATGCAAGGCCTCAGTCAGGTTAGGCTAGAACTCATGCGCACACTTAAAAAGTCCCCACAGAGAACCCCCTATCCCTTTTATCTGACACCTTGTGAGTCTCTCTGGACTCCCCTTAAAGGTTAAATTTGTATTAGTATACTCTTTCAAAGTAAAAAAGTCAAGTAGAAAACGAACATTCTACTTGACTGTACGGGATTATTTTTCACGAATGACTTCAACCTTGTAGCCATCAGGATCCTTGACAAAGTAATAGTTTGGTGGGGTTCCTGGTAGGCCTTTTGGCTCTGTAACCTCATAGCCTTTCGCGCTATGTTCTTGATGAAGTGCTTCAAGGTCAGGTGTACTGAGGGCGATATGGGCGAATCCATCTCCTACCACGTAAGGGCCGTGGTCATAGTTATAGGTCAATTCCAACTCGTAGTCGTCACCATCAAGTCCTAGATAGACAATGGTGAAGGCATAATCTGGAAAATCCTTGCGACGTAATTCTTTAAAACCAAAAGCGTCTTGATAAAATGCGATTGATTTTTCAAGGTTTTCTACTCGCAAGCAAGTGTGTAGCATTTTTGAAGCCATAGCTTTCTCCTTTATTTCTAAAAAGACTGGGACAATCCTGTTCCAGTCTTAAAAGTAATTATTTACCAAGTTTTGCTTTAGCTGCATCTGCAAGAGCTGTGAAAGCTGCTGCATCGTTAACAGCCAAGTCAGCAAGCATTTTACGGTTAACTTCGATTTCAGCCAATTTCAAACCATGCATCAATTGTGAGTATGAAAGTCCGTTCAAACGAGCTGCCGCGTTGATACGAGTGATCCACAATTTGCGGAAGTCACGTTTTTTCTGACGACGGTCACGGTATGCATAGTAGTAAGAGTTCATTACTTGTTCTTTTGCAGTACGGAACAAGATGTGTTTAGCTCCATAGTAACCTTTTGCTAATTTAAGAATACGTTTACGACGTTTGCGTGATACAACGCCACCTTTAACACGTGCCATGTTTTATTTCCTCCAAATATTTCCTAGAATTGTTTACTTACTGTTAGGCTATTATTTCAAGCGAGTAAGCATTGCTTTGATACGTTTGAAATCTCCTGAATGCACCATAGATGCTTTACGAAGATGACGACGTTGTTTCTTAGTTTTTCCGTGGAAACGGTGAGAAGTGTAAGCACGGAAACGTTTAAGTCCACCAGAACCTGTACGTTTGAAACGTTTAGCTGATGCGCGGTGTGTTTTTTGTTTTGGCATGATTTTTTCTCCTTTATTTAACTTTCTGACAATTATTTTTTGTCAGTTGCTGGCGCCAACTGCATGAACATTTGGCGTCCATCCATCTTAGCTCGTTGTTCGATGATCGCAATATCTTGTGTTGCTTCAGCAAACTCGGCTAAAACTTTTGCACCAATCTCTTTATGGGTAATCATACGACCCTTAAAGCGAATAGATACCTTAACTTTATTTCCTTTTTCAAGGAATTTACGTGCATTGCGAAGTTTTGTGTCAAAGTCACCCTTGTCAATAGTTGGACTCAGACGAACTTCTTTCACAGTAACAACACTTTGTTTTTTACGTTGTTCTTTTTGCTTTTTCTGATACTCAAATTTGAACTTACCGTAGTCCATAATTTTAGCAACAGGCGGTTTTGCTTGGGGTTGAATCAATACTAAGTCAACATTTGCACTATCAGCCAATGCTTGCGCTTCGCTGAGTGGCTTGATGCCTAGCTGTTCTCCCTCAAGACCGATCAAGCGAACTTCACGTACACGAATTTCATCATTGATGAATAAGTCTTGCTTTGCTATGGTTTTCACCTCTTTTTTATTATTAGAGAAAAACAAGAGCGGGCTCGTAATGATACAAGCCCGCACGTTATGATAGCGTTTCTTAGAAACTTTTCATCCGTAGGGCCAGGCAACTTGATGTCACAAGGCGAGAAGCTCTCACTTCTGCTTTTCTCAACTTTTATATGATACCAAGTTTTCTAGCCCTTGTCAAGATAAAAAGTCATTTTTTCAAAAAACTTTCTGTTTTCTTCTTGATGTCCGCATCAAAAAGAGAGAACCATTTCGGTTCCCTCTCTGTGTTAGTTTTTTCCTCATCTTCTGTATAGGAACACTAAGACCTATTAAAAACTTCCTTTTTACGTGAACTTCCCCATCTTTCGATAAATAGAATCCCCACTAACAAAAGGATAATCAGGCAAGGAAGTAAGACCATCCCCATACCCCAATTTAGATTGATATTATCAATTTGTTTAGGTAAGCTTCCAGATAAAATCTCTACTGAACGCAAGTAAGTAAAGGGAATCAGATGTGCAATACTCTGAAGAGGCTGGATCGTTTGGATACCAAACAATAAGCCAACAATCCCAATGAGGGAAAGAAAGAGGACGGGCATCTTTTGCTTGAAAAAGTAAGCAATCAAGTAGACGACTTCCACAATGACGATAAAGGCTAAGAAAGCTAAGAGCAAGCTAGGAAATAATACATCTTGTATCTTCCCAATAGTTACTTCTTGATTGGTTAAGCTATAGAATGGGTAGGGATAATCTAACTGTCCAAAACCACTTATCAGACTTCCCACTAGAAAAGAAAATCCACAGATTCCGATAAACAGCACGGTTACATAACTCACCCCAACTCCAAGAGAAGACAAGGCAAATGTCACTTTTGAAAAAGGATACAACTGAGCTGTGTCGAGATTATTTTGATATCTTTCTGCGAACAGTTGTGTTAGCATAAAAATAATAGCAATCACAAACAAGGTTGGGATGATAGCCTCTAAAATCCAGACAATCTGATCAATCCCGTGGGTCGGAAACTCCAAAGTATGTGCTTTTATGTTCAAGGGATACAGGGCTTGGTAAATCTTTCGTTGGCGGTCAACCGCCATTTTTAAGTCAGAACTAGCAGTCGGTTCCTTTGATAAAATTTCATAACTCTTCTCTATATCTTGCCACTGCAAATAGTAGGCTTCTTTCCAGCGTCCTTCTTTTAACAAAGCCAGAATTTCTTTCTTTTGAGTCAAAAGATTTTTTTGTATGTCTAAATTTTCTTTAGCAAATTGGTATTCCTCCGAGCTGGTGTCAGACATTTGGGAGAGTTTCGCTTCATTTTCATTGATGATTCTCTCATATTTTACAAGACGGATTTCCAACTCGCTCTCCAAGCTGTGTGAGTTTGCAGTCTGACTATTTAAATAAAAGGTAACACCAAGTACAGATGCAAATAAAAGTAAGATAATCCAATTTAAGCGACTTTTGAAAACTTTCTTTAACAAAAATAGGCTAATATCTTTCATAACGGAACCTCTTCTATCTGCCCCTGATGAATGGTTACGATGCTATCGCAAATCTCCATTAACTCCTCTTTGTAGTGGGAACTCAAAAGAACCAGCTGTTCTTGTCTATTGATTTGTGCCAGTCTATCAAAAAACTTCTGTCGATAATACTCATCTAAGCCATTTGTTATCTCATCCATGAGCCAGCATTTCGCCTGACTGAGAAAATACATGGTAATCACCAAGCGTTGCTTCATGCCTAAGGAATACTTGCGGATGGGAAGGTTGATATAGTCAGACATTTCCCAGTAGGCGATTTCATCCCCCAAGTTCAGGTCTGACTTCCAGATATTTTTTATGAGACGAAGGTAGTCCATCCCACTTAAGTTTCCATCCAGCCATTCAACGCTCTCATAATAAAATAAAGAAGGAGGGACTGCGATATTTCCACTACTAAGGGGAAGCAGCTTGCTCATAGCTCGGAACAGGGTCGTCTTTCCCGAGCCATTGATAGCAAGAAGGCCATAAATCCTACCTTTTTTAAAGGTGAAATCCGCATCTTGCAAGATGACTTGTCGCGTTTTTAAGGTAACATGAGTAAGAGTTAACATATCCAGCCCTCCTTTTTCTCACTCTTTAACGATTAATAGTTTCCTGTCTAGTAGTTAATAACCTCATAGCGAGCGTAGTTCCAGCTTCCACCAACTTTATACTCAGAATAGCTATAATAACGAGACCGTGACGGGATCCAAGCATATTGATGGTCGTGATAGTTGGTACTATATTCCCAAACAGTATTCCAATCATACCAATAACTTTTAGTAACTGTCACAGCTGCTTCACTGGACTGACAAAAACAATAGATGATAAACTCGCTAATAAAACAACTTTTGCTGATTTTTCATGTTTACATTGCATTTATATCACTACCCTTGAAAACACTTTCATTATATCGTTTTTCTCGGTATTATGCAACAGATTTTCAGTTTACTTCACCAATATATAACACTTTTCTTCCTAACGAACACTTTCGATTTGCCAACTATTCCATCCTTTAAAGCGAATAGCTCCGTTCTGATCTGTTCTATAAACTTTACTATTGATAGTTTCCAGTCGAGTCAAGGTTTCCTGATGGGGGAGTTTCGCACGATTGTTCTTGCCCATTGAGATGAGAGAAATCTCTGGGTTGAGTTTTTCTAGAAAAGCTGGATTTGATGAGGTTTTAGAACCATGTTGACCGACTTTCAAGACATCCACCTCTAAGTCAGGATATTGCTTTAAAAGATCCTTCTCTCCCTTCTCTTTCAAGTTTCCACTGAAGAGAAAGTGCTTATCCAAGAGTTTCCCATAAAGAAGGAGGGAATCACTATGACTTCCATCTCCAATCTTCCTTGGAGATAGGACTTCTAAAGAACCGCCAAAAATCGGTAAATTCTCCCCTGCTGTCACACTGCGTACCTTGGTTTGAGTCGCTTGTAGTTCTGCCACAAATTCTTTCTGTGTCAAACTTCCTTTTGATATTAAAATTTCTCCGACATGGAAAGCCTTGGTCACCTCCAGCAAATCACCAACATATTCCTTGTCTGTGTTGGTCAAGATCAGCTGGTCAATTTTGGCTACTCCGCGACTTTTTAGATAGGGAATCACGGTTCGCTGGGCATTGCTGGTCGTCGCCTTTTCTTGCCATTTTTCGATTTTCTTATCAGACTCTGCCTTGCCTCCCACGTCTATGAGAATGGTTTTCCCAGTTACATCCCGTAGGAAAATACTTTCCCCTTGCCCTACATCCAGCATGGTAATTTCATTTTCCAGTGGATACTTGGTCAAGAAAAAGAGCCCCACAATAAAGAGACTGAACCCTGCTAGTCTTTTGATGTTTTTCCTCATGTCATAGACCAAGGCTAATAAAACTAAGAGAAGAATCAAAAGCCATGCATTGGGTTGACCAAAGACCAGAGGCCTGCTTGCCAGCTGCGATACCAAGCGAATGATGTCCTCCAACCACACAAAGACAAAGTTAAACTGAGTGACTGGGTAAACAAAAGACAGAATGAATAAGATGGACAAAAGCGGTAAGAATACCACATCAAACAGAAAGGAAAAGACAAAAGTCAAAAGGATAGACCAAGGCTGAAATTCTGCAAAATAGAAGGATAGAATAGGCAATATTCCCAAAGAAATGACCAGACTTTCTCTGGCAACAGCCTTAAGCCCCTCCCCTTCTTTGCTTGTCATAGTCAAGATAAAAGCATAAGCGCAGGACAAGACCCCTCCAGCTGTCAAGAAAAAGTTGGGCATGGTGATATAGAGGACAAGCACCGTCAAGGCGAAGTTATCCAAACCCTTAACGCCATGTTGGGCCAGTAACTTTTGCAAGAGACTACGAATAACCGATGCTGAAAAACCTGTCAGACCTGCATAGATAAGGGAAAAGGGATAGGTCAGCCACTTCAACTTTTCTTGGGTCAAGCCCAATCGTAAGAGGAGTTTCTTAAAGGCATCCATAAAGAAGCCCACCTGCATACCTGATAAGGCAAAAAGGTGAATAATTCCAAGACTGGAATAGAGTTCATTCATCTCCTCAAAGTCCGTATCCAGATGTCCTAACAGAAGACCTGTCATATAGTTACGCATAGGGTCTGGAAAGTGCGTCTTGATCCAAACAATAGCCTTTCGACGTAAACTTGATAAATTTTCAGCTATATCCCAACTGCTAACCTGTTTAACTGACTGAATTCTCTTGATAGTCAGTGTCTGGTAAATCCCTAGAGTTTTCAGATAGACTTGGTAGTCAAAGCCACCAAAATTTCTCTGACCTTCTGGCTCGGAAAGTTTTCCTTCTAGTTCAATCTCATGAAGGTCTGTCAAGGCCTGAAAATGCTCTTTCTCCTCCTCGGACTGAAGTTTATAATAAACTTGGAAGGTACGGCCGTCAGCCTTACCCCGAAAGGACAGACTATCTCCATTGATCTTAATAGTGTCAGGCAAAATCCGAACCCTTTCAACAGAATCCACTAGGTTTTGACTAGCTTGTGTCTGTTGCCAAGTTTGAAACAGAAACCAAAATCCAAAAACTCCACAAATCGCTAGAACTTTTCCAGCAGATTTCCATGGAAATTGAAAAAAGAGGCAGACGAGCAAAAAAACAAAACCTAGCAGTGCGAGATAGGACGCTCCAAAAATGGCATAGTAAAGCCAGAGTAACAGAAAACTCAGATAGATTAGAGGAATAGGGGAATTCTTAATCCACTGTAACATAATCTTTTAGCTTTTCTATGGTCTTTGCGCCAATTCCAGAAACCTTCTTGAGCTCATCTACCGACTTGAATTTGCCATTTGCCTCACGATGGTCGATAATGTCCTGAGCTCGTTTTCCTCCCAAGCCTTTGACCTGCTTGAGTTCTTCCAGACTAGCTTTATTGAGGTTGACCTTCTTTTCTTTACTTGTCGAAGGAGTCGTTCCAGAAGCAGTCTGCTGACTAGCTACTTCTTCTCCCTTAGTCGGGACGTAGACCAGAGCCTCATCACTGATTTTCTGAGCTAGATTAAGTGATTTGCTGTCCGCTTCTTCTGTCAATCCACCCGCCTTCTGAACGGCATCGTGAACCCGACTGCCAAGAGGCAAGTCATAAATCCCTGGCGATTTGACAGCACCTTTGACATCTACTGTGATTAGATCTTGTTCAGGAGACTCTTCCTTTTCTTCCTTCTTGACTTCCTTTTCAGACGATGAATCCTTTGAAACGGCCGCAACTTCAGCCTGCAAATTTGTTTCTTTCACAGGTGTTTGTGAAGTTGGCTTTAGCAGGAAAAATCCGCCTAAGGCTAAACCCAAGCCAGCACAGATGACAATGATTTTATATTCTTTGATTTTCTCGATAATGACTTCCATTTTTTCTCCTCTCTTAACTTATTCGTAAGAGAAAGAAAAAACAGTCGAAAAATCTTTTCAACTGCTTATTTATTTGCAAAATAGTCTTCCTTAGTCAAGACATAATGAACCCTTGTGATAATTCGACCTGGTTCTTTATTATCCATTCTGGCATAGGGTTCTTCGTGGGAAAAACGCATACCTGATTTCTCCATGACCTTTCCTGATGCGGGATTGTCTTTGTCATGAAGGGCAGTCAACTTGTTCATTCCAATCTTCTCAAAAGCCAGTTCAATCACAGCACGATTGGCTTCTGTCGTCAATCCTTGATTCCAATATTTTTTATTGATAATGTAGCCAATGGCTGCCTTCTTAAGAACAGTATCGATCTTGTGCAAGTCAATGGTTCCGATAAACTTGCCATTGCTTTTTAGTTCGATTCCCCACCGTCCCAAGGGATTAGCCAAGTAGAACTGAGCGATGTTGTTCTTGGTTTCTTCTAAGCTTTGATTTGTTGGAAAAGTGTAGCGTGTATTTTCTCTGTCTGAGGCGTACTCAAACATAGCTTCTGCATCGTCCAAGGTTACAGGTCGGAGCAATAAACGCTCCGTTTCTATTGATGGATACTGAGCAAATTTCACAAATATTGATTCCATACTTTTTCCTCCATTAGAGCTTGATTCTCACTAGTCTAGCATAAATAAATTTGGATGACAAGTTTTTCTTGATTTTTGAAGCGGTTTCATATACAATAAAACCATCACATTTTTCATTTATGAACTGGAATGTGACAACTAAAACAATACCGTCAATTGAAAGGTAGGTTATCTCTATGTTAATCGGAATTCCAAAAGAAATTAAGAACAATGAAAACCGCGTTGCCCTCACTCCTGCTGGCGTCCACAGTTTGATCACCCGTGGGCATCATGTCCTCATCGAAACAAATGCTGGTCTCGGTTCAGGATTTACTGATGCGGACTATCAAAAGCAAGGTGCTGAGATTGTCGCTACTGCTGCTGAAGCTTGGGCAGCTGAGTTAGTCGTGAAAGTAAAAGAACCACTAGCTTCTGAATATGGCTATTTGCGAGATGATCTTCTCCTCTTCACTTACTTGCACATGGCCGCTGCTCCAGAATTAGCAGATGCCATGCTAGCAGCAAAAACAACAGGAATTGCCTATGAGACTGTCCGTGACTCCCTAGGTCACCTACCACTCCTCGTTCCAATGAGTGAGGTTGCCGGTCGTATGGCAGTTCAAATCGGTGCTCACTTCCTTACCAAACAAGCTGGCGGCTCTGGTGTCCTACTTGGTGGTGTACCGGGTGTTCCAAAAGGAAAAGTAACCATCATCGGTGGCGGTGTCGTTGGTACACATGCTGCCCGCATCGCCTTGGGACTCGGTGCTCAAGTGACTATTTTAGATATCAGTGCTAAACGTCTCTCTGTACTAGAAGAAGTCTTTGGAAACCAAATCCAAACTCTTATGTCAAATTCTTTCAACATCGAAGCAAGTGTGAGAGATGCTGATGTGGTGATTGGTGCAGTTCTCATCCCTGGTGCTAAGGCTCCAAAACTGGTGACAGACAAGATGGTCAAACAAATGCGTCCGGGATCTGTCATCGTTGACGTTGCCGTTGACCAAGGTGGTGTTATCGCAACAGCTGATCGTGTGACCACGCACGATGAGCCCGTCTATGAAAAACATGGGGTGCTCCACTATGCTGTTGCCAACATCCCTGGCGCGGTAGCTCGTACTTCAACCATCGCCCTAACTAATGTCACCCTTCCTTATATCGAAGCTTTAGCTGACAAGGGATTCCAAAAAGCAGTCACTGAAGATCAAGGCTTACGTGAAGGAGTGACAACTTACCAAGGTTACTTGACTAGTCTTCCAGTTGCCCAAGGGCTAGATAAGGATTACACTTCGATTGATGAACTTGTCTAAAGACATTAACTAATTAACACAGATACGATAAAGAGCAGCTTCATCTGAACTGCTCTTTTTGCTATTCTGTTTCTTCGTTCTTCTCTTCATTTTTAACTGGAGCTGGTTCATAGGCTCGGATAATTTGAGCGACAACTGGATGGCGAACCACATCCTTGGCTGAAAAATGAACAAAGTCAATTTGATGAATGTTCTTGAGCTTTTCTTGGGCATCAATCAAACCGGACTTGACATTTCGCGGCAGGTCAATCTGACTGATATCTCCATTGACAATCATCTTAGAATTAAATCCTAAACGAGTCAGGAACATCTTCATCTGCATGATGGTCGTGTTTTGCGCCTCATCGAGAATGACAAAGGCATCGTCCAAGGTCCGTCCACGCATGTAGGCAAGGGGCGCGATTTCGATAATTTCACGCTCCATGAGACGAGTCGTCTGGTCTTTTCCGAGAATCTGATACAGGGCATCATAAACAGGTCGAAGGTAAGGATCTACCTTCTCCTTGAGATCTCCCGGAAGAAATCCTAGACTCTCACCTGCTTCCACTGCTGGTCGAGTCAGGATAATACGCTTGACTTGCCCACGTTTAAGGGCAGTCACTGCCAAGGTCACTGCAAGAAAGGTCTTCCCTGTCCCTGCAGGTCCGATTCCAAAGGTCACATCATGCTGTTTGACACTGTCCACATAAAGCTTTTGACCCAAGGTTTTGACACGGATCGGTTTCCCAGTATTATCCTTGATGATTTCTTCTTCGTAAAGGGCGACAAACTTGTCGATTTCATCGTTTTTGACCATGCTAATAGCCGTCACCACATCTGGCGTCCCAACTGTCATCCCACGATTCACTAAAACCATCAAGGCTTGAATAACCTGACGGGCTTCCTCACAGGCAGACTCTTCTCCGATAACCTGGACAATCTCCGTACGAGCATGAATCACCACATCGAGCTCTTCTTCCATCAAATGAAGATGGCGCTCATTGGATCCAAAAAGATGAAACAAGTCATCTGGATGACTCAGTTGAATGTCTATTGAATGTTCCTTCAAATAAAGAACCTCTCTAATCCTTTTATTTCTTTTTATTATAGCAAAGAGAACAATAAAATACTAGCCTCATCTCATTGTCTCTAGTGTTCTAAGTATTCTTGCCAGATGGCGTCAAAGTCTCCTAGGTTAAAAGAGAAGCTGGCATACTCCTCCAAAAAGCGACTCACCTCATCAAAATCATCCGTGTGTTTTGGGAAGGCTGACTCTTCAAAAGCGAGGTCTGCTAGGATGGCTTTGGGACTGTTACTTTTAGGATTGCGCTCGGTCATGAGCCAAGTGTAAAATGATTTTCTCAATTCTTTCTCCTATCAAGAGTTTTTTGATGACACTTTTCTGATTCTTGAAAATTACTGAACTTAGCCTCTGATACGTAGTGGTTTATAAAATCTGTTTTCGCATCTGTATAGGCATCACGATTGTGTTCAAATTTTTTCCACAAATTTAGTTTTAATTCCTGATACGCTTGGGCGATATCTGGATGCTGGCAGAGATAATCTCTAAAATAGATCTCGTCATGATCTCCCGTCATTCGCAAATGTAGATGAAACACTTTCTCAGCAAATCCCTGCTCTGTATAGCCTTTATTTAGCGAAATCCTGTTAGGACTCTCCGACATCACTAGCCAACCATTCTTCACCAATAAATCCCTATCTCTTACTAAATCCTCTATTCTACCTACTTCTAGCAGAATATCAACGATGTTCTTAGCCCAAATATTAGGGATAGCAGTGCTACCGATATGTTCTATTCTTTTAATAACATTTGCACCTAATATTTTTTTCAGATTTTCTTTTTCCGATTCATACCAGTCTTTCCACTCTGACTTGTGCTCTACCAGAAAAATAGGAAAAAGTTGCCAGAGTTCCTCTAAACTCATTTCTTCAAGTTTCTTTATCATGTCTATAAGGCTTAAATCAACTCTGTACCAAACTGGTCTTGCTTGATTTTGCCAGCCTTCATCAAGCCACCGAGAGCTTTCTTGAACTGACCTTTAGAAATACCAAAGGTTGCTTTGATATCGTCAGGAGATGACTTATCATTTAAGGTCATGAAACCTCCATTGCTTTCCAAGTAGGTCAAAATCATCTGAGCATCATTTTCCAACATTTCAAAGGAACGTGGTTTGAGAGAAAGGTTCAAGGTGCGGTCCACTTCACGGAAACCAATGACCCGCGCATCTAACACTTGCCCCAAACGTGGCTCTGCGTAGCGCTCACTTGGGTGAATGAAACCAAGCATGTTATTCTCTGGCAGATAGACAAAGGTTCCTGACAGCTTGAGACGGTAAACAATGGCTGGCCAGTTTTGGTTCTGCATGTTGTTGTAGGCAGGACGAGCCAGACGTTGGAAATCTTCTTGATAAGCCAAGAGTCCCCAGATTCGGTCTTTCTTGTCCACTTCAAGGCGGATGTAAAGTTTATCACCCTTCTTAGGCCAGAGTTCCTTGAGCTCAGGGAGGATATCGAGTGACACAACGATTTCCTTATCAGGTAGACCGGTATCGACAAAGACACCCAAGTCCTTACGAACTTCCGTTACCGTTCCCCAGCCAAATTGGTCCTGAGTGGCAGTCACTTCTAGAGTAGTCAAGCGGAGTTTCTGCTTCATATCCGTATAGGCAAAACCTTTGACCGTATCCCCTACTGTGTGTTGACCTTCTTCCTTGGCAAGCGCATAGGTCTGACCATCCTTTTGCACAAAGTAAAAACGGTCATTTTCATCGATGATGAGTCCAACGATAAAACTTGCAAGATTTGTATTCATATTTCCTTCTTTCGAATAAAACTCAGCCAGCAATGCCAACTGAGTTTTTCTGTTTATTTTTAGACTTCCAAGATTTCTTTTTCTTTATTGGCAGTCATGTCGTCGATGTGTTTCACAGCGTCGTCTGTTACTTTTTGAATATCTTTTTCAAGAGTCTTCAATTCGTCTTCAGTGATTTCTTTTGCTTTTTCTTGCTTTTTAGCTTCGTCCATAGCATCACGGCGGATATTGCGGACAGCCACTTTAGCATTCTCACCGACCTTCTTCACTTCTTTGGCAAGGTCACGACGCGTTTCTTCTGTAAGAGCAGGGATAACCAAGCGGATCACAGAACCGTCATTAGCTGGTGTAATACCAAGATCAGAAGCGTTCAAGGCACGTTCGATGTCTTTCAATGAAGACTTGTCAAATGGTGTTACCAACAAGACACGCGCTTCTGGAATGGTAATTGAAGCGATTTGGTTAAGAGGAGTTTCGACTCCATAGTATTCTACGTGGATACGGTCTAGTAAGCTTGCGTTGGCACGACCGGCACGGATACCACCAAATTCACGAGCAAGTGATTGGTGAGACTGGGTCATTCTCTCTTTAGCTTTTTCTACAATTGCATTAGCCATAATTTTCTTATTCCTTTTCTTCGATATTGTTTGAAACTGTTGTTCCGATATTTTCACCAAATACGACACGTTTGATGTTGCCTGGTTGGTTCATGTTAAAGACAACCAAGTCAATGTCGTTGTCCATAGAGAGGGTTGAAGCTGTTGAGTCCATGATACGAAGACCTTTGTTGATAACGTCACGGTGGGTCAATTCTTCAAACTTAACGGCTGTCTTGTCTTTCTTAGGATCGGCATTGTAAACACCATCGACCCCATTTTTAGCCATAAGGATGGCATCCGCTTCGATTTCAGCTGCACGAAGGGCTGCTGTTGTATCTGTTGAGAAGTAAGGTGAACCAATACCAGCACCAAAGATAACGATACGGCCTTTTTCAAGGTGGCGAAGAGCACGTCCACGTACGTAAGGCTCAGCCACTTGTTGCATAGAAATAGCTGTTTGCACACGCGTATCAACACCAACTTGCTGCAATGAATCTGCCATTACAAGAGCATTCATCACGGTCCCAAGCATTCCTGTATAATCTGCCTGAACGCGGTCCATTCCTGCTTCTGCTGCAGGTTCTCCACGCCAGAGATTTCCTCCACCAATAACAAGGGCAATTTCGATCCCTAGACTATGAACTTCTTGAATCTCTTTTGCGATTTTTTGAACTGTTTGGATATCAATCCCTACGCCACGTTCACCTGCAAGAGCCTCACCTGATAACTTGATTAAAATACGTTTATACTTGGGGTTAGCCATTTTTACTCTCCTTTTTTTATCCTACCTATTTTATCACAATTTCTAAGATTTTTATAGTGCCATGAGCAATTCTTTCAAAAAAATTAGACAGTTAAAAACTCCTCTAAGTCCTTAAGGGCACGCTCTGCAATTTTTTCATAACGAGCCTTCTTATCACGGATACGCTCGCCTTCCAACTCCTTGATAATTCCGAAATTGACGTTCATTGGTTGGAAATGTTTGCTATCTGCATGGGTGATGTAATGAGCCAGACTTCCAATCGCTGTGGTCTCTGGGAAAATAGCTGCGCTTTCCCCCTTGAAAAGACGAGCGGCGTTAATCCCTGCAACTAAGCCTGAAGCTGCTGACTCAACATAGCCTTCTACACCCGTCATTTGACCAGCAAAGAAGAGGTTTGGCTGTTTCTTGGAACGATAGGTTTGCTCAAGAAGATTTGGTGAATCCATATAAGAATTGCGGTGCATGACACCATAACGAACAAACTCAGCATTTTCAAGACCTGGAATCATTTGGAAGACACGCTTTTGTTCTCCCCATTTGAGGTGGGTCTGGAAACCGACGATATTGTAGAGGCTACCAGCCGCATTGTCCTGACGAAGTTGAACAACCGCGTACGGTGTTTTAAATTCTCCATCACGAGGTCCTGTGTAGTCGTCTGGATACTCCAGACCCACTGGTTTCATAGGACCATAAAGCATGGTTTTAATACCTCGCTTAGCCATGACTTCAATAGGCATACAACCTTCAAAATACTTTTCTTTTTCGAAAGAATTAAGCGGAGCTTCTTCCGCATTGACCAAGGCTTCATGGAAATCCATAAATTCTTGCTTAGTCATAGGAGCGTTAAGATAGGCCGCTTCTCCCTTATCGTATCGAGACTTTAGGTAGACCTTATTCATATCGATGGTGTTGACATCGATAATAGGCGCTGCAGCGTCGTAGAAATAGAAACCATCACCATCATTAAGGGCATGAATCTTTTCAGCCAGAGCATCGCTGGTCAAAGGACCAGTAGCGACAACTGTAATAACATCTGTCGGCAATTCTGTAATTTCATCACGCACCACCTCAATCAAGGGATGGTTGGCTACTTTCTCAGTCACCATCTGTGAGAAACCATCTCGGTCCACCGCAAGCGCCCCACCTGCAGGAACACGTGTAGCTTCAGCAGATTCCAAGATGACCGAACCCAAGCGACGCATTTCTTCCTTGAGGAGCCCAACAGCATTAGTCAGGGCATCGCCACGAAGAGAATTGGAACAAACCAACTCTGCAAAATTGTCTGTTTTGTGCTGAGGTGTTGACTTGACACCACGCATTTCATAGAGTTTAACTGGAATACCACGCTCTGCGATTTGGTAGGCTGCTTCAGAACCCGCCAATCCCGCGCCGATAACATTGATATAAGATTGAGACACGACACTAATACCTCTTTGGGAGTGTGAAGACAAGATTCACATTGAAAAAGCCAATCGAACTTACGAACTTTCGAATTTCATGACTCAGGCTGAAAAAGTCCACAGGACTTTCCTCGCTTTCGAATTTCTAGGCTCGGGCTGAAAAAGTCCACAGGACTTTCCTCGCTTTCGAGTTTCTAGGCTCAGACTGAAAAAGTCGACAGGACTTTTTCACTCCCACAAATCTTTCTAATTTTTTCTTTTACTAGTATAACAAAAAAAGGGAAGAAGGCAAACTTCCCTATTTATACTCAATGAAAATCAAAGAGCAAACTAGGAAACTAGCCGCAGGCTGTACTTGAGTACGGCAAGGCGACGTTGACGCGGTTTGAATTTGATTTTCGAAGAGTATTAGTCATTTTCTTCCCAGTCGTGGTAGGCAGCGTAAAGCTGGCTTTTATTCCACTGGTAGAGTTTCGCAACTTCCTTTATGGCTTGATTTTTCTTCATACCTTGCTGGATACGAGCTTGGATTTCTAAGAACAAGTCCTCCTCGTCCTTTTCTTCCACATCCTGACTGGCACCTTCAACGATGAGAAGGCATTCGCCCTTGAGTGGCGTTTCAGCTATGCTTTCTAGTAGCTCTGAAATCTTTCCTCGTTGGTATTCTTCATAGATTTTGGTCAATTCTCTAACCAAGACTACCGAGCGGTCACCGTAGACCCCTAGCATATTTTCTAGCGTATCTGCCACACGATGAGGCGATTCATAGAAAATCTGAGTTTCTGGATAGTCTTTTTTCAAGTCGAAAAATTGCTTTTGCTGGCCTGATTTTCTCGGTAAAAAACCGTAAAAGATATGTGGTTGTGGTGCCAAACCACTGGCAATCAAGGCAGAAATCCCTGCAGAAGCACCTGGAACTGTCACTATTGCAATCTCTTCCTCGATGGCAGCCTTAACCAAATCATGCCCGGGGTCCGAGATACTAGGCAAACCCGCATCGGAAACCTGAGCAATACTTTGCCCCGCTTTCAAGAACTCAATCAAATCAGGAATTTTTTCCTTGGCATTGTGCTCATGAAAACTGATCTGCTTGGTCGAAATGTCAAAATGTTTGAGCAAAAGGCCTGTATTGCGCGTGTCCTCAGCCGCAATCCAGTCCACCTCTTTCAAAGTCTGGATAGCACGAAAGGTCATATCGTCTAGATTGCCAATCGGCGTTGCTACTAGGTAAAGCTTGCCATAGGGAGACTGCCCCTTAAAACTTTTTTGAATCTGCATGCCTACTCCCTGTACAACAACTCGTCACAGAACATACATTCCTCGTCCTGCTCTCGGCGTTGGCCGTAAAAATCATTACATACGTGAAAACCATCTTTATAGATCCGACGGACGCTTTCACGAACATGCTTGGCCTTGACGGGAGTATCTGCTTCCACCTCGCCCAAGCGTTCTCGCAACTTACTATTTTCCAAGCGAAGAGCTGTATTTTCCTCTACCAGGCTCTTGAGATTTTTCTTGATAGCTTCCACATCGGCCAAGGTCACCAATAACTGTTGGGAAAAATCGTCTAGCGCGTCAAATAATTCTTTTTTGTCCATAAAACAGCCCTTTCCTTTCTTTATCCTTTTTTGAGTTTATATTTCTTTCAAGACCAGATATTCCATGGCATTTTGAAAGCTGACATTGGCTTGCCACATTTTTCTAGCTTCTAACAAATCTTGTAGAATCATCCGTACTCTTGCTTGCAGAAGGTCCTGCCCACAGAGAACTTCAAAAATCCGTAAAACCTGATCTTGTTTTTCCTTGTCATCCGCCAAGTTGGCTAATTTAGCAACTTGCAGATAACTTTCTTTTTTCTTAGCTAATAACCAGGTCAGCAGGCGTTCACTTTCATCCACCAAGGTCCAAAAACTTGCCTGATTGGCCAACTTTTCTGCTTCAGCTCGCGATTGACTAAACTGGGCTAAAAGAGTCGCTTTTTTCTTGACTAGACCAGCTTGCTCTAATTGATGGATGAGTTTTTCTTCTTGCTTTTTAAAATGGAAAATCTGGGTCCGACTACGGATGGTCGGTAACATCTTTTCCTCATCGCTGGTCAAGAAGAAAATGTAAACTTCACTCTGGGGTTCTTCGATGACCTTGAGCAGAGAATTAGATGCGTTGGGATGCATTTTCTCCGCCTGCTCGATAATAAAAACCTGCTGCTGACTTTCAATCCCTGCTTGGGAAAACTGTCCCACCAATTCCCGTATGCGTTCTGTCTTGATGACCTGATTGACTGGCTTAATCAAGGTAACATCGGGAAATTCTTCCTGCTCAATCAGCTTGCAGTTTCGGCATTTCTCACATGGTAAAACGCCTACTTTATCCGTACAAAAAAGACTCTTAGCTAAAAATTGCGCCATTTCCAAGCTTCCAAAGAAACCCGAAAAGAGATAGGCGTGATTGAGCTGGTCTTGTTCTAGGATACGGACAAAACGGTCAAACTGGTCTGGCTGCCAAGCATTTAGTTGATCTTGTTTCATTTATCCAAGCCCATTCTGTCAAATAAGACAGCCTTGGTCGTTTCCACAACTTGCTCCAAAGGAAGACTCGCATCAATCTTGGCAATACGACTTCCTTCTTTATCCAGAAGAGAAAGATAACCTTGACGAACTTTCTTGTGCAAGTCTAAGCCTTCTAAATCCAAACGATTGACCTCGCGATCACTATTTGCAGCAATGCGAGCCAGCCCCTCTTCCACCTCAATATCAAAATAAAGTGTCAAGTCTGGTTTAAGGCCATCTGTAGCAAAGTGATTGAGCCAATCAATGGCATTGATATCTAAACCACGGCCAAATCCCTGATAAGCAACGGAACTATCGATGAAGCGGTCCATAATGACCAACTTGCCAACTTCAAGGGCTGGGAGAACTTTTTCCACCAAGTGCTGTCTACGACTGGCAATATAGAGAAGGAGTTCAGTCTTAGCATCCATCTGAGTATGACTTGGGTCCAAAATCACTTGACGAATTTTCTCCCCAATCAAGACTCCGCCAGGTTCACGGGTCGTCAGCACCTCTATTCCTTTTTCCTCTAAAATTGGGAGCAGAGCCTCTAAAACGCTGGTCTTGCCTGCTCCCTCTGGTCCCTCAAGAGAGACTAAAAATCCTTTTGACATGTCTAACTCATTTCTTTTTTTCTACCTTCTATTCTATCAAAAAAATAGGTTTTTGTGACAATCTTTTTGCGTCTTCTCCATTCAATCAACCATAAAAGAGGCTGGGAGTCATCCAACCTCTTATTTACCTAGTTCTCGTGTTCGTTTATAGGCTTGATGAACTGCGTCCATGACCGTTCCTCTAAAAGCATGTTCTTCCAGACTTGCTACACCAGCGATAGTCGAACCTCCTGGGCTACAAACTTGATCTTTCAAGACTCCAGGATGTTGCTGACTTTCAAGAACCATTTGTCCAGCGCCGACTACTGTTTGGGCTGCCAGTTTCAAAGCCGTTTCTCGTGGCAATCCTGTCTGTACACCCGCATCTGCCAAAGCCTCGATAAAGAGATAGACAAAGGCCGGTCCACAACCTGCAAGACCTGTCGCCGCATCGATTAAGCCATCCCCCAGCTCAACTAAGAGACCAGCCTTGGCTAATAATTGACAAAAGAGTTCACTGTCTTCAGCACTACAGTTTCCTGACATGGCATAACTAATCACTCCTTGCCCGATAGCAACTGGAGTATTGGGCATGATGCGAATAATTCGGTGGTGACTTGGAAGTAGTCTAGCCAGTTTTTCCAAAGTCAATCCAGCCGCCATCGAAATCAAAAGAATACTCTCTCTATTTTCAAGGATGGTCTGATATTGAGCCAGCAGTTCAGAAAACTGGGCTGGCTTTACTCCTAGGAAAATCACATCTGCTTCTGCAAATATTTCTTCATTGCTGGAAGCCTGACCACCGAAGTTGGCGATGAAAGCATCTACTTTTGCTTGACTACGATTGGCAAGGAGAATCTGAGCACCCGTCTTGGCCTGCAAAACAGCCTTAGCCAAGCTAGCACCCATATTCCCTAAGCCGATAAATCCAATCTTCATCTCTTACTCCCTTATCTGTCCGTCACCAGTAACCACATACTTGTAGCTGGTTAATTCCTTCAAACCCATTGGACCACGCGCATGCAGTTTCTGAGTAGAAATCCCCATTTCACATCCAAGACCAAATTGCCCACCATCAGTGAAACGCGTTGAAGCATTGACATAAACTGCTGCTGAATCTACTTGATCTGTAAAGTAGGCTGCAGCTTCAGCATTTTCCGTCAAAATGGCATCCGAATGATGGGTACTGTGGGCTTCAATATGCGCAACCGCTTCTTCTAAACTGCTCACAACCTTAACAGCTAGGACATAGTCTAAAAACTCAGTGTCAAAGTCTTGGGCCTCAGCTGCTTGACCTGAAAGAAACTGACTTGCTTTACAATCTAGGCGGAATTGAATCGGTTCCAGCCCAGCTTCTCTCCGACTTGTAACCAGAACTTGCTCCAAACGAGGAAGGAAACTTGCTGCCTTGTCTTCATGAACCAGTAAAACTTCCATAGCATTGCAGACAGAAGGACGACTGGTTTTAGCATTGTTGATGATGGACAGAGCCTTGTCCGCATCGGCATCCTTGTCCACATAAACATGGACAATCCCGGTTCCCGTCTCGATAACAGGTACGATAGCATTTTCAACCACAGCATTGATCAATCCAGCTCCTCCACGAGGAATGAGAAGGTCTAGATAACCCTTAGCCTTCATCATGGCATAGCTACTTTCTCGACTGGTATCTTCCACTAGTTGAATCACATCAGGATGAATGGTAGTCGTCTCCAAGCCCTTCTTCAAGGCTGTGACAATAGCATGAGCTGTTTGATAGGCATCCTTACCACTACGAAGAACAACCGCATTCCCACTCTTGAGAGCCAAGGCAGCCGCGTCAGACGTCACATTTGGTCGACTTTCATAGATAATACCAATAACCCCCATAGCCACCCGCTTCTTAGTAATAACCAAGCCATTTTCAAGCTGACTTGTTTCTAGGACTTCACCAACAGGATCTGGTAAAGCAACCACTTCACGAATACCAGTTGCCATTGCTTCTATACGTCCTGCATCCAAATAAAGACGATCCAGCATCACATCTGAGATTTTCCCCTTGGCTGCTGCCATATCAAGGGCATTGGCCGCTAAAATCTCCTCAGTTGCAGCCAATAAGTGATCAGCCATAGCTAGCAAGGCTTGGTTTTTCACTGCTTCACTTGCAGTATTGATTGATTTCTTAACAGCCTGTACCTGTTCAAATTGTTCTTGTGTACTTACCATCGTTCACCTCTAAAATTCTGTAAAGAGCAGTTGGATTTCAGGAGTGATGGAAATCCAGTCATCACGGTGAATCAAGACTCCCTTAGCTTTTTGGGAACGAAGCATATCTTCTAGGGCTGAGACGCCAAATTGGACACGTCCCTTTCCAAGAGATTGACCTGTTTCTTTATCTGCTACTGTTACAATATCGTGGTAAGAGAAGTTTCCTTCCACTTCTACCACACCCGATAAAAGGAGACTTTTCCCGTTTTTTGAAAGTGCCTCTGCAGCTCCACCATCTACCCAAATCGTTCCCTGACTTTGAGCATAGAAGGCCAGCCATTGTTTCTGGGTACGAAGTCCCTTCTCTTGCGCAACAAAGTAGGAACCATCCCTAGTTTCTTCAGCTGCCTCAATCAAGGCATCTGATTTCAAGGAAGAGCAGATATAGACCGGCACACCCGACTCCGTCGCAATAGTTGCAGCTTTGATTTTTGTCAGCATACCCCCAGTACCGTTTGACGAACCTGCTCCACCAGCCATATCAATAATCTCACGATTGATAGTCTCAATTTTCTCCAAGCGCTTGGCTGTTGGATCTGAGTTGGGATTGCCAGTATAGAGACCGTCCACATCGGTCAAGAGAACCAGGAGATCCGCCTGGACCATCGCCGCTACCTGGGCACTTAGAGTGTCATTGTCCCCAACCTTGAGCTCATCAATAACGACACTGTCATTTTCATTGATGATAGGAATCGCTCCACGATGAAGCAATACAGACAAGGCCTGATGTGCGTTCTTATAGCGACGTTTATCTACAAAATCATCCTGTGTCAGCAAGATTTGCGCAGAGACGATCTGGCGCATGAGGAGGTTGGTTGTGTATTCTTCTAGGAGCAAACCTTGTCCTACCGCAGCTGAAGCTTGTTTATCTGCAATCTTGGTCGGACGTTTTTTAAATCCCAAAGCACCAAATCCAGCGGCAACTGCCCCAGATGACACTAAAATCAACTCATGTCCAGCCTCATGCAGCATAGCTAATTGTTGGGTAATTGCCTTTACTTTACTTCTTGATAAACTCCCGTCTTCATTTGTCAAGGAGGAGGTCCCCACCTTAAAGACGATTCGTTTGTACTTCATATTCTCACTCCGATTCTTCATATTTATCCATTATAACATGAATGCTTTAAAATAGAAAAGACTTGAAATGAAAAAGGTTGAGACAAGGCATCTCAACTCTTTTATCTATTCTCATTTTTTCGCAATCTTTCCAACGTTTCTTTAAAAATTTCTGGAATATCTGCTGTGAACTCCATGGTTTCACCTGTTCTCGGATGGGTAAAACCTAGAGTTTTAGCATGGAGGAATTGTCCATGTCCTTTCAGCGTTTTTCGAGGACCGTAGACCTCATCCCCAGCGACTGGATGACCGATATAAGCCATGTGAACACGAATCTGATGAGTGCGACCTGTCTCTAGCTGCAACTCCACTAAGCTGTAATCACCAAAGCGTTCTAAGACGTGAAAACGCGTCACTGCTGGTTTCCCTTTAGCAGTCACAGCCTGTTTCTTACGGTCTTTTTCACTACGACCAATCGGCGCTTCAATCACACCGCGATCATTTGGCAGATTGCCATGAACAATCGCCCAGTATTTGCGGAGAGACTTTTTATTCTTGAGTTCTTGGGCAAGTGCTAAGTGGGCCTCATCATTTTTTGCAATCATGAGAAGTCCAGATGTGTCCTTGTCAATGCGGTGAACGATACCCGGTCGGAGAACCCCATTGATACCTGACAAGTCTTTGATATGGTACATGAGGGCATTGACCAAGGTTCCGCTAGTATGACCAGCACTCGGATGCACCACCATTCCCTGAGGTTTGTTAACAACGGCTACATCCTCATCTTGGTAGATGATATCTAGTGGCAGATTCTCAGCCACATACTCTAAAACCTCTGGTTCTGGCACATGGTAGGTGACGATATCTCCCTCTTGGACAGTGTATTTGGCTTTCTTGACTTGACCATTGACCAAGACTTGTCCAGCCTTGATTTGTTCATTAGCGAGACTGCGTGACAATTCTGTCAGATCCGACAGAGCCTTGTCTAGACGTTGCCCACCAGTTTCAATTTTTATTTCCATTTACTTCCTCTTTAAGCATTGCAATCAATAAAACAACCACACCAACTGTTAAATAGCTGTCAGCCACATTGAAAATCGCAAAGTTGATAAAGTCTAGGTGAAACATATCCACCACAAAACCTTGACTCATTCTGTCAATAAAGTTGCCCAGACCTCCCGCGATTATCAAAGTCAGTCCAAAAACCATCCAGAGAGAATCCTCCATGTGTTTATGTAGATACCAAATGGCACCTGCCATGACGACCAGTGTAATGACGGCAAATAACCACTGCTGGTCTTGTAACATCGAAAAGGCTGCCCCACGATTTTGCAGGTAGGTCAAGCTAACGAGATTGGGGATCCACGAACGTACTTCACCCATTGGAATCTGCTGGACAACATAGGCTTTAACCCACTGATCCAGCCCAATCAAAAGCAGTACAATGACTGCTACTATTCCTCTTTTTTTCATGATTTCCTCTTCTGATCAAAATATTCTTGCATGACCTCAACGAAAAGATTCCCAGCTTGACTAAGCTCCACTTCCTCACGTTTGACATAGACCATGCGGTTATCTAGATTGTCCTTGAGACGAATGACTGTGATTCCATTAACACTGTCACTATCTAAAAATCCAGATCCTGTCGCATAGGCATCCGTCCGCTCCAAAATACCATTCAAAGTAGCACGGTCCGTCACATTGAACATCTGGGAGCTCGCGCTGGTATCGACAAAGTTTTCTGAATAGTAAAGGTACTCATCCTTTTCCTGAGTAAACCGAACCGTTGGCAGATCCGCTAGGTCCTCCATGACCAATTCCTCTTTCTGTGCTAAAGGATGCCCTTCACGAAGATAAATGTGAGTCTGGAAAGGAATTAGTTCAATAACTTCTAAACCAAGCTTTTCAACCCGTTGCATGATGCCCTTTTTATTTTGGTTGTTGAGGTAGATAATCCCAATCTCACTATGCCCTTGGGCTACTTCGTCTAAGATTTGAACTGTAGTAGACTCAAAAATACGGAAATTTTTGTAGTCAGGATAGCGCTCTGAAAAAGCCGTAATGGTTGGTGGCAAGAAGTCATAGTGCTGACTAGCAATGGAAAATTCATCCTTTTCTTCCTCAGGATTGGCATATTGATTTTGAAAAACATCAAAGCCTTTGACCAATTCTTGCGCTTTCTCATAAAATTCCATTCCACGACGGGTCAAAAACGTTCCCGAACTCGTCCGACGGAAAATTTTAAAACCTAACTCTTTTTCCAAATCGCGCACAGAAATAGACAGACTCGGCTGACTAACATACATCTTTTCAGCAGCTTCACGGAAAGTACCACTATTGGCAATGGCCACAACATAGCGTAATTGTTGAATGTTCATCTTTTACCCCCAACTTCTCTATCTGTTCATTATACCATATTTCAGAATTTTTCCAAAAAAGAAAAAAGTATCCATCGCAAGTTTAAATCTAACTATTCTCTATTAAATTCAAAATGGGTATCAAAACAAAAAAATAGGCTCTCCGAAAACTCAGAAAGCCTTATTTAATGCTACTTCTAGCGATTATTTAGCGATTGGGTAAACAGAAACTTGTTTCTTATCGCGACCTTTACGTTCAAAGCGTACTACGCCTTCAACTTTAGCGAACAAAGTATCGTCTCCACCACGTCCAACGTTTACACCTGGATAGATGTGTGTACCACGTTGACGGTAAAGGATTGATCCACCCGTTACAGTTTGTCCGTCAGCTGCTTTAGCTCCAAGACGTTTCGCTTGTGAATCGCGTCCGTTTGATGTAGAACCTCCACCTTTTTTGTGGGCGAAAAGTTGCAAGTTGTTAAGAGTCATTTTTAACATAATGTTTTCCTCCGTGTTAGTTTTCTGTGATAACTCTGGTTTGGACGAACTCAGAAGAGTTCTCCGATAAGTTTGCCATACCTAAGAAAAATGATTCGAAGAATAACTGGGTCATTTCTCTCTGGTGTGAAGGAAGATCCGCTGGTATTTCAACCTTTAGATAGCCACCTTCATCTTCGTTTAATTCTAAGATTGGTTCATAGCCTGCAAATTTCTCAATGGAATTGACAAAGTTAATGGCAAGCGTAGAAACCGATGCACACACGACATCTAAGCCGTATTCGCCACTTTCGGCGTGTCCAGTAATTTCCGCACTCCTCAGCTCGCCATCTTCGGCTCTCTCAAAGACTGCTTGTATCATGTGTTCTCCTTAAAATTAAGCGTTGATCGCGTTGATGACAACTTTTGTATATGGTTGACGGTGACCTTGTTTACGGTGGCTACCTTTTTTAGGTTTGTACTTGTAAGTAACAACTTTCTTTTGTTTTCCTTGTTTTTCAACAGTTCCAACAACAGTAGCTCCAGCAACAAGTGGAGTTCCGACAACAGTGTTTTCACCACCAACAAGAACAACTTCGTTAAAAGTAACTTCTTGACCAGCTTCAACGTTCAATTTTTCAACGTAAACTGCTTGACCAACTTCAACTTTAACTTGTTTTCCGCCAGTTTTGATAATTGCGTATGTGCTCATTATGCACCTCCTATGATTTTTAGGGTTTCCCCGTGTTTTTGTGAAGACTCGCCTAGCATCGTGGGACGAACCACTTCTATCTCACAGAGTGAGTAACGATGTTCGTGCGGTTGCACAGGATTGTGCATAGTCAACTCTTCAAGTATAGCATATCTTCTTTTTTCTTACAAGTAAAATCAATCAAATTTAAGCTTTTTCTTTCCCTTTTTTCCTCCAAGAAGCAAAAAGCATACTGATGTAAAAGATGCTCATCATCAGGGGAACACCTAAAATTGTCTTCTCCTGATAGTAAATCGTCAAATAAGCTGAAAAAACAACTCCGAAGACAAAACTGCTAAGTAAGCTAACAAAAATCAAGCCTTCTCTTAGAAAAGGCGTATGCTTGGTCCGGAAATAATCTCCAAAAGCTAACATGGTTCGTTTGATATTCCCTGTCATAAAGGCATTATTATAGGCAATCCCTGACACTTCTCCAAAAGCAGTTGTCACCAGTCCCATACAAAAGGCTAAAGGTGGGACTAGGTAGATATTGTCTACTGATAAGGGAACAAAGCCAATAATTAGAGACAGGACTGCAAGTGGAATCAAGGACAAAATCGGCTTTTTAACAATTCGTAGTTTTTCCTTATACAATGTCAGAAAAAAGACACCCATCATAAAGGAAAGCAAGGTCATTACTTTGGCACTGGCATCCGAGACATTCTGCTGAATGAGTCCTACAGAAAGAAAAACCACATTCCCAGTTTGTCCAGCCACAAGGGTGTTCCCTCGCACGATAAAAGTATAGGCATCGACATACCCTGCACAAAAAGTCAAAAAAAGCGCTAGTCTCTTAGACTGACGTGATATTTTCCTTATTGGTAATAATCTCATTTTCTCCCCCTTCTCATTTCATCTACTTATCTAAATATTGTACCACTTTCTCCAAGAAATGCGTAGTCCATTTGAAAATTTTTACCATCTGTTGGATAGTCCTTCTTTTCTGTGTTATAATGAAGGAAGGATTTGAAGTCGGAAAAGGAGTATTTATGCTTAAATTAGGTGTTATCGGAACAGGTGCTATTACCCATCATTTCATAGAAGCAGCCCATGCTAGTGGAGAATACCAGCTGGTTGCAGTCTATTCTAGAAAACTAGAAACTGCTGCAACCTTTGCTTCTCAGTATCAGGATATCCAACTCTTTGATCAATTAGAAGACTTCTTTAAGCCTTCCTTTGATGTAGTCTATATCGCCAGTCCAAACTCCTTGCATTTTGTTCAAGCCAAGGCTGCCTTGTCTGCAGGTAAGCACGTCATTCTTGAAAAGCCAGCTGTCACTCAGCCAAAAGAATGGCTGGATTTGAGACAGACAGCTGAGAAAAATAATTGTTTTATCTTTGAAGCAGCACGAAACTACCACGAGGAAGCTTTTACCACTATCAAGAATTTTTTGGCAGATAAGCAAGTGTTGGGAGCTGATTTCAATTATGCCAAGTATTCTTCCAAGATGCCTGACTTACTCGCTGGAAACACTCCAAATGTCTTTTCAGACCGTTTTGCTGGTGGAGCCCTTATGGATTTAGGGATTTATCCTCTCTATGCTGCTATTCGCCTCTTTGGAAAGGCTAAGGACGCGACCTATCAGGCTCAACAGCTCGACAATAGCATTGACCTAAATGGCGACGGTATCCTCTTCTACCCTGACTTTCAAGTTCACATCAAGGCTGGAAAAAACATCACTTCCAATCTTCCTTGCGAGATTTACACAGCAGATGGAACCTTGACCCTCAACACGATTGAGCATATCCGCTCAGCTATTTTTACCAACCACCAAGGAAATCAAGTTCAGCTCCCTATCCAACAGGCTCCTCATACGATGACTGAGGAAGTTGCTGCGTTTGCACAGATGATCCAGCAACCAGACCAGACACTTTACCAGAACTGGCTGGATGATGCAGGCTCTGTTCATGATTTACTCTATACTATGCGCCAGACTGCTGGCATTAGATTTGAGGCAGAAAGATGAAAACTAAATTACCCACTGAATGGCAAGAACTGAGCGACCAACTCGGTTTCCAAGAATTTACCCCCATTCAAACTCAACTATTTGAACCCATTCTTGCTGGAGAAAACCTCCTGGGAGTAAGCCCAACAGGAACTGGTAAGACCCTCGCTTACCTCCTGCCAAGTCTTCTCAGACTACAAAAGAAAAAAGCTCAGCAACTCTTGATTTTAGCACCAAATACAGAGCTTGCTGGACAGATTTTTGACGTGTGTAAAGCGTGGGCAGAAGCTATCGGCTTGACTGCTCAGCTCTTCTTATCAGGTTCAAGTCAGAAACGCCAGATTGAACGCCTCAAAAAAGGACCAGAAATTCTGATAGGAACCCCTGGCCGTATCTTTGAGTTGATTAAATTGAAAAAAATCAAGATGATGAATGTGGAAACCATCATTCTGGATGAATTTGACCAATTGCTCGATGATTCTCAGATTCACTTTGTCGAGAAAATCTCCCACTACGCACCTCGTGACCACCAACTCATCTACATGAGTGCGACGACCAAGTTTGATCAAGAAAATATTGCACCAAACACGCGCACCATTGACCTCTCTGATCAAAAACTGGACAACATCCAACATTTCTACATGCAGGTAGACCAACGTCACCGAGTGGATATGCTACGAAAACTAGCTCATGTAGAGGATTTCCGTGGCCTGGTCTTCTTTAACAGCTTGTCAGATCTTGGAAGTGCGGAGGAAAAACTACAGTATCGCGATATCTTGGCTGTTTCCCTCGCTAGCGATGTCAATGTTAAATTTCGAAAAGTCATCTTAGAAAAGTTTAAGGACAAGCAGCTAACCCTGCTCCTTGCAACAGACCTTTTGGCACGTGGGATTGATATCGATAGCCTAGAATGTGTCGTAAACTTTGATATTCCTAGAGACATGGAAACTTACACTCACCGTGCTGGCCGTACAGGTCGCATGGGAAAAGAGGGCTATGTTATCACTCTCGTAACCCATCCTGAAGAACTTAAAAAACTCAAGAAATTCGCAAGTGTTCGTGAAATTGTCCTAAAAAATCAAGAACTCTTTATCAAATAAGGTTGGCTCTTGCCAACCTTTTTCTTATCCCCAAGTAATTTCTAATTGATAGCTGGCAAAGGGGTGCCCCTCTTGATTTTGCAGTTGATAGGCGAGCTCAATCTTTTGCCCATCCAGTTTGTAGTGACTCGTTTGAATGATAAACTCCTGCATCCCCGTTGGAGTAGGAATATAGGCCAAGCTATCACTATCCTTTAGAAATCGCATGATAGTCTTCGGGCTCGAGAAACGGGTCATCACCAGTTCTTGACCATGAAACTTGAGAACCACTTTTTCCTTTTCCTCATTATAAAAGAGTAAATAGCTAAAATCTCCCTTTTCACGCACTTCCACGTCATAGAGCTGGTCAATCACTTCCAACTGCTCATCAAACTGAATCGTATTTCGCATCCGAATCTTCACATCAAATCCTCTTTCTTGTCTCTTGTCCTACTATTTTACCAAAAAGAGCAGGATTTTGCTATAATGGTCATATGAACGAAAAAGTATTCCGTGACCCAGTTCACAACTACATCCATGTAAACAATCAGGTCATATACGACTTGATCAATACAAAAGAATTTCAACGTCTGCGCCGTATCAAACAACTAGGGACTTCCAGTTATACCTTCCACGGGGGAGAACACAGTCGATTCTCTCACTGTCTAGGAGTCTATGAGATCGCACGACGTATCACAGAGATTTTTGAAGAAAAATATCCTGAAGAATGGGATCCTGCTGAGTCTCTCTTGACCATGACCGCTGCACTCCTTCATGACCTTGGACATGGGGCCTACTCGCATACTTTTGAACATCTCTTTGATACAGATCATGAGGCCATTACTCAGGAAATCATCCAAAGTCCTGAGACAGAGATTCACCAAGTCTTGTTACAAGTAGCACCAGACTTTCCAAAAAAGGTTGCCAGCGTCATTGATCATACCTATCCTAACAAGCAGGTCGTGCAACTCATTTCCAGTCAGATCGATGCAGATCGCATGGACTATCTCTTGCGTGACTCCTATTTTACAGGAGCATCTTATGGAGAATTTGACCTGACTCGCATCCTCCGAGTCATTCGTCCTGTCGAAAATGGCATCGCCTTTCAGCGCAATGGCATGCATGCCATCGAAGACTATGTTCTCAGTCGCTACCAGATGTATATGCAGGTTTATTTCCACCCAGCAACACGCGCCATGGAAGTTCTCCTACAGAATCTCCTCAAACGCGCTAAGGAACTCTATCCTAAAGACAAGGACTTCTTTGCACGCACTTCTCCACATCTCCTTCCTTTATTTGAAAAAAATGTGACCTTGTCTGACTATCTAGCTCTGGATGATGGCGTGATGAATACCTACTTCCAGCTCTGGATGACCAGTCCTGATAAGATACTAGCCGACTTGTCGCAACGCTTTGTCAACCGCAAGGTCTTTAAATCCATCACCTTTTCACAAGAAGATCAAGACCAACTCGCAACCATGAGACAACTGGTTGAAGAAATCGGTTTTGATCCAGACTACTATACTGCTATTCATAAGAACTTTGACCTTCCTTATGATATCTATCGTCCCGAATCTGAAAATCCACGGACACAGATTGAGATTCTACAGAAAAATGGTGAACTGGCAGAACTCTCTAGCTTGTCCCCTATCGTCCAATCCCTTGCTGGCAGCCGCCACGGAGACAATCGTTTCTATTTCCCGAAAGAAATGTTGGACCAAAACAGTATCTTCGCAAGCATTACCCAGCAATTTTTACACTTGATTGAGAACGATCATTTTACCCCAACTAAGAACAAATAGAGGAAATTTATGAGTATTAAACTAATCGCCGTCGATATTGATGGTACCCTAGTCAACAATAAGAAGGAAATCACTCCTGAAGTCTTTTCTGCCATCCAAGACGCCAAACAAGCCGGTGTCAAAGTCGTGATTGCAACGGGCCGTCCTATCGCAGGTGTTGCCAAACTTCTGGACGACTTGCAGTTGAGAGACGAAGGTGACTATGTCGTAACCTTCAACGGCGCCCTTGTCCAAGAAACTGCTACTGGCCATGAGATTATCAGCGAATCCTTGACCTATGAGGATTATCTAGATATGGAATTTCTCAGTCGCAAGCTCGGTGTTCACATGCACGCTATTACCAAGGACGGTATCTACACGGCCAATCGCAATATCGGAAAATACACGGTGCACGAATCAACCCTCGTCAGCATGCCTATCTTCTACCGCACTCCTGAAGAAATGGCTGACAAGGAAATCGTCAAGTGTATGTTTATCGATGAACCAGAGATTCTTGATGCTGCGATTGAAAAGATTCCAGCAGAATTTTACGAACGCTACTCCATCAACAAATCTGCTCCTTTCTACCTCGAACTCCTTAAAAAGAATGTAGACAAGGGTTCAGCTATTACCCATCTAGCTGAAAAACTAGGATTGACCAAAGATGAAACCATGGCGATCGGGGACGAAGAAAATGACCGTGCCATGCTGGAAGTCGTTGGCAACCCCGTTGTTATGGAAAATGGAAATCCAAAACTCAAAAAAATCGCCAAATACATCACCAAAACAAATGATGAATCTGGCGTTGCCCATGCTATCCGTACGTGGGTATTGTAGCAAAAGGCAAGAATAGACGAAAACCGCTCTGGAGAGCGGTTTTTGTATGAATATATCACAATGAGAGTAAATCAATAAATTGAATTGCAGTTGTACAGTTACTTAAATCTTGAGAGTACAAAAACCCATTACCTGACTGTTGACAATATTAACAAGTTGTACAGTTACTTAAATCTTGAGAGTACAAAAACTATTAGCTGAAGAATTAAACGAACAAGGAGGTTGTACAGTTACTTAAATCTTGAGAGTACAAAAACCGAGGGGATCCAAGTTGAAAGTGACCTTGTGTTGTACAGTTACTTAAATCTTGAGAGTACAAAAACTGTACAACAAACCTGTCAGACCATCCTTGAGTTGTACAGTTACTTAAATCTTGAGAGTACAAAAACCTGGATACTCGTCAATATCTTTTTCACCAAGTTGTACAGTTACTTAAATCTTGAGAGTACAAAAACAGCCATCCCAAAAATCAGAAATGCTGCTTAGTTGTACAGTTACTTAAATCTTGAGAGTACAAAAACGTTGGGCGCTAACGTCTTGCCAACTAGATTGTTGTACAGTTACTTAAATCTTGAGAGTACAAAAACGTAGGTGCAGCCGTCTTGGGAGCAAGTCTAGTTGTACAGTTACTTAAATCTTGAGAGTACAAAAACCGATAGATAAGAAGCCAGATCCTTGTTTAGTTGTACAGTTACTTAAATCTTGAGAGTACAAAAACAATTTTAAAATCTTCAATCACACGAGCGATGTTGTACAGTTACTTAAATCTTGAGAGTACAAAAACCAATAACACTCACTGTCACGCTGTTTCCTGGTTGTACAGTTACTTAAATCTTGAGAGTACAAAAACAGTTTGAAGTTCATTAACCTCAGTAACTTTGTTGTACAGTTACTTAAATCTTGAGAGTACAAAAACCGTCTCCTTCTTCTTGTGTAGCTAAGTAGTAGTTGTACAGTTACTTAAATCTTGAGAGTACAAAAACAATCGGCCGTAAAATCGTTGAAGGTTTTCGGTTGTACAGTTACTTAAATCTTGAGAGTACAAAAACGGTTTGGTGGTGACATTGAAGAAGCTGAGCGTTGTACAGTTACTTAAATCTTGAGAGTACAAAAACTTGAGGAAGTTTTAAACAACGAGTGCTTCAGTTGTACAGTTACTTAAATCTTGAGAGTACAAAAACAGATCCCGTCATACGCCCAATTACAGTGAAGTTGTACAGTTACTTAAATCTTGAGAGTACAAAAACTCCACTGAACCACCGAAGCAACTTAACGAAGTTGTACAGTTACTTAAATCTTGAGAGTACAAAAACTACTGATTTTTTCACGCAAAGCATAACGATGTTGTACAGTTACTTAAATCTTGAGAGTACAAAAACTGTAAACTTTAAGGAACTCCGTTAGTTCCTGTTGTACAGTTACTTAAATCTTGAGAGTACAAAAACTGATTTTGCGTAGAGCTTCATCTGTCGCTGGTTGTACAGTTACTTAAATCTTGAGAGTACAAAAACATACAGACATCGAAGTATTCTATCACACTTGTTGTACAGTTACTTAAATCTTGAGAGTACAAAAACGCATCACTATCTATTACCTCAAAATTTGTAGGTTGTACAGTTACTTAAATCTTGAGAGTACAAAAACTATTGAATGATGCAGAGGCTAGCTATGTACGTTGTACAGTTACTTAAATCTTGAGAGTACAAAAACTCTCCGTGGCACCTTTGAACACTACTAATTGTTGTACAGTTACTTAAATCTTGAGAGTACAAAAACTTAACAAAAAAGGTGGTGGATTGTTTGGTAGTTGTACAGTTACTTAAATCTTGAGAGTACAAAAACACGAGAAAACAAACCGTCAGGTGTCTGGTGGTTGTACAGTTACTTAAATCTTGAGAGTACAAAAACTTGGCGTCGTAGAACGATACTCCTAACTGAGTTGTACAGTTACTTAAATCTTGAGAGTACAAAAACGAACCAATGGCTCAAGCGCCATTTCGCTTCGTTGTACAGTTACTTAAATCTTGAGAGTACAAAAACTACAAATATCAACTAATTCAAATCCATTAGTTGTACAGTTACTTAAATCTTGAGAGTACAAAAACCTCAAATTCGTCAATTTTGATTTTTGTGCCCTCAAAAACATTATAAAGCCTTAAATCTCACTCGTCAATACTATTCTTCCAAATATTTCAATAACATTGGATTGACTGATTCAATACGGAATTTTGTTTTTATTTTGTACTGATACAAATTATTCAAAATTTTTAATGCTACTTGATCTTCTACAGATAAACTCATGTGGAGAATGTCCGAGCTAAATAAATAGGATCCAATTTTTCTTAAAGAGGTTAAAAATTCTTGTTCATCAGGTATTTGATTTATTGGATACTGATTGGTAAAGCGATCATACATAAATTCTAGAGAATAAAAATGATCAACATAATCGGAAACAATATTGATTTCCTCTAAAACTTCTTTCGATACATGAAGATAACCTTCATTGGAAGGAAATGAAACAATATATAATGAATCGCTATGATTAATCAAAAACTCCATTTTCTCGCAACATTCAACAAAATCATTATAGGATAGAAAATCATCCAAATTTCGTAAGACAAGCAAAAACTTTTCAGAACTGTTCGTCGCCATAACTTCTAACATGGAAAGAAATAATAAAAACTTTGTCTTATTGTCTACAAATTCAAATGAAATATTTTTATTATTTTTCCCAAAGTATGGTAAAAAATTCTTTTGAACCAATTGATCTGTATTAAAATATTTTGCTTCGGTATGATAGATAATATCATCTATTTGAAGATTCAACTTCTGATTCAATAGAAGTGAAATCCTATCTAGATTGTCATTGATATTTTCAATTTGCTCCATTATCTCTATAGAATTAATCTTTTTCTTTATATAATCATAGGCTACTGTTCCTTTTTTATATTCCATTTGTTCAATTAAATCATTGATATTGGACACTTGAATTACACTAAATTCTGACCGGGAAACCATAATATCGTCTATTAGTATTTTAGGCTCATTTTGTTCAAATAGAACTAAATCTTCCTCACTATATTTTTTTCCTCCAAAATACCATAATAGTATCTGCCAAATATAGTATTTTAATTGCTGATCTTGACCTACAATTTGAGTAAATTGGTCAAAACTTAATGAAATATTATCCTTATACGGATGACTAATGTTCATTTTCATATAGCTACCAACTTATTATCACTGACTACTTCTTCTTGCTTTGTTTTCCCACCTATAATCAAAACCATTTCAGAAAATTGTTTCTCAGTCACTGCTAGCAAACGGACATTCCCGCTTGGTAAATTACTCTGACTTAATTTTTTATAGAATTTACTAGCAAAACTTCGATTCGGACAGGTTCTATAATAAACAGAAAACTGCAACATTTCAAAACCGTTTGCGATTAAGTCTTTCCGAAAATTACGATAGACTCTTTTTTCCTGATTTGTTTCCATTGGTAGATCAAAAAAACACAATAATCTCAATGCTTCATACCTCATTTCTTTAGCTCCATTCTATACTCGAAACTATTGGACAGTAAAATTTACTAGTATCCTTATCAGAGATACATTTTAGAAAACCTTTGACATATTTATCCATTGCTACCGTTACAGAACACGTTTCTTTCCCATAACGTATCTTTGCGTTCAGTGTATCTGTCAACGCTAGACGAAATTCATATTTCAAATACTCTTCATCTCGTAAATTTTGATAAACCCAGACATCAATAATCTGCCGAAAAGGTTCCATTAGGTCATCAACCAAGTTAAATTGATTATATTCATTCTTATGGAAAATGCCAATCAAGGGATTCAAACCGTAACCAGCAATAATACGTGCCATCTGAGCTCTCATAATCGCATAACCATAATTTAGGCCAGCATTGATGACATCCGTTTCCTGTTGTGTAAGACGTACGAATTTCTTTCCAAATAATTCATTGAAATAAACTTTAGCAGCATGGCCTTCACGATTGGTTTTATCTCCATATTCAATATGATCTTTATAGTCTGCTAATAATTGAATACAATCTATATTTTTCTCAAACATTGCAAGAACATCTTGTTGATTATTTATTTTAAAATAGGTCACTATTTGCCATAATTTGTCTTTTTGTTCCTGTGTCCACAATAATTGCTCCTGTAATTTTTTATAGGCTCTGAAATGGCCATTCTGTGAATGGTAAATTCCTGTAGGCAAGTGCTCATTATCACAGACAATTAAGGCAATATTATACTTACTTAAAGCACTTAATAATCTTAAAGTTACAACAGTCTCCCCTCCTTCCGCTACAATTATCGAAATATCACTCAGTGGAATAACATAGTCTTGACCCATTTTTTTAATTAAAAGGTTATCCAACTTCAATTGCATTTTTTCACTCTGACAGACATGCACAATTCTCCAAGTCATCGTATCTTCCTCTTTCACAAAACGAAAACACCCAGCCATAATTGACAGGGTGTTGAATTCGGCATGAAGCCTTATCTTTGTAGCTTCTGCAAGATTTAAGTAACTGTGCAAGGTGTCCCTTACAGTTACTATTATAATACATTGTACAAGCGTTTGCAACTCTTTTTTAAATATTTTTTAAAATTTGAGTTTTGGTTCGTCACCCTCTTTTTTAATGAAATGTTTATTACCTAAAATATCAGTTTTAACTTTGTAGATAGAGAGATATTTCTTTCCTAATCCTTTTATACAACGACCATTAGAGGTCATTTTAAACACTTTGATTTTTTCTTTACCTTCAAAATTACCTTTATCGTAAGGCTTTAATTCGACATAGTGATTTTGATTAGGCATTGTTCTAGATAAAAACCTAAAAATCTGTTCTTCATTATTTTTGGTATCCTTAATCAAAAGTAAGTCATTTTTATATAAGGTAAATTTGAATTCTGACTCCTTGCTAACTCCTTCTTTTTCTTTAATTTCATTATATTTATCAATAGTTATAGAATATTTCCCAGTTGCTTTCTCAAATTGTAGATCTGCATATTTTAATCCTAGCAACTCATATTTATCAGTTTGTGGATTAAAATAAACATCTGTTCTCCAAGGATATAATTGACGAAGAAGCACTTTATTATTACTATTAGAAGGAGTTATGTTAATAAATGATTCAGGAATATTTTTATCATAATATTTCATACTTTTAATTTCTGGTCCATTACCTTTTTTACTGTACTTACGAATAGGCCCATTTTCTTGTCTATATTTCTCAAAAGGATTGCAAGGGATCTCTTTATTTTTATCGTTCAATTCTTTAGAAGGATAGGTTCTTAAAATTTCTTCAATCACTTTTTCAAATGTTTGTGGATCTTTGTGATACATCAAGAATTTACTCTTATCTTTATTGTAAATTTTAATGAAAGCATCATATCCTGCTTGACTATAAATATCTTTAATCTTACCTAAAACATAAGTTTCTTCAGACTTATCTTTATCCAATTTTGCTTTTCTTGTTGCATAAATGGTTGCATCTGAAATTTTTCGATTGTATTTTGAATCTACTTGATAAGAAAACAGTATACTATCCTCAAATGTCTTGCTACGCAATGTATCAACAAAATGGTCATAAGGCGCTTTAAACACTAACTCTTTGTATTCATCATCACTTAATGAAATAATTTCTCCAGTCTCTGAATCAATGAATCGTCCTTCTTTATAAGAAATCAGAGGATTATTGTGCTTTTTCCATAATCTTAATTGACTAGAAGCAGCAATAATTAAGGCATCCACAGCATGGTGGTGATAGGTTTCACGAGATTTTTCAAGTCCCCACTTTCTTCTTAGCTGAGAGGTAAATTGTCCACGTACCACCGAAATAGTTGTATCGAATTTATGCGCTTTATAAAAATCTTGTAGAGCATTTAAAACAACTCGAGAAGAATATCGATTGTCAACTAAATTCCGTTCGATGAATTTCTGTTTCACTTCAATTTTACTAATATCTTCTTCCGTTAAAAGGTACTCTTTCTTTTTATTACCTAATAATTTAGACTCTTTTACATAAGATTTAAACTCACGGTAGGACCAACCGTCATCCATACTATCTAAAGCCTGAAACGGTGTCCGCTGTCCCTTCTCCTGGTTTGCTGTAGCTAAAACCAATACTTTATTAGATAGACTGTCATCAAACGATAAAGAAAGTGGTAAAACATGGTCAATTTCGTACTTGTACTGATTGTGAATTAAATCTGAAATTGGAATGGTCTTCCCAGTATAGAGACACTTTTCTCCCTGTTGATGCCATAAACGAATCTTAGTAGCTAATTCCTTATGCCCATGAAAAATGTTATCTGGCAGCTCTTTCTTCCCATTGTATTGAAACGCCGCTTTTTCCATAGCTGCATTTTTCTCATCTTGGTTTGCCTTTTGACGTTTTATATAATCTTTCTTAGCGTCTTCTTCGTCATTTTCACGCGCCATTTCGATAACGATATTATCAAAGATACCATATTTTTTAGTTGCTTCGTTGATTATTTTTATAGCTTGTCTGACAGATTTTGCTACTACAGGGTTATAAATTTCTTCTGTTAATTCTTTTTCATCAATATACTTGCTTCTTTTTGATGTTTCTTTAGATTTTTGTTTCCCCAATCGTGTTAGAATTGTCATCTGCTCTTCTGAAGTTTCATAGAGTTCTGGTATCAATTCCATCATGAGTTTAAGAGAAAAATTATGCCATCCCTTACTAAATAGACTGCTATTATTTTTTCTAAATTGAACCAATTCAAGTACTTGGTCTTGACTAAAAGAATCCTTTAATTTTGTGTTAATCGCTTCTTCTATACCTTCTCGTTCAGTATTTAAAGTTAAAATATGGGCAAGCTCATCTAGAACATTTCTAGACAATTCCCCAACTGAAATTGTTTCTAGCGATTGCATTTTTCGATAGACTTCAAAAGTATGCATTTCAGGTTTATTGTTTACATCAACTCGATAACCACGTATCTGATCTACTGAAGTATCAATCATTTTAGCAATGTACTTCAATAGAGTTGAGGCTCCTAATGTTTTCGCCGACTTCGCATATTCAATGATTGTTTTCTTTTGTTCCTCACTCAGTTTCTTGGTCTCTGTAGGAACTGATAAATTATTTAGATCATTTAGCAAATTAAACTCTTGAGCGGTATAGGAAGCTTTAGAAGCTCTGTATTCATTAGGATAAAATGTACATTTACCGATTAAAATACCAAAAATATTATCTAAGGTAGTACCATCTTTTCGGAAACGTCCATAATCCGTCCGAGATTTTTCATTTCCTGGTCCATGATAATATTTTCTTTTCCCTGTAAGGATTTTTAGATAATCCTCGATAAACTCATCCGTAATTTTACTATTGAATTCCTGCTGTTTTCTAAGAATTCTTTCAGCTTCCTTTTTATACGCAGATGTTGAAAAAACATTGATCAATCGGCATTTCTCACCATTTTCCACAACAGTGAAATCTCCCCTTAATTGACCATATTTTTCAAAACGCTCTAGTTGGATTTGACCTGGTGTTTGTTCAGCAAGTAATTTTCTATTTTCTTCAACTGCCTTACCATAATCAGACGATACTGTACCCCCATCCTCAGAAGCATCATCTAAATAGCTAATACCACGTCTCTTAACAATGTTCTTTAAAGCTATGAACAGCTCTTCATTCGTTAGTTGCTTATTCAAGCCATCTACACGAAGTCGATATGGATTAAGATTAATGGATACCTTAGAAAAATCAGTTAACAAACCATAGTCTTCAAATAGATCTTGAAAGCGAACACCACGGTGTTTTTTCCGACGATTTAATCGTCTAGCCTGTCTATTTTTTCTTCTTTCAACATTATTATCAGCCGTTGCAGCTGGAAAAAGTCGTGAATTCGCATGAATAATCTTTCCAGAATTTTTTTCTAGAATTCCCACTCCTACGGATGCAATACCAATATCCAATCCTAAAACTAAACCATTCATAATTATACTCCTAACCAATCATCATATTAATTAAATTTTACTCCTTACTTCCTAAAAAATCAAATCATTATATGCAATTAACTAAAATATCCTGTCTTTTTATAATTATATGCAAATTCTCCCGTTTTCATCATTGATAAAAACAAAAAAGCGTAATCTAACGCTTTTTAAGTTCTATTTTAACTTGAGTGATTTCTGAATAAAAATCAATAGTTTATATGCCCCCTGCAGGAATCGAACCTGCAACTACTCCTTAGGAGGGAGTTGTTATATCCATTGAACTAAGGGAGCTAGAGAAAAACCCTGCTGAATAAGCAGAGTTTTTTAGTCGAATTAACGACGGATTTCTTTGATACGAGCTGCTTTACCTTGAAGAGCACGCAAGTAGTACAATTTCGCACGACGTACTTTACCGTAACGAACAACTTCGATCTTTTCAACACGTGGAGTGTGGATTGGGAAGATACGCTCAACACCTACACCGTTAGAGATTTTACGAACTGTGTAGTTTTCTGAGATGCCAGCACCTTTACGTGCGATAACAACACCTTCAAAAATCTGGATACGTTCACGGTTTCCTTCGACAACTTTCGCGTGTACACGAACAGTGTCACCAGGACGGAATGATGGGATATCTGTACGAAGTTGACCTTCAGTCAAGCTTTGGATTAATGGATTCATTTTATTCTCCTATCTTTGTCAATCTTGAGGAACCTTCCTCAGCGGATAAACTGTATTTTTGTGCGTCCATTACACACAAGATATAGTTTACCAAATTTCCACCTAAAAGTAAAGAAATTTATAGCAGAATTCCTAAAAAAATCGCTAGAAAACCACCTATGTAAGTTAAAAGAAAATAGCTATAAAACACTTTCTTATCGCTTAACAGTCTTTGCAGCTCGTCATTCAAGGTTGAAAAGGTCGTCAACCCACCACAAAAACCTGTCGCTAGGATGGCATAGGCTTCCTTAGACTCCACATGATTGTAGAGTAAGCCAATCAAAAAACAACCTAGAAGATTGGCAGTTAGAGTTCCTAGTGGCAATTTAGAAGCTTGATTATAGCGGGAAAAGAAATAACGCACAAGAGCTCCGAACCCGCAGGCGATTGCAAGATAAACGATTACCATTTCTTCCTCCCCAGATAATAAGCCAATAGCAGACCTCCTCCAATACTCAAAAGTAAGTAGATGCCTAAACTAAGATAACGCCCGGCACCAAGCAGTTTCACTGCATCAAGCATTAGACTAGAAAAGGTTGTCAGGCCACCGCAAAAACCCGTCCCCAGCGCCAAAACCAAGCCTTTACTAGTTCCCTTATAGACCAGATAGCCTTTCACCAGATAGATCAGGCAGAAAATGCCCAGATAGTTGACAAGAAGGGTCCCCCAAGGAAAGTCTGGACTGACTGGTAACCAAGTGGAAATGAGATAGCGGACAAGGCCTCCCAACATAGCAGCCAAAAAAATTCCGAGCGGATAGAATTGTTCTTTTTTCATTTGATGTTTTGATCCTGATAATCACGCGAACGTTTGAGTATGTCTGAAAAAGTCGCAACAATGGTCTCCTGATAGCGCTTATCTTCTACTCGATTTTTGACTTTTTCAAAAATAACTTCTTCTCTCTTAGAATCTAAGATTGGCTTACCAGATGCTTTCTTATAAGCGACAACCCCTTCAACTAAGTGCATCCGTTCTTCTAGGAGCTTGACGATTTGGTCGTCGATTTGATCAATTTCTTGCCGAATAATATCTAAATCCATAGTGTCTCCTCCTTTATTTGAATTATTGTATCAAAAAGCTTCTAAATAGGCTAGTAAAATCACAAAAAAACTAATAAAAAAACGCACTGACTTCTTCCAGTCAGCGCAGTTTGCTTCTTATCCTACTTTTGCAGCCAATTCTTCTGCGAATTGTTCCAAGCGTTCGATGTCTTCTTCTTCGGCAGAAAGGTCCACTTTAACACACTCTGAACCTTTTTCTGCTCCTGTCGCTACAAAAACGCGATCAAAGTCATCAACAGCCTTACAGAATTCATCGTAGAAGGTATCTCCTGAACCGACCACTCCGTAGATTTTACCATTCAAGTTGAGATCTGCTAGGTCTTCATAGAAGTCCATCATCTCATCTGGCAATTCTCCGTCTCCATAAGTATATGTCGCAACGATTGCGATGTCCGCCTCCAAGAAGTCTGAAGCGTCAACAGTTGTACATTCATCCACATCGACATCCAAACCCAAATCACGCAATTTATCTGCTACAATATCTGCAATTTCTTCGGTATTACCGGTCATACTGGCAAATACAATTTTTGCTAATGCCATAACGTCCTCCTCAATTTATCTTTCTCCATTATATCATATCTTTTTCATTTTAAAAATAAAAATTCTTGTGCTACAATGAAATGAGAAAGAATTGAGGTTATTTATGGAAATTTGCCAGCAAATATTAGAGAAAATCAAAGAATACGATACCATTATCATTCATCGTCATATGAAACCAGATCCTGATGCCTTAGGGAGTCAGGTAGGTTTAAAAGCTCTTCTCACACACCATTTTCCAGAAAAGACCATAAAAGCAGTCGGTTTTAACGAACCGACTTTGACTTGGATGGCGGAAATGGATCCTGTCCAAGACAGTGACTACCAAGGAGCTCTTGCTATTATTTGTGATACAGCAAATCGTCCTCGTATCGATGATAAACGCTATGAACAAGCTGATTTCACCATCAAAATCGATCACCATCCAAATGATGATATCTATGGTGACCTATCTTGGGTGGATACAAGTTCAAGCAGCGCCAGTGAGATGATTGCATTATTTGCTCAAGAACATCAGCTGGCTTTATCTAGTGAAGCGGCACGACTTCTCTATGCAGGAATTGTCGGGGATACAGGGCGCTTTCTCTACCCGTCGACTAGTGCTCGTACATTTAGAATAGCTGGCCAGCTCCGAGAAGTTGATTTTGACTTTGCTGGATTGTCTCGTCAAATGGATACCATGAGCTTCAAGATTGCAAAATTGCAAGGCTTTGTCTATGATCATTTAGAAGTTGATGAGAATGGAGCTGCACGCGTTCTACTTACTCAAGAAATCCTGAAAGAATATAAGGTTACGGATGCTGAAACGGCGGCGATTGTCGGAGCACCTGGTCGAATCGATACTGTTAAGGCTTGGGCTATCTTTGTTGAGCAAGCTGATGGTCACTTCCGTGTGCGAATGCGCAGTAAAATCACCCCTATCAATGAAATAGCCAAACAACACGACGGGGGAGGGCATCCATTAGCCAGTGGTGCCAATTCCCATAGTCTAGAAGAAAACGAAATCATCTATCAAAAGTTAAAAAACTTGCTTAAAAACTGATAAAATACTTGCCAAACTTTTTAGAATCTGATAGACTAGTAAGGTAACAATCTATGGCTCGCAAAGAGACCATGGCAGAAAGGAAATATTGCAAAATGAAAAAAGATATCCATCCAGAATATCGCCCAGTTGTCTTCATGGACACAACTACTGGTTACAAATTCCTTAGCGGTTCAACTAAACGCTCTAACGAAACTGTTGAGTTCGAAGGCGAAACTTATCCATTGATCCGTGTGGAAATTTCATCAGACTCACACCCATTCTACACTGGACGTCAAAAGTTCACTCAAGCAGATGGACGTGTGGATCGTTTCAACAAAAAATACGGTCTCAAATAATCAACCGCATTTATTGCTTAAAAACGTTGATACAAAGCCTTTTCCAAGAAATTGGAATTGGCTTTTTTATTTTTAGTACCGTTTTTGGTACCGTCTTGGAAAACTAACCTTTTGCACTATCCAGGTAATCTACAAATTTTGTGATAGCTTTCTTCTCTCCTGCTACTGTAGAATGGCTATAAGTATCCAGGGTCATCTGACTACTTGCATGACCTAACCTTTTGGCTGCATTAACAGGATCTACACCCGTTTCAATCATCAAGGTAGCATGAGTATGTCTGAAACCATGAGGAGTTATCTTCTTCAAGCCATGTTTCCTAATAATGCGCTTCAGAACACTATTGATATAGTCCTGGTATAAAGGCTCTATCTTTCCATCTCGGCCAACAAACGTAAACATGTAATCACTATCAATCAATGGGGTAACTGACAGTTGCCCCTTTTCTCTTCTGCTCTTTTGTTTCCACTCTTTCAAAATCGAGACTGTCTCAGTATCTAAAGGGATTTGCCGTATGGAAAACCTGTTTTTAGTGCTTTTCTCAACTGCTTTCCCTTTGATTCTACCTAGATTTTTGCTGATAGAAAGTAATTGATTATCAAAATCAATATCAGACCACCTCAAAGAATACAGCTCCCCTTTCCTTAAGCCACTATAGGCCAACAAACGAAATAAGGCATAGTTTTTATAAGGCTCTTCTGCCTTAATAATAGCTAAAAACTCATGCAACTCCTCAACGCTAAAGAAGTTATCTGACTTCTTCCGCTCTCTTTTTGGGAGTATCGTTTGCTTCATTGGGTTGTCTGTAATCAATTTCATTTTCAAAGCAAAATCAAACACTTGGCTAGTATAAGATTTTACCTGTTTGATATTTCTAAAAGTCTGACCTTTTTCGGTAATAAAGTCTTGGCAGTGCCAAGGAGTAATTTTGGAAATTTTCATCTTTCCAAGAACTGGCAAGATATGGATTCTAAACAAATCATCTGTACGGACGCTTGTCGTCCTCTCTACTGTGTTTTGATACGTTTTGAACCATTCTTCAAAAACTTCATCAAAACGTCTCTCAGAGACTCTCAGTAGCCCTGAGAGGTCTCCTGACGCTTTTTTGTGGTAAATCATAGCTTCATATTGTCTAGCCTCTCTAAGGCTCTTAAAACCGCTTTTAAAGAAGTCCTGACGTTTGCCATCAATCACCCTGTAGATTCTGACCTTATAAAGATACCCTGATTTAGACTTTTTAGCCTTATATTTAATAATAGACATTCTAATTTCTCCTTTATTTTTAAGGTTTCGGAGCTTATAAAATAAAGAAATCATGATTGTCAGTTATTTATTACGCTTTTTCTCTTCTTGCCGTCTCTTGTATTCAGGAGTCTCTACCCATGCCTCCCAGACATAATGATAAGGGGAGTCTTCTGCTCCTGATTTGTTAATCAGGAAAGGGATAAGGCCTTGTTTCTCATCAGCTATAAATTCTTTAATAGCTTTAACCAAAACAGGGTTAAAGCCTTTTTTACTTGCTAGAAAATCAATGTAATCAGACAATGCCTCTGATTGATTGAGCTCTGCAAGTATAATAGCAAGATCTTCTCCAAAAGGAGTCCATTGAGTGATTTTATTTTCAATCGTACTTTTTCCCTGAAGCACTTTGGCGAAGCCTTTAAAAATTTCTTTGGCTGATCCTGGATTAACTAATACAGGGTTGTCATCAAGCCCCAGCAAATAAGGGATAGACACGCCAAAATATTCCGCTAGGATTTTAGCATTTTCTTTTTTGGGGCGTCTAAGTTGCCTTTTGTACGCTGATAAAGTTTCATAATTAATATTTATCTCCTGACTTATTTGTTTCAGGCTCTTATCACTGCTATTAATTAATTCTCCAATTCGATTTGGAGTTTTTTCAAATGGATCTAACTTACTCAACTTCATCTCTCCTTTTTTGTAATAAGATTATTTTATCATTTTTGTACAAATTTGTACAAAAATAATTGACAACGTACAAAAAAGTATGATATTATTTATTAAAACGTACATATTTGTACGTTTCGGAGCTTATAAAATTAAGAAAGGGGTCAGAATATGACAGAAAACTTTACCATTCATCTCCCAAAAGCAGCCGAAAAGAAGTTGCTTGCTCGCTACGATAACATGCTTCAGAAAGCTATCGAAAAAGCCCTTGAGGACCAGGAACTCTATAAACCTATGGTTCGTATGGCAGGCTTGTGCCGTTGGTTGGATATCTCAACGACAACGTGCATAAAATGGCAACGTGAAGGCATGCCTCACATGGTAATTGACGGAGTGACCTTGTACGATAAACACAAGGTAGCACAATGGCTACAACAATATGAAAGGTGAGAAATATGGATTACGGTGATGATTATTACTTAATACCTAAAGTATTATTTCAAGACGATTTCTATAAGGATTTGGTACCCCTTGATGTTATTGTCTATTCTGTGCTAAGAAACAAACAAGAAGAGGCAATAGAGAAAGGTTGGGTAGATGATGAAGGAAATATTTACCTAGCATATAGAATTGAGGATCTAGCAAAAAAATTTTCCTGCGCCAGAACGACTATGGTCGCTGTTTTACAACGCTTGGAATCTGTCAACTTAATTGAACGTGAACGGCAATGGAATACAAGCTATTATAACCATAACTTACCATACATGACTTATATTAACGAGGTGTAAATATGATAAAGGTTTACTTTGGAAAAGATACAGCACTTAATCAGGCCATCCAGTCACGATTGGATAGCTATCAGCTTGACTATCAAGTATTCTCAAGTGAAGATATAGATACTAAAACTCTGATGGAATGGCTTTTTAGGTCAACTGATATATTTGAACTGTTAAGTACTAAGATGTTGAAGTATAAGTTAAATACACAAATTACACTTAGTCAATTTGTTAGAAAGATTTTGAAAGACGTAGATAGATCCTTAAAGCTCCCCATTGTTGTAACAAAAGAAGCCATCTATTCGAACATGACTCCAGAATATGTTGGGACACTCTTGCCAAAAGAATACCGTAAAGCAGAACGAGAGAATTTATTTAGGAAATTTGAAAAGCTAGATGAAGGTAGACGTTTTTGGAGAAATTTTGAGATTGTGCGTAAACAATCTGAATTGCCTTGGTTTGAATTGCATAAGTTGTTATTTGCTGATGTTTCTGATGATTTAGGAGAAATGAAAAAAGCTAAAGACCGTTTCTTTAAATACAAGAAAAACAAGCAGATTCCCCCTGAAGATATCATCGAAAAAATCCTAGAAATATTTTTGATTGAAAGAGTTGACCTTTTTCAAAAATCTGTTTCAGATTTACAAAATTTCTAGTCCTAAAACAGCTATGAAAACAACTATGAAAATATTTTGAAAATGGTATTTTGAGACTAAATTTTTGAGCTTTCTCAAAATTTATAACGCGGGCTCCTCTAACAGCCCGCTATGTGCACATCTGATGTGCATTTACTACACCCATTTTTTGGCAAGTTTGACCGTAGCAAAATGAAAATGGTCCGACGGAGTCGGCTTGGGGTTGCTCCCCCAAGAATGTCATTTTACGGAGGTCTTTGCGCAGACAAAAAAGGGGCGCCGATAGGCGACCTCTACAAGAAAGGAGGTTGATTTGGAATTAAAAGTTAGCTTGGACAACATCACTATTACAGCTTATATCAAACCTATCAAACTCCTTAATCTCAAAAGTTTGATAGAAAACCATACAGCCATTATCGTCCAGACTGCTATGACTGATATGTTTAGAGCAATCACTCGGGACGGAAGTCACGTTAGACTCCTCCTAGATTACGACAAATTAAAAGGACAAGCCTTTAATGCTCGCCCTTTCAGGATAGAGTTTAACCCCAATAAACTCCGACAGATTGATATTAATATCTTAGATACAATTATACCATATCTTGAAGATATTGCAATCTCTCGAGTCGATTTAGCTTTTGATATATTTGAAGTTGATTGTAGTGAGTTTATTCTTGAAAAGAAAGGCCGCCCTACTGCTACCAAAGAATGGAGAGACCAGAATGGAAAACTAGAAACTAAATATCTAGGCGCCTCCAGGTCAGAAAAACAAATTAGACTCTATAACAAAAAAGTTGAACAATTAGAAAATGGCTCTGAGGAAGACAAGAAATTTGCTCAGCAATTCCAGCATTGGTGGCGCTTAGAATTTCAGCTCCGGAGTCGCTCTGTTGAAGAAATATTTGAGGTCATTAACTCTGTTATCTTTAAACCTTTTGTATTTGATGATTTGCCAGTTGAAACTCAGATATATCTAGTCGCATATACACGCAATAAAAATGTTTGGCAAAAATTACATAGAAATACAAGAACTAAATATAAAAAGATTTTAGAAACCTATAAAACATCTGATATTGACTATCTGAAATTGATGAAAGATTTATTAAAACATGAACGACCAATATTAGAAAAACAGCTTGCTTATTATGGGGGAAGAGAGGCAAAAAATAGCTTTCAACCGTTTGGTTGAAAATCCAGTATTAACAAGGAGTTACGAGGCCTAAAATGAGAATAAAAGACTACGCTGATAGCCTGGGAGTTAGTAGTCAATCCATCTATAAACGGATACGATCTCCAAAATATAAAGAGAGGTTGAAAGGTCATTTATACCTAGACAACCAAAAGGTTGAAAACCTTGATTTAATAGGCATTAGAATACTTGAAGATTATCATTTTGAAAATGATGTGATTAAACTTGAGAAAGAATTAGAGGAGGCTAAAGAACAAGGCAAACAACTAGAACAAGATTTGCAACTATTGAAAGGCTATAGGAAGAGTGAGCAACAAAATTTAAAAGCTTGGGCAGATTATGCTGAACGATTGGAACAACATCGATTTTACTTAATGATTGCACTCACTACTGTATCTATAGCTTTCCTTGTAGCTTTAGCCTTTGCCGTCTTCTGACGGCATTTGTCGGACAATGCGAAGCGTCCGACCCTGGGGCACTGATAGAGTGCCCTACTCGCTTCGGCGAGTATAGTCGAAACTCCTCTTGTGGCTCGAGAGGTGGTTCGATGTCGCTCCTGTATTCGGAGCGATGTGCCGTCTGCAAGACCCTTCGGAGAACGCACATTTACGGAGTAAAGTGTAGTGCGTTACACTTTACATGGAAGTCGTGCCGATCCTTCAGGAAAAAATCTACCCTATGGGTCACTTAGTCCTGGTGGCAATCTTCCGCCACCAGCTCGGCGACCCTTTGAGCCGAGAAAGGAGAACAAGCTATGAGTTACGCAGTAGCTAGGATGCAAAAAATGAAATCTGGAAATCTTGGTGGTGCCTATCGTCACAATGAACGAATTTTTGAAAATCACTCGAACAAGGATATTGACCCAGAAAAAACTCACCTAAACTATGAATTAACCGACCGTGACCGCTCTATCCCATACGATAGGCAGATTAAACAATACATCAACGATAATAAAATTTCCAAACGTGCTCTACGTAAAGATGCCGTTTTGTGCAATGAATGGATTATTACATCAGATAAGGCATTTTTTGAAAATATGAGTCCAGATCAGATTAAGAATTTTTTTGAAACAGCAAAAAATTTCTTTGCTGAAAGATACGGTAATAGTAATATCGCTTATGCTATGGTACATCTTGACGAGAGTACGCCACATATGCACTTAGGACTTGTGCCTATGCAAAATGGCAAGTTAAGCTCTAAATCATTATTTGGCAGTCGTGACCAACTGAAAGAGATCCAGGAGGCATTTCCTAGATACCTGAACGAACATGGATATAATTTGCAACGTGGGGAGTCTGATAGCAAGAAGAAACACCTCGAAACAGCAGAATTTAAAGAAAAGCAACGCTTACTAGATGATATAGCTATTTTGGAGTCTATTCAACCTTTACAGATTGAAGAAATGAAAAAAGACAAATTAGTCAGACGTACATTTGACGGAAAACTAAAAATGGATAAAGCAACCTATGACAGACTCTTTCATACAGCCTCCCAAAATGCCCTAGATAATAATAGGCTAAGGCACGAAAACAGCAAACTTGAACATCAATTACAGCAATCACTTTCTAAACAGAATAACTTAGCTAAAGAACTGATGAAGAGTGATCATATATTGTCTGAAAATCGTACGCTAAAATCAGAAGTCGATAAACTAAAACACGCAAATAAAAAACTCAATGAAAGTATAAAACGATTAGGTGAGCAATTAAATGCCGTAAATAAAAAACTTGCACTTTGGCGCAAAACAGCAAGAAATTACATGCATCCTAAAGAATTCAGCAGAATGTTACATGTCATAAATCAAATACGTCCACCAAGAATAACCATTATGTCAGTCGCTCGAAGTGTTAAAAATATGATTGAAAAAAATATATTTTAAGCACTTTATGCCGTGAAAGTCTCTTGATAACAAGCTAGTCGACTTTAGACTAAAGTCAGTCGAGTCGTCAGGCTGAAAAGCTGACGACCGATTGCCAAAGGCTAAAAAAGACTAGGTTACTTGTTGTCAAGAGAACCATGGAATAAATGAACAAGGAGAAAAAGATGAACAATATTAACAAACCTTTAGTACACAAAATTAAACAACCCGGTACATTTTCTGGAAAAATATTACTGGGTTTCCTACAGTCAGTTTTTAAGGAAATCACTGGGAACTATATACCATCAGCCTATCCACTCAGCATTATTGAGCCTTATTTTACTTCAGATGAACAGGGAGAATCGTTTTGGTCAAATGCCCTGGCTATCAATGTTTTAGAAATTCGCCTCAAGGATAACTATAACATCCATCTAATACAAAAATCACCTTATATTCTTCTTGTTATTGAGGATATTGATAGCTTTAAAACTGGAGTTATTAAACTCTTTATTGACTTACTTGACCCTGAAAAAAAGTACCTGGTTTATCGTGATTTTATCAAAACATATCGCAATATGACTCCGATTGAAAAAATCGATTTTTTCAAAAAGAAGACCGTCGAGGGAATCGCAGCTAAAAAATAAGCTGTGGTTGACTATTTAGTGAGGAGGTAACGCTATGAGAAAAACACTATTTGGTTGGATGCTTGCATTTTCTGCATTACGCTTTCTTGATCGCTCAGTACGACAGTCAACTAAAGCGCTACGACGATTTTTAAGATAAATTATATTAGTTAATAAAAATTATTATTGACATTCTCTCTTATTTATCCTAAACTATAACTAAGGATAGGATGTTTGTCGGGTGACTGGTAACAGTTTGCTCAAAGGTACTTTTTTCAAGTACAGGTGAGGTACTGCCTTCAGCTTTAGGCTGTAAAGAACCCGTGCCACCACTGGTCCTATTTGTTTCACTCTTGGATTATATTCAAGAGTTTTTTCTTGCCAAAAAAAAATCTCAAACACCTGAGACATCTTTCTTTATTTTATAAGCTCCGAAACCTTAATTTTTGGTACCTTTTTGGTACCGTCTTGGTTTAACAATACGGTATATATATAATATTTTACAGCTATATCCCTTTTAGAAACGTTGATTTAATAAGGATTTAAACACTATAGAGTATATCTTTGTAAAATACGGTCTCAAAT
>NZ_KQ969037.1:137409-138523 GCF_001578705.1 Streptococcus oralis | reverse complement strand
GAATCAACCACTACTATTATCTCAATATCAAGCTTCAAGCTAGTGCCGAGAACTAATTTGAACAAGTTTAAAAAATATCAAAAAGAAGCTTGATATTGAGAATGGTTAAGATAATGGAAACTGCGTAGCCTAGGATTGTGTTCCACTTAGCATTGGTAAATTCTCCCATCAGTGACTTTTTAGAAGTCAGATAGATTAAGGGGAAGATTGAAAACGGAAGAGCGATTGACAGAAAGACTTGTGAATAGACCAATAACTGATCCAAGGTTTTTTCTTGATGTCCAAACAAGACGGCTACAATAATCACAGGGAGCAAGGCAAAAATACGTGTACCAATACGGATAATCCACTGAGGCAATTTCAGATGCAAGAAACCTTCCATGACAATCTGTCCTGTCAAGGTACCTGTAATAGTCGAATTTTGGCCACTTGCTAAGAGGGCTAGGGCAAATAAAGTTGACAGAGTTGAACTAGCTATCGCTCCTGCTATCTTCGAATCTTGTAAAGCATTGTACATTTGAGAAAAAGCTGAAATTTCAGATGCATGACCAAAAAAGAGAGATGCCCCTAAAATGAGAAGCAAGGAATTGACAATAAAGGCTAGGGACAACTGAAGATTTGAATCCCAGGTCATAAAACGCACGGCTTTCCGCACATCCTTCTTATCTTTGTGATCGATTTTCCTTGTTTGGGATAGGGAAGAATGAAGATAGAGATTATGGGGCATGACTGTCGCTCCTACAATTCCTAAAGCCAAGGTTAATTGGCTTTCATGACCTGGCAATGGTGTTTCAAATAATGTAGGAGTCGGTAAATAACCACTAAAGATTCCCTGAATACTTGGACTGGATAAGGCCACCAGATAGGTAAAGATGGCTAATATGGTTAAAATAAGAGTCGTAACAATGGCTTCAATTTTTTTGAAGCCAAATTTCATCAATAAAAGTAACAAAAATACATCTAAAACGGTTAGGAGGATAGCAATCATAATCGGTATTTTAAACAAAAGATTTAAGGCAATCGCTGAGCCTAGAACCTCAGCTAAGTCTGTCGCCATTAAAGCCAATTCTAAAATCACCCATAAACTATAGCGAAGCCATTTGGGAGCATGATG
>NZ_KQ969037.1:84992-137389 GCF_001578705.1 Streptococcus oralis | reverse complement strand
GAGCATGATGAGCTGTTGCCTGTGCTAGGTCCATCCTAGTCACGATACCGAGCTTTCCAGCCATCTGTTGTAACTGCATAGCAATGATGGAGGAAATCAAAATAACAAATAAGAGACTATATTTGTAGGAAGCACCACCAACCACACTGGTAATCCAGTTTCCAGGATCCATATAACCAACTGCTACAAGGGCTCCAGGTCCTAAAAATGCTTTTAGATTTTGCCAAAAATGATTGTTATTGGGAGTTTCAATAGATTGGTTGATCTCAGAAAGAGAGACTTTTTTGTAAGAAGACATCGGAATTTTACACTTTCTAATCTGTCTTTACCTATTTTCTTAATGGAATTTTTGAAAATATCATGAAAATAGTTTTCTATTTCCAATTTATTCTTATTATATCACACTTTAGAATGATTCTTAAGGAAAGAATGATAGTTAAAATAAGCAATATCTGTATTGCAAAAGCCAGCGTTTTCTGACGCTGGCTTTTTAACTGTGAAAATTCTTTCTCAACTAGATTGCTTCTGTGACAAAGCTACGGCTTTCCAGCACTTTGAGCATGGCATTAGCTGTGTCTAGGGCTGTAAAGAGGGGCACACCGTGTTCAATGGCTGAACGACGGATTTGCTCACCATCTTCGTCAGCAGTTCGTTTGGTTCCGACAGTATTGATGATCGCTTGGATTTTCCCTTTGCGAACAAAGCTTGGGATATCCTGTTCATCGTCACCAATCTTACCAACAGGTTGGGCATGCAGTCCATGACTAGCAAAGAAGGCTGCTGTCCCTTCTGTCGCGAGGATACCGTAGCCAATATTTTGGAAACGACGAGCCAAGTCCAAAGCTTCTTCTTTGGCATCATCTGCGATGGTAAAGACTACATTTCCAAAGGTTGGCAAGTGTAGGTAAGAAGCTTCAAACGCTTTATAAAGAGCTTTTTCGAGAGTTGTATCAGAACCCATAACTTCACCTGTTGACTTCATTTCAGGACCAAGCAAGCTATCTACTTTCGCTAGTTTCGTAAAGGAGAAGACTGGTGCCTTGATATGAACGCGAGTGCTTTCTGGATAAAGTCCATCTTGGTAGCCAAGTTCTTCAAGACTTTGACCAAGAATGAGCTTAGTCGCTACCTGAGCCATAGGAATATTGGTTACCTTAGAAAGGAATGGAACCGTACGGCTAGCACGCGGATTGACCTCAATAACGTAGACTTTTTCATCCTTGATGACAAACTGAATGTTCATCATCCCAAGACAGTTGAGGCCGATTGCTAGGCGTTTAGTATAGTCTGCGATGGTTTCCTGCACCTTTTGAGATAAGGTTTGTGGTGGGTAAACAGCCATTGAGTCACCTGAGTGGACACCAGCACGTTCGATATGCTCCATAATACCAGGGATGAGAACATTTTGTCCATCTGAGATAGCATCAACTTCACACTCTTGCCCAATGATGTAAGAATCAACAAGGACTGGGTGGTCTGGACTGGCCTTAACAGCGGTACGCATGTAAGAACGAAGGTCTTCTTCATTTTCAACGATTTCCATAGCACGTCCACCCAAGACATAAGATGGACGAACGAGGACTGGGAAACCAATCTTGCGAGCAGCAAGCACAGCTTCTTCTTCATTAGTTGCTGTTTGTCCTGGTGGCTGTGGAATATCCAAGTCTTTCAGAGCTTGCTCAAAGAGGTCACGGTCTTCGGCACGGTCTAGGTCAGCAACTTGTGTACCAAGAATGGTCACACCTGCTTTTGCCAATGGCTCTGCAAGGTTAATAGCTGTTTGACCACCGAACTGCACGATAACGCCTTTTGGTTGCTCCAAGTCGATAACATTCATGACATCTTCGAATGTCAATGGTTCAAAGTAAAGTTTGTCTGATACCGAGAAGTCGGTTGAAACAGTCTCTGGGTTTGAGTTCATGATGATGGCTTCATAACCAGCAGCCTGAATCGCCTTAACAGAGTGAACTGTTGCGTAGTCAAACTCAACCCCTTGTCCGATACGGATCGGACCTGAACCTAGGACTAGGACAGATTCCTTATCAGACTTGATAGACTCATTTTCCCAACCATAGGTTGAATAGAAATATGGAGTCTCTGATTCAAATTCTGCCGCACAGGTATCGACCATCTTGTATACTGGGACAATCTTGTTTTCCAAACGAAGTTGGCGAACTTGGTCAGCTGTCGTTTCCCAGAGTTCAGCAATCTTGCGGTCTGAGAATCCATTGAGTTTGGCTGTTTTCAAGACTTCTAGATCTTGTGGGTGGGCACCCAATTCTTGCTCAATTTCAAAGATGTGCAAGAGTTTATCAAGATAAAAGATATCAATTTTCGTAAGCTCAGCGATTTCTTCTGGCGTGTAACCACGGCGAATAGCTTCTGATACATAGAAGAGACGGTCATCTTGGGCTTTCACAACCTTTTCAATCAAGGCATCATCCGAAACAGATGCTAGTTCAGGCATTTCATTGTGGTGAACCCCAATTTCAAGTGAACGACAGGCTTTTAGAAGAGATTCCTCGATGTTACGACCAATCGCCATGACTTCTCCAGTCGCCTTCATCTGGGTACCCAGACGACGCTCACCTTTTTCAAACTTGTCAAATGGGAAACGTGGAATCTTAGCAACGACGTAGTCGAGAGCTGGCTCAAACATGGCATAGGTTGAACCTGTAACTGGGTTGATGACCTCATCCAAGGTCAAACCGACGGCAATCTTAGCAGCTAATTTAGCAATCGGATAACCCGTCGCCTTAGAAGCAAGGGCTGACGAACGTGATACACGAGGATTTACTTCGATGACATAATACTTAAAGCTGTGTGGATCAAGAGCCAGCTGAACGTTACATCCACCTTCAATTTTGAGGGCACGAATAATGCTCAAGCTCGCGTCACGTAGCATTTGGTTTTCATAGTCTGACATGGTTTGCGCAGGGGCAAATACAATGGAATCCCCTGTGTGAATCCCAACGGGGTCAAAGTTTTCCATGTTACAAACAACAAGGGCATTGTCAGCTGAGTCGCGCATCACTTCGTACTCAATTTCCTTGAAACCTGCAATAGAACGCTCAATCAAACATTGGGTAACAGGTGACAATTTCAAACCATTTTCAGCGATTTCGCGCAATTCTTCCTCGTTGGCACACATACCACCACCAGTACCACCTAGGGTAAAGGCTGGACGGACAATCACTGGGTAGCCAATTGACGCAGCAAAAGCAACAGCTTCTTCTACTGTGTTGACAATTTCAGATTCTGGAATTGGTTGGTTCAGCTCTTCCATCAATTGTTTAAAGAGGTCACGGTCCTCAGCTTGGTCAATGGCAGACAATTTAGTACCCAGAAGTTCGACACCAAGCTCATCTAAGATACCATTTTTAGACAATTCCATGGCCATATTGAGCCCTGTTTGCCCACCAAGAGTTGGAAGCAAAGCATCCGGACGTTCCTTACGGAGAATACGTGTCACAAACTCAAGTGTAATCGGTTCAATATAAACCTTGTCAGCAATCTCCTTATCCGTCATGATGGTTGCAGGATTTGAGTTTACTAAGACAACTTCATAACCTTCCTCTTTCAACGACAAGCAGGCCTGAGTCCCAGCATAGTCAAACTCAGCAGCTTGACCAATAATAATCGGACCAGAACCAATCACCATAATTTTTTGAATATCAGTACGTTTAGGCATAGTTTATGATACAAAGCCTGTCAAGAACAAAGTGAAAATAGGAAACTCGGTGCAGACGCCTTCAGCGTCAAGACGATGTTTATCTTTTTCACACAGTTCTTAGGGCGTGTTCACTTCCGCGAACAATGTATCTTCTCCTTTCTATTCGGCAACTCTCGGGTTGCCATTAAATAAATTCTCCGACGATTTTTTAGAGAAACGATATTTTTCGATAAAAAATCTAGTGCAGGGAGTTTTTAGTTCGCCTGATAGCGACTAAAAGAAACGACCTGCCTTTCTATTCGTCGCCTCACAGAGCGACATTAAATAAATTCTCCGATGATTTTTCAATAATAAATCGAGTGTAAAAATTTTCAGCATCTCATTGCTAAACTAAAAGAAAGGACTTGCCTTTTTATTCGACAAGTCTCTGACAGAGTTTCCTATATCAGCGATTAGCAGATTTAAACGACTCCATCATTTCGATAAATTCATCAAAGAGATAGCTTGCATCGTGCGGTCCTGGAGCTGCATCTGGGTGGAATTGCACAGAGAAACCTGGTTGGTATCTGTGACGCACACCTTCAACTGACTTGTCATTGATTTCTTCATGGGTAATAATCAAATGCTCTGGCAAATCCTCACGGCTAACCGCATAACCATGGTTCTGGCTAGTAAAGTCTACTCGGCCTGTTGCAATTTCACGCACCGCGTGGTTAAATCCACGGTGACCAAACTTCATCTTGTAGGTCTTAGCACCATTTGCCATAGCAAAAAGTTGATGTCCCATACAGATACCAAAGATCGGAATTTTCCCTTGCACACCACGAATCATATCGAGCGCCTGGGGAACATCTTCTGGGTTACCTGGACCGTTTGACAACATGACCCCGTCAGGATGGAGATGGAGAATCTCTTCTGCTGTTGTTGTGTATGGAACAACGGTCACGTTACAGTTACGCTTAGATAGTTCGCGTAAGATGGAGTGTTTGAGACCAAAGTCTACCAATACGACACTCAATCCAACTCCAGGAGCAGGATAAGCTGTCTTAGTAGAGACTTGCTTGATATTATCTGTCGGTAGAACTGTCGCTTGGAGCTGGTCTATGATATGGTCCATCGTATCACCAACATGCGTAAGGGTTGCACGCATGGTACCATGCTTACGGATAATTTTTGTCAAAGCCCGGGTATCAATTCCTGAGATACCTGGGATTTTCTTCGCTTTCAAGAATTCATCCAAGGTCATTTGATTGCGCCAGTTGCTGGCTCTACGCGCTTCTTCAAAAACTACTACTCCCTTACAGGTAGGATTGATAGATTCGTAGTCGTCACGGTTAATTCCATAATTTCCCACCAAAGGGTAGGTAAAGGTTAAGATTTGTCCATTGTAAGACTGGTCTGTTATAGACTCTTGGTAACCAGTCATCCCTGTATTAAAGACGATTTCCCCCGTTACGTCAATATCTGCTCCGAAGGCCTTGCCTTCAAATACTGTACCATCTTCTAATACTAGAAGTCGTTTTTTCATCTACTCACCTCTCGTTGATGCTCTCAGACATCTTTTAACGCTTTGTGCCTTATTTTGCTTTTCTATAGGCCAACACAGATTCTAAAATTGCCATTCTGACAAAGACACCGTTGGTCATTTGCTGAACAATACGTGATTTCGGTGCTTCTACCAAGTGATCAGCGATTTCCACATCACGATTGACTGGAGCTGGGTGCATAAGGATTGCTTTTTCTTTCAAGCGGTCATAGCGTTCTTGTGTCAAACCATGCTGGTTATGATAGTCTTCTTTTGAAAATCCTGTCACAATTTCATGACGTTCATGCTGCACACGAAGAAACATCATAACATCTACTTGATCAATCACCTCATCAATTGATACAAAGCGACCGTAATGTTCAAACTCCTCACTTCTCCATTCTTCAGGACCTGCAAAGTAAAGCTCCGCTCCCAAGCGTTTAAGGATTTGCATATTAGACTTAGCTACCCGTGAGTGGTTGAGGTCGCCGGCGATAGCCACCTTAAGACCTTCAAAATGTCCAAATTCTTCATAAATTGTCATCAAGTCAAGCAAACTTTGGCTAGGGTGTTGCCCTGAACCGTCCCCACCATTGATAATCGAAGTTGTGATGGTCGGGCTAGCAATCAATTCTCTGTAGTAGTCCACCTCTGGGTGACGAATGACACAGGCATCCACTCCTAGTGCAGACAGCGTCAAGATTGTGTCATAGAGTGTTTCACCCTTATTCACTGAACTGGTCTTCACATCGAAATCCAAAAGATCAAGTCCAAGTTTCAGTTCTGCTACCTCAAAGGATTTGTGGGTACGAGTTGAACTTTCAAAGAAAAGGTTGGAAACAATATGCTGTTCCTCATAAGAAGCACTCGCTCCGTTTTTAAATTCGATTCCTCGTTTAATCAATTTCATTACTTGTTCTACAGTAAGGTCTTCCATAGAAACGACATGTTGCAAAGCTTGTTGATTTTCTGACATTTTTTTACTCCTTTTAGTGTTTTAGGCTTGTTCTGTGATTAGTACTCTGTCTTGTCCATCTAGTTCTGTCATCTCTACGATAATTTCTTCAGAACGACTGGTTGGGATGTTTTTTCCAACATAGTCCGGACGGATTGGAAGTTCTCTATGACCACGATCAACCAAGACTGCCAAACTCACACGAGCAGGGCGACCATGGCTAACAATATTGTCAATAGCAGCTCGGATAGTCCGACCAGTGTAGAGTACATCGTCCACCAAGATGACTTCCCGATCTGTCACATCAACAGAGATTACAGAGGTATCTTCTCCACTTTTGACATCGTCACGGAAAGGTTTAGTATCTAGTTCTACCACTGGAACAGCGATATTTTCTAACTGTTCCAAGCGTTCTTGGATACGACGAGCGATAAAAACACCTCGCGTTTTAATACCAGCCAAAACGATTTTATTCAAATCTTTGTTTCGCTCAATAATCTCGTAGGTAATCCGAGTAATCGCTCGTTTGACGGTCAATTCGTCTACAACTTCTTTTGTCCTCATGACAAACCTCCAAAAAGAAAAGTCTCCTTAACAAGGAGACTTCAGAATGTATAGCCAAGCCAGCCCTACTGTAAAGAGTATAGACTTCTGCTATCTATTGATCCGACTCCTTGCCTGCCTCACGGGACAGGTTTAAAGGAATATTTTATTGTTATTACTATATCACAAAGAAAGGAGCAATGCAAGAAAAAAACATAAAATTTTCATCTTATAACGAACTAAAATCATATAATTGGGGATAGTGATCGCATTCTGGATTTTTTGGATGACAGATAGCCCGTCCAAAGTAAATCATGGCTTGATGGGCTGCCAACCATTTCTCTGGTGGCAGAATATCCATGACACGTTTTTCTACTTCAAAGGGCGTAGCTGATTTTTTAACGATATCGTGATGCTTACAGATACGCTCAACATGAGTATCCACTGCAAAGGCTGGAATTCCAAAGCCCACGCTCAAGACGACATTTGCTGTTTTGCGTCCAACACCCGCTAGACTTTCTAATTCCTCGCGAGTCTGAGGGACTTTACCATCAAAATCATCTAGTAGCTGTTGGGCACATTTTTTTAGAAACTTGGCCTTATTTCGATAAAGTCCTAGGCGGGAAATGTGTGAGGCAATTTCACTTTCAGTCGCGACAGACATGGCTTGAGGCGTTGGAAAAGCTGCAAAGAGGGCTGGCGTAGCCTTGTTGACTGCAGCATCTGTTGTCTGAGCTGACAACATCACCGCAACCAGGAGTTCAAAATGATTGGTAAAATCAAGGCTGGGTTTAGCATCTGGAAAGAGGGCAATTATTTCCTCAATGACATGACGGGCACGTTTCTTGGATAAAACCATCTACTCGTCTCCATCAAACAGTCCTTGCAAGCCAGCAAATGGACTGTTTTCTTCTTTCTTGACTGCTTGTTGGGCTTGGTATTCTTCCTCAGTCATGATTTGCCAGTCATTTCCAGACACAAAACCTTGACCAGCTTCTTCTTCTGCTGTTAAGACCTTGATTGGAATATTTAGCAAGATATTATCGGAAACGCTCTCAGCAAGGTCGATTTCCCCATTTTCGATAGGCAAGACCAAGTCATCGTCTAAAACTTCTTGATCCAGTTGGTTGGTTGCTCCTTCCATGAAGACCTCTGTCACTGGATAAGACTCCTCCAACTCAACTGGCTCCATACTGCGGCTGGAAGCAAGAACAATGGTATAAGATAGCTGATAATCTAAGAAATACAGACGGTCTTCGTACTGCACCTTCCCAACAGCAAGTATATCTTTGACATCTAAAATTTCTTGATTCCGTTTACGCAAGTCTGCTGCCAGGTCTAAAGCTTGTTCAAAGTGTAGGCCTTCAGGCTGCTTACGAATTTCTTGAATGTTTAACTTCATATTTCCTCCATAAAGATTTACTCACTTGATTATACCATGAAAAGGCTACAAGTCAGCACTCCAAACTTTGTAATTAAAATTCGAATTTTTTAACATATTTACTATGACATATTTTTGATTAGTGCTATACTATAGGCAAGCAAGGAGGATGCTCATATGGAAGACAAAGCACTCATCACTGAAGCTCACCAACTCCTTTCCGAGTTAAATAAAAGCTACCAAAGTTGCAAACAAGGTACAGCCGATGATTTCCGTCTACAAGAACTGCTGAACAGCACTCTCAAGGAACTTAAAAAAGCGGAAAAGCTTGACAACAGTATCTTAATCGACCTTGAAAAATTTTACCAACGTACCAGTCTTCTGATTGGACTGGGTAGTCTAAAACTGAATGAGCAAACACGCACTGCTTGGCGCAACTATGACAAGTTCCATTACCAGCATGTCAAACACGTGCTGAATCTCTATGGACCTGTTTTCGGATTTTAGAGTTTATAATTTTGGATTTACTATTGACAAAATTTCCTAAAAGGTATAGGATAGAGGTACTAATACTCGGAGGTAAGGGAGACATGAACAACTAATCTATCAAATAAAGAACCTTTATTTAGTAGATCTTGTTTTTGTCTCTTTTTGTGTGCTCTTTTTGTACTGGATTTTCTGGTACTTTATCCTCATTGAAAATCAAAAAACTAGAAAGCTATGCTCCTCTTGGGTTGGGTTAGGCAGCTCCAAGCTAGTTTGACGAGCTTTTCAACTAGGATGATAGAGTTTTTGACAGTGACTTTGGGCTCTACTAGGTAAAGTAGAGCTTTTTGTTATGCACTATGGACATTCTAGAAAGGGCAACAATATGATAAAAATCAATCACCTGACCATCACACAAAACAAAGATCTACGAGATCTTGTTTCTAACCTAACCATGACTATCCAAGACGGGGAAAAGGTTGCTATTATTGGTGAAGAAGGAAACGGCAAATCAACCTTGCTACGAGCTTTAATGGGAGAAGCATTGCCTGATTTCACTATCAAGGGAGACATCCAGTCTGATTGTCAAGCACTGGCCTACATTCCTCAAAAACTAGCTGGTGACCTGAAAAAGAAAACTCTACATGACTACTTCTTTTTGGATTCTGCTGATTTAGACTACAGTATCCTCTACCGCTTGGCTGAGGAGTTGCATTTTGACAGCGACCGTTTTGCTAGTGACCAAGAGATTGGGAGCCTCTCGGGGGGGCGAAGCTTTGAAAATTCAACTCATCCATGAATTAGCCAAACCCTTTGAGATTCTTTTTTTAGATGAACCTTCAAATGATCTGGATCTTGAGACGGTTGATTGGCTAAAAGGTCAGATTCAAAAGCTTAGGCAAACCGTTATTTTCATTTCCCATGATGAAGACTTTCTTTCTCATACGGCAGATACTATTGTCCACTTGCGACTGGTCAAGCACCGGAAAGAAGCAGAAACGCTAGTCGAGCATTTAGACTATGATCGCTATAGTGAGCAGAGAAAAGCTAATTTTGCCAGACAAAGTCAGCAAGCTGCTAACGACCAGAGAGCCTATGACAAAACCATGGAAAAGCATCGTCGCGTCAAGCAAAATGTAGAAACTGCCTTACGTAACACTAAAAATGATGTTGCTGGGCGCCTACTGGCCAAGAAGATGAAAAATGTTCTCTCTCAAGAAAAGCGCTACGAAAAGGCAGCTCAGTCCATGACCCAAAAGCCGCTTGAAGAAGAACAAATCCAACTTTTCTTCTCAGATATACAACCATTACCAGCTTCTAAAGTCTTAATCCGACTGGAAAAGGAAAATTTGTCCATTGGCGACCGAGTTTTAACTCAAGGACTTCAACTAACTATCCGTGGCCAAGATAAAATCGGTATCATCGGGCCTAATGGTATTGGGAAATCGACTCTGCTAGCCAAGTTGCAACAACTGCTCAGCGCCAAAAGAGAAATTTCGCTTGGTTTTATACCACAAGATTACCATAAAAAACTGCAATTGGATTTATCTCCAGTAGCCTATCTCAGCAAAACTGGGGAAAAAGAGGAACTACAGAAAATCCAATCTCACCTAGCTAGTCTCAATTTCAGCTATCCAGAGATGCACCACCAAATCCGCTCCCTATCTGGCGGGCAACAGGGTAAACTCCTACTTTTGGATTTAGTGTTGCGCAAACCAAACTTTCTCCTTCTGGATGAGCCTACACGTAATTTTTCTCCCACTTCTCAACCCGAAATAAGAAAACTCTTTGCCTCTTATCCCGGCGGTCTGATCACTGTTTCGCATGACAGACGCTTCTTAAAAGAGGTCTGTACGAGTATCTATCGTTTGACAGAAAATGGTTTGGAAGTCGTTGATTTACAAGATTTATAAATGTTGAACATAGCAAAAATCCAGAGAAATCTCTCTGGATTTTTTTACATGTGTTTCAAGCGTTCGATCCGTTCTGAGATAGGTGGGTGGGTATAAAAGAGTTTTTGAAGTCCGCCACCTTTCTTGGGATCATTGATATAAAGAGCGCTGCTGGCATCGTCGACATGGTGGTGCATTGGCTCGCTATTATCCAACTTACGCAAGGCATTGATCATCCCTTGAGGATTGCGAGTCAGCTCCACACTGGATGCGTCCGCCAAAAATTCCCTCTGACGTGAAATAGCTAGTTGTACCAAGGTTGCAGCGAGAGGTGCTAGAACAATGGCTAAGAGAGAGATGACAAGCATGATAATCTCTAGACCATTTCCATCACGATCATTATCGCTCCGTCTTCGACCTGCACCACCCCACCACATCATACGACCAGCCATACTAGATAGAAGGGTAATGGCACTAGCGAGCGCTACAGCAATGGTCGAAATGCGAATATCGTAGTTTCGGATATGACTGACTTCATGACCCATAACAGCTTCTAGCTCCTCACGGTTCATGATGGCTAGGAGACCCGAAGTGGCTGCTACTGCGGCATTCTGCGGATTAGAACCTGTTGCAAAGGCATTTAAAGAAGAATCCTCAATGATGAAAACACGTGGCATGGGAATCTGAGCGACCATGGCCATATCTTCTACTACATGGTAGAGGTCTGGTGCTGTTTGCTCATCAACCTCACGCGCCCCATTCATAGACATGACAATCTCTGTCGATTGAAAGATCATGGTCAGAGCGTAGATAAGGCCGATAATCAAGGCAATAATCATGCCGCCAAGACCTGAACGCATAAAGAGATAGCCAACCGCATAACCAACCAAGGCCAAGAGTAGGAAGAAAACCAGCAACAAAATCCAGGTTTTTCGTTTATTGCTCGCAATTTGATCAAACAACATCTTAGTCACCTAAACCGCTAAAGTCAACTTTAGGAACTGCCTTTTCCTCTTCAGGTGTTTGAAGGAAGTCTGCAGCATTAAAGCCAAATAGTCCTGCGATGATGTTACTTGGGAAGCTTTCAAGTTTTACATTGTAGTTGCTGACAACACTGTTGTAGAGTTGGCGGGAGTATGAAATTTTATTTTCTGTATTTGTCAACTCTTCTTGCAATTTGATAAAGTTAGCACTAGCTTTCAAGTCTGGGTAATTCTCTGCTAATGCAAAGATACCAGAAATCTGGCGAGTAAGGGCATCACTGGCCTTCATAGCTTCAGCTGGTGACGTTGCTGCGGCTACTTGTCTACGAAGTTCTGTTACTTTTTCCAAAGTAGAACCTTCATATTTCGCATAGCCTTTGACTGTTTCAATCAAGTTTGGGAGGAGATCATTACGACGCTTCAATTGAACATCGATCTGGCTCCAAGCCTCCTTTGTCTGCATACGATTTTTAACCAAACCGTTATAGCTAACAATCACAAAAATAACAATCAGAGCCAAAACTCCAAGAATAATCCAAGTCATAATCTTATTCCTTTCTGCTTTTAGATTAATACCAGTATATCAAAATTTTAATGAATATGGTAAAATAAGATGATACTAGAGAAGGAAAAAACTATGAAACCAGAAACATTTTACAGCCTACTGGCTGAGCAAAATCTTCCACTTTCTGACCAGCAAAAGAACCAATTTGAACGGTATTTTGAACTCTTGGTCGAGTGGAATGAAAAGATTAATTTAACAGCTATCACAGACAAAGAAGAAGTTTATCTCAAACATTTTTATGATTCGATTGCTCCCATCCTGCAAGGTTTAATTTCAAATGAAACTATCAAACTTCTTGATATCGGAGCTGGGGCAGGATTTCCTAGTCTTCCTATGAAAATCCTCTATCCTCAGCTAGATGTGACCATCATTGATTCGCTAAATAAGCGCATCAACTTCCTTCAGCTTTTGGCTCAGGAGTTGGATTTGGATGGTGTTCACTTCTACCATGGACGCGCTGAAGACTTTGCCCAAGACAAGAACTTCCGTGCTCATTTTGATATGGTGACGGCTCGTGCGGTTGCTCGCATGCAGGTCTTGTCTGAGCTGACCATTCCCTATCTTAAAGTCGGTGGAAAACTATTGGCACTCAAGGCCAGCAATGCTCCTGAGGAATTGCTAGAAGCCAAGAATGCCCTCAACCTCCTCTTTAGTAAGGTAGAGGACAACCTCAGCTATGCCCTGCCAAATGGAGATCCACGCTATATCACAGTCGTCGAAAAGAAAAAGGAGACGCCTAACAAGTACCCAAGAAAGGCTGGCATGCCCAACAAACGCCCTCTTTAATCCTATCAATAGCGCGCCCTTGTTTAAAGTTGAGTAAAAATGATTTACAAAATCATTTCTCGCTCTTACATTTCTAGGCTCGGGAAAAATTCGTTTACAAAACGAATTTTTTCTGCTATACTATCCTAAGCAAAGGTTTTTAATGTCATCCCGTGAGGTGACGAAGACGCAGAAATATATGAAATTCTTTAATGAGATACCCCTCTCTTTAAAGAAGTCTTACTCTAAGAGCCTGTTGCTGTAAAATAATGGGCTCTTTTTTGATGCCCAAAAGTGAGGTTTTTATGAAACAGGAATCAACTGTTGACTTGTTACTAGACGTTGATCAACGTCCTTCAGCTGGTAAAGGCATTCTTCTAAGCTTCCAGCACGTTTTTGCCATGTTTGGTGCAACCATTCTCGTTCCCTTAATTTTGGGAATGCCTGTATCTGTTGCCCTTTTTGCATCAGGCGTTGGTACACTCATCTACATGATATCAACTGGCTTTAAAGTTCCAGTTTATCTCGGATCATCCTTCGCCTTTATCACGGCCATGTCTCTAGCTATGAAAGAGATGGGTGGGGATGTATCGGCCGCTCAAACTGGGGTTATCTTGACTGGTTTGGTCTATGTCCTTGTAGCAGCAAGTGTTCGTTTTGCAGGTACAAAATGGATCGATAAACTCTTACCACCAATCATTATCGGACCTATGATCATCGTTATCGGTCTTGGTCTTGCTAGTTCTGCTGTAACGAATGCTGGACTTGTAGCAGATGGAAATTGGAAAAATGCACTTGTAGCTGTTGTTACGTTCTTGATTGCTGCTTTTATCAATACAAAAGGAAAAGGCTTCCTTCGTATCATTCCTTTCCTCTTTGCCATTATCGGTGGTTATATCTTCGCTATGATACTTGGTTTGGTTGACTTTACACCAGTCCTAGAAGCTAACTGGTTTGAAATCCCTGGTTTCTACTTACCATTTAGTACAGGCGGAGCCTTTAAAGAGTACAACCTCTACTTTGGTCCTGAAACAATCGCTATCTTGCCAATCGCTATCGTAACCATTTCAGAACACATCGGTGACCATACCGTCTTAAGCCAAATCTGTGGCCGTCAGTTCCTGAAAGAACCAGGTCTTCACCGTACACTTCTCGGTGACGGTATTGCAACATCTGTATCTGCTTTCCTCGGTGGACCAGCTAATACGACTTACGGTGAAAATACAGGGGTTATCGGAATGACCCGTATCGCTTCTGTCTCTGTTATCCGTAACGCAGCCTTTATCGCAATTGCACTTAGCTTCCTTGGTAAATTCACTGCCTTGATCTCAACAATCCCAAGTGCTGTACTTGGTGGGATGTCCATCCTTCTCTACGGAGTTATCGCCAGCAACGGTTTGAAAGTCTTGATCAAGGAACGTGTTGACTTCAGTCAAATGCGTAACCTCATCATTGCTAGTGCTATGTTGGTTCTTGGGCTTGGTGGAGCCATCCTCAAAGTAGGACCAGTTACCCTTTCAGGTACTGCCCTATCAGCTATGACAGGTATCATCTTAAACTTGATCTTACCATACGAAAATAAAGACTAGTCATCTATACACACAAAATCCACTCAATTGAGTGGATTTTTCTGATTCTTACCTTCCCCAGGCAATCAGGAGATACATGAGACTAGACCCAAACATGTCTGCCAGAGCATGCATGAGAAAGAACGGGAGGAGATTTTTCACCTTATACTTGTATAAAAAATAATAGAATAAGCCATAAACTACACCAATAACCAGCGCCCATACTAATCCTTGATAAGTGTGAAAAGAAATCCGAATAATGGTAGAATAAAACAAAACCCTCCACTTGTGCTTTTCTTTCACTGAGGTCAACAACCCTAGAAAGAAAAACTCTTCATAGAAGCCATTTAGCAAGGCATAGGCAATTGCTATCGGACTAAGCACTAGGAATTTCCGTATAACTTCCATGGGATCTATGTGGGCAAAAAGGGCTGGATTAAAGTAATTGTATTCACCAGTTAGTGTCGTCACCAAGTCTCCAAACAATCCCACAATGGCAAATATAAATGGAACCCAAAAGAGAAGGGACCAGGTCCAACGAATAGGAAGTTGTTTGAAATCATAATTCCGAATCAAAAGGTAAAGCAAGGTCAAGGTCAGAAATATCACTTGCAGAGTGAAGTTGCTCGAATAGGCCGCTCCTTCGCCGACAGTATCACTTGCCGTATTCATTGTAGTTGACAAACCTGTCGGAAACATACTTGCTAAAAAGAGCTCCGTTGACCGAATGGTAAACAGGCCAAACATTAGAACTGTGATAATCAAAATGTCAAACCATCTCAAGTAGCGCAGGGGCTTAGTTGGGTGAATGCTTTGTAAAATCTTCATATCTCCTCCTTCTAGCAGTTAAAGATTGGTTTATTGTAAGAAAAGAAACTTAAAATTTTATAAAATTCCACTCCTATTCCTTATCCGTAATCAATATTTCGATAGGATATTCAAACCAACCACTTTTTACGAGTAACTAGTTTCTCATTCAATCTTCCGTTTGTTTTCTAGCAGCAAATCTTTCAAAGAAATGATGGTTACCGCAAGTAAAATCATAGCCATACCGACAAAATCAATCGCGTAGAATTGCTCCTTCATAATCAGAAAAGCAAAGAAAACAGCTGAGATGGGCTCTATGGAAGCCAATAAACTGGACTTAACAGGTCCTATCAGACTAGCTCCCTTTAGAAAAGCTGTGTAGGCAAATACTGTGCCAATAATGATAATGCCAACAAATGCAAAAAGAAAATCCAAGCTGGTCGGTATACTGGCCTGCAAAACCCCTGTAAAGGGAATAGCCCCTACACCAGAAATAACCATTCCAACACCAATCACCAAAATACTGCCCCATTTCTTAATCAAAGTGATAGGAAGAATGATATAAAGGGCATAGGTCAAGGCAGAAAAGAGTCCCCAGAAAAGACCAGCAGGTGTGACAGACAACTGGTCAAGTTCCCCATGCGTCGCGATAAGAAAAGTTCCTCCAATTGCTAAAACAATCGAAACAATCTCAGCCAGAGTTGGTGCCACCCTGTCCTTGATACAAGTATAAACCAAGATCCCAACGGGGCATACATACTGGAGAACTGTCGCCGTTCCAGCATTGGTTTCTTGAATGGCAGAAAGATAGGCAAACTGGTTTAAGAAAAGTCCAAACAAGGCAAATAACAGCAGAGATAAGAGACTTTTTCTGTCTTTTAAAAAAGATAGGAGTTTATTCTTTGCGGTCACGTAGGATAAGAACACTAGTGTCAAGCCTGCAATGATAAGTCGCAAATTGGTCAAGACTAGAGCGGAAATCCCGTGTGCCATCAGGTATTGACCACTGGTTCCAGACAAGCCCCAAGCAATGCCTGCAACTACTGTGAATAGCGTTCCTTTTACGTTTTTTGACATGCTTTCCCCCCTACTCTTCCCTACGAATCATATCCATGACTTGGTTTCGATCGATTATCCACTGGGCACGCTCATCCTTCTCATACGTTCGATTGGATAAAAAGATAGCGGCTTCCTGTTTCTCTCGATTCCACATGATGAAGGTACCTGTATAGCCCGTATGGTCGAGCCAGGTTCCCTCCAGATTCCAAGCTAGCGAACGCTCTTTATCATCTAAGGGAGAGTAATTCCGGCTCAAGTCTGCAGCAAAATCATCTTTCAAGTAATGCTCCAGAAAAATTTTTAAATCATTGATAGTTGAAAACAAACCTGCACTTCCAGCGTGTTTGCCCAAAAGACGAGCTTTGGGATCGTGGATGTTTCCGACTTCCACTCCTCTCACTGTTGGTACAGCAAACTCAACGGGGCCAAACATCGTTTCCTTCATCCCCCATGGTTCCAAAACTTGTTCTTCTATAATCTGATCCAAGTCTTGTTCAAAGATTTTTTCCAAAAGAAAGCCTAAGAGTAAAAAGTGAACATCCGAATATAGAAAAGTAGGCTGACTACGTCTATTCAGGTGAAACATGGCCTCTCTTAATGCCTCAGCGCTTAACTGATCTCTGTTAGGAATAAAAGGATCTAGATCTGTTGCGTGGGTCAAGAGTTGACGAATAGTGATATCTGGGTAATCACACTCAGGCAGAAAATCTGTCACTGGTCGGTCAATATTTAATTTACCTTGTTGCCACAAGAAGGTAAAGACTGTTCCCACTCCCACAACCTTACTCACACTAGCTAGGTCATAGACCAGTCCCAACTCTGTTTTTAAGCCCCGTTCTGGATCACTCAAGCCCAGATAAGACTCTTTCCATTCACCATCCTTAAAATACGCAAAAGAGGCCCCGGGATAGACCCCTGCCTCAATTTGATCTTCTATTTTTCTTAGAATTTTTTCCCACTTCATGCTTCTTCAAACCACAATTCGATATTATTGGTATCTTTACCAAGGAAGAATTTTTCAGACTTGGGAACAAAATAGCCTATCTTTTCGAATTTATGACGAAGACTAGTTAAATCAAAATTCTTTACTAAAAATTTCAGCATAGACAAGTCCCAGGTAACATTGTTTTCAACAGTCAAATCTGGACCTTCCCCTTTGGTAAAGCTAATTGTCTTGGCTACTACTTCGGGATCAAGTATACTCTCCGTCCCCTCAGGAAAACGCAACTCCATAGAAATCTCAAATTGACTCAAGTATTTTATACTTTTATTTGAAGAAAATTCAGGAACAGTTTCCAGTGGAACCAAATCTCTTATATCATTTTCCGCATGAACAAGAATCACATCCTGTTCAGGAGAAACAATCTCAAAAGCATAACCACGGCTTCCTTTAAATAGGCGAGGAAGAGACTCCATCTGTGAAAGAAGATCCTCAATTTCAGAAGGATTCTTAACTTTTACCAAGAGTCTAGCTAGTTTCTTAAGCCCTTCAACTCTCCGAGTTCGCATACTGGGAGCCTCTTCGAGAATCAACCTCTCAACACCTGTTTGGTCACCAAGTGAAAGGAAAGCAGATTCTTCTAATAAGGGCTTCATCCCAAGAGTTTCAATGTAAAATTTTTCATTTAATTTTCGGTTATTGACCTTCAAAGTCGGAATAATTTGTATCATTTGATTTGCATTCATAGCTTCCTCCAACTCTTTTATTTTAAAGGATTTTAGGATTTTTTACAAGCTATTCCACTTAAATTCTAGAATTTTTTACAAAAATTTCCGATAAAAAAACTGGGGTTCCCCAGTTTCATTTTATTATAGGTAAAGTAGTTTAAAGACTGCTACTGCTGCAATACCAGCTGCGATTGGTGCTACAACTGGAACCCATGCATACCACCATTTTGAATCACCCTTGTGTTGACCAAGAACTGATTTTGGAAGGAGTTCGTGAAGAAGACGTGGTCCGAAGTCACGAGCCGGGTTCAAACCAGGTCCAGTAGGTCCACCAAGTGAAGTTACCAAAGCCATCACTAGGAAACCAAGTGCCAAGTGAGCAACTGAAAGTCCAGCAGCTGTGTGTGGTGCTACTTGAGCTTTTACTGCCAATTCACCTAAGTCAACAGTTTGACCAGCTTGAGTAGCCATTTGTTTCATGTATTGAAGAACCTCAGCACCGAAGAAGTTTTTAGTCAAACCAAGCGCTGCAAAGAAAAGAACAAATGAACCTACAAACTCATTTAGGAAGCCGTTAACCGTTGCTGCGAAACGTGATTCTTTTGTACCGTGGTCGATGCTTGAAATCGTTGAGAAGGTACCCAAGATATTATTTGGGTTTTCTGTTTTCAAGTAGTATGGACGGTGAGTCGCTACAACCAAAGCTTGACCAAAAATTGCCCCCAAAACTTGCGCAAGGATGTAAAACGGTACTTGATCCCAAGAGAAAAGCCCGCTAACAGCAAGTCCAAGAGTGAAAGCTGGGTTGATGTGGTTACCAGAAACGTTACCGAACATCAAGGCTGGGATCATAACCCCCATACCATAACCAACAGCGATAACGAGCCAGCCACTTTGGTGACCTTTCGTACCTTTAAGTTCAACGTTGGCAACTGCACCATTTCCAAGAATGATCAAAATAGCAGTTCCCAAAAATTCAGTGGCATATTTAATAGCCCATGCAAAATCCATTTGATAGATTCTCCTTAATTTTTTTTAGACAATCCTTATTCTATCAATTTTTAGGCCTTTTAGCAACCGATTTTCTAAAAGAATCTATGGAAAACGCTTTATTTAACGTATCTTTAAGAAAAGGACAAAAGAAGTCAAACTCCTTTCATCCTATTCCTTACTCTTGACGTTGACCAAAGTCTGCAATCATCTGCTCCATCTCTTGACGGCTTGGAGTTGTCAGCATATAAAGGTAATCCCCTTGTAGCTCTGCAAAGGCTACTGGCATGATTTTTTTGACCTTGAATTGCTGGCTGTATTTGGCAAGAAGGTCCTCTTCTGAATAAACATAGTTGGCATTGGCACGACGTGATGTAGCTAAACAGTATTGAGGTTCAAATTCTGATGCTGGGAACTCTTCTCCTGCGACAATCGCCGCATAACCTCGGTAGAGATCAAAAGAGTGGGCATAATTGTAAACATCAATGGTAAAGCCACCTGCAGGACGATTGTTGTACTCAATGGCGATATAGTCATCTCCCTCACGGAAGAATTCGATATGGAAAAAGCGTTCTCTCATTCCAAATTCCTTGACTATGGCCTCACCATACTTACGCAATTTTGGATCCATATCCTTGAGCACATAGTAGGAATTGTCCATCTTATAAATCATGAGATCAAGTGGTGTGTGGGCGTAGTCAAAAGTCGTTGAAAAGACAATCTTGCCGTCCTTGTCCACTAACCCATCAAAGGTACAGATTTCGCTAGAAGTGACAAATTTTTCAAAGAAATAAACGGTTTTATGGTCCCATTCAGCCTTGAAGTGATTTACATCTTCTTCTGTTTCAAGTTTAAAGGTTGCGGCCGCTCCCACTCCATTATCAGGTTTGGCAATCATTGGTAGACCGATTTCTTTCACTGCTTTATCCACATCTGCTTCCGTCTGGATAACAGCACCAGGTACCACAGGTACACCTGCTTTCTGGAAGAGTTTCTTCATCTCAGACTTAAACTTGGTTTTTTTAAGATCTTCGGGTTTGGCACCAAAGACATTGAATTGTTCTCTAAGTGCTGCGTCTAGCTCAAGCCAGTATTCATTGTGGGACTCGATGCGGTCGATTGGACCATGCTTGTAGAAAAGAAAGGCAACTGCACGTTTGACTTCGTCTATGTTCTCAAGATTGTCCACACGGAAATACTCGGTCAAGCTATTGCGCAAAGGTTCATCTAGTTGTTCGTAAGGCTCCTGACCAATTCCCAAGACTGTGATGCCTTTATTAGCTAACTCGATTGTAAACTGTTGGAAGTTTTGCGGATAGTAGGGAGAAATAACAAGATAATTCATAGGCAACTCCTTTTATAGATACAGGTGTCCAAGAAAATAGGGCATTTGTTTACGCCACCATTCCCAGTCGTGGGCGACATCGTGTCCCCATTCAGCAAACCAGGCTGGAATTTGTTTCTGGTCAAAGGCTTCTTTGAGCTTGTAGAAAGATGGTAGACCGTCTTGTTCCCAAGCACCAAGGCCCGTACAAACGACGATTTCTGCCTGACGGTAACGGTCGATAAACCATCCATCGTTTTGATTCCAGATATAATCTACTGGCGAGTTTTGGTAAATAGCATCGTCATTGTAGTAATCGCCAACGAAGAAACGTGCGTCGTAAACGCCGCTGAGAGCAATCACCTTGGTAAAGACATCTGGATGCTGGAGGAAGAAATTGAGTGCATGGTAGGCCCCCATCGAGCAACCTGTCGTCATCATGCCATCAAACCAACCTGTCTTATGCTTGATAAAAGGAATGGCTTCCTCAATCACATAGCGTTCGTAGGCACGATGCATCTCTGCTTGGTCGTGACCATTTTTCCAAGTAGCCAACCAGCTCTCACTGTCCACACTGGATAGAGTGAAGAACTGGACACGCCCTTCCTCGATAAAGGAAGCACAGGCATCAATCATGCCAAAATCATAGTATTCATTGTGACTGCCACCAGATGAAGCAAAAACAACAACTGGAATCCCAGCATGTCCATAACGGTTGAGGTACATTTCACGATTAAGATTGCCACTCCAGTGGCTGAGGTTTTCAATATGCATTGGCTTTCTCCTTTCTTAACTTACCATTTCTCTGCAAAAAATCGGAGACAGTCTGGTAAATTTTCCGACCATGGAATCTCACTATGGATGGCACCAGACTGAACTTTCAAGACAAGATTATCCAAGCCTACTCCACCTGCAATCAAATCATGGTAATAGCGAAGCGATGAGTCGATATAAGCTTGCTTGATATTGCCAGCCATCAAGGTCTTGTCCGTATCGTCTGCTTCTTCTGTTCCTACATAAATGAAAATGCGCTGATCAGACGACAATTTCTTACGCTCGATGTAGCGGTTAAAGGCTTCTTGGTGGAGCCAGTTAGCAGATGAAAATACACCTAGGCAACCAATTCGATCTTGGTATTCCAGTCCGATAAACTGAGTAATATTGCCTCCTAGTGACGAACCAATCATAGCAGTATGCTGGCGATCAGCTTTGGTACGATAGGTTTCATCGATAAAAGGCTTGACCACCTCCATGACAAACTCGGCATACTCCACACCCTTACCACCAAACTGCTGCCCTGGAATAGGAGATTCTTGAAACTTCCAAGCCGCATACTCATTCATCCGTCCCATACCATCATTATCAATAGCAACGACAATCATGCGACTGATATCAGGATTCCGCTTAATGGCTGGAATAATTTTCCAAGAGTGTCCAATATAGGATTCCTTGCTGTAAAAGACATTTTGCCCGTCATGAAAATAAACAACAGGGTAAAAACGGTCTGTGTCTTTCTCGTAATCCTTAGGCAGAAGAACACGCACACGACGCTCTTTTCCTGTATAAGGAACCTTGAGTTTGTGTTCTTTCATTTTTAAGTAAAAGTAGGAATGATTCATTGTCAGAAAACTCTCTATATTCAAAATTTTATCTCATTATACCATAAAAATAGAAAAAAAGTCAGTAAATGTCCATTTTAAGGATAAATAACTAACTTTTTTCATTTAATATTCTAAATTCTTCTGGTTTTTCTGATTAGAGGAGATTATCAATCAAGTTATCGACTTCATCTTTTTCAGCTTGAGGTGTGATCTTAGTAATCATAATCCCTGCTACTGCTCGCTCAACCAAACCTTCGACATCCATCCGTTTTTCATACTGCTCAGCATTTTCTATCTTAGGATTGGTCTTAGGACGGTCAGGCGCAAAAATAGTACAGCAGTCCTCAAAAGGCTGAATAGAAATTTCAAAGGTATCAATTTCCTGAGCGATATCAATGATTTCCAACTTGTCCATAGTAACTACAGGACGAATGATAGGAGTGTTGGTCACAGCGTTGATAGTCTGCATGCTTTCCAAAGTTTGGCTCGCTACTTGACCAAGACTTTCCCCATTGATGATAACTAAACCATTTCGTACCTCACGGATACGGTCGGTAATGCGCATCATAAAGCGACGAGTTAGAGTCATCAAATAAGCTTCTGGTGCCTTGGCCTTGATTTCCTCTTGAATCTCAGTAAAAGGCACTTCGATAAATTGGATATTGCCACCAAACTTGGTCAATTTACGGGTCAAATCTTGGGCTTTTTTGAGAGCGCCAGGGCTCGTGTATGGTGGGCTAGCAAAGTGAACCGCCTCGATATCTACTCCACGTTTAAGGGCTAGATAACCTGCTACAGGCGAGTCAATCCCTCCTGACAACATGAGCATACCCTTACCAGAAGTACCCACAGGCAAACCACCTGCTCCACGAATGGTTTCATAAGAAAGATAAGCAGCTTCCTCACGAATCTCCACCTGAAGAGTGATATCAGGATTTTTCATTTGAGCTTGGACATTTGGAATAGCTTCGAATACAGCTCCACCAAGTGTTTGGTTGAGTTCACGACTGTCGAGTTCAAAGTTGTGGTCGCTACGCTTACTAGAAATCTTAAAGGTCATGCCTTCCTTGTAGATGTCCTGCATAATCTCTTGGACAGCAGCCTTAAGCGTCGCAACAGATTTTTCGACCTTATAAACGGGAGAAAAGTTTTGAATCCCGAAGACTTGTTTAAGTGATTCTGCCACTGCTGTGTAGTCAGCTCCATTGAGGTAAGCGTGAGCACGGTCGCGATCAGCGATTACCTTAACTTGGGGATAGATGGACAAGACGTCCGAAATGTTATTGCGAAGTTTATTGATGAAACGCATGCGGTTTTTGCCCTTGGTTGACAACTCTCCGTAGCGAATCATAATTTCTGAATACTGCATGAATGCTCCTATCTTACTTTTCTAGTTTGATTGTAAATTAATTTTAGCTTGGTCAAAAACTGCTCGACCTGACTCATATCATTTTCCAGATCTAGACTTAGGCGCACAGCTGACTGGGCCTTATCTTTATCCACTCCCATGGCAATCAAGGTACCCGCAGGTTTTCCTGCCTTGGACGAACAAGCCGAGGTTGTGGAAATGAAAATATCATAGTCTTCAAAGGCGTGAACGATGACTTCTCCACGAACACCCTTAATCCCAAAAGTCAGGATATGAGGGGCAAAGTCTTCCTCGTCTGAAAAGACAAAAATATCCGGATAATCCAGAAGGGCTTGGCGAATGACTGCCTTCATCTGCCCTGTCTTACTAGCAAAGATATCTAACTTTTCCATAGCCAAACGGAGAGCCTTGGCTGTCGCTGCAATTCCTGCTACATTTTCAGTTGTCGAACGATAGTCTCCCTCTTGACCGCCACCTGTTAAAAGAGGCATGATCCTCTTACCAGACTTGATATAGACAAAGCCAACACCTCGGACACCATGAAACTTATGACTCGAAAAGGTTGCGAAATCCACTCGATCTGTCAGATAGTTTTCAGTCGGAATCTTAGCGAGTGCCTGAACCGCATCAACATGGAAGGAAATGGTCGGCTTATCTGCTAACAGTTTCGAAATAGCCTCAATAGGTTGGATAGAGCCAATTTCGTTGTTAACTGCCATGATGGAGACGAGAGTCGTATCAGGTCGTATCAAATTCGCTAGAGCCTCAACATCCACAAATCCTCTGCTATCAACTGGGGCAATATCCACCTCAAAACCTTGACTTTTAAGCCAAAGGGCTGATTCCTTGACTGCTGGATGTTCAATAGCTGACACAATAATGTGCTTGCCAAACTGGGCTTTTTCAAAGGCCACACCCTTGATGACCCAGTTATCTCCTTCTGTTCCACCTGAGGTAAAGAAGATTTCATCACTTTTCTTGCCAATCAAATCTGCAATTTGCTGCCGGGAAGCATCTAAAATTCGTGTTGCCTGATCTCCCAAACGATGGAGACTAGACGGATTTCCTACAATTTTTGAAGCGACCTGCATGTAAGTTTCAAGTGCTTCAGGATAAGGCTTAGTTGTCGCCGAATTATCAAAGTAGATCATGTTTTCTCACGCTTTCTAAAATCACTCCTTCTATTGTATCACGAAAAGAGACCTGCGACAAGAAAGGGAGGTTTCTCTTTTTTTAAGATTTTTTTAAAGAAATGAGGTATAATAAATCATAATCAAAGGAGAGTATCATGTCTAACTATCGTAGAACTTCTAATAAATCAAAAACAGAACACATCAAAAAGGGATTTACTGTCTTTCAAAAAACGATTGCTACCATCGGTAGTATCCTTGGCCTAATTACCGCTACTATTACCATCATGAACGCTATGGATAATAACAAAAACAACAAAAAAGAACCAACGACAACTCAAACAACTGTTGTCAAGGAAATTCAAAAAGAATCCCCTCAGGAAAATACTACACCTAACAAGGACAACACTTCTATTAAAGAAAATACCCCGCAAGAAGAAACTCCTCAATCCAACACGAAAGAGGAGAAAAAAGAAGAACAGAAAACAACAACTCAGGATTCTTCTACACCTTCCTCAACAAAAGAAACAACTGATAGTGGAAACTCGTCCAAAACGACTAGTTCCGAAAACAAAAGCAATCAATAACCACTAAAATAGCTTCCTTCCAGCTTTGGAAAGAAGCTATTTTTTATTGTTGCAATACTTTTCGCGGTTTGGTTCCTTCAGCTGGACCGATAACACCTGCCATTTCAAGTTCTTCCATAAGGCGGGTTGCACGGTTAAATCCAACCGACAAACGACGTTGAATCATCGAAGCACTGGCTTTCTGCGTCTCGATAACCAGAGCCTTAGCTTCTTCAAAGAGCGGATCGCCACCAGCTTCACCGTCAGAGACATCTCCTTCATTTTCAGGAACATCTCCTGGGTCAAAGCTTTCATCGTAGTCCGCATCCGCCTGATCCTTGATGAAGTTTACGATGCGTTCAACATCATCATCCGAAATAAAGGATCCTTGCAGACGGACTGGGTGATTTTCATCAATTGGTTTAAAGAGCATGTCTCCTCGACCAAGCAGTTTTTCAGCGCCATTCTCATCCAAGATAGTTCGTGAATCTGTACCTGAAGAAACTGCAAAAGCCACACGAGACGGGACATTGGCCTTGATAAGACCAGAGATAACATCAACCGATGGCCGCTGCGTTGCGAGAATCATGTGAATCCCTGCAGCACGCGCCTTCTGTCCGAGACGGATGATGGCATCTTCCACTTCCTTGCTGGCCACCATCATGAGGTCAGCCAACTCATCCACAATGACAACAATCAAAGGCAGGGGTACTTGTTTGTACTCAGACTGGCTATTAAATTCTTCGACCTTAGCATTGTAACCAGCGATATTTCGCACTCCAACCTTAGCAAAGAGTTCGTAACGGTTTTCCATCTCATCCACGACCTTTTGGAGAGCCTTGCTGGCCTTGCGTGGATTGGTGACAACTGGAATCAAGAGATGGGGAATATCATTGTAAACAGACAACTCAACCATCTTAGGATCGACCATCATAAACTTGACCTGGTCGGGTCTTGCCTTCATGAGAATGCTAGCGATAATGCCATTAACTGCGACTGACTTCCCTGATCCTGTCGAACCTGCAACAAGTAAGTGGGGCATTTTGGAAAGGTCAAAGGTGCGAGCAGTTCCATTGACAGCCTTACCTAGAGGTATTTCAAGGAGATTTTCTGGTTTTGTTTGAGACTGTTCCCAGAGTTCACGGAAGGAAACGGTCGCAATCTCAGAGTTGGGCACTTCAATTCCAACTAGGGATTTTCCAGGGATCGGAGCTTCAATCCGAACATCCTTAGCTGCTAGAGCTAGCGCTAAGTCGTCTGCTAGATTGGAAATGCGGTTAACCCGTACCCCAACGGCTGGCTTGACTTCATACTTGGTAACTGATGGTCCAATTTCAGCCCGTTCAACCGTTACCTTGATACCAAAGCTGGCAAAGGTTTCTTCTAGGATTTTGATATTTTCTCGAACAATCTTCTTTTCCTTGGACTGATCTTTGGGTTTATCTGGCGCAAAGAGTTGCAAGCTTGGCAGCTTGTATTCGAGGGCTTCTTTGGCAGAAAAATCAACCTGCACCTCTTCATCCTCAAAGTCTTCTTCCACATCTGGAACGTCAAAGTCAGTTTGAGGGAGGATAATCTCCGGTTCACTCCATTCCTCCCCAGGAATTGGTGGGAGATCGTAGTCTGGTACTTCTGATAAGATTTCTCCCGTTTCAGGATCTACAGGAGGAAGCGGTAGTGCATCCTGTTCTTCTTGTTCTCTCTGAATTCTGGCAGCTTCTTCAGCTTCTTGACGAGCCTTCTCTTCTTCTCTCTTGATGAAGCGTTCCTGTTTTCTCTGTTCCTGTTTTGCCATAAACGATCTGAACTGAGCTCCAATAAAGGCTGCAACATCATAAATAGACCAAGGACTAACCAAGAGTGCCCCAACTAGAATCAAAAGAACTCCAATAAAGTAGGAGCCGATATTTGAGAAAAGAAAGGCAATGGGGATATAGAGTCCAACACCAAGTAAGCCTCCACCAGCGAAGCTAGTCACTCGCATACCAGTCAAGTCCGTCAGAACTTGAGCCAAGGTTCCTTTTAAAACTGACTGCTCCAAGCCATATTTCCATACCAAGTAGGCCTCAAAAATCAAGAGTAAGCCAGCGAAGATACAGAGAAATCCTGACAGAAGTCCCTCTTTCTTGCGGATCCATTTAAATAGAAAAAGATAAATGAGAAGGGCACCAATGGCCACATAGGCTAAACTCCCGACCACCAGTCGAATGAGATTATAAAGGGTGATACCAGCCGCACCGAGTTTTAGGGCAGCAATGACCAATAATAAGGCAATTCCTAAGGAAATCAACATCCTCTGAATAGCCTGTTTTCTTTCGAGTTCTGCTTTAGACGGTCTTCGTCTTGTCTTTGTAGTATTCTTGTTTGCCATTCTTCTATTATATCATATTTCATAGCCATTTCGAATAGAGAAAAAGATTGCACCAAATGGTACAATCTTTCTATTTTGATACTTTTTTATGCTTGTGGCTTGCGTAGGTAACCATAAACCACTCCACTTACAATTGCTCCAATCAAGACAAAGACTAGGTAAAGTAGGGCATTTGAAGTAAGGGCGATGACGAAGATTCCTCCGTGTGGCGCCATGAGTTTGATACCTGCAAGACCAACGAGTCCACCTGCTACTGCCGAACCAAGGATAAAGCTTGGGATCGCACGAGCTGGGTCAGCGGCACCAAATGGAATCGCTCCCTCGGTGATAAATGACAAGCCCATGATGATGTTTGTCAAACCAGAGTTGCGTTCTTCTTTGGTAAATTTATCTTTGAAAAGAAGAGTTGCGACGAAGATGGCAAGTGGTGGCACCATTCCTCCAGCCATAACTGCCGCCATAGCTACAGAACCACCTGAAGAAACAGTCGCTGCAAGCGTACCTGTACCAAAGACATAAGCCGCTTTGTTGACTGGTCCACCCATGTCGACAGCCATCATTCCACCAAGAACAATACCAAGAAGGACAGCTGAACCTCCTCCAAGACCGCCTAGGAAGTCATTCATAGCAGTGTTGATTGCTGCCATTGGAATGTTAACAGCCAGCATGACAAATCCTGTCAAGATTGTTCCAAGAAGTGGCAAGAGAAGGATTGATTTAGCACCTTCAAGTGAACGAGGAACTTTAACGTATTTCTTGATAGCAAGAACCAAGGCACCTGCGATAAATCCACCAACAAGGGCACCTAGGAAACCAGATGATACACCTGCAAGAGTTGAAGTTGCTTCACCACCTGCGGCATAAGGAATTTTACCAAAGGCAAAACCTTCTTTGGCAATAGCACCAGCAACGAAACCAGCTACCAAACCTGGTTTTTCAGCGATAGAATAGGCTACATAACCTGCAAAGACTGGGAGCATCAAGCCAAAGGCAGCGCCACCAATTTTCATGAACATAGAAGCTAGTTCATGGTAGGATCCGAGATTGCCAAGATTTTCATTTGGAACACCCAAAGCTCCGTCGATCAAGAAAGCAAGGGCAATCATGATACCACCACCGATAACGAATGGCAACATTTGTGATACACCACTCATCAAGTGTTTGTAGAAGGCACCACCAAGGCTTTGTTTTTCATTAGATGCTGTTGCAGCTTTTGCTCCATTAGCAGCACGATAAACTTCAGCATCTCCTGAAAGAGCCAAGTTAATCAACTCTTCTGTCTTACGGATACCGTCTGCAACTGGACGATTGATCAATGGTTTGCCATCGAAACGATCCATCTCAACAGCCTTGTCTGCTGCGATGATAACAGCTTTAGCCTTGCGAATGTCCTCTGCAGTCAATTGATTCCCAACACCGCTGGCACCGTTGGTTTCGACCTTGATCCCAACACCCATTTCAGCAGCTACTTTTTGAAGGGCTTCTTGGGCCATGTAAGTGTGGGCAATACCTGTCGTACAAGCTGTAACAGCTACGATAAAGTCACCAGATTCATTGGCAGGTGCTTGAACAGGTTCCTCAGCTTTTTCTGAAGCTTGGTCAAAAAGTTCGATGACTTGGTCAGCTGATGTTACTTGACGAAGTTTGTCTGCAAAACCGTCTTTCATCAAGTATTGAGACAATTCTGCCAAGGCAGCCAAGTGAGTATCATTGGCACCTTCTGGAGCTGCAATCATGAAGAAGAGGTCAGTTGGTTGCCCATCCAAGCTCTCATAGTCAACACCCTTGTTTGACTTAGCAAAGAGAACCGTTGCTTCTTTGACAGCAGAGTTTTTACTGTGGGGCATAGCAATTCCGTCACCCAAACCAGTGGAAGTTAGAGCTTCACGCGCTAAAATTCCTTCTTTAAATATTTCAAAATCCGTCACATAATCGTGATCTACCAGGCTTTTAATCATCTCTTCGATAGCTGCTGTTTTTTCAGTTGCCTGCAAATCCAGCAACATGACATCTTTTCTCAATAAGTCTTGAATTTTCATCGTTTTTCTACCTCAATTTTTTCATATGTTTCTTTTATAAATGCTGCAGTTGCCAAGTCATCAGAGAAAGTAGTTGCTGTCCCACAAGCCACTCCCCATTTGAAGGCCTCTACTGCGTCTTTTGATTTGACAAATTCACCGGTAAATCCAGCAACCATAGAGTCACCAGCACCAACTGAATTTTTGACCGTTCCCTTGATTGGTTTAGCGAAGTAAGCTCCCTCAGATGTGACAAGAAGTGCACCATCTCCAGCCATAGAGATGATAACGTTTTGAGCACCTTTAGCCAACAATTCTCGAGCATAGTTCTCGATTTCATCTAAACTTTCGAGTTTCACTCCAAAGATAGCTCCAAGCTCGTGATTGTTTGGTTTAACCAATAGTGGCTGGTAGTCTAAACTATCAATCAAGGTCTGTCCTTCAAAGTCACAAACGACTTGCGCACCAGTCTGGCGTGTCAATGCAATCAAATCTTTGTAGATGACATTTCCTAGGTTTTTAACACTCGAACCTGCAAACACAACCGTATCATCTGCTGTCAGACTAGACAAAATAGCTTTCAATTCTTCTAGATGAGCTGGTTCCACATTTGGACCCGTTCCATTGATTTCTGTTTCTTGGTCTGCTTTAATCTTGACATTGATGCGAGTATCTTCTGCTACTTGAACAAAACGTGTCTCGATTTCCTCTTCTGCCAAAGTATCTGTGATAAATTTACCAGTAAAGCCTCCGATAAATCCAGTCGCTGTATTTGGAATACCCAAGCGTTTCAAAACACGACTGACATTGATTCCTTTTCCACCAGCAAACTTATCATCACTGTCCATACGATTGACACTGCCAACTTGGACTTGCCCCAAGCGAACGATATAGTCAATGGATGGATTGAGTGTGACTGTATAAATCATACTTCTATTACCTCCGTTTTCTTCTTAATGGCCTGCAAGAGCTCATGCCCTTGACTTGTGATGACAATAGCGCGTTTAAGTGGTGCTACCTTGGCAAAGCAAGTTTGACCAATCTTTGACGAATCGACCAAGACATAAGTCTGTTTGGCATTCTCCAAAATAGCACGTTTCACAGCTCCTTCCTCCATATCTGGAGTCGTATAATAGCCATCGTCCACACCATTCATCCCGATAAAGGCACGATCAAAGTGCAATTGATTGATTTGGTTAAGAGCAACACCGCCAATACATGCATCTGTTGCCATCTTGACACTTCCTCCAACCATGACAGTTGGAATCTGTTTTTCAACCAACTGAACCGCATGGTGAATGGAGTTAGTCACAACTGTGATATTCTTATTAACCAATTCCTTGATTAAAAAAGCAGTTGTCGTTCCAGCATCGATAAAGATAACATCTTTTTCCTTGATAAGAGAGGCCGCTTTCTGAGCCAGCAGTTTCTTTTCTTGAAGGTTTTTGATAGATTTTTCTTGGATGGTTTCTTCTTCCTGCAAGGAGTGTGGCAATTCTGCACCACCATGCACACGGCGAAGCTTGTTTTCCGCCTCCAACTCATCCAAATCTCTTCGAACCGTTGATTCTGATGTTTCTAATAGACTAACCAATTTTTCTAGGGAAACTACATGATGTTGATTTAACTCCTCTAAAATCAGTTGCTTCCGCTCAGTTTTTAACACCAAACCACCTCCTGTTATCGTTTACACTATTCATTCTAGCACATTCTCCACCAAAGTCAAGCATTTTTTGTCACTTTCTTTCAAATTCTATCATTTTTCTTATTTCCAAAATTTTTATTGCAAGATAAGTGGCTTTATGGTAGACTATTTGAGTAAGTATTGGAAGATTACTCAAGAGGCTTAAGAGGCCGTGTTGGAAACGCGGTAGGCGTGTAACAGCGTGCGTGGGTTCGAATCCCATGTCTTCCGTAGAAAAAAGAAAAACTGCACCTCAATGCAGTTTTTTTATCGCAAGCATTTAAAAATCAAATAATACAAACACTATATGATTTCATAAAACAAAAGGATATAGATTTCTAGGATACGACAAAAATGTTGTATCCTTTGTTATATCCTTTTTTAGCAAAAGAATACCAAGGAATACAAAAGGCAAAAACAAAAAACGTTGATTTAACAACGTTTTTCCAAGGTTGGTGAAAGAATAATGGAGCCGGTGGGAGTCGAACCCACGTCCAAACACCTGCCAACATATTTGTCTACAACCATAGGTTATGTATTGTTTTAACAGTCCCTCGACACATAACTCAAGCCTAGGAACTGCGAGTCTATTAATCTCTTATCAAACCACTAGACAAGGCTTGATCGTATCTCGCTAATCATAAGACCTATCATTGAACACGAGCAATCCAAATCAGGTCACGCCTGCTGGTTTTTAGGCAGCTAGAGCGTAAGAAGTGTTATTTTTTGCAGTTATATTTAACTGAGCGTTTACGTCGCCACACGGGTTGCAAAATATGCCTCATAATGCCTGTCGAATCCGTAACGACCCCAAGATTATAGAACTATTATAACCTATCTTCATAAAAAATGCAAAATCAAGCCAATTCTTTAGAAAAGATATGTTTTCAAGGCTTCTGATAGGGCCTGATAACCCGCTACACTTAGATGGAGGCCATCTGTTGTATAGGCTGATTGAAGCTGTCTTTCTGAATCTGTCAAACTATCATAAATCGACACAAAATCCACCTGCATATAGGCGGATGCTAGAGACTCATAGGCTTGATTCCATTCTCTAATCTTTTCATTGGTTCGGATATAAACGGTCTGCTTGTATTTCTCTCCCTCATTGACTGGCAAAATGGAAAGGAGCTTTATTTGTGACAACGGATAATCTCGGGCAATTGATTGGATAACTCGCTCAAGATTATCCAAGGCTTCATTCATAGGGACATCTTTTCCGATATCATTTGTCCCAATTAAGAGAACAATTTGATCCACAGCATCACCATAAAGATGGGCATCCAAATTCTCTAATAAAAGTTTCGTCTGGTAGCCTCGGATGCCACGATTGACAATCGTCTTAGCAGTCCCGAGTAACTCTTGCAGAGGGTAATACTCCACAATTGAATCTCCGATAAAGATGATATCTGGCTCTATAACAGAAACTTGATTCAATTCACGATACTTGATTTGAATCTTTTCTTGCTCCTTTAAGAGCCAATTCTCTAATAACTGTACTGCCACCTTATCCCTCTTTCTCTAGCCAATTCTCTAGGACCTGATAAACACCCGCCTGGCTGTTAGCTGGCGCTAGAGCAGTCGCAACTGCCTTAGCCTCATCATCTGCATTTTCCATAGCATAGGCAATTCCAGCCAGTTCTAGCATTTCGACATCGTTTTCGCTATCACCGAAAGCCATGATTTGTTCCGATTTTAAATTCCAGCGCTTAAGTAATTCTTCCAATCCCCAAGCCTTGTGAACACCAGCCTGTAGGATATCGATACAACCATAACCGCTGGAAACAGCTCTCACACTACCATCAAAGAGGTCATTGATTTCCTGCAAAACAGAACTGGATCGCTCTTCACCGACGACCATGCTCATTTTAAGCACTCCACCAAAGAGATCAGCTTGCAAATCTTCCACAAAATTCATTCGTTGATAGAGTCTTTCAATCATCTCTGGAGTCATAAATTTATCAAGTTCTGTAAAAACGGTTCCTTTCTTGACAAAACCTCCATTCATACTGGTGACGACGAACTGATCTCGGCACTCTCTCTCTTTAAAATGAGCTAAAGCCTTATCAACCATAGCATCATCCCAGGTCTGCGCTTGAATCAATTTATTGTTTTCAAAAATTCGCGCCCCATTGGCAACTACTAGGACTACTCGTTCAGCCAAGTGTCCCAATAGTTCTCTCATACGATGGATTTCATTTCCCGTCGCAATGACAAAACGGATGCCCCGCTGATCCAGCTGATCTAAAATCTTTTCTAAACGTGGCAAGTCCAGTTGCCCTCTTGGATCCAGCAAGGTTCCATCCATATCTGTTGCAATAATCTTAATCGTCATTTTACTTCCTCTGGATTCAAGCTAGTCCCACTTCAACCCTACATGTTCATTCATTTCTTTATAGGCCGTGTCAATTCGTTCCTTGGTCGCTTCATCCAACTTGTCACGGTGGCTGCCCCCCTCAATGAAGTCCTCTAGGATATAGGTCTGATAGAGGAAGAGCGGATAACCTTCTGGAGAGTATGTTCCTTTAGGCGTCCGATTGACCCAAGTCGGATGCGCTTTAGCCGTTTCAATCCTTGTCTTGCCATCTTTTTTCTTAATGGTCACATCCATGAGAACACCACGCTCCGTCCACTTGGCATTTTCCTCGTCTTGCATGGTTTCAATGCGCTGGTTTGAGAGGAAATTTCCCATGGAATAGATGATCAATTTTTTGTCACCATCTTTTTCAACCGTTTCAGCAGGTTCAACTACGTGAGGGTGCCCTCCAAAGATAATATCAGCTCCCCAGTCAATCATCTTGTGGTACAGTGTTTTTTGTTCTTCCGTCGGTTCTAGCTGGTACTCAATTCCCATCTGAGGCATGATGATAGTAATATCCGCTTCTTGCTCAGCGCGTTCAATTTCTGCCTTCATCTTATCTTCATTCAGATCAGAAAGATAGCGATTATAGTCCTCTTGAGAGATATACTGCTCAATGCCATTAAAGCCATAGGAATAAGCCAAGAGAGCTACCTTGATACCATTGACTTCCTTAATAACAAGGGGAGACTTGTCCCGTGGTTCCTTTGTATAAACTCCTATGGGCGTCATTCCAGCCTTTTCAATAGCTTGAGCCGTTGAAACCACTCCCTCTATCTGAGAATCCAGGATGTGATTGTGGGCCAGATCTAAAACCTGATAGCCTGCATCCTTAATCGCATCCATCACCTCACCAGGTGCATTAAAAAGAGGATAACCTGCCAAATAGTGGTCCTTGTTCACAGTTCCTTCAAAGTCGCCAATCACCAAATCCGCTTGCTTGAGCCAAGGTTTGACATACTCAAAATTTTCATGGAAATCATAGGTTCCATCTTCTTTAAGAGCTGTTCGGTAGATGGGGATATGGTAGAGAAGGTCACCATTTGCCATGATACGCGCCGTCGTTTCACCAGACTGATTTTCCTTGGATTGACTAGACGTTGTAGTCTGACTGTTAGAACTTGTTATCTTGTTACCTTGTACTGCTCGAACCAGCAAGTTCAATCCCATAGACAAGGCAACTGCAAGTAGCAATACCGTAATAAACTGAGCATTGGTCCAAGATTTATAATTTCGAAAGAAACTAACACTAGTTCTCCACACCCCATAAAGAGAACCACGAGACCGTCGATCTTGTCGCTTTTCCATCTTTATCCCTCCTTGCTTCTTGATGCAAGTCTTTTCTTTAATTATACCACAGACAAAAGGGGAATATCGTTTATTATATTATTTTTTAGAAACTTCTGCGACTTTCTTTCTGATCTATTTTGTGTTATCATGTAGAGGTAATGAAAGGAGAGAAAATGTCTGCTATAGAACGTATTACAAAAGCTGCTCATTTGATTGATATGAAAGATATTATCCGTGAGGGAAACCCAACTCTACGCGCGGTTGCTGAGGAAGTGACTTTTCCATTGAGTGATCAAGATATCATCCTTGGTGAAAAGATGATGCAATTCCTTAAACATTCCCAAGATCCTGTCATGGCAGAAAAGATGGGACTCCGTGGTGGTGTTGGACTTGCTGCTCCCCAACTCGATATCTCAAAACGCATAATCGCTGTTTTAGTGCCCAATATTGTGGAAGAAGGTGAAACTCCACAGGAAGCCTACGATTTACAAGCCATTATGTACAATCCAAAAATCGTATCCCACTCTGTTCAGGACGCTGCTCTTGGCGAAGGAGAAGGTTGCCTATCTGTTGACCGTAACGTGCCAGGCTATGTTATCCGTCATGCCCGCGTTACTGTTGACTACTTTGATAAGGACGGCGAAAAACACCGTATCAAGCTTAAAGGATACAACTCCATCGTTGTCCAACATGAAATTGATCACATCAACGGAATCATGTTCTACGATCGTATCAATGAAAAAGACCCATTTGCTGTTAAAGATGGTTTACTGATTCTTGAATAAAGAAAATTCCGTTGCAAGACGGGGTTTTATGTTATAATAGAGGCATGAAAACAAATGATATTGTCTATGGCGTCCACGCCGTTACCGAAGCCCTCCTTGCAAATACAGGAAACAAACTCTATCTCCAAGAAGATCTAAGGGGAAAGAATGTTGAGAAAGTCAAGGAACTTGCTGCTGAGAAAAAGGTCTCCATCTCTTGGACCTCAAAAAAATCCCTCTCTGAAATGACCGAAGGCGCTGTCCATCAAGGATTTGTCCTTCGAGTTTCCGAATTTGCCTATAGCGAGCTGGATCACATCCTTGCAAAAACACGACAAGAAGAAAATCCTTTTCTATTGATTCTGGACGGGTTAACTGACCCCCATAATCTAGGTTCTATCTTGCGAACAGCCGATGCGACCAATGTTTCAGGCGTCATCATTCCCAAGCACCGTGCTGTCGGAGTGACTCCTGTCGTTGCCAAAACGGCCACAGGCGCCATTGAGCACGTACCGATTGTCCGAGTGACCAACCTCAGTCAAACCCTAGACAAACTCAAGAATGAAGGATTCTGGACCTTTGGAACAGATATGAACGGTACTCCTTGCCACAAGTGGAATACAAAAGGGAAAATCGCCCTCATCATCGGAAATGAAGGAAAAGGCATCTCTAGCAACATCAAAAAACAGGTCGATGAAATGATTACCATTCCTATGAATGGACATGTTCAAAGCCTCAATGCCAGTGTTGCTGCAGCCATTCTCATGTACGAAGTTTTCCGAAACAGACTATAAAAAAGTATCCAATCACTTGATTGGAAACTTTTTTATGATTATACTCAATGAAAATCAAAGAGCAAACTAGGAAGCTAGCTGTAGACAGCTCAAAGCACTACTTTGAGGTTGTAGATAAGACTGACGAAGTCAGTAACATATATACGGCAAGGCGAAGCTGACGTGGTTTGAATTTGATTTTCGAAGTGTATTAACTATGTTCTGTGATAAATTTATAGGCTTCTTGACCAGCGATAGCCCCATCTCCAACTGCTGTTGTGACTTGGCGAAGATCTTTTTGGCGAACATCCCCAACCGCAAAGATACCGTCAACGGCAGTCTTCATGTGGTTGTCTGTCACAATCCATCCTGCCTGATCTTGAATATTCAAGTCCTTGACAAAATCACTAACAGGATCCAAACCAACATAGATAAAGACACCTCCAAAGGCTTGCTCTGTCACTTGACCCGTCTTTACATTTTCAAATACAACTGACTCTACTCGGCTTTCACCTTTGATCTCTTTGACTACAGAGTCCCAGATAAAGCTGACTTTCTCATTTGCAAAGGCACGGTCTTGCAAAACCTTTTGAGCACGAAGTTCATCTCGACGGTGAACAATGGTAACAGTCTTGGCAAAGCGAGTCAAGAATAGAGCTTCTTCTACCGCAGAATCTCCACCACCAACTACGAGCAAGTCTTGGTCACGGAAGAAAGCTCCATCACAGACCGCACAGTAAGAAACACCTCGACTATTTAGTTCTTCTTCTCCAGAAACACCTAAAAGACGGTGTTTAGACCCAGTTGCCACGATGACAGTGCGAGTTTCGTAAACTTGGTCATCAGTGATGACCTTCTTATAGTCAGAATGATTTTCAATCTTTTCAACAAATCCATAAAGGTGCTCTACTCCAAGATTTTCAAGAGGTTCAAACATCTTCTCTGCCAATTCAGGTCCACTGATATTGGCATATCCAGGATAGTTTTCGATATCAGAGGTGTTGTTCATTTGCCCACCTGGCAGACCACCTTCAATCAAAGCCACTTTCAGATTGCTTCGAGCGGCATATAAGGCAGCTGTCATTCCCGCAGGTCCAGCACCGATAATAATTGTATCGTACATTTCGATTCCTTCTTTCTTGTTGTAACTATTTTTATTCTAACTCATTCTTGCTAGTCACGCAAGGATTATGCCTTGAAAACCAAGAGCAAACTCATGACGGCAAAGGATAACACCGGAACGACCAAAACTCCAATCATAATCATATCATAGAGATGAGCTTGGCGAGCCTTAGCTGTCTTGTCCACACCAGACATGGCTCTCAATCCAATCCAAATCCCCAGAAAAATCACGACAAGAATGGTCGTTAAGATCAAACTCTCGAAATACAAAGAAAATAAATGCAGTAGCATAATCTCTCTCGTTTCTATCTTTTTTAAAGAGTAAACTCAGCTAGTCCAACTAACTGAGTTTCCCTTTTTCTATTATATCAAATATAAGTCCGTTTGTAACTAGCAAAGAATTCTTTTGTTCGTTCTTCTTTCGGATGATTGATGATGTCATCCGGTGTGCCAGACTCGATGATTTTCCCTTTATCTAGGAATAAAACCTTGTCTGCTACTTGGGCTACAAAAGACATATCGTGACTGACCAAAATCATGGTCTGACCAGACTTGGCAGCGTCTGCAATAGACTTTTCTACTTCACCGACCAACTCTGGGTCAAGGGCTGAAGTGGGCTCGTCCAAGAGCAAGACATCTGGTTTCATAGCAAGCGCACGCGCGAGGGCAACCCGTTGCTTTTGTCCACCTGATAAATGGCGAGGATAATGGTTTTCACGGTCAGAAAGACCAACCTTGGCCAACTCTTCCTTAGCGATTTTTGTTGCTTCCTCGTCCGATAATTTCTTAACGACAACCAAACCTTCCTTGACATTGTCAAGAGCAGTTCGGCGTTCAAACAAATTAAACTGTTGGAAAACCATGGACAACTTGCGACGAAGGGTTAGGATCTCTTCTTGGCTAATCTGAGAAAAATCAACTGTAAAATTGTCAATCTGAATCGTTCCACTATCTGGAGTTTCAAGGTAGTTCAAACTACGAAGAAAGGTTGATTTCCCAGCTCCAGATGAACCAATCAAAGCCACTACTTCTCCCTTTTGAATATCCAAGTTCAGATGATTCAAGACTGTCTGTCCTGAAAAGGATTTGCTTAAATTCGAAATCTTAATCATTAACGAAGGTCTCCTTTCACATCTGTAGACACTGCATCCGGCGCTGAGATAGCCATTTTTCTCTCGATGAAACGGCCGAGGCTTTCAATTCCGATATTGACTACCCAATAAACAAGAGCAACGGAGATGAAACGTTCAAAATAGCGATAATCAGCTCCACCCAAAATCTGAGCCTGGGCAAAGACCTCCACAACACCTGCGCTAAAGGCTAGAGAAGTTCCCTTGGTCAAGCCGATTAGGGAATTAATCAAGGTTGGAGTCGCAACAACAGCCGCATTTGGAATAATCACGCGACGATAAACTTGAGCACGAGTCATACCCAGACTACGCGCCGCCTCAATTTCACCTGGATTAACAGAAAGGATGGCTGCACGAATGGTTTCGCTGGCATAAGCCGCCTCATTAAAGGCAAAAGCTACAATCGCAAAGGTTGCTGCTGGAATAGCATTGATATTGAAGCTGGTTCCCCATTGTTGATTGAGTGCTTTCAGAGCAAGTGGAATCCCGTAGTAGGTCAACATAAGCTGAACCAAAATCGGTGTCCCTTTTAAAAAGCTGACAAAAAAGGCCTGCAAGGGATATAAAATCTTAACACGATTGATTTTAACAATGGCAAAAACCAAGGCCAGCACCAAACCAAAAATCGCACCTCCAAGCGTCAACATCAAGGTTGTAGGCAGTTGTTGGACAATCCTTGGAATTCCATCAAAAACCGAACGCAAGCTAAAGAGCTTACCATCCGGAATGAGCTGCATCAAACTTTGGTACCAATCTGATGCTAAAAATGTTGTAACAGTCATAAAAACATCCTCTCCTGATAATGATTCATTCTATCATACTTCTGCTCGCAAGCAAATTATTTGCTACGGGCTGCTCAGACTTTGTCTATCTTCTAGTTTATCACACTTTAAAACAGGAAGGCTATATATTTTACCTATCAAGGAGATAAATAAAAACTATCTCAAACCTAAGTCCTCATAGGGTTTTCTATAGCCGATTTGTTTAACAGCACCATTCTCCACCAGAATTGGACGTTTCAATAACATGCCATCACTCGCTAGAAGCTTGGCTGCTTCTTGCTTTGACAAACTTCCCACCTTATCTTTCAAGCCCAATTCGCGGTATTTGATCCCGCTAGTATTGAAAAATTGTTTCACTTCAAAACCGGAAGTTTCCAACCAGTTCAAAATCACGTCTTCACTTGGGGTTTCTTCTACGATGTGGACATCTTGGTATTCCAGTCCAAGTTTATCCAATTCATTTTTTGCTTTCTTACAAGTTGAACATTTTGGGTATTCGATAAATTCTAACATCTTCTTTTCTTTCTATTTTTTATTTTCTTGAAATGCTGCACCTTCATGTTGCAAGAGCCAGGCTTTCTTTTCGACTCCAGATGCATAGCCTGTCAAGCGATTTCCTGAACCCATCACACGATGACAGGGTACGAGGATGGACCAGGGATTGCGCCCCACTGCTCCGCCAATCGCTTGGGCAGAAGCCACTTGCAGGTCTTGAGCTATTTGTCCGTAAGTTACTGTTTGCCCATAAGGAATGCTCTGCAAGTAAGCCCAGACTCGCTTTTCAAAATCTGTTCCAATAGGAGCCAAAGGTAAGTCAGATAGATCCTGAACCCTGCCTTCGAAATAGGTATCTAAATAGGAAATGACTTGCTCTAATACAGGATGATTAACAACTTCTTCTATTGTTTTATCTCCTAATCCCCTCTCAAAATGCTTCTGGTCCTGTACCCAAATTCCATACAGATATTGCTCGTCAGCAACTAAGGATAAGGTCCCAATTGGCGACGGGTAGAGCATTTTTACGTACTTATTCTGCTTCATTTTTTTAATTTCTGATAGGCCAAGCGTTCCCCATCAACTGGAACTTTCCCGACCTGTTGGAAGCCTAGCTTTTCAAAAATATGCTGCATGGCCTTGTTTTCTGCATGCGTATCTGAACGAAAATCTAGATAATCAAATCCTTCAATCAAGCCTTCTAGGAAAGTCTGAGCAACTCCCTGACCTTGGACATCTGTTGCTACGGCGATACGGTGAAAGACCAGATATTCTGACTCTCTCCCTTGCCAATTTCCTTCATAAATCGCTTCATAGGCTTCTTCTGGACTCTTGATCACAGCAGCATAAGCCAGTAAGTCTCCTTCTTCCAAGGCTACATAGGCTTGACCTGAGATAATATCATCAATAATGATGTCAGCATTTGGATAGCCATTTTGCCACTGGTCACTTCCTGACTTGGCTAAGCATTTTTTGGCATCCTCCATCACCTGCATAATCGCCTCTACTTCGTTTGGAAAAGCTAAACGAATCTCCATCTTTTCTCCTCTCTTCTGACTAGTTTCTCTCATCATAGCATAATTTAGGGCTTTCTACAAGCAGTTGAAACTTGACTTTTGTTTTTTATTATTTTATAATCTAGTTATTTAAACTAGATAAAAAGGAGTTGGAAATGAATTCTAACTTTTCCTACCCAAAATGGGAAGACATCCCAAACATTGACCTCTATCTGGATCAGGTTTTGCTTTATGTCAACCAAGTCTGTGCCCCCATCTCTCCAGATAAAGAAAAGGGGCTAACAGCATCCATGGTCAATAACTATGTCAAACATGGTTACCTGACAAAGCCTGACAAGAAGAAATACCAACGCAAACAGATTGCTCGTTTAATTGCCATTACCACTCTCAAGTCTGTCTTTTCGATCCAAGAAATTGCTCAGACACTTAATACTCTGCAAACTCAAGCAAGCTCAGACCAGCTCTACGACGCTTTTGTGGACTACATGAACCATGGGATTGATCCAGAAAATCCTATTATCCAAACCAGCTGTCAAACGGTTAAACTCTATCATCAAACTCTAGACTTAATCCTTAACAAAGAAGAGGAGGTATCCCAATGAATACTAGCCTAAAACTCAGTAAAAAACTCAGTTTTGGAGAAGAAATTGCCAATAGTGTGACCCATGCTGTCGGTGCCGTTATCATGCTCATCTTACTCCCCATTTCATCCACCTATAGTTATGAAGCACACGGATTTTTATCATCTTTTGGTGTCTCTATCTTTGTTATCAGTCTGTTTCTTATGTTTCTCTCGTCAACCATTTACCACTCTATGGCCTATGGTTCAACCCACAAATACGTCTTACGAATCATCGACCATTCTATGATTTATGTGGCTATCGCAGGCTCTTATACGCCAGTCGTATTGACTTTGATGAATAACTGGTTTGGCTATCTGATCATTGCCATTCAGTGGGGAACGACCATCTTTGGCATCCTCTATAAAATATTTGCTAAAAAGGTCAATGAAAAATTCAGCCTTGCTCTTTACCTGATTATGGGCTGGTTGGTTCTAGCTATCATTCCTGCCATTATTAGTCAAACAACACCAATTTTCTGGAGTCTTATGGTAACTGGTGGGCTCTGTTACACAGTTGGAGCTGGATTTTACGCTAAGAAAAAACCATATTTCCACATGATTTGGCATCTCTTTATCCTAGCTGCGTCTGCACTCCAATATATCGCGATTGTTTATTACATGTAAAAAAGTTGAGAATCTTTTCTCAACTTTTTTCTTTACACATATTGATAAAATACTGGTGCAAGCGAGCATCATCTGTCAATTCTGGATGGAAAGAGGTTACCAGCATATTCTGTTCTTGAGCTGCAACGATTTGATCATCAACTGTTGCTAGAATTTCTACACCCTCTCCAACACTGCTGATAATAGGACCACGGATAAAAGTCATGGGAATCTGACCGACTCCCTTACATTCTGCCTCTGTATAGAAGCTTCCTAGTTGGCGTCCATAAGCATTACGCTCTACTACTATATCCATAGTCGCTAGATGACTTTCTTCCTGAGAAGTAATTTTCTTAGCCAGCAAGATTAAGCCCGCACAAGTTCCAAAGACTGGTAAGCCATTGAGAATAGCTTCTCTTAGAGGAAGCAGCATGTCCTGGTCTCGCAAGAGCTTGCCCATGGTTGTAGACTCACCGCCAGGCAAAATCAAACCAGACAAGTCACTCTGATGTTGTTGAAAATCATCTAAATTTCTGATTTCGACACTAGTGACTCCTAATTTATCTAGCACTTTTGCATGTTCTGCAAAGGCTCCTTGCAAGGCCAATATTCCGATTTTCATCTATTTTCCTCGCTCTGCCATAAGAATTTGGATTTCATTCTCATTGATACCAACCATGGCTTCCCCTAGATCTTCAGAGATTTGAGCCAAAATTTGAGGATTTTGGTAGTTGGTCACCGCTTTGACAATGGCACTTGCTCGTTTAACAGGATCTCCTGACTTGAAAATACCTGAACCGACAAAGACGCCCTCTGCCCCCAATTGCATCATCAGCGCAGCATCTGCAGGTGTTGCCACACCTCCGGCTGCAAAGTTGACAACTGGCAATCTTCCATGTTCATGGACGTATTGAACCAATTCTACAGGGACTTGCAAGTCCTTGGCAGCCACATAAAGTTCATCTTCGCGTAGATTTTGAATACGGCGAATTTCTTGATTCATCATGCGCATATGACGAACGGCTTGAACGATATCTCCTGTACCGGGTTCTCCTTTTGTACGAATCATGGAAGCTCCCTCAGCGATACGACGCAAGGCTTCACCCAAGTCCTTAGCTCCACAGACAAAAGGAACTTGGAATTCTTTCTTGTCCACATGGAAACGGTCATCAGCTGGAGACAACACTTCACTCTCATCGATATAGTCAATCTCAATAGCCTCTAAAATCTGAGCTTCAACAAAATGTCCGATTCTAACCTTTGCCATCACTGGAATACTGACCGCTTCTTGGATTTCCTTAATCATCTTTGGGTCGCTCATACGGGAAACTCCACCAGCCGCACGAATATCAGCTGGAATCCGCTCCAAGGCCATAACAGCAGCTGCACCAGCAGCCTCTGCAATACGAGCCTGTTTAGGGTTCTGAACATCCATGATAACCCCACCTTTGAGCATCTGCGCCAAATTTTTATTTAATTCATAACGATTTTCAGTCATTTCTTTTTCCTCATCATTTGTATTGGTAGCTACCATTTCATTTTAAGCTAGATTAGAATGAAGTACAAGATAGAAAAACAATATTTGTCTGGGTACAGATTGACAAAAAACTACCTGACCTTCAGTTGAGGCCAGATAGTTCATCCATTTCTATTTTTCAGCTGTAAGTGCAGCCATTGTGATATAGTTGTATGGTTTGTTAAAGTGTGGCAAGAAGAATAGGTCTGTCAATGCCAACTTGTCAATTGTCACATGCTCTTGGATAGCAAGTGAGAACATATGGATTCCCATACCGATTGATGAGTCATGAGATACCATTTGCGCACCTAGAATTTCGCGGCTGTCTTTGTCAAAGACAATCTTGATGGCAACTTCGTGGTTGTCATGTTTGATAAATTCTGGTTTTTGAAGATCGTTAAAGCCTGTTTCAGTTGCGTTGTAACCAGCAGCTTTAGCTTTTTCAAGAGTCAAACCAGTCGAAACCATGTGAAGACCGTAGATAGAGATACCGTTTGATCCTTGTACACCGATTCCTTCCAATTCATGTCCACAAGCGTTATAAGCACCAACAATACCAGTACGTACAGCATTAGATGCAAGCGCGATGTAGCTAGTGTCTTTACGAGCGTTGTCATAAACAGTCGCACAGTCACCTACTGCATAAACACCTGGGATTGAAGTTTCTTGTTTCTTGTCTACAAGGAAGGCACCGTTGCGGAAGAGTTCAATCTTACCATCAGCAAGAGCTGTGTTAGGACGGAAACCAACTGCAAGAACAACCATGTCCACATCAAATGTTTCTTTGTCTGTTACCAAGCGTTCAACTTTTCCATCACCTTGGATGGCTTTAACTGTTTGACCAAGAGCCAAGCGGATGTTGTGGTCTTCCAAGTTTTTCGCCATCATTTGAGTGAAGTCTTTGTCATAGTAGCCGTTCAAAACAGTGTCTACGATGTCAACAAGCACCACTTCTTTTCCAAGACGCTCGAAAGCTTCGGCAAGTTCTACACCAATGTAACCACCACCAACAACGGCAATGCGCTCAAGGTGTTTGCTCTTGTCTTCAAGTTTTTCAATAACTTCCTCAGCGTTTTGGTACAATTTAACAAATTGTACATTTTCAAGAGTTGCTTTGAATTCGCGGTTGCCCTTAACAATTTCAACACCTTCGATTGGAGGCAAGATTGGAGTTGAACCAGTAGCAAAGATCAATTTATCATAAGACTCTTTGTGTTCTTTACCTTCAACTTCTGCTGTCACAACTTTGTTATCGTAGTCAATTGAAAGAACTGGTGAGTTCATGTACACTTTAGCACCTTTTGCTTCCAATTTTTCTTTATCAGAGTAGAAGAGACCTTCTGGGCCATCAATTTGTTCCCCGATCCAAAGCGCCATTCCACAACCAAGGAATGAAATATTTGAGTTTTGGTCAAATACAACGATTTCATTTTCATGTCCAAAGTTGTCCAACATAGTGTTGATACATGCTGTACCAGCGTGGTTAGCACCAACTACAACGATTTTACTCATAGAATAATTCCACCTTTAAAATTTAATTTACCCTTCTAGTATATCATTTGCTGTTAGCGTTTACAAGGTATTTGCTTGGAATTCTCTTTTTTTCAGAAAAAATTATTCTTTGCTATATTATTTGTTTCATTTCCTTCCAATTTTTAAGCATATTTCTTGACTTTTGTTAAAATTTATTTGTGAAAACGCTGACTTTATGGTATGCTAGATACATGGAAAGAAAATGTAAGGGGTTAAATTTTCTATTAATCTAACTTATCTTGAATGATTTCCTACAAGAAGAAAGGAGTTGGTAGCTTGCCTCTTCGTTCACGTTCTGAACGGCTAATGGGAACAACTATCACGATTTCATTAGTAGATGAGCAGGCAGAAACCCTGCTTCAAGGTGCTTTTGACTTGCTCAAGGAGCTCGAATACCGCTTCAACGCCAACAGTCAAGAATCCGAACTGATGGAAATCAACTACCAGGCTGGAATCGCACCTGTTAAGGTTCATCCTGACCTATTTGAACTGATTGCTCTTGGACTGGAGCATAGCCTAGCTCCCTCTAGCCATCTAAATATCAGTATCGGTCCCTTGATTCAAACCTGGCGAATCGGATTTGCAGATGCACGGCTTCCAGAGTTAAACGAAATCGAAGCTGTCTTGCCTCTAGTTAACCCGCATTTTATCAAGTTAGATCCGACTAGCTCTACTGTCTTTTTAGATAAGAAAGGAATGAAGCTTGATTTAGGTTGTTTAGCCAAGGGCTATAGTGCAGATAAGGTTGCTCAGTATTTGAAAGAGCACGGTGTCACCTCTGCCTTGATCAATCTCGGAGGAAATATCCTCACCATCGGGAATAACCAAACCAAAGAAGGGAAAGCCTGGCAAATCGGTATTCAAGATCCGCGAAATCCTCGTGGCAATCATCTCCTAACCATTCCTGCTTCTAATAAATCCGTTGTCACTTCAGGTATCTATGAACGCCACCTGACAGTAGATGGAAAAGACTATCACCATATCTTTGATAGTGAGACAGGCTTTCCTGTCGAAACCGATCTTGCTAGCCTAACGATTGTCTCTGATAAATCCGTTGATGGTGAGATATGGACAACACGCCTTTTCGGAGAACGAAGCGCTTCTATCCTCTGGCAAGTCGAAAGTATAGATGGGATTGAAGCCATCATCATCGACAAAGAGGGGCACCTTGCTTGTTCTTCAGGCCTTCAAAATTGTATTATGTAAAAAGAGAAAGGAAATCTCATGCTAAAACTTATTGCCATTGTTGGAACGAACTCTAAACGTTCTACAAACCGCCAATTGCTCCAATACATGCAAAAACACTTTGCTGATAAAGCTGAAATTGAACTCGTTGAAATCAAGGATATCCCTGTTTTCAACAAACCAGCAGATAAACTTCTTCCCGCTGAAATTCTTGAGATTGCAGCCAAAATCGAAGCATCTGATGGTGTGATTATCGGTACTCCTGAGTACGACCACTCTATCCCTGCAGTTTTGATGAGCGCTCTTGCTTGGCTATCTTACGGTATTTACCCACTTTTGAACAAACCAATCATGATTACTGGTGCTTCTTACGGTACACTTGGTTCATCTCGTGCCCAATTGCAACTTCGTCAAATCTTGAATGCTCCTGAAATTAAGGCAAATGTTCTACCAGATGAATTCTTGCTCTCACACTCTCTTCAAGCATTTAACCCAAGTGGCGACTTGGTTGACCTTGACGTCATCAAGAAATTGGATGCCATCTTTGATGACTTCCGTATCTTTGTGAAAATTACTGAAAAATTGCGCAATGCACAAGAATTGCTTCGCAAAGACGCTGAAGAATTTGACTGGGAAAATTTGTAAGATAGGAGACCGAAAGAATGAAATTTGTTGGACTTGTTGGATCAAACTACGATCAATCATATAACCGCAAACTCTTGGAATTTATTCGTCGCAATTTCAAATTCAAATTTGAATTAGAAGTCCTTGAAATCGACGAAGTTCCAATGTTTAACCAAGACGAAAAATGGGACGAAAGTTTCCAATTGCGTTTCTTGTATAACAAGATTACACGTGCTGATGGTGTCATTATCGCTACTCCTGAGCACAACCACACTATCTCAGCTTCTCTCAAATCTGTACTCGAATGGCTTTCATACGAAGTTCATCCATTTGAAAACAAGCCTGTTATGATTGTGGGTGCATCATACTATGACCAAGGAACATCACGTGCCCAAGTTCACCTTCGTAAAATCCTTGACGCTCCAGGTGTTAATGCCTACACGCTTCCAGGGAATGAATTCCTTCTTGGTAAAGCTAAGGAAGCTTTTGATAACAACGGAAATATCACCAACGAAGGAACTGTTAAATTCCTTGAGACTTGCTTAGATAACTTTGTAAAATACGTAGGAGTCGTTTCGAAATTGAAAAAACCAAAACCAATCGAACCAGAAGACTTGGATTGTGGAAAACCAATCGCTACAACCATCACAGAAGTTGATCCTGACGATCCAGAATGGGTAGAAAAAGTTGCTGCAATCACTGGCGCTGTTTCTGGTGATACCTATGTCAAATTGGACCACGGTATCTTGACAGTTAACCAAATTGATATGTTCTTGAAAGCTATGCCATTTGAATTGACATATGCTGACGACAACAACCAATTCCTCTACTACAACAACGCTCACCAAGATCCAGACACCATGTTTGCCAAACGTGTGCCACCTCAATCAGGTAGCCGTATGTCGACTGTTCATGGTTCTCTTCCACCAGCACGTATGAAGAACGTAGAGTGGGTTATCGGAACACTTCGCAACGGAAACCAAGAATACGTCCGTACTATCGTTCCAGGTTCTCCTGCAGGTGTCATCAACACCCACAACTACCAAGCGATGTACTATCCTGACGGATCATACGCTGGTATCAATGAAATCGTGTTTAACTTCCAACCATGGCTTGACTGGTACCTAAAAGAAACTGGTCAACGTTTGGTAGGTGGTAGCGGACCATTTGCTCCTGCTGCTGGAGGTCATGGAGACGCCGATGCTACTTCTGGCGCTTCTGATTCAGGGGATGCTGGAGGCCACGGTGGTGACGCTGACGCTACTTCTGGCGCAAGCAACTAAGAAACCAAAAAGGAGCCACTTGGCTCCTTCTTTTTTATTGCAAAAGAAAAGGGGAATGTAAATCATCTACAACCCCTTTCATTTTATGAGTTTGGATCATCAAGACTACGGCCGTGCAAACCTTTTTCACGTTGTACCTGACGTAGTTTTTCTGGTGTGACGTCATTTCCTTCCTCATCCACAATTTTAATTCCTTCAATGTGGTGACGAACAGAACGACGATAGCCTTCGATGTACTCCTCACGAAGTTTAGCTTGTTCCACTTTTTCAGCAGAAGTTAAGCCTTCTGTTTTTTTCTTTTTGGCAAGCTCGTTGATACGAGCGATTTTTTTCGGATCCATTTCTTCTCCTTTGTGATAAGGTTTAATCCGTTTAACAGATTTTATTTTTTATTTGGTATTAATTTGATTGAAACGTGCAAGTTTAGCTGCTTTTTGAGTTAAATGAGACAAGATAGCCAAACGATTTTGACGGACATCCTGATCTTCAGCCATTACCATAGTATTTTCAAAGAAAGCATCAATAACTGGGCTAAGCGCAAAGAGTTGTTCTAATTGCTGACTTGCAGTCCCTGACAAAACGAGTGATTCTACTGCTTCTGCCAAGGCTTTCTCTTCTTCATTCTCAAAGAGAGCTGGATCAACAGTATCAGTCCCTTCGGCTTTTTCAGCCAAGTTAAAGGCACGTGAAAGGGATTCAACAGATGGTTTGAAGTCTTCTTTCTTGCTTGCTTCTACAAGAGCACTTGCTGCTTCCAACATATCCGCCACGACAAAGTTCAAACTTGCAAGGACTGCTTCCTTAATGTCTTTTGGAATTGAACCCATCATCTTATCGACACGAGCCTTGATAAAGTCCATGACCTCCGCTTTATTTTCATAAGTTAAGCTGTCGAATTTCAAAGCATAAAGGCTGTCAATCAGCTCATCCATAGCAATGTGCCAACCAAAAGCATCCAAGATACGAACTACACCTTGAGTTGCACGACGAAGGGCATAAGGGTCATTAGAACCTGAAGGAATCAAGCCTACTGAGAAGAAACTCAAAATCGTATCCAATTTGTCTGCAATGGCTAGAACTGCTCCAACCTTGCTCTCTGGAAGTTTGCCTTCGGCTGATGTAGGCATGTAGTGTTCACGAATAGCAGCTGCCACCGCTGGAGTTTCTCCAGCAAGAAGGGCATATTTTTCACCCATAATACCTTGGAGTTCGTCAAATTCACCAACCATACCTGTCAACAAGTCAAACTTGTAAATGGCTGCTGCACGAGCTAGGTCAATCGTTTCATCCACTGATAAACCAGCTTTTTCCGCCAAAAGGACGGCAATCTGACCTGTACGAATCATGTGTTCACGAAGGGAACCAATCTTTTCGTGGAAGGTCACCTGGTTCAATTTTTCAACAAGATCTGCAATCACCAATTTTTGGTCTTCACGCCAGAAAAATTCACCGTCTTCCAAACGGGCAACTAATACTTTTTCATTTCCTTTGATAACATTTTCCAAATGCTCTGCATTTCCATTACGGACTGAAATGAAGTTTGGTAAGAGTTTACCGTCTTGATTACGAACAACAAAGTAACGTTGGTGTTCCTTCATCGAAGTCACCAAAACTTCTTCTGGAACTTCAAGGTATTTAGCATCAAAACTTCCCATAAAGGCAGTTGGGTATTCAACCAAGTTCAAGACTTCGTTCAGCAAGTCGACATCAATTTCGATACGTACGCCATGTTCAGCTTCGATTGCCTTGATTTGGTCAACAATCATTTGCTCACGTTCACGAGGATCTGCGATTACAAACTGGCTACGAAGGTCTTCTTCATAGCTCAATGCTGACTGAATCTTGGTTTCTTGTCCCAAGAAACGATGACCGCGACTCACACGACCGCCCTTGATATCAAGGAAATCCAAATCGAACTCTTCTTCATCTAAAAGAACAGTCAAAGTGTGAACAGGACGGATATATTCAAAAGTATTGTTAGCCCAGTGCATGCTGACAGGGAAAGTCAGTGACTTCAATACGTCTACTACACCTGGAACAATGGCTTCAACTGGTTGGCCTATTTCTTCCTTGGTAACATAGACATATTCTTCACCCTTGATTTCACGGAATTCAATATCTTCAACTGTCAAGCCTTTCCCACGGACAAATCCTTGAGCTGCTTTGGTGAAGTTTCCATCACCATCCAAGGCAATTTTCTTTGCTGGCCCCTTGAAATCTTCTGTCAAATCAGACTGTTTGTCTGCAAGACCAGTCACACGAACAGCTAAACGACGTGGGGTTGAGAAGGTTTGAATGGCTTCAAAGGAAAGACGATTTTCTTTTAGGAAAGCTGCCATTTTTTCACCTAGTTGTTTTTCACTTGGAGTTACTACATAGGCTGGTAACTCTTCAAGACCGAGTTCTACTAATAAGTTTTTTGTCATGTTTTTTCTCCGAAAAGTATCTTTTTATTTTCCAGTTTGCCTTATGTGATCGGCACGCAAGCAACCGACTTCGTCGTTTCATTGCTAAAATTGGAGCCGAAAGTCTCCAATTTTGCCTAGTATCCTTAGCTTCACTAAGGATACCTTCATCACTACAGCAACTGGCTCAAGGCTCACTCTGTTCGCCCATTTTCGTAATTTGTCACTCTCTTTATTCTGCGTCTTCTGCTAAGAGTTTAGCTCGTGTTGCTTCATCCAAAAGTGGGTAGCCTAGGCGTTTGCGTTCTGCGACAAAGGTTTTGGCTACGACACGGGCCAGGTTACGGATACGAGCGATATAGCCTGCGCGCTCCGTTACGGATACGGCACCACGCGCGTCAAGCAGATTAAAGGTGTGTGAACATTTGAGAACATAGTCATAGGCAGGGTGAACCAAGCCCTCTTCCAAGGCACGACCAGCTTCTTTTTCGAACTTATCAAAGTTTTCTAGCAACATTTCTTGGTCCGAAATTTCAAATGAATATTTTGAGTGCTCGTACTCAGGCTGGATAAAGATTTCTCCGTATTTTACACCATCAGCCCACTCAATATCATAGACAGAGTCCACTTCTTGGATGTAAGAAGCCAAGCGCTCCAAACCATAGGTAACTTCCGCAGTCACAGGGCCAGTTGCCAATCCACCAACTTGTTGGAAGTAAGTGAACTGAGTGATTTCCATCCCATCCAGCCAAACTTCCCAGCCAAGACCAGCTGAACCAGTAGAAGGATTTTCCCAGTTATCTTCAACGAATCGAATATCGTGTTCCAAAGGATTGATTCCCAATTTTTCCAAAGACTCAAGGTAAAGTTCTTGGATGTTTGATGGAGAAGGCTTCATAACTACTTGGAATTGGTGGTGTTGGTAAAGACGGTTAGGATTTTCCCCGTAACGACCGTCAGCAGGACGACGTGATGGCTCTACATAAGCCGCATTCCATGGCTCAGGTCCGATAGCGCGAAGGAAAGTGTAAGGACTCATCGTTCCCGCACCTTTTTCATTATCATAAGCCTGCATAAGCATACAACCTTGGTCATTCCAAAATTGTTGCAAAGTAAGGATGATTTCCTGGAAAGTCAATTTTTTAGACATTGTTTACTCCTTTTTTTATAAATTACTTGCGACACGAGTCTGCCTCGTCGATTATACGAGGCAAGACGAGTTAGTACCGCGTCTAGCTCAGCCCGACTATAAGGAGGTCTCTGCCACTGACGCAGTGGAAAGTCAATTTTTTAAACATTGTTTACTCCTTTAATTTATATTATCTTTTTGGATTTACTCATCAAGCAACCAAGAAAAAGCTGGGGCCTGAAAAATATGACGTTTGGGAACAGTTTGTAAATTCTGATTGCATTCATCTACTGTACCCAATTTCAAAGCACAAACTTCTGGTACATCTTCTTGAATAGTGAAAATTTGACTGTGACAGTTCTGGCAGTAATAGCGTTGTTTCCCTGGAGATGAACTATAAGTAACTAAATTCTTTTCTCCATACAATACTAAATTTTTGCTGCTAACTTTGGCATTAACTGTATAGGCAGACGCAGTTGCTTTCCGACAGAATGAGCAATGACAAAAAACTAATTCCGACAATTCCTCATCTAAAGTATAGGTCACTGCTTTGCATAAACAAGATCCTTTAAGCATTATGCTCCTTTCTACTTAGGTATTAGACGAAATTCAAAAAGAACCGAATTTCAACACCCAAGTCTTGCGACTAGGGGCGTCTGAAACGCGGTTCCACCCTAATTTATTACTTCATTGTTTTTAAAAATACGACAGAAAGCGCCAGTTTCTTACCTTGTCCTACTTGGCTCCCACTATCCCAAGCTCGCTTGAAGAACGCCATAAGACTTTCTTTCTTGTTGATTATTATATCAGAAAGAGAGAAAATTTACAATCCTTTTTCTTACT
>NZ_KQ969037.1:21099-84972 GCF_001578705.1 Streptococcus oralis | reverse complement strand
AAAATCCATCTCATCCACACGAGGTGCGCCAGAAGTCACTGAAATCGTCTTTAAGATCTCTCGCTCTTCTTTGCTGAGTTCAATCCCAAAACAGTCAAGATTGCTCTGGATGCGAGAGGCTGTTACTGACTTGGGTAACGGTAAAAACTCTTCTGCCAAACTCCAAGCCAAGGCAATTTGAGCCACTGATTTCCCATGCTTAGTAGCAATTTCTTGGACTTCCTTCTGTTCAAACAACTCTCCTTGCCCAAATGGTCCCCAAGCCTCTAGGAGAATTCCCTTCTCTCTACAGTAGGCAACTACTTCTTCTTGATAAACCCCTGGCGCTAAGCGCACCTGATTAACCGCTGGAATGACTCTTGCTGTCTCAAGCAAAGCATCCAGATGGTGAGGGAGAAAATTACTAACGCCGATAGCACGAATCTTGCCTTCTTTGTAAAGATCCTCCATCGCTCTCCAGACTTCAGCATTGCGAGTTTTCCATTCGTCATTTTCTCTTAAAGGTTTTGGATTTGGCCAATGGATGAGATACAAATCTAGATAATCTAAGCCCAGTTTTTCCATTGATTCCTCAAAAGCTTGGCGAGCTTCTTCATAGCTGTGATTGGTATTCCAGAGTTTGGTCGTTACAAAGATTTCTTGTCGTGGAATACCACTATCTCGAATAGCGCGACCAACACTCTCCTCATTTTTATAGATAGCCGCAGTATCGATATGACGATAACCAGCCTTTAAAGCTTCTAAAACGGCTTGGTAGGCCACCTCTCCATTTTCAGCTTTCCATGTCCCAAATCCTAAAACTGGGATTGAAACTCCATTATTAAGGGTATAAGATTTCATCGTTTTTCCTTTCTATGTGAAGAAAATCTAAAGGAACAAAGTCCTGATTACCAGAACACTTGCTCCTTTAGATTTTAAAATCATTGATCACGATCATAATACATTTCGTGAGCTTTTAGACGTGAATTGAGCAATTCCGGAATAGTCACAAATGTATAACCTTGCTCTTTCAGATATTCTATAATCTTTGGAAGAGCATTAACTGTAGCGCCGTGAATATCATGCATAAGAACAATCGATCCATTACGAACTTGATGCTGAATCTCTGTTAAAATAGCAGATTCATTCTTGCTCTTCCAGTCCAAACTATCTACATTCCACATGATAAAGCTCAAGTCAAGACTGTTACGGATATCATCAGTAATAGCGCCATAAGGCGGACGCATGAGTTTAGAACTCGAACCTAAAACCTTGGTCAAGGCATCTTCCGTATCCGTGATTTGTTTTTTAGCATCTTCAAGAGACAATTTAGAAAGAACGGGATGATCCCAGCTATGGTTTCCCACAACATGTCCTTCCGATTTCATTCGTTTCAGAAGATCTTCATTACCCGCGATATTTTTACCAAGTACAAAGAAAGTCGCCTTTACATTGTACTTAGCTAATGTATCCAAAGCTTGCGTAGTTGTAGATGGATTTGGACCATCATCAAAGGTCAAGGCTACAACTTTTTATTTTTCTGAGCAAAGTAAGCTTGGTAAAGCTCAGCATCCTTTTCTAATAGATAAGAGGACTCCAACACATCAAAGAAACTGGATATTGGTAAAGCAATTTCCTCCAGAGTCTCCCCTGGATCAGCAGGATAAAGGATGAGTTGACTATCTTTATAATCAAAGCTCCATGACGACAAATCTTGGTCTGTAAAGGTTTTTAGGACCTGATCAATTTTTGTCTGGTCAAGTTTCTTATCTTCTTCTAGGGTTGCTTTTATTTGACTCAGCAAGAGTTCCTTAGCCTTGGTCGCATCTTTGAAAAGTTGACTAAGAGTAAAAGTTTTACCGTCTTCTGTCAAGAAAATTTTTCCTAAAGAAGTCTTTTCTTTTTCTTCAACCTTTGCTGCAGACAAATCGTAAACTTGCTTACTAATATTACGAGCCACAACTCCCTTTAGGACGGGATCCAACTGCTCCGTATAATAAAAAACCAAATCTTCTTTATCTTCCAGCTTTTCCTTAATATCCTGGTTGATCTTTTCTCTAACAGGCGCAATGACTTCCTCTCCTTGAAGAGGGTAGTAGACAATCACTTCAGCTTGACCTTTTCGGAAATGGTCTCTCTGACTGCCTACGTTGAATTGTTGATCTTTTTCATTTTTTAAGGTTTCAATTTTCTGTTCATAGGACTGTTTCTGCAAAATCTTGTAACCAATCGCGCCACCTAGGCAGAGCATAGCAAGACTTAAAATACCTACTAAAACCAGTAATACATTTCTCTTTTTATCGTGGGAAACACGCTTCTCTCTATTTTTCTTCATACCTCCATCATATCAAATCAGAACTATAATTTCAATGATAAATCGATATTCTTCTATTTTTGAAAGAAATAATAAAAAGCCTAGATGATCTAAGCTTTTCAGGTATTAGAAGCGAATCGCTTCACGTGTTTTTTCATAAGAAGAAACAAAGCGATTTGTGACTCCTGGTTCTGCAACTTCCAAGGCCTGAGAAATCTTCTCAAATGATGCCTTGTAGTCAAATTCTTTTTCAAAAATTTCAAGTGCTTCATTGAAAGCTTGCTGGATACGCTCATCAAATGAACGGTAACGGTTTGAATACTGCAAGAGTTGCTCCGTCAAGGTCGCGTATTGAACAATATTGTAGGTTTCTGTTTCAAGAGCCTCCATGTCATGGGTCGCAATTTCAAGAATTCGTTTAACTGATTCAATATTAACTTGTGCTTGTTCTAACTCTGCCATCAGATCTTCTGTGTTATGGCTTGCAGTGAAGAAAAGTTTCAAGAAACTTTGAGGAATACCCGGCAAGTTTCTCTTCTCCATGTAACGTTTGATAGTATGCAAACGGTTCACATAGACATTTGCTTTTTGACGAGCATTGATGTCATCTTTTTCGATTTGAGCTAGGCGTTCACTAACAGAAACTTGTTCGTCTTCAATGTCTTTTAGATTACTTTGAAGTGAACTAAGCTGCTCCTCTAAAACAGAGTAGGCTTGAGTAGGTTCTGTCTGATCTTCAGTTGCCTCTGTGATCGCTGTATCAAGCCCTGACAATTCAGCTTGAAGACGGCGGACATGGTTCCCATCACTTTCTGGGAGAAGATAAGTTTTATTCAAGCGTTCAAGGTCTTGAACCAAAACCTGATTATTTTCTTTCAAGTGATTGAGGTAGGTTGGAAGCGTTGAAAGGAGACTTTCAACGACTTTTTGGGCAGCTATTTCACGCGTGAAGATATCGTAGAGCGCATTAATCTCTTCTTGGATTTGTGTATTTTCATACTCTGCATTATCCAATTCCAACTGGCGGATGTTTTCTTGATTATTTTTCAAGGATTCATGTAAAAGTTGGAAGCGTGACTCGATGTCCGTTTCAGTGAAGTGATAATTAGCATCCAAGAGTTTACGGTAGCCTTCCTCCAAATCTTCCAATTGTTCTGGAAGTTCTGTTGACAAAGTCTTCACGAGAGATGGAACACGATCAACGATATGTGTCAAAGCGAGAATATGATTTTCAGTTGAATCAAGAATTGCTGCAGCTTCAACTGGGTCACCTGAAGAGTTCAAGGTTACAAATTGAGAAAACTCTGACTGGATATTTTCCAATTGTTTCTCAATTTCAGGAAGGGCTTTACCATACTGTTCCGAATTTTCTGCTACGGTATGTTGCAGATTTTCAAATAAGTCCAAAGCATGCAGAACACGTCCGCTATTCTTAGACTCTTGTTTTTCAAGCTCTGAAAGCGCATTGCGAATCGCCGCAATGTCTTCTTCAATTAAATCAATTTGACTTTCGATTTGATCGATTTGGTGAGTCGCTTTGAAAAAGCGAAAAGAATTATTATAGCCTTCAGCCTCAAACAGGTTATTTTCAATATCAGCAAATGAGTTAAGGGATAAATCAACCCATTTTTGATTCCATTCACGGAAGGTTACCTGACTTTGACCAATCAAATGCATGTTTTTAACCGCTTCAACCTCATCATTTACAGGAAGGTTGTAGAGTTCTTCTTTTCTTTCTTCGAGGGCCGTCAATCTACTTACATTACGCTTACGTAGGAAGATTGCCGCTACATAAGCCAGAATCAAAATGACTGCAATCGCAACCATTAGATAAATTAGTTGTCCATTAGACATATCAAACTCCTTTTATACTAGAAACAATCGTATTGATTATACCATATTTTTTAGGCCATGGGAACTATTTCCCACATTTTTTAGACGTCAAGGGTACTGTAAACGGCATTTTCTTCGATAAATTCACGGCGAGGTTCAACTCGGTCCCCCATCAACATATCAAAGATTTTATCTGCTTCGGCAGCATCATCTACCGAAACACGCGCCATCAAGCGATGTTCTGGATCCATGGTTGTTTCCCACAATTGGTGGTCATCCATTTCTCCCAAACCTTTATAACGTTGGATGGTTGGTTTTGAACGCCCTTCACTATGACGTGCTAAGGCTTCTTGGAGTTTAATTTCTTGATCCGCACCTGGCTGGATGTATTCTTTGATTTCACTTCCAACTTTTACTCCGTAAATTGGTGGTTGGGCAATGTAGACATATCCAGCTTCTAGAATTGGTTTCATGTAGCGGTAAATCAAGGTTAACAAGAGGGTTCGAATGTGGGCTCCATCAACATCGGCATCGGTCATCAAAACGAGTTTTTGGTAACGAGCCTTAGTGACATCAAATTCTGCACCAAATCCTGTTCCCATGGCTGTGAAGAGACTCCGAATTTCTTCGTTGGCAAGGATTTTATCCATGCTAGCTTTTTCAACGTTTAAGATCTTACCACGAATTGGCAAGATAGCTTGGAATTCACGGTTACGACCAGATTTAGCTGACCCACCAGCTGAGTCTCCCTCAACGATAAAGAGTTCTGTTTCAGCAGGGTTATTTGAAGAACAGTCTGCTAGTTTTCCTGGCAAATTGGAAATTTCCAAACCAGATTTCTTACGAGTGACTTCACGCGCACGCTTGGCAGCTACACGAGCCTTGGCAGCCAAAATCCCTTTTTCCACGATGCGCTTAGCAATCTGCGGATTTTCCATGAGAAAATCAGAGAAGGCATCGCTGAAGAGACGATTGGTAATCTTAACCACTTCGCTATTGCCCAGTTTGGTCTTGGTTTGTCCTTCAAACTGCGGATTTGGATGCTTGACAGAAATCACAGCAGTTAATCCTTCACGGACATCTTCCCCTGTCAGGTTGTCTTCATTGTCTTTTAGTAGCTTATTTTTGCGGGCATAATCATTGATAACACGTGTCAGCGCTGTACGGAAACCTTGCTCATGCGTACCACCTTCATGGGTGTGAATGTTATTGGCGAAACTCATGACGTTTTCGTGATAACCAGTTGTGTACTGCATGGCTACTTCAACTGTAATATCATCCATCTCACCGTCTGTGTAGATTGGCGTATCAAAGATCACATCCTTGTTCTCGTTGATATATTCAACGTAGCTAGCAATCCCACCCTCATAGTGGTAATGTTTGCTTTGTTCTAGACCTTCGCGCTTATCTGTTATTGAGATTCGAAGACCTCGGTTCAAAAAGGCTAGTTCTTGAATACGTTTGTTTAATTTGTCAAAATCAAAGGTCGTTGTTTCTGTAAAAATCTCTGGGTCTGGTGTGAAGTGAACTGTTGTTCCAGTTTTATCCGTATCTCCAACGACCTCAAGATCAGCAACAACATGACCACGACGGTATTCTTGGTAATGAATTTTGCCGTTTTTGTGAACATGAACATCTAGTTGCGTTGAAAGAGCGTTTACTACTGATGAACCTACCCCGTGGAGACCACCTGATACCTTATATCCGCCACCACCGAATTTTCCTCCAGCGTGAAGGACTGTAAAGACGGTCTCAACAGCGGGACGTCCTGTCTTTTCCTGAATGTCAACAGGAATTCCACGACCATCATCCACAACGGTGATGGAGTTATCTGGCTCTATAAAGACTTGGATGTGACTGGCAAATCCAGCTAGGGCTTCGTCAATTGAGTTATCAACGATTTCCCATACTAGATGGTGAAGACCTTCTTTTGAAGTCGATCCAATATACATACCTGGACGCATACGAACAGCTTCAAGTCCCTCCAAAACTTGAATTTGACTGGCATCATAATCCTGTGCCTGTTGATTTTTGATTTCTTCTGTCATTTTTTTCCTTTTTCTTACATGTCTATTGCTTGTCTCAATGTCGCAACGTTTTTAAAAAGATAGGCATCTAAGCCAGCAGCTTTACCTGCCTCTACATCAATATTTCTGTCACCAATGACCAAACCAGATGTAATATGATATTTATCACGTAAATAAATCATGGACTCAGGATCTGGTTTTCGTTTGAAGCCTGAACTGGCAGTCACTACTTCTGTGAAGTAGTTCGCTATCTGAGTCTTTGCAAGAAGTTCTAGAACTTGGTCATTTCGATGAGAAACTAAGAAATGACGGCCACCCTTGTCATAAATGTCTTTGAGTAGTTCTGGAATTCCCTCAAACAAAACTGGATACTCTAGCTCACGCGCTTCATTTTCTTTGTAGTTTTCTAAAAAATTCTCGATGTCTGGGGCAAACTTCTCAATGGCAAAAGCTGTCGAAACCTTCAAGGCTTCGTAAACACGGTCGTGCTCTTGCTCTATTCCGTATTGGGCTAAGGTTTCTACAAAGGCTGCTGTAGAAGTCTCATAATTATCCAATAGGGTACCACCTAAATCCCATATGTAGTCGTGATATTTCATACCCTTCATTATACCATTTTTTTATGAAAAAAGCGATGATTTCCTAGATTTTTCCAAGCAAAAACGAGAGCCGAACTCTCGTCTTACTGTTGATTTCCAAAGACATCTCGATAGAGCATGCCGACTCGTAAACTTTCAGCATCTCCTCCCAATTGCTCTACCAACTCATAGGCAAAGGCAAGTGCGGTTGACGGTCCTCGGCTAGTTGTTAGATTACCATCTACAACCACTGTTTGCTTTTGATAAATTCCGTCAGTAATTTGCTCCTGAACTCCGTCATAACAAGTAAAGTGCTTGTCTTTCAGGACACCTGCTTGATGGAGGGCGATTGGGGCTGCACAGATGGCAGCAATTTTCTTTTCTGCTTGATCAAAGGTTTTAATCTGTGAAATGAGGGCTTGATTGTCTCGTAGGTGAGCTGAGCCTGGCATGCCACCTGGAAGAACGACCAAGTCATAGTCGGACAAATCGCCATCAAAGATACGGTCGGCTTTTACCTGAATGTCATGCGACCCTGTCACCTGCTCTTCAAATCCTACCATATCACAAGAAATGTTTGCTCGACGCAAGACATCGACTACTGTCAAGGCTTCAATTTCTTCAAAACCCTGGGCTAAAATAACTGCTACTTTTGCCATAGTGGCCTCCTTATTTGATTTGTTTTAGGACGACTTTCTTTCGTTTGAATGGAACTTTTCCACTTTTCTCCTCCGCTAGGTTGGTCTGGTAACTCATAGATAAGAGGAGACCGACACCAATGAGGTTGCTAATAATTGCGGAGCCCCCTTGAGAGATAAAAGGTAGAGGAATCCCTGTCAAAGGAAGTAAGCCTGTCACGGCACCGATATTTTCAAAGATATGGAAGAGCAACATCATGATAAATCCAGTCGAAATGTAGGTGTAGAACTGGTTATTTGACCTGAGAGTAATCTTCAACATCCGATAGATGAGAAGTAAGTACAGGGCAACGACAAAGACCGAACCAATAAAGCCAAAGTCTTCAGCAATTACTGTGAAAATCATATCACTCTCACGTACTGGAATGAGGAGATTGGACACATTGAAACCTTGCCCAAACAAGCCACCACTTCCAATCGCAATTTGTCCCTGCGCCTGTTGGTAAGTCGTTGTTTGCGCGAAGTCAAAGGGATTGAGCCAAGCCAAGATGCGGTTGATCTGGTAAGTTGGCATCCCAATCTGATGTAAGAAGGCACGTCCATCCTTGCTTATAAAGATGGCCATGAAGCCTGCAACTGCAGTCACTCCTGTCGCAAAAACAGGAATGATAATCTTCCATGAAACACCTGAAAGGAGAACCATGCCTGCAAAAATAGCTACAAAGACCAAGGCAGTCCCTAAGTCACTTTGTAGTGCTAAGAGGATCAAGACTGGGATGGTAAAGGCAATCATCCAACCAATCAATAGGAAATCCAAGGGAATAGTTCGTCGCCATTCCTTGTGTTTTTGAGTGAATTGTACGATGACTCGAGCCAACATCAAGATATAGGAAATCTTCATGAACTCCGATGGCTGAAAGAGTGTCGTTCCACCAATTGATACCCAGTTTTTGGCACCTGTAGAAGCTACCAAACTCGGATTGTAGAAAACAAGAGGTAGGACCATCAAAGCTAGCCCTAGACCATAAAGATAGGGAGTCACCTTCCATAAAAACTCGGTATTGAAGAACATGACCACAAAACCAATGACAAGGCCCAAGGAAATCCAGGCAATTTGCTGGCCTAGTATTGGTAACACATTATTTGGATAGTCATGACTAACTGCTATATAAATGGCCACTACTCCAATCACCAGTAAACAAAACACTGGTAGGAGAAGGCTATAATCGACTCGAGAGTCGAAGGAACGTTTCATATTTTTTACCTCTTCTCTTTCTTGGATTTTTCTTTCATTCTATTGCGACGGAATTGGAGAAAATCAGCTACAGCAGGCTCTAGCCGTTCTCTAGAAAGAACCTGAACAGCCCTTTCTTTTGACAAGGCCTGAGCGATTTGTTTGCCGTAACGCTTGCTGACGACACGGCTGTCTAAGATTAGAGCAATCGAACCTTGGTCAGATCGTCTAACAGTACGACCCAGGGCTTGTTTTAACCGAATGATAGCCATCGGCAACTGATAATCATAGAAAGGATTTTTCCCTTCTTGGCGCAGTTCTTGGTTTAATTTTTTGGTTAAAGGTTCTTGGGGATTTTGGAAAGGCAATCTCGGAATTACTTGGATTACAAATGGATGGGTAGAAAAGTCAACTCCTTCCCAGAAACTACCTGTTCCAAGCAAGATTTGGCGTTCACCTTTTTCAAAACGTTTCTTCAGTTGGCTTGGTTCCCCATTTTTATACTGAGCTAGATGCGGTTGGTCGAGCAAGTCTGAAACTGCCAGCAACATCTCTTTTGAGGTAAACAAGACCAGTATGGGTTCTTGAAAGACTTGTAACCTTCGGATAACAGAAGCCACTTCACTAGCATAGTCAACAGGTGAAACTTCTGTCACAAGAGGAAAATCATCGACTAGAAAGACTTCTTGTTGCTCCTGCTTTACTACATCAAGCCTAACAAGTGGAGCATCTGGAAATCCCAATAAATCTGCTAAGGAAACCCGATTGCTGATTTCAAGAGTGGCCGATACTCCTAGGAGCCTGCAATCTTCTGGCAATAAGTCTGCTAGTATAAAGCGGCCTTTTTTACTTGAACAAATCAAGACATCCTTGCTCGATTTCTCTGCTGTAGCAAGCCAAAATTCACGGTCCGAGGTGAAAAAGTTTGCAATCTCTCTATACTCTGGGAGAGCTAACTCCGAAAAATGCTGGCGCAAGTGTTCGAGAGAATCCAACCACTTTCCATTCTTAAGACCTGATTGATACTGCTCCATCAAGTAACGACATTCAAAACCTATACTCTCAAGCAAGCGTTTCTGAATCAAATCTTCTTCTGACTCTATGGACTTATCAAGCTGGGTTACAAGTTCCTCAAGGCGATAAGCCTGCTGGGCCAGATTTTCAAGAGCTAGCAACATTTTTTGAGCTTCATCCAAAATTACCAAACGGTTGTCGACAAACTCTGGATTGTCTTCCAAACGAGTGACCAGATAGGCATGATTGGTTAAGAGAACGCGACTGGTCTTGGCCTTTTCCTGCCCTCGTTTCCAAAAATCCTCTGTAGCAAATAAGCTTTTCTTTGAAAGCTTGCCATCGTGGACTAGTTCTGGCAGAAAGTGTTGATAGCGATAAAGTTGCCCGATTTCGTCCAAGTCACCAGTCTCTGTCTCCGTTAGCCAGATGAGCAGTTGCATTTTAAAGCGTGTGAAAAGACGATTGGACTCAGATCGATGGAAAACTCGGTGAAAGGCATCCAGTTTCAAGTAATTTTGAGGCCCCTTGAGACTATGAATCTCCATATGGAAGACCTCTTTTAGGCGTTGACCTTCTTCTTGCATGATCTGATTTTGAAGAATTTTGGTCGGAACACTCACTAGGATACCTGCTTGACTCTCCAAATTCAAAGCTGGGAGGAGATAACCATAAGTCTTGCCCAGTCCCGTTTGAGCTTGGATAAAGGAAGTCTGGTGTTCTTCCAGTAATTGCTCAATCTTCTCCGCAAATTCCAACTGTTGCGGTCGCTCCTCTAGCCCCAATAAAGAAATATTTTTAGCAAAATCTTTGGATAACTTTCGTGGGACTAAGGCTTTGCTTTCCTTTCTCAGGAAAAGCCCATGAAGTTCCATCAAGTCTGGCGAAGATAAGAGAGATTGTTGCTGATAGACCTCCTCAATCACCAGATAACTTTCATAGAGAAGGTTGTCTGCAAGGTCTAACAAGCTTTCTAAAAGCCCTTTAGGTAGCTCAAAAAGTTTTTGACGCATGTAAAGCAAGAGTTCAGCTGTTGCCTGAGCATCTGACAGGGCAGTATGGGCATGTTCCAGCTCAATGCCCAACTCTTGACAAAGGATACCTAAGTTATACTTTTCAAACTGAGGATACAGAACTTGGGCAAGCTCAACTGTATCCACTCGCGGTGTACGCAATTCATATCCTTCAAAAAAGAGAAATTCTGCAAGAAGGTTAGCATCAAACTGTACATTGTGCGCAACAAAAATACCGTCCTTAACCAATTCAAAAATTTTTCCGGCCACCTGAGAAAATTCTGGTGCCGCAGCCAAACGCTGATCGGTCAGACCCGTTAATTCTTTGATATGAGAATCCAAGGGTTCGTGGGGATTGACATCGGTCGCATACTGATCGATGATGTCACCATCCTCAATCACCACAATGCCTACTTGAATAATTTTTGCCTTGCTTCCGGTGCTGGTCGCCTCTAAATCAACGACCACATACCGATCATTTCTCGCATTCATCATTAAAAATTATATCAAAAAAAGCATGATTTGACACCCCTCAACTTTGATAACAATCTCGCTTTAATTGCGAATTTGAGTAAAAACCAAGACCTTAAAAGTTAGAATTTCAAGCAAGTTCAGCAGTTGGTCGCTGGTTCTGAGGTATTTGAAAACTTTATCAACAAAGCTACATCAACATAAAAAGACAACCAAAATATTAGCTGCCTTTTTGAGATATTTTTTTCATTGCTTTCGAAAGAGCTTTACTAATTTCGGTAGGCAAGACAAGGTAGTTTTCTTGAGCAAGTTCTTGCGCGATAGCTGAATGAAGATGAGTCGCTACCACCACTCTCTCATAGAGACTGACTTGGTGAAACTGACCTGCAAAACCTGCAATCATCCCAGCAAGTGTATCTCCCATCCCACCAGTTGCTTGATAGGGGCCTCCGACTTCTAATTGATAATATTCAGGCTGACCGGCTTGCCAGATACGAGTCGCTGGACCTTTCTCAACTAAAATCGTCCCTTGAGGAAAAGAAGTCAAAGCACTAGCTGTTGTACCTTCGTTTTGTTTTTCAATCGTAATTCCAGACAGTTTTTCCCACTCCTTTTGGTGGGGAGTTAGGATAAGCTGGCTAGAAGGAAATGACAGACTTATCCTAGCGAGAATAGTCAAGGCACCTCCGTCTACAATCAAAATCTGATTCTGTCTTAAGCTAGCAAAGACCTGTTTGACTAGTTCTTCTCCAAAAGTATCGTCTCGTAAACCAGGTCCCAATAAGACAACTTCTGCCCTCTCCAATTGCTCTTTTAACAATTGCTGATCTTGAAGAGAGAAGGCCATAGCCTCAGGTAAATGACTGTATAGAGCAAGGATATTTTCCCTATCTGTTCCAACGGTCACCAATCCTGCACCACTTTTTACAGCTGCCAAGGCAGCCATGATGATGGCTCCACCATAAGGATAGGTCCCACCAAGCAAGAGCAGACGGCCATAGTCTCCTTTATGACTGGTACGAGAACGTTCAATAATGACTTTTTCTAGTAAGGCTTGATCAATCACTTTCATCGTTTTTTCCTCTCTATTCATTATACTATAAAGTTTATTGACCTTGCATCTTAAACATAAATCTCTTCCTTCATATAGAAAAAGAGGGGACAAAGCCCCTCTACGAAATATCTCTTTTTTCAAAGTCAATTAATTTCTTTTTTACTTTTTGCGACAAAGATAGCAGATAGAGCTAGTCCAACACTTGCCAATAAAATAGCTGTTTCTGACTGTTTCTCACCAGTTTCTGGCAATCTCTTGTCTTCTTTGGCAATTTGAACTGGTGCTCCTGGAGTCTGAGTTTTTTCTAACGAACTTAGCTTGAACTCTGGTTTCTCTACTGTCGGTGCTGCCTGGTCGCCTACTGTTGATAAGGGACCTGTGTAAGCTGGGAGCTCATGTTTCAAGGCCATAACGGAGTTGACTCCGCCCTGGAACTCTGGTTTTTCTACTGTAGGTGCGGATTGGTCACCTACTGTTGATAATGGGCCTGTGTACTCTGGAAGCTCATGTACCAAGGCTTCAACTGCATTGACACCACCTTGGAACTCAGGTTTCTCAACTGTCGGTGCCGCTTGGTCTCCGGCTGTTCCAAGTGGGCCTGTGTATTCTGGTACCTCATGCACTGCCGCTTCAACCGCATTGACACCACCTGTGAACTCAGGAACTTCAAGCACGGGTGCTGGTTCTTCACCCTTGCTTGATTGAACAGCTTCTTCCGTTAATTCTTGATAGAAGCTCGCCAATTCATAAAACTCAGCCTTGCCACCTTCCCAGACTAATTTGACGTCTAGAAGAGAGCCACCATTTCGGATAGCGAAGGTTTGGAGACTAGATGTAATGGCACCGAGGTCTGTCCAACTGTCTTGACCATCCTTGAGTGTTCTAGCAAGAACACGTGCCTTAGCTCCTTCAGGAAGACTGGAAACGAGACGAAGGTGGTTGGCATTGGTTGGCTCAGATAAGTGATAAACTAACTCGCCCTTGTCTTTTTCAGACTTGTAGCTGGTCAAGACTTTGCCGTCTACAAGATTATTATAAAGATTGCCTTGGCTTTCGCCACCATTTCCTTCTACAGTTGGATCATTGATTGGTTTGACAAATTCGCCATCGTTGATGACCAATTCTGTAAAGCCTACAAAACGAGCATCATAGTCTGCAGTATAGAGAACACGGAGATAGTTGGCTTTGACTGGTGTCGTCAATTCACCTTCGATGTAACGATTTCCTGGCATCTTAGAATCATGTGTCCAACCATCTGTCAGAGAATCATCGTGTTGGCTGTTGGCCACACCATCTCCCACTGTCACAACATCTGTCCAAGTTTTACCGTCTTGGCTGACTTGGATCTTACCATCACGAAGGTAGTTTTGAGTTCCGTCTTGGATATAGGCTCTGATCTTCTTGATGGTACGTTCGCTACCAAGCTTCAAGGTTACGTGGCCATCTTTATGGGCATAGTCTGAAAACTCAACGAAGTTATTGTAAACACCGTCAAATAGTTGATCTAGGTTGTTTAGTTTACGAACATCATTGCTGCCGTATGTTGGATGAATGCCCATAGTTGTAGATTCTAGTTTGGTTGGTTGCACTTCTTTGGTAGTTACTAGGAGTGAAGTAGATGGAACAGCCTGTTCTTTGTCTGTTTTATTCACAAGACGAACGTAACGTACCAAGTGGGTCGCTACAGATCTATCAGTCAACTGGCTAGCTGGTGTCCATTCTTGCGCATTTACAGAGTATTCTAGGCTGAGTGCTGAGTTAGCCTGACCTTGGAGCTGGATGCTCTTGACTTGATGGATACGATCAAGCTTCATACCTAGATAGCTATGAGCAGGGAGTTTGGTTCCAGCTGGAATTTGAAGCTCGTAACTGCCCAAGCTATCCACTACCGGCGTTTCCTTCAAGGCATCAATGTTGGTGTCTGTTAAGTCAAGATTTGGACTATCGACATCTACTGTAAATTCCGCAATTCTCCACCACTTATTTAAGGTTTGTGTATTGCGAATGCGAACAAAACGAGTTGTAAATTCTTGCACAATATCAGAAGTTCGTTGCCCTGATAAATTTTGAAGCGTTGTCCAATTTGTACCATCTGCAGAATATTCGATGACACCAGATGCTAGTTTGTCTCGTTCCCCTTGCATCAGATGAACTCGTTTTACTTTGTGCAGTCCACCTAAGTCCATTTGTACCCAGGCTTGCGCTGGTGTGACATTGGTCTGATCAACATGTGCCATCATGGATTCTGTGTTTTCTCGACCATCTTGCATCTGAACAACACTTGTTCCATATTTGTAAACAAGGTTTGGACTTAAACTAATAGTGCCCCTAACCTTCTTACTACCCAATTCTAGGGGTCTGTTAACAGCAATTTCACGCATGGCAAGCCAAGCATTATCCTTCTTAGCTGTTGCTATCATACGAACAGCTTGAGCTGTGATATCGAGGTCATTAAATTCCAGAATACGTTCTCTACCAGTATAAGCGGGGCTCGTTATGGCTACCCATTCTCCATGTTCATTTTGATATTCAACAAGAGCATTACTAAAGGTATAATTATCGGCCGTATTAGTACCCGTAGCGAAACCTAATTTGTGTATTTTAATTGCCTTATTAAAGCGCAAGCCTACATAATCGCCTCTCTCAATCACAATGGTTGTTTTGGCAATCACATGTGTATCAAAGTCACCATCTGTGACTTCTTTCAATCCGCCTTCTATTCCAGCACGATTCGTAATAAATGTTGTCACAAATTTATCTGGATTCAACATTGCTTGGATATGTAAGGCTAAGTATTCTTTGAGATTATTGATAAATGGTCGAATATGTTGGACACCAAATTCTGCGTATTCATAATGGTCAACGTAAAAGAAGGCATACTTAACTGACTGGTCATAATGTTTGACTCCGGCCTGATAATACTCCCACACCTTGGCATCATTCTTTTCAGTAAGACCTTCTGTAGCTGTTAGGAAAGCTTCAAGCGCGTTCATTTGATCTACTGTATTCTCTAACCAATAGTGAATTTGTTCGATTAATTTCTGATCACCTTTTTCTTTAAGTAATAGAGCATTGGCTTTCAAACCAGCAAAAATTTCCCTCAACTCTTTTCTTTCAGTATCCAGATTTTGACTAGATTTGAGTTTGTTATAGAATTCTGTCAATTTTGGAGCCAATTCTACAGACTCTTCTAATTTAGTGACATGGGGAGGTCTATTTTGATTGCGCATGTGTTTTCCGAGTTCTCGAAAAGCCTTCGAAACACTGCTTTCTTCAAAATGATCATTAACTACATAGTTAAAGGCCATATCGTTGATTTGTTCTGCTTCTTCTACACTTCTCCATTGTTTCCATCCATACTGAGCCATATCAAAAAGTGCCACTTTAGATGCTTCAGATTGTTGCATTGGATTTAGCATAATTCCTTGTGCAAGTGATAAATCAACATTTGGATGTAAGAATTTTTCACCACCTCCAAGAATTAGGTGGGGTTTTGTATTATCATTACATGGCCAGTTAATCCAGAACTGAATTGGACGGTAAGTCTTACCACCTTCTGTTAAATTTTTCTTTAAGTTCGTTAAGAATGTTTGGTCAACAGCCCCCCAGACCTTTCCACCAGTAAGAGTTAAATGGACATTTTCAGGAAGATGTTCATTCAAGGTTCGAAGTTCAGCTTCAGTTCCTTGCCCCATGTACCAGGCAGGAACAAAAATCATATCTTTACGGAGACCACTGTATGTTGTTTGTTTTTCAGTCAACCAATTTGTGATATCCTTCATCAAGCGAACATAACTATGGTAACCACCAACTGGGCTTGGTGCATCATCTGCAAGCACACCAAATTCACGCACTCCCACGTCCAACAACTGAGTAAACTTAGCCTTTATGGTTGCAAGATCAGCCTGGTAATGCGCTTCATTGCCAAAGCGGATACGATTGTTCATAAATGGATGGATGGTCCAAACATAACGTGTTTTCGTTTGATTACCGACACGTGCAAGTTCTCGGATTTCAGCCAGTTTTTCTTCTGGGTAAAGTTCACGCCATTTCTTATTGTGGTATGGATCATCTTTTGGTGCGAAATAGTATTGAGTTAACTTCAATTCACTTCCATAACGCATCAATTCTTTACGATTTTCATTAGACCATGGATTTCCATAGTAACCTTCGATAAACCCACGGTTCTTGATTTCAGCGTAATCTTCCACTGTCACATTGCGAAGGACTGGCACTTGACTTTCCTTGAGCATATGTTTCAAGGTTGTCAAACCATAAAAGACCGCATCTGTGTCTTTTCCGACGATGGAGATAGAGTTGTCCTTGATGGTCAGAGCATAAGCATCAATTTTGTCAAAGAGACCCGCGGAAACCTTGGACAAGTTTTGTTCTGCTTGTGAACCTTGTCCATGCACTCCAAGATAGATATTAGTTGCGCCAGAAACGGCCGTTTTACTAGTTTTGTAAGATACTTGATTGTCCTGCAAAACGCTCTTCAAGCGATTGCGAGTATAGATATCGAGTTGATCGCCCATTACCAGATTGACTTGCTTACGAAGGGCTGTGACACCTTCTCCATAAGTCACTTTTTGTGGAGTTGGAAAGACCTTGTACTCTTTTTTGAGATAGTCTGAGCTCTTGCTGGCAGCTTCAATACTGGCTTCGCTAGCTGGTTTGCTTGCCGTAAATTGATTGGCCAATTCAACTGTTCCATCACCTGTTTGCTCTACTTTTGGAGTTTCAGGTGTAATTGGTTGACTAGGTTTAGCGATTTCTTTATCATTTTGTCCTCCACTCATGGCTTCAGACGGCTTTGTTTCATTCTCTGGAATTCCAGGTGCTTCAGCTGGTTTAAGATTATTTGTCGAATCAGTAGAACCAATCGTTCCTGTAGTTTCTCCATTTCCAACTGTCGAGCTAGCTTCCTTCCCAGCATTTTCTTCTGCTTTCTTCAAAACTGCTGCAAGTTCATCAGGTAACTTTTCCAATGGCTGAGCTTGAGTTATAGTTCCCTCTTTATCTCCTACACTACCTGTTTCTGCTGCCTCTACTAAATTAACACCAAAGATACTGGCACCAATCATAATAGAAGCTACTCCAATAGCGAATTTACGAATACTGTAATGACAACGTTTATTGAAAAAATTTTTATCCATCTTTATCTTATCTCCTTTCATCCAAACACGAAAGTAAACGATTCCATTTTTACTAGTAAAGACGGAGAGGCCTAATCGGTCCTCTCCATCTCTTCAACTCATTTATCGATGTGATTTTTTATCATCGACCAAGCTATACCAATAGGATAGCATTAGACGCACAAACTAATCCTCTTTTCGTTTTGCAGTTAACAGGGCTGCTGACAAGGCCAAGCTAACACCTGCCAAGAAAATGGCTGTTTCAGATTCTCCCTCACCTGTTTCTGGTAATCTATTTTGCTCTTCTTTTACTACTGAAACATTTGGTTTTATAGTCTGGTCATGAGCTAATAGCTCTACTGGATAATCTGGTTTTTCAAGAACAGGCGCTTCCTCATTTCCTACCGTGGCTAGAACACCATGATACTCTGGAAGTTTATGTTCTAGAGCCATTACAGCATTAACGCCACCCTTAAATTCAGGTTTCTCAACGCTTGGTGCCGCTTGATCTCCTACAGTAGCAAGAGTTCCTGTGTATTCTGGAACTTCGTTTACTGCTGCTTCTACAAAGTTAGCACCTCCTTTGAATTCTGGAACTTCATTGACTGCTGCTTCTACAAAGTTAGCACCTCCTTTGAATTCTGGAACTTCATTGACTGGAGCTGGCTCCTCGCCTTTACTACTTGAAATAGATGCTTTCACTCCTACTTCAACAATGCGATCCTGAGCCTTTCTTTCTTCAGAATGAACAAGATTTCTAGTAGTACCCAAAACTTGAATATAATCAACTTTTTCTCCATCTTGTCCTTCAGAAACGATACGACGTTGACCTTGAGCAAGTTCAGGGTTTTCACGAATAACTTCTTTAAACGGAAGCGGAGTCTTTTCAATTTCCAAACTTGGAGTTTCTGCTACTAAGTTCTTAACGCCTTCTGTTGGTGTTGTTTGGAAGGTAGACTTAAAGTGTAAACGATATTCTTTCACCAGATTTCCATCTTTGGAAACAAGACGAACTAGTGTTGGAAGATTGGCATTTCCAGAATCCACAACTGTAACAACTCCATGTCCACTAGTTGTTGCAGTGACTTTTGGTTTTGAACCCATTGTTGTTAGAGTATAATCTGTCACATTTGGATCAAAGTTTTCCAATGCTTTTCCGTCGATCGAAATAGTCGCTGATGGTGTTTCCACTTCTGATCCCTTGCCTGCAGAGTAGGCTGTAAATTCTACAAGTGCAAGACCATTGGTGGTAGCCTTACGAGTCATGCGCGCACGAATAGCTGTCGTTTGAACCGGTTCAAAGTTAAACTCGATTGGTTTACCAGCTACTAATTCTCCAGAAGCTTTGTAAGAAATTGGTGCCCAATTTTCTGCCTTGTTAAATGGATGATCGGCATTTTCTTCGTAACGAGAAATCGTACTTGGTTCTGTAAAAGCAGGACCAATATATCTTTCTAGAACCATTTTCTCTGGAGCATCTGTGCCACTATCTTTAAAGAACTGAATGGCTACTTTCCCAATAGATTGAGAAGCAATTTTTCCATCCTTCTTAAAGAGTAATCCAACAGAAGTTTCTTGATTTTTCGGAGTACGAGACCAGTTTGTCCAACGTCCATCTTCATTGTATTTTCCATCATTGATATAGAAAATTCGATCATGTGAAGCTGCTTGAGTATCGTTCGTTGTCGAAGCAAAGGCTTTAGAATCAGTTTCATTGTTGCTTGGATTTTCTGAAATGACTTGATTGCCTTTAGAAACAACTGTCACCTGCATTTTAGTCGTTAGATTTGTACCAATGACATGACCGGTAACTTCAAATGTTCCCTCATGCTCTGTCGCATGTTCAGGAATAGCATCCCACTTCACTGCAAGTTTATCTGTAGTCCAATTAGTTGAAGTTGGATAATAAACACTTACTTCTGAAGGAAGTTGAAGATTGTCTCCAACATTCAAGATTTTAGCACTGTTTTCTGCAGCAAGAGGTTGACTAGTTTCTCTCTCATCATTGCGGAAAATTCGATATTCTTTCAACACCGTACCATCTTCTGCTTTCAAGATGAGACGTGTTGCACCTTTTGGACTTGTTGCAGGAACAACTGTTACCAAACCATTATTGCTAGCTGTTGCTATGATTTCTTTGCTAGATTGAGGAATATAGTAATCTGTCTTAGATGGATTAAAATGTTCAAGATCCTTGCCATCTACCTTGATAGAAATCTCTGAACTTGTTTCACTTAAGACCTTGTTTCCAAGCACAGTTAGCTCTGTCAGACCAACACCTGATGTTCCATCTGCTTTCTTCATACGAATACGAACAGCGTAGGTTTCGACCTTGTCAAATGTGAAGTGATTGGTTTGAGTTGCAGACAGCTGACTTGGAGCATGTAAGTTTTCAACTGCTTTCCAATTGTCTGGATTATTAAATGGATGATTGCTATCTCGTTGCGCATGACTGACATCACTTGGTAAATCTGGAATTTCTTTACCTACATAATATTCAACTACATATTCTTTTGGAAGACCAATTGCTCCATCAGTATAGAAATCAACCGACAAATTGTTGACAAAACGCTTCGTCAAGTCTCCTGAATTACCAAATAAGATAGAAGCCCAGTCATTATCAGTATTTGTTCTCCAAGTAGTCCATCTATTTTTAGCATCTGATGGCGTTCTTGATACAGTCAAATCGTTCAAGGTGTTGGCTGTGTCATCTCCTCCTGTATTGGATACAATGGCAGCTGGTAATTGTGAACCTGTCCATTGTTTAGAGATATTATTTCCAGCAACCACTTGACTAGACACTCGAACATGAGCTTTAGTTGTCAGATTGCTACCTACTAAACGACCATTGATTTCATAGACCCCTTCAGTTTGACTAAAGTTGGCTGGAACCTGATCCCAAACAACATCTTTGTAGATAGTTGTTCCGTTAGAATGGTAAGCCCGGACATTAGCTGGCAATTGAACCGTCTCACCCTTAGGTACTGTGAGACTGATTTCCTCAGCAACTTGCAATCCTTCAACCGTTACAGTCGCTTGAGCTTCAATATCTGTGCCTTCCACATGTCCTTTAAGCGTAAAGCTATGATAGTGCCCCAACTCTTTTTCATCTACCTTATCCCAAGCTACAGATACTTTGCGTGGCAAGCCCTTATCAAATTCTGCTCCAACTTCTTTAGGTAGATTCGGTTGCTGATTGATATCTGTAGAAACAGACACAGGATGAAGTTTCACAATCTTCTTGCTGACTTTATTTTCTTTAATCACCACTTCAGTGGTTACAGATTCTGTTTTCTCTGTTTGATTATCGATTCGAGGTGTCAAAGTCACTCTTCCCTTAGTATAGAGCAATAGATTCTGACCATTCACCTCAAGATGTCCCCCATCAGATGATTTAGCTTCTAAGTGAATATCTGAAGCCGAAAACTCTGTTTGCGAACCATCCTCATAACGACCAATGACGTGATAAGTTAATACTTGATCTTCAGTGGCAGTTTCTTTTCCTTCTACAACCACTTCCAAACGTTTCAAAGCAGGAGCTTCCTTCACAAACTGAATTAAGTAAGTTTGAACCAAGTCACCCTTTTGGTCACTCAAGAAGACAGAAGCCTGATAACCATTATCAGCAGAAGCTTGCTGAACAGTTACTTGATATCCGGTAGTCTGAGCTCCAACACTTGGAATAGTTGCAGTGTAAGGAAGGGATACACGGTAATAGGTCTTGCCAGACTCAAAATTCTCAAGAGCTTTATCCCCAACAGTAAGTCCTGTAATGCTACTTGTTGTTTCCTTACTACTTGCGATAAAGGTTGCAGTCACTTCACGGTCATCATCTACCAATTTACCAGTAGCCTCCGTACGTCCACCTTCCTTGTTCAAAGCAGCAGGGTCTTTCAAGGTCCAAGAAACAACATCAGTATCAATCAAGCTACCATCTGTCAGAATAGCTGTGACCGTTTTATCCAAATCAGCCGCATTCGTTCCAACTGGGACTGTAGCAACTTTTGGTAACCATCTATCTAAAGCAATCACTTTAACAAGTGCCTCAGCTTTAGTTTCCAAACCTTCTACACGTCCAGATACTTTTTTCTCACCTGCGCTTGTAAGCAAGTCAGATGGCATTTCCCAAGTTACAGTCTTTTCCTCAACACTACCGTCACTATAAATAGCTGTTACTGTTTGAGGTAATTCAGGATTTGTCGTCACATCAGTTGTTGCTTTTACAGGAGCAAAGGCTACAAAGTGACGATTTTCTTTCTTACCAGACACCGTTGCGACCGTTGCGCTATCAGATGTCAAACCAGCAGAATCTGCATAAAGAGTAAATTTACCTTCTTTTTCTGTTGATTTTACAATGACAACCCCTTTACCATTGAAAGCACGTCTTTGCCATGTTCCATCTGCTTGAGCTTTGTAGCGTTCACGACTAGCTTGTTCTCCATTATCCACACCAACGATTTGTCCCTGACCATGAAGATTGAAATGAACAAGATTGTTAGCTGTAGGAACCACATTACCATCGCCATCAACAATTTCATAATGGATGTAGGATAGGTCCTTTCCATCTGCAGTGATAACATGCTCTTCTTTAGTCAGACGAACTCTTGCTGGCTCCCCAGCAGTTGTCACACTATCACGCGCAATTTCGTTGCCATTTTCATCTCGAGCAATCGCAGTCAGTGTGCCTGGTTGGTATTTCACAAGCCACTCAAGATACAATTCACTTGGTTTAGCTCCCTCATGATATGGACGTCCATCTTCTGTCCTTTTCTTAGTAAATTCCTTTTTACCAAGCGACTCTCCATTTAAGAACAATTCGACGCTTGCAGCATTTGAGAAGGTACGAACCGGAACCTTTCCATCAATCAGCATCTTGCGATCCTTAAGGGTCTCTTCAGTCCAGTTCCAATGTGGTAAAATGCGAACAGTTGGCTTTTCTTTAGCACTATACCATTCACTACGGTAAAGGTAGAAATCATTCTTTGGTAAACCAGCTGTATCAATAATACCAAAGTAAGAGCTCTTGACAGGTGTACTATCTTGGTTATGCCATGGAGTCGGTTCTCCAATATAGTCAATTCCTGTCCAGATAAATTGTCCAGCATAGCCAGCACGATCACGGTCAAAAGTCCATGATTCAGTAGCTGTTCTTCCCCATCCAACACGGTCATTACCATAGTCAGATTGTTCATAGTGACGATTTGGACGATTGTCATGTCCAAGGATTTGAGCAGGGTTATAATAAGAATCACGCGTCCTAGTAGCTGAAGAAGTTTCAGAACCATAAATGAGCCAGTCTGGATGCGCTCTACGAACAGCATCATAATTACGTTCACCATAGTTCATACCGACAGCATCCATAATTTCTGCGAGTTGCAAGAAATCACCTGTCGCCGCACGACTAAATTTGTTTTCCCCCATGGTTACATAACGCTCAGTATCAATCGCTTTGATAACTGCCTTCAAGCGTTTAGCAGTTTCGATAGAACGAGGACTACCATTTGCCTCCTCTACCTCATTTCCAAGAGACCACATGACGATAGACGGATTGTTCTTATCACGTTCTACCATTGTTCTGAGATCAAAATCAGACCACTTCTCACCCTTCTTAGCCTCCGGATGAGTTGCATCTTGATCAAAGAACCGTCCATAGTCGTAAGTCTTCTTGCCACCATACCAAGTATCAAAAGCTTCCTCTTGAACCAAAAGACCTAAACTAGCTGCAGCATCAAGCAACTGAGGACTCGCTGGATTATGGGTTGTTCGAATAGAGTTAACCCCCATATCTTTCAAGAGTTTTAATTTACGATAGGTAGCCTTATAATTCTCTTCTGCCCCCAAGGCTCCATTGTCATGGTGAATACTTACTCCGTGGAATTTCATGCGTTCACCATTCAGAGAGAAACCTTCCTTAGCAGTCCAATTGAAATAACGGTAACCAAATGTATCTTCTGTTACATCAACTAGTTGACCTTCTTTATAAACCTTTGTTTTCAACACATACAGTTGAGGATGATAACTTTTTGTCGTCCAAAGAGTTGGTTTATTAACTAGGATTGTTTGTCTGAAATCTGCAGTTTCATTTTCTGCTAAATTCTTCGTTTCAGAGCGGACTAATTCTGAAACAACCTTACCTTCCTTAGTAAAAATTTGTTGTTCCACAAAGACTTTAGCAGCCTTCTTATCCGTATTTTTAATCTTACTTTGAACCTGTGTTTCAACATTCCCTTCTTTTTGCTCAGCAAGTTTTGGAGTAGTGATATGATTACCATTTTCGGCAACATGGACTTTATCACGATAACTAAGGGTTACATCACGATAAATCCCACTTCCTGAATACCAACGACTACTTGGTTGCTTATTGGTCACTTGAACAGTAATTGAATTTTCACTACCATCCTTGTTTAAAAATTCTGTGATATCATATGAAAAATGATTATAGCCACTTGGATAATGTCCGACAAATTTACCATTTACATAGACCTTTGAATCCATGTAAACCCCATCAAAATTGATACGAACATCCTTATTCTTGTCTGCTTCGTCTAATGTGAAAGTCTTACGATACCAAGCTGTTCCACCATTTAACTGCCCACCTTCATTACGAGCGGGAGACTTGTGATCAAAGTCAAAATAAATACTCCAATCATGAGGAAGATTCAATTTAGACCAATCATGAACATCCACATCTTTTTTTGAAAAATCTCCTTGGGCATTTAGTTTAAAATACCAATCTTTATTAAAATCTTGTTTTCGTTCCGATAATAGCTGTTTTTCCTTTTCAACTTCGGCTTTGTTTGACTCTCTAGACAGCACTTGCGATTTTTCAGAAGAAGGTTTAATCTCTGTGTCTGCTTTCACTTGGTCCTTTTCAGAAGTTTTTTTAGAATCCTCTTTCACTTCTGTTCCAGCTGTTACTGCAGATTCAACAGGCTTTGGATTTGCCTCTTCAGATTTCTGTTTGTTATCAGCCTTGTTTCCTTCTTCTACTTTATTTGGAGTTTCCCCTTTAGGACTAACCAATTCACGACTACTCTCGTTAGTAGGTGTAGTAGGTTCTGTATCCTTAGTCACTTTGTCTTCTGCCGATTCAGCTTTTGGTTTTACAAACTCACGCCCACCATTCTCATCAGCCTTTGCAATAGCAGCTACCACATCATCGGGAAGCTTATCTAAAGGTTGAGCTTGATGAACAGTTGTTTCTTCTGTTTTAGCATTGGATGAAGCCACCTCCTCAGCTTGTACAGCAGAAATACCAAATATACTAGCCCCAATCATTACAGATGCCGCACCTATTGCAAATTTACGAATGCTATAATGACAACGTTTATCAAAAAGTCTTTTGTTCATTAAAATCCTCATTTCTTTTCCTTGATACAAAGTAAGCGTTTACTTTGTTTTAAAAAATAACCTCCTTCTGAATACACAAACAAGTACCAAGTTTTATAATATATTTTATATATTAAATATATCAAAACGCACCTTAAATTGCAATTATTTTCCATTAATTTAACCCAATAAAATGATATATAAGAAGGGGTCATTTAAAAGGAATAGTTGCAATGAAAATAGCTTTCGATTCTAGACTCTTTCTACTACAAATTGAATTCCATTAATATCTTTTTCAAACTTCAAATTTATAGTTTATAGACTGCATTACTCTACATAAAAAGAAGGCGAACCTTGTTCTACCTCCTTCTACACTATTTTCCCTTAAATTCCGCAAAAGTCTGTAAGATTTTGGCTGCTACTGCTGGAGAAGGAGCTCCTTTTAGCTCTAACGTTTCATCTGCATATGGAGTAAGGCCAGCAAAGTCTCCTATCTGAACTGAATAAAGAGATGTCTTAAACAGTTCAATATCGTTTTGATCATTTCCAAAGGCGATGAAGTTTTCCCCACATAACGTTTCAACTGTTGTAGCCTTGTGAGTATCTAAGGGGTTGACATAAAGACACTTTTCATGCGCATGATAAGACAGATGAGCCTGCCCCAGTCTTTCTAACTGACCAAGAAGATCATCAAGCAAATCCTCGTGGTCGCCCATATAAACGACTATCTTAATCGGAGTCCCTAAGTCCTCGAGTTTCTGATGACGAGCTACCTTTAGGGGGTCCACACTGGAGAAAAATGGAATCTTCTCCACAATCTGACCACTATAGTCAAAGCAATCATCTACAAAGAAAGGGAGATTATAAGTCTGGCAATAATCCACTAGCGCCTGATAAACTTTAGCATCGAGATTCCTTTCGAAGATAGCCTTCCCCAGATGATAGGCTACGCCTCCATTCAACCCTATGACCAAGCGCTGACTGAGTTCGGAACCTAATAAACCCAAACAATCCCGATAAGAGCGAGCTGAGGCAAACACAAGCTCATGACCATAATCTTCAGCCTTTAAAAGAACCTGCTGAATCTCATCGTCTATGGTCATGTAGTCAAAAGATAGCGTTCCATCCAGATCAAATACGAATTTCATTTTCCTAGTCCTTGTTTAGTGTTCGAAACGCTGACTGATAGGTTTGCTCCATTAGCATGGTAATCGTCATAGGACCAACTCCACCAGGTACAGGTGTGATGTGACTAGCCAGTGGTGCAACAGCATCATAATCAACATCTCCACAAAGCTTGCCATTTTCATCTCGGTTCATCCCAACGTCAATGACAACCGCTCCTGGCTTGACAAAGTCAGCAGTCACAAACTTAGCGCGACCGATTGCAACCACAAGAATATCTGCCTTAGCAGCCACCTTGGCAAGATGATGGGTGCGTGAGTGGGTCAAGGTCACTGTTGCATTCTTAGCCAAAAGTAGCTGAGCCATCGGTTTTCCAACGATATTTGAACGACCGATAACAACCGCATTTTTACCTTCCAGGTCAATCCCATACTCATGAAACATCTCCATAATTCCTGCAGGTGTCGAAGGAATCATAACTGGATGACCAGACCAGAGGCGTCCCATGTTTAGGGGATGGAAACCATCCACGTCTTTTTCCGGGTCAATGGCTAATAAAACTGCCTCTTCATCGATATGTTTGGGTAAAGGTAACTGAACCAAAATCCCATGCCAAGCTGAATCTTGATTGTATTTAGCAATCAAGTCCAACAATTCCGCTTGGGTAATAGTCTCTGGAACTCGCACAACTTCACTACGGAAACCAGCAGCGAGAGCTGACCGTTCCTTGTTGCGAACGTAGACTTGGCTGGCAGGATTGTCCCCCACCAAAATCACCACCAATCCTGGAACTAGACCTGTTTCTTCTTTTAGTTTAGCAGTCTTTTCAGCCAACTGTCCTTGTAACTTAGCTGCAAGAGCCTTCCCATCAATAATCTGTGCCATATTTCTTCTCTTTTCTATCAAATATCTTCTATTATATCAAAAAATACCTTGCCATTCTAACACTTCTTGACTAATAGACCTTATAGTTTGAAACTATAAGAAAAAGCTCTTATCGAGCTTTTAGCGCCTATTTATCTTAAGCAAGTCTATCATGATTTCTTTTTGACCTTGGGAGCAGGCAAAACTTCGTACATATCCTTGATTAGTCTCGCTAGAAATGACTTGTCTTCAAGGTCTTCTAGTAAAATCATCTCCTTGGCTCCTTCATAAGGACGTTCAAGTCTTGTCTGGCCCAGTTGATCCATGATCACCTTCACAGGCTTCAATAACAAACGATTATCATAGATTCCCCCAATAATCTTCCCACGATAATAAAGGATATACTCTCCCATCATTGGACGATAACTTATCTCCCCTAGTTCCGATAGCTGTTCAAGAATAAAATCTAAATATTCTTTACTGGAAGCCATGATGCCTACTCCATTTCTTCTAAAAATGAGGTCTTACAAAACCTTACTCAAAAATCCTTGGTCCGTTGTTCTTGGGTTTGGTCAAAAATCTCCTCTGGCCTTCCATCTTCAACAACAACCCCATCCGCCATAAAGATAACACGGTCTGCTACCTCACGCGCAAAGCCCATTTCATGCGTCACAATCACCATAGTCATCCCTGACTTAGCGAGGTCTTGCATAACAGCTAGAACTTCTCCAACCATCTCAGGGTCTAGAGCTGAAGTCGGCTCATCAAAGAGCAAAACATCTGGCTCCATTGCCAGTCCACGCGCAATAGCAATCCGTTGTTGCTGGCCACCTGACAAACTCTGTGGATAGGCCGTTGCCTTATCTGGCAAGCCAACTTTTTCTAAAAGTTCCTGTGCTCTCTTTTCCGCAACTTCCTTGCTTTCACCTTTGGTCTTGATCGGAGACAAGGTGATATTTTCCAGCACTGTCATATTGGGAAAGAGGTTGAATTGTTGGAATACCATGCCCATCTTTTCACGCATAGCAAAAAGGTCATTTTTCTTATCAGTGATATCAACTCCTTCAAAGATAACCTTACCTTTACTCGCTTCTTCGAGAAGATTCATCGAGCGAAGGAGGGTTGATTTTCCGCTACCCGACGGACCAATAATCACCACGACTTCCCCTCTTTTGATCTCAAGGTCAATCCCTTTCAAGACTTCATTCTTCCCAAAAGACTTATGCAAGCCTTCGATTTTTATCAAGGTTTCTGTCATTATTTCTTGTCTCCTTGTCCAATGTAATTTTCAAATGCTTTCAAGGCTACTGTCAAAACAGAAGTCATAATCAAGTAATAAAAGGCTGCAAATAAAAGGGGAGTCAACGGTAAATAAGTTGTTGTTGCTACTGTCGTTGCTCCATTCCAAAGTTCCATGACTCCGATTGTTGACAAAAGCGAACTATCCTTGATAATGGTAATAAATTCATTTCCCAATGCTGGCAAAATATTTTTGATAGCCTGTGGCAAAATGACATAACGCATGGCATTTTTCGGACGAATACCAAGAGAGTAAGCGGCCTCTAACTGACCTTTAGGAACCGCATTGATCCCCGCACGAACAGTTTCTGAAACGTAAGCTCCACTGTTCATCGAGATAATCAGAATACCAGGAATCAAACGAGAAAGATCAACTCCTAAAATTCCCACTTGAATAGTGGGCGCATCGATATGCATGAGGGCAAATGCAATCATAATTTGCACCATCATCGGTGTTCCTCGGAAAATCCATACATAGACATTTGCAAACCAGACAAGAGGCTTAAAACGTGAGCGTTGAGCAAAGGCCAATAAGACACCTAGAATGGTACCGAAAAAGACTACCAGAATTGAAATCACTACAGTGATAAGAGCTCCGTAATTAAAATAAGGTAAATACTTTGGTAAAAAGGAAAAATTCATATAAACTCAGCTTTCTAAACATTAGATTGTATGATTATAACATAATCTGAATTAAAATACAAACCTTATTTCCTTTTTCCAACAAATATTTTTAAGGAAATGATAAATAGCAATAAATCTTAGTTTTTTCTAGTCAACTTCCCGTGGTTTATGGTAAAATAGTAACGATAAGAAATGGAGGAGAATCATAATGGAATCACATTTGGTTAGAATCATTAACCGCCTAGAAGCTATGACAAAAGATGGCGGAAATCTAAAACGTAATTTTGAACGTGAAGGTGTTGTTGTCGCAGAAGTTGCATACAGCTATGACGAAGAAAATGGATCACTCTTCACCCTTCGCGATGTTGAAGCGCGTGAAACCTATACCTTTGATAGCATTGACTTGATTGCAATGGAGATCTACGAACTCCTTTACTAATAAAAAAGCAGCAGGGAAAACCTGACTGATGAACGAGAATCCTTTTTGTCCCTGCAAATGGGATTTTTTCTTACCCTCATAAGCAAAGATTTTCTTAGAGAACTTCTCTCGAAATCTCCCTAACCCAATCTTTTTACTTGCTTTACACCTTAATCATGCTATAATGAGAGTATAAAACTTTGACTATTCTTGACCTTTTTCTTAGGCCAAGAATAAGAATGAAATGAGGTAGATGTATGCTCTGTCAAAACTGTAAAATAAACGACTCAACAATTCATCTGTATACCAATATCAATGGACAGCAAAAGCAAATTGATCTTTGTCAAAACTGCTATAAAATTATCAAAACAGATCCAAATAATACCCTCTTTAAAGGAATGACTGACTTAAACAATCGTGACTTTGATCCTTTCGGAGACTTTTTCAATGATTTGAACAATTTCAGACCTTCTTCTAATAACATCCCTCCCACTCAATCAGGTGGAGGAGATGGGGACAATGGGGGCTACGGGCCTCAAAACCGCGGTCCACTTCAAACACCTCCTAGCCAAGAAAGAGGACTCCTAGAGGAATATGGTATCAACATTACTGAGATTGCTCGTAGAGGAGATATTGACCCTGTTATCGGTCGAGATGAGGAGATTATCCGTGTTATCGAAATCCTCAACCGTCGAACCAAGAACAATCCTGTCCTTATCGGAGAACCGGGTGTCGGTAAAACTGCCGTTGTTGAAGGTCTAGCTCAAAAAATTGTCGATGGCGATGTTCCCCATAAACTCCAAGGCAAGCAGGTCATCCGTCTGGATGTGGTCAGTCTAGTTCAAGGAACAGGTATTCGAGGCCAATTTGAAGAGCGTATGCAAAAGCTCATGGAAGAAATCCGCAAACGCGAGGACATCATTCTCTTTATCGATGAAATCCATGAAATTGTTGGTGCAGGATCTGCTGGCGATGGCAATATGGATGCAGGAAATATCCTCAAACCTGCCCTTGCCCGTGGTGAATTGCAACTGGTCGGTGCCACTACTCTCAATGAATACCGTATCATTGAAAAAGATGCTGCTCTAGAGCGCCGTATGCAGCCTGTTAAGGTAGATGAACCAACTGTCGAAGAAACCATTACCATCCTCAAAGGGGTTCAAAAAAAATACGAAGACTACCATCACGTCAAGTATACTGATGCTGCTATCGAAGCTGCTGCAAATCTTTCCAACCGCTACATCCAAGACCGTTTCTTACCAGACAAGGCTATTGACCTGTTGGATGAAGCTGGTTCTAAGATGAATCTGACACTGAACTTTGTTGATCCCAAAGTGATTGACCAGCGTTTAATTGAAGCTGAGAATCTCAAAGCTCAAGCTACACGAGAGGAAGACTTTGAAAAAGCCGCCTACTTCCGTGATCAGATTGCCAAGTACAAGGAAATGCAGAAGAACAAGGTGACCGATCAGGATACTCCAATCATCAGCGAGAAAACCATTGAACATATCATTGAGCAGAAAACCAATATTCCTGTTGGAGAACTCAAAGAAAAAGAACAGTCTCAGCTCATCCATCTTGCAGAAGACCTCAAGGCCCATGTTATCGGACAAGACGAGGCTGTCGATAAGATTGCCAAAGCCATTCGTCGTAATCGTGTTGGACTTGGTACTCCAAACCGTCCAATCGGAAGTTTCCTCTTTGTCGGACCAACTGGAGTCGGTAAGACGGAACTTTCCAAACAACTAGCCATTGAACTTTTTGGTTCTGCTGATAGCATGATTCGCTTTGATATGAGTGAATATATGGAAAAACACAGCGTGGCTAAATTGGTCGGAGCCCCTCCAGGCTATGTCGGCTACGATGAAGCTGGTCAGTTAACGGAAAAAGTTCGTCGCAATCCCTACTCTCTCATCCTTCTCGATGAAGTTGAAAAAGCCCACCCAGATGTGATGCACATGTTCCTTCAAGTCTTAGACGATGGCCGTTTGACAGACGGGCAAGGACGTACAGTTAGCTTTAAGGATGCCATCATCATCATGACCTCAAATGCTGGGACCGGTAAGGCCGAAGCCAGCGTTGGTTTTGGAGCTACTCGTGAAGGTCGAACCAACTCTGTTCTCGGTGAACTCGGCAATTTCTTTAGCCCAGAATTTATGAACCGTTTTGACGGCATCATCGAGTTCAAAGCTCTCAGCAAGGACAACCTCCTCCAAATCGTCGAACTCATGCTAGCAGATGTTAACAAACGTCTTTCTAGCAACGACATCCACCTCGAAGTGACGGATAAAGTCAAAGAAAAATTAGTTGATCTAGGTTATGATCCAAAAATGGGGGCACGGCCACTCCGTCGTACCATTCAAGACCATATCGAGGACGCCATCACTGACTTCTACCTTGAAAATCCAAGCGAGAAAGACCTCAAGGCAGTCATGACAAGCAACGGCAAGATTCAAATCAAATCTACCAAAAAGACTGAAAAAACAGAAGAGGTTACTTCTGAAAAAGAAGATTAAAACGATCTAACAGGTGCAGGAAGTCTATCAATTTCTGCACCTTTTTTACTAAAATAACTGTAAATTCTTGACAGCTTGCCCCTCGTCCATTATGATAATAATAAAGATACTAGAGAATGAGGACAGTTCAATGGCAAACCCAACTTTTGGTGAAAAAAAAGAGAATGTGACCTACCAGCCTCGCTATGGTGTTTACGCAGTTATTCCTGATCCAGAAAAAAAACAAATTGTCTTAGTTCAAGCTCCCAATGGGGCTTGGTTCTTGCCAGGCGGAGAGATTGAAGCAGGCGAAGACCATCAAGAGGCACTGAAGAGAGAACTAATCGAAGAACTTGGCTTTACAGCTGAAATCGGAACCTATTATGGGCAAGCTGATGAGTATTTTTACTCTCGCCACCGTGATACCTACTACTACAATCCAGCTTATCTCTACGAAGCTATTTCTTTCGAAGAAGTACAAAAACCTTTAGAAAACTTTAATCATATTGCTTGGTTTTCTATTGACGAGGCAATAGAAAAACTCAAACGTGGTAGCCACAAATGGGGAATTGAAGCTTGGAAAATCCAGCATAGAATTGACTAAAATACACGATTTTATCCAAAAAGTGCTATAATAGAGTTAGAAAATCGGAGGAACTATTATGAAGCTTATCAACACGACTAATTCACACTCGCAACTTGTTAAAAGCCAATTAGAAAGTACTGACGCAACCCTTGTTGAGGTCTATTCTGCTGGAAACACAGATGTGATTTTCACACAAGCTCCGCTTCACTATGAAATCCTCATTTCCAACAAGCACCGCGCTATTCGTGAACCCGAAATTGAAACCATTCAAGATTTCTTCATGAAACGCAAAATCGATAAAGATAAGATCGATGAAGCCAATATCAAGACGCTTTATTCAGATAAATTGATTGAAATTTCTATTCCTACAAAATAAGAAAGCCAGCCTAGAGCTGGTTCTCTTTTGCAAAAAGCTTGGTAATATTACCAAGCTTTTTCATTTTATTTCACAGCTTCTTTCAATGCATCTACCTTATCCAAACGTTCCCATGGAAGGTCAATATCTGTACGTCCCATGTGTCCATAAGCCGCTGTTTGACGGTAAATTGGACGTTTGAGGTCCAACATTTGGATAATTCCTGCAGGGCGAAGGTCAAAAATTTGACGCGCCGCTTTTTCAAGCTTGCTTTCAGCTACTGTTCCAGTACCGAAAGTATCGATACGGACAGAAACAGGTTGCGCAACACCGATAGCGTAAGCTAATTGCACTTCTGCCTTCTTAGCAAGATCTGCTGCAACGATATTTTTAGCAATATAACGTGCCGCATATGAGGCTGAGCGGTCCACCTTAGTCGCATCCTTACCAGAGAAGGCACCTCCACCGTGACGAGAATAGCCACCATAAGTATCCACGATAATCTTACGGCCAGTCAAACCGGAGTCTCCTTGAGGTCCACCGATGACAAAGCGACCAGTTGGATTGATGAAGAATTTTGTTTGCTCATCCAAGTAAGAAGCCGGAATAACCTCTTTGATAACCTTGCTAATCACATCATTGTGAATTTGTTCATTGCTAACTTCTGGATCGTGCTGAGTTGAAATAACGACTGTGTCCACACGTACTGGACGGTCATTTTCATCATACTCAACTGTAACTTGCGATTTGGCATCTGGACGCAGATAGCTGATTTCACCCGACTTACGAAGTTCTGCCAAGCGACGAACCAGTTTGTGGCTGAGTGAGATTGGCAATGGCATGAGTTCTTCTGTCTCATCCACCGCAAATCCAAACATAAGACCTTGGTCACCAGCACCAATCAAGTCCAGTGGATCTTGATCTGCATTCCCACGAACCTCCAAGGCTTCGTTAACACCTTGGGCGATATCTGGTGACTGCTCAACAAGTGACGGATGAACTCCCACCGTCTCCGCAGAAAAACCATATTCTGTATTGGTATAACCAATCTCTGCAATGGTATCACGAACCACACGGTTAATATCCACATAAGCATTTGTAGAAATTTCACCAAAAACATGGACGGAACCAGTATATACAGCTGTCTCTGCAGCAACGTGCGCCTCTGGATCCTTGGCTAAAATAGCATCCAAAATCGCATCTGAAATTTGGTCTGCAATCTTATCTGGATGCCCCTCAGATACAGATTCAGACGTGAATAATTTACGTTCTGACATAAAAATGTCCCCCCTTAAAAAATATTGTTATAGAGTTACAAAGTACTGATAGGAAGACGATTAACAACGTGACCCACCACCTTATCGGGACTATATAACCTTATCATTATACCACTTTTTACGTTTTTTTGCATTATTTTCTCTAAATCAAAAAAAGGAGCCTTTCGGCTCCGATTTTTAGCTTAGAAAGTTTGGCGTTTGGCTTTGCGTTCTGCACGTCCTCGCGCACGATTCTCAGCACGCTTGGTTTTACGACGTTTTTCATCCACCGCCCATTTGATTTTCTTCTTATAGCCTGGTTTAACTTTTTTCTTTTTCTTTTTAACCAAACCAATCATCTCCGTATCAAGCTTGTCTTGCTTCTTTTCACGATTGGCACGACGATCACGGTCATAGGTATCTTGAAATTCCCCGTCTTTGACCATCTTAGGAGTAAACTTGATCCCTAATTTCTCCAACTCACGGATATCCGAGTCATCACTTGGCTGGTAAAGGGTAATAGCTGTACCAGGTAGACCGTTGCGTCCAGTCCGTCCAACTCGGTGAACAAAGAAGGACAAGTCTTGCGGAATGGCATCATTGATAACATGGCTGACACCTTCAATGTCAATTCCACGCGCTGCCAAGTCTGTTGCGACAATGTACTCAAAATCAAGATTTTTCACCTGATTCATGATCCGCTTGCGCTCACGAGGAGCAATATCTCCATGAATCTTTGCCACCCTCAATCCTTGAACAGTCAGATAAGAATGCAATTCATCTGCACGTGTTTTAGTGTTGACAAAAATCATTGCCAAATAAGGCTGCATCAACTGAGTCAACTCATAAATCTGAGCATTCTTGTCGCGGCCCTTGGTCGAAATCAACCAGTTATCAATCGTATCTGAGATGACTGTCTTGGTCTTGATTTTCTCCATGACAGGATTTGACAAGTATTTTTTCAAGAACGGTTGCAACTTTTGTGGAATGGTCGCCGAAAAAACCATGAATTGCAAGTCTTTTGGAAGGCTCCCTGCAATCTTATCGACTGTCTCCAAGAATCCCATATCCAAGGTCATATCGGCTTCATCGACGACAAAGGTCTTGGCCTTGTGAATAGCCAAATCACCAGATTTGACCAAGTCATAGATGCGACCTGGCGTTCCGATAACGATATGTGGTTGGTTGCTGGCAAGTTTTTCAATCTGACGCGCCTTATCCGTACCACCCACATAATTAACCACACGAACTTCGATATCTGAGTGGGCTGCAATCTGACGTGCTGCTTGGTAGATCTGAGTAGCTAACTCACGACTTGGAGCAGTAATCACTGCTTGCACACTATCACTCTTTTCATCCAATTGTTGGAAAATGGGCAGCAAGAAAGTGTGGGTTTTTCCTGAACCTGTTTTTGATTCACCGACCAAATCTCGACCTGCCAAGACAATAGGAATTAACTTATCTTGAACCTCTGTTGGAGTTGTAAATTTCAACTCCTCCAAAGCCTTTTCTATATAGTTTTTAAACTGAAATTTCGTAAATGACATACTATCCTCGATTCTATTCATTTAACCATTATACCATATTTTATCCTATTGCAGTAGCCTCATTTGAATCTCAGTCTTGTAGTAAATCTTCGAGTTGCATAAAAGGTTGGAACCTCTGATTCCAACCTCTTTCATTATTTCCAGGTCAATACAGCATTCAAACCATAATGATCGCTGACTTGTGGACTATTTTGTCCATCAAAGACCACATACAAACTTTCAACTTCTAACTCTTTTGTCGTAAAGACATAGTCAATTCGGAGTGGCTCAACAGTGCCTTTCCAGCCATCAATTTCTGGTGGAACAGTATAGCTGCCGCTTCTTTCTTTCGCAACTTCAAAAGCATCTTGTAATCCTAATGGACTAGCTAAAATAGCTTGGTAACCCTCCTGACCAGCTGGATTGTTGAAATCGCCTGCTAAGATTAGAGGTTTATTCAAATCTTTCAGTACAGCCTCAAATCGCGCCCATTCTTCTTGAAATCCCTTGTCCCACCAAGAAAGATGAACGCTAGCAAGAGCCAGCTCTTTTCCTCCAACCTCTGTCTCCGCTAAGGCGACACGGCGAGTATGGTAGTCCGTTGGATCATCTACATCTGATACTAAAATTTCACGCACCTTAATAGGTGTTTTGGATAAGATAGCTACACCTTCATGGTAGCGGTCATAGCCGATATGATTATAAGCCCAAGTCCAGTAGTAGGTCTTCTCCTTCTCAGCCAACTTTTCAACCAAAAGTCTCACATAGTGGTCTTGATGAATGGGTTCTGCCGCTGGTAAAGCTTGATAAAGATGATCAACCTCCACTTCTGGAGAAGTAATTTCTTGATTGATTTCTTGGAAACAAATCAAATCATAGTCTTTTTCAAGAATATCTTGGAGCAAGAGCTGGAATTTTTCCTCTGCTTCCTTCTCCATCCAACTGTGGGTATTGAGTGTTAAAAATTTCATGCTTTTCTCCTAAAACAAGAGGTTGGAAAACAGCTTCCAACCTCAAGTATATTACAATTCTACTTTAGCAACTGCTGTTTTAGCTGCAAGAGAACCAGTTTGTTCTAATTTAACAGATTTGAGAACATCTCCATTTGTGAAGACAACCACTGTTGAAGTTTCACGACCTGCTGCACGGATAGCATCCAAGTCAGCTGTGACAAGAAGATCACCAGCAGCAACTTTTTGTCCTTCAGCAACATGAACGGTAAATGGTTTACCCTCAAGACTTACAGTATCCAAACCGATGTGAACAAGTACCTCAAGACCTGCTTCAGTGACAAGACCAAGAGCGTGTTTTGTTGGGAAGATACTTGATACAGTACCTGTAACTGGAGATACAATATTTCCATTTGCTGGTTCTACTGCAAACCCATCACCCATCATTTTTTGAGCAAAGACTGGATCTTTCACTTGTTCCAAGGCAATGACTTGACCGTCAGCTACTGAACATACTTCCTCAGTTACACCTTTGAAATGGATAGTATTTTGTTGAGCTTCTGTCATTTGGCTTGGAAGAGTTTCAGGAATAACTTCACCGGAGTCAAGAATATCTTGGATATCAGATTTCAACACGTCGGCTTTTGGTCCGTAGATAGCTTGGACACCTTGTCCTTTCATGACAAGACCCATAGCACCTTCAGCTTTCCATTGTTCCTCAGTACCAACACGATCTGCGTCCTTAACAGTTACACGAAGACGAGTCATGCAGGCATCTACATCCACGATATTTGCACGCCCACCAAGAAGGTTAATAATATTGACTGCTTGAGAAGCTGCTACAACTGTTGTTTCCCCTTTAGCTGTATCCTCTGATGCTCCTTCAGTAGTTTCATAGTTCCCGTTACGTCCTGGAGTTGCATAGTTGAATTTTTGAATCATAAAGTTGGCGATGAAGTACATGATAACTGCAAAGAGAACTGTTACCCAGATGAAGTTAATGATATCCATACCAAGACCAGCATTGATAGCTAGCGGAGTACGAGTCAAGAATTCAATTGAACCGAATGAGTGCATACGAAGATGAACAATATCTGCCATAGCAAAGGCAGCACCTTGAACAAGAGCATACACTAGGTAAAGAGGTGTTGCGATAAACATAAACATATACTCGATAGGTTCAGTAACCCCTGTCAAGAATGTTGCAAGGGCTGTCGCAATCATCATCCCCTTGTATTGGTGTTTTTTGTCTGCATCTACATTACGGTAGATGGCAACGATAATCCCCATCAAGATACCGAATGAACCAATCATTTGCCCAACTTTGAAACGAGCTGGTGTAATGGTTGCAAGGAGATGTTGGTATTGATCTGCATTTGAACCTTTAAGGTTAACAAGGTCTGTTACCCATGCAAGCCAAAGCGGGTCTTGCCCAAATACCTGAGTACCTTTTGCTGCACCAGTAAGAATTTCATATGTTCCACCAAGAGCTGTATAGTTCATTGGGATTGTTAGCATATGGTGAAGACCAAATGGTAAAAGCAAGCGCTCCAAGGTACCATACAAGAATGGTGCAAGGATTGGTGCTGTTTCTTGAGAGTTGGCAATCCAGATACCAAAGTTGTTGATACCTGTTTGAACAAGAGGCCAGAAAGCTGCAAGCGCAATGGCTGCAATTGTTGAGCGGAGAATAACGACGAATGGTACAAAACGTTTTCCGTTAAAGAATGAAAGCGCATCAGGAAGTTTACGGAAATTGTAGTACTTGTTATAGGCTGTTGCTCCTACAAAACCTGAGATAATCCCTACAAAGACACCCATGTTAAGGGCTGGCGCCTCAAGAACACTGATAAAGTAATCCGCAACCTTGATAGAACCGCCAAATAGTGTTGAAACCATGGCATTTGGATCTTTCAACATGTCACTTGTAACTCCAAAGATGGTACCAGTGATACGGTTAATCAAGATGAAGGCAAGACCGGCAGCAAAAGCTCCACCTGCACGTTCCTTAGCCCAACTCCCCCCGATAGCTAGGGCAAATAAAATATGAAGGTTACCAATAACCCCCCAACCAATTTGCTCAAGGATACCACCTGTAATCACTAGAGGAGCAAGATTTGGGTCAATCATCACGATTGATTTACCTATTGAGATCATCAATCCAGCCGCTGGCATAACGGCGATAACCACCATTAGAGCCTTACCGAATTTCTGCCAAAACTCGAAAGACAAGACATTTTTGAATGTAGCTTTCATCATTCAAATCTCCTTTATTTTATTTAGGCAAACGTTTTACGAAAACGTTTGCACTTGTTTATAATTTAATTATACCACTTTATTTTTTTTGTAAAGGCTTTTATAAAAAAATTTCCCGTTTTTCTTAAATTTTTATACAAGTGCTAAAAGAAAAAAGAGAAGCTCAAGAAAACTTCTCTTTTAAAATTGTATTATTTCTGATTTGGTCTGCAAGTTGCATTTATATCCAACTAGATTTTCAAGAATCGACGCATTGAAATTCCTGATCCGATTGATCCAATGAAGATTCCGATGACAAATAATAGGACTGTCATCAGAGGGATAAACACATCTGGTGTAATCATTGACAAGTTTTGCCCCACCAAGGATTTATTGACAGATTGATAAACCATATTATAAACAAAGAATACAAGGACTGAAGGAATCGCTGCACCTAGTAAGCCGATAAAGGCACCTTCTAGCAAGAATGGACCACGAATATAGCCATTTTTAGCTCCTACTAGACGCATGATCTGAATCTCACGACTACGAGAAATAATGGTAATACGAATGGTATTGGAAATGAGGAAGACTGCAATAAAAATCAAGAGCCCTGCAATAACTAATCCCCAAACACGGATAAAGGAAGCCAGTTCAAAAAGTCGTTGAGTGTTGGCACCACCGTCTTGAACCTCAGATACCCCTTCAATTTTCTTGGCTTCTTCTGCTACTTTAGGAACATCACTCGGACTATTGGTATCAACGATATAGGCATCATAGAGAGGATTAGCGTCTCCTTCAAAGACCTTCCAATCGTCTCCCATCGTTTCAGTCAATTTTTGATACTGCTCTTCCTTGCTTGAAAAAGTGACATTCTTAACACCTTGCATGGCTTTTAAGGCATCATAAACCTTGTGATAGTCATTATTGGTAACTGTCTGACCTTCTTTTTCAATCGTTTCACTATTATCCGCTACATCTTTACGAATGTAAACCATGACACGAACGTTGTTTTCAATATCGGTAGCCAGCTTGGCTGTATTAAAAATTACAGATGCAAACAGGGCAACCAGAGTCAAGGTAATCATAACCGAGCTCACTGCTGCTACTGTCATCCAGCCATTTCGTTTTAAACTTTTTAATGATTCAAATAAATGGCGAAAAAATCTACTAATCATCGTATCCATATTCTCCTTTAGCTTCGTCACGAACGACACGGCCATTTTCAATGGCAATGACACGGTGGCGCAAGGTATTTACAATCTGGCTATTGTGGGTCGCCATCAAGACAGTAGTACCTTGGAGATTGATGCGTTCCAACAGATTCATAATTTCCCAAGAATTATCTGGGTCCAAGTTTCCTGTCGGCTCATCGGCAATCAAGACCTTAGGATTGTTCACAATCGCACGAGCAATCGCAATCCGTTGCTGCTCTCCACCTGAGAGTTCGTTAGGGAAAGAGCGAACCTTGTGTTTCAAACCGACCAAGTCCAAGACTTCCATAACCCGTTTCTTAATATTGCGGCGGTTCTCTCCGATAACTTCCATTGCGTAAGCAATATTTTCATAAACGGTTTTCTTTGGCAAGAGTTTGTAATCTTGAAAGACTACCCCAACACTGCGACGGAGCAGAGGGATATCTTTCTTCTTGATTTTAACCAAATTAAAGCCTGCAACTGTTAGGCTCCCTTTTTCAATCTTTACTTCTCGATATAAAGCTCGAATAAAGGTTGACTTCCCTGCTCCAGAAGGCCCAACGATATAGGCAAATTCTCCTGGTTCAATACTAAGAGAGACTCCACGAAGAGCAGTCGTTCCGTTATCGTATTTTTTGACAACATCTCGCATTTCAATGATTGACATGTGAGTTCCTTTCTATTCTTAGCTAATTCGCCACTTAAGATAAGCATCAATGAAACCATCAAGATCTCCATCCATGACCTTATCTACCTGAGCGACTTCAAAGCTCGTACGGTGATCTTTTACCATGGTATAAGGTGTGAAGACATAAGAACGAATCTGACTTCCCCAAGTGATTTCTTTTTTCTCACCTTTGAGGGAATCGACTTCCGCAGCTTTCTTTTCTTGCTCCATTTGATAGAGCTTGGCTTGCAACATCTTCATAGCACGATCTCTATTTCCATACTGGGTACGATCGACCGTTGATTGGACGACAGTTCCTGTAGGAATGTGTGTCAAACGCACACCTGTTGAAACTTTATTGACGTTTTGTCCACCAGCACCACCTGAACGGAAGGTATCCATTTTGATATCATCTTCACGAATCTCCACTTCGATGGTATCATCCAACTCGGGCATGACTTCCACGGAAGTAAATGAAGTATGGCGACGTTTGGCAGAGTCAAATGGTGAAATACGGACCAAACGGTGAACACCCATTTCTGACTTGAGAAGACCGTAGGCATTTGGACCTTCAAAGGACAAGGTCACAGACTTGATGCCCGCTTCATCACCTGCTTGGTAATCCAAGACTTCTACTTTAAAACCTTTGGCATTTCCATAACGAGTGTACATACGGAGCAACATATCACCCCAGTCTTGAGCCTCTGTCCCGCCAGAACCTGGATGGATTTCCAAGATTGCATTATTATGGTCATAAGGTTCTGACAAGAGAAGCGTCATTTCGTAACTGGTCATCATCTTATCCAGTTCTGTCAACTGTTCAACCAGTTCATCACGTACAGACTCGTCTTCTACTAAAAAGTCCAATAAAATTTCAACTTCATCCTGCAACTCTTCCATCTTACGGAAGGTGTTGTAGGTGTTTTTTAATTCATTTAATTCTTGCGACGTTTTTTGGGCCGCGATATTATCGTTCCAAAAATCAGGTTCCGTCATCTTGTTTTCCAAGATGGCAATCTCTTCCTCTAGTCCTTCGAGGTCAAAGAGACCCCCTGAAAGAAGCTAATTTTTCACGATTTGCATCAATTTTTTGACGAATTTCTGAAATGTCCATAAATACTCCTTTATTCACATCGTTTCATTATACCACATTCTCTCATTTCTTTCCATATTTTACTTGTTATTTCAAATTGTATACAAAAAAGAGGGCTTTCACCCTCCATTTTATAACTTTTTAGCAGATGTTCGAGCAATCTCCTCTACTTGGATACCTTGCGCTTCAAATTTCTCCTTCAGGAAGGTTAAATCAATCGTCCCATCAATTTGAACCTCAATCACGACCTTGCCATCCTTGCGCGGAATATTAACTGTATGAGAAATATTTAGATTTTCCTCTGCAATCAAGGCCACAATCTTCCCCAAAACCCCAACTTCATTTTCCGTAATAAACCGAACACGAACCCCTTCTTCTCCATAACCAGCAATTTCCAAAAAGGCTTGGAAAACATCACGATCTGTAATCACACCATAAACCTGTTGATTGTCCACAACTGGAAGAATACCGATTTTATTCTTTAACATGAGATAAGTCGCATCCTCTAAACTAGCATAACCTGACACAGTGATGACATCCCGAATCATAACATCTTTGACTTTAGTCTTATTGAGAAGATAATTCATCTCATAGATAGAGAGGCTGGTTGCTTTAGACGGACTGGCTTCAGCAATGGTTCCTTCTGTTACAAGACCAACCAATTGATCATTTTCGATAACAGGTAAACGGTGCAAACCTTGCTCGCGCATCAAATCTGCTGCATGTGCTACAGTCGTATCTGGACTGATATAAACTACCTTGCGGGTCATAAAATCTTTAACTGCCATGAGACTTCTCCTTCTTTATTGCTACTATAATTATACACTTTCTTACAAAAACTATCAAACGCTTTCATCTCTTTCTCAAGATTTTGTAACATTCAATCACAAAAAAGAGAGAAATAGCCTTCTCTCTTAAACTTAAATCGTAACGGAATCTCTATCCTTAATCATATAGCGTTTTAAAGAAGTTAAGCTAGCTAGCCAGTACAATAGACCACCAAAGATCGCAGTAAAGCCACTACCAGTTGTGAGTAGGAACACAGAACTCTGGATATGCTTTGTTATAGGGTTGTAAACAAATAGTACCGCAACTAACAAAGAAATGATTACACAAGATAATCCTACCAGATTAAAGCCATTTGTAAACTCATAGGCGTCATGTCCTTCAAGGAAATAGGCTGAATGCAAATCAAGTTTTCGTTTTCTTAAGATAAAGTAGTCTACAACGATCATTCCGATAATGGGGCCTTGAATATAGGCAGCCAGCGAGATGAAGGAACCGAAGTATTCATCCACTCCTCCCCAAATCGTAAGTAGGCTCACATAAACCATCGCAATCCAAACCATTAGTTTATAGCTCACTTTGGGCATCCCGCTTTTTACAATCATACAGTTCACGTACGATCCTGTACCCTGGGTTCCAATATTAGCAAAAGCTACCAGTAGTAAACTTAAAAGGGCAAAGGCTGGTGTACTTAGAGTGGAAAGCATCGTCGTTGGATCACTTTCATAGACACCTGTTTTGACAAACATAGCCAAAGCCATCACCCCACCTGTCGCAGCAAAGAATGGCGCAACAACCCCGTATGACAAGGCTGTAGCCCAATAGCCACTGCGTTCTGATTTTGCCAAACGTGGTAAGACAAAGGCTTGTGTAGACCAAGAAAAGGCTACGGCCACATTTCCTTCCCCCGACATCATAAAACGTTCAATCGGTGTCAAATTTTCTTGGATGGCAGGCTGGACATTCATAATATCCCTAATCGGAACGGCTACAAAACAGATCCCAACGATGATTAGCCCAACAAATAACAAGGCTACCACCAGAAAGCGATTAGTACCTTTAATCACCTCTGGACCTCCAAGAGCAATCAGCGTTCCAAGGAGAACACAGAGGGTGCCTAGAATCGGTGCCCATACTCCCTTGTCTAAACCAAGTCCAAAATTATTTGCCAAATGAATCATGGAGCTGGCAAAAAGATTAGCAGTAACGGCATACCAACCAAAATTTGCCAGACTAATCACGGTTGATAGAACAGCCACCCCTTTTCTACCTAGAACGGCTCTCAACCAAATCCATAAATCAATTCCATATTTAACTGCAAACAAGATTGGGAGACATTCGATAAAAACCCAGATAATGTTGAAACTAAAAATATTAATCAACATTTGATTAAAGGTCAAATATTGAGCCACATAGGCTCCTTGGGTATAACACCAAGTTGCGATAGCAAAACCACTTGTTGATAAGAAGAGATCCCAGAAAGAATACTGACGATCCTTGTTGGTCATGGGAACGATTCCCGTTATGGTCTCCTGTTGAATAAAGTCATTCATCTTGGACATTTTATTGAATATCTCCTGTCATAGCAAAAATAATCAGAATGAGGTTAACTAAGTTCATGTCAATTACTAATGTAAAATTAACTTTCAAAAAAGAGGAAGCAAATAGATATAGATTAAGGCTTTCATTTATCCTTAAATCGTAACAGAGTCCCGATCCTTGATCATATAGCGTTTTAACGGAGTTAAGCTAGCTAACCAGTACAATAAACCTCCAAAAATCGCAGTAAAGCCACTACCCGTTGTGATTAAAAAGATTGGGCTTTGAATCTGTGCTGTTACAGGGTTATAAACAAATAGTACTGCAACCAATAAAGAGATAAATACGCAAGACAAGCCAACCAAGTTAAATCCTTTGGTAAACTCGTAAGCATCGTGTCCTTCAAGGAAATAAGCTGAACGCAAATCAAGTTTTCGTTTTCTTAAGATAAAGTAGTCAACAACGATCATACCAATAATTGGTCCCTGAATATAAGCGGCTAGTGAGATGAAGGAACCGAAGTACTCTTCTACCCCTCCCCAGATGGTGAGTAGGCTTACATAAATCATAGCAATCCAAACCATTAGTTTATAGCTTACTTTTGGCATCCCGCTTTTGACAATCATACAGTTCACGTACGATCCTGTCCCTTGGGTTCCAATATTGGCAAAGGCTACTAGTAGTAGACTTAAGAGGGCAAAGGCTGGTGTGCTTAGAGTTGATAGCATGGTTGTTGGATCACTTTCATAAACACCTGTTTTAACAAACATGGCTAGAGCCATGACTCCACCTGTCGCAACGAAGAAGGGCGCAACAACTCCGTATGATAAGGCTGTAGCCCAATAGCCACTACGTTCTGATTTTGCCAAACGTGGCAAGACCAATGCTTGTGTAGACCAAGAGAAGGCAAAAGCAACATTTCCTTCCCCAGAAAGCATGAAGCGTTCTAATGGCGTTAAATCTCCTTGGGTAGCTGGTTGAATATTCATAATATCAGTTATAGGCACAGCTACAAAACAGATTCCAACGATAATGAGACCGACAATCAACAAGGCGATGACCAAGAATCTATTGGTCCATTTGATCACTTCTGGACCTCCAAGGGCAATCAGCGTTCCAAGGAGAACACAGAGAGTACCTAAAATCGGTGCCCATACTCCCTTGTCTAAACCAAGTCCAAAATTATTTGCCAAGTGGATCATAGAATTAGCAAAAAGATTAGCCGCAACGGCGTACCAGCCAAAGTTAGCCAAGCTAATAATGGTTGATAGCAAGGCCACCCCTTTTTTTCCTAGGACAGCCCTCAACCAAATCCACAAATCAATCCCATATTTAACCGCAAACAGAATTGGGAGACACTCAATAAAGACCCAGATAATGTTGAAACTAAAAATATTAATCAACATTTGATTAAAGGTCAAATATTGAGCCACATAGGCTCCTTGGGTATAACACCAAGTTGCAATGGCAAAACCACTTGTCGACAGGAAGAGATCCCAGAAAGAATACTGACGATCCTTGTTGGTCATGGGAACAATTCCCGTTATCGTCTCCTGTTGAATAAAGTCATTCATCTTGGACATTTTATTGAATACCTCCTGTCATGGCTAGGATAATCAGAATAAGGTTAATTAGAACTAAGCCAACGACTATAATAAAATCACTTTTTAGAAATGGCTGAGCAAACACATAGTTTGGTGATTCCATTTCTTCTAGCCTTCTTTTCGTTTCATTTGCTACTAATTCTTCAATTTCAGATGTCGGTTTCATCTCAATTCTCCTCTAAGTATAAATATAATGCAAGTTTTCCATACTGCTTGGTATAACGATACCAGATATAAAGAAATTCACCTACTGGTTTTCCAACGCTTTCTTGGAACAGGGCCCACAAAAACCAATAATACGAAGTCACTGATACATAGGCAAAATAGTGACGTTTGGTTTTCTTGTCCGGAACTTCTTGTAGATAGATTTCAAGTACCTTTTCAGCTTCTTCTACTGTATAATTTGAACACCCGATAAAGGTTCCTAAATCTCCTGCTGGATCTCCCATACCAGAATATTCCCAATCAATCAAGCTCATTTCGCCAGCTTCATTCAACAAGAAATTCGGGCTATAAGAATCTCCGTGGCAGAGAACCTTTTTCGCTTGATCTTCTTGTAAAAGCTTCTCGAGAACTGAGACATTCTTATCCAACTCTTCAAGTCCATCAAACTCAAAACGATTGCTAGCCTTTAATTTTCGTCTAAAATCATCAATTCCCTCAAATTGATCAAAAGAATGATCCGTTTTTTCTCCAGATTTGTGCAAGCGTCTCAAGAGCTCCATTGCTTTTGCTACATCATCCCAATTATCATAATCTAGTTGCTTGGCATTAGGGATAAATTCTGAAATTTTCCAGCCCTCATCCTTGTTCATAGCGACAAAGGTACGGTCAATCTTCAATTTTGCAGCAATTTCCATGGAAGCCGCTTCACTAGCACGATCGATATAATTCTCCGTTCCTCTACCTGGATGGCGGTAAACATATTTCTTCCCTAGGCAGTCAAATGAAAACGAAGTGTTGGTTAGACCATCTTTTAGAGGTTTGATATTGACAATATCTGAAGCTATACATCCTAATGTCTTACAGATGTTATCAATGATTTCCGAATTCGTATTCACCAAATAGTGTTCATCAAACTGACGCAACTCATCTAGTGAATCAAACTCCTTAACAATGTCTGCTGAATAATGCCGAGCTTCCAAAGGAAGTTCCTTGACGTGACGACTATAATAATCTTCCCAGAGTTGTTCGCGATATGGTTCGTGCTTAAATTCAGTTTCTAAAATATCTACGAATTTTTCACTAAATGCACGATCAAAATAAACATGCCCCACCATAGCCCAAGTATTCGTCCCACCGATTTGAATATCGATAATCGTGTGATTGGAATCTTCCTTAGAGCAGTATTCGTCCGTGTCCCCTTCTGCAAATATTGTAGAATAGTAACCTCTGTAAATGTATCGTTCAAACGGATTTTCTACAAAATAATTATCCGATGAACAGATATAAGTGTTGGAAAGTTGATCTCTGACTAGCATGAGAGAAGAACAGTTGTTGTACTTGTAGTAATCATTATTCACAACGATTTTAACGCCAAATTTTTCTGCCAGATAGAACATTTTTTCTTGCAGATATCCTACAATAACTGTAATGTCCTCTATCCCAGCTTCTTGCAATTGCTTGATTTCTCTCTCAATCAAACGCTCACCTTTAACTTGAAGCAATCCTTTAGGTAGCTCATAAGACAAAGGAGCAAAGCGGCTACTCATACCTGCAGCCATGATAATGGCATTCTTCACCTGATACGGAGCCAAAGCCTCCTCACCTAAGTCAGTTAAGTTATTTTCCTCACTGATCCACTTCTCTTCTTTACATTCCTTGAGAAGATTATTTACCGTCCCCAAAGCGATATCTAGCTGTTCAGCCAATTGTCTCTGCGTAAAGTTTTCATCTTTGTGGGTCAACAAAAAACGTAAAAGTTTAAATTGTTTTTCTGATAGCATATCTTCAGCCTCTTTGTTCAATATTTTTGTTTATTTAATTATATGATGAACACGTGCTTTTGTCAAGTTAGATTCTATATTAAGAAAACGGGGGCTCAAATCAGGCCCATCAAAATAGGGACCAAACGAAAAAAGAGCCCCAAATTTGGAGCTCTTCAAATTCATCTACAAAATAATCCACTAAATTAGATAATTGCTTACGCAATCTCCATCTGCAACCTAAACTAGTCTCCCAGACTAGAGGAGAATTGCTTGGGCAATTCTTATCCGCCGACTAAAACAATCCACTGAATCGGATGATTACTTACGTAATCCTTATCTGCCGACTAAAAAGGTCCCCCAGACTAGAGGAGAATTGCTTGGGCAATTCTTATCCACCGACTAAAACAATCCAGTGGATTGGATGATTGCTTGCGCAATCCTTATCTGCCGACTAAAAAGGTCCCCCGGACTATGGGGAAATTGCTTGCGCAATCTCCATCCACAACCTAAACTAGTCTCCCAGACCAGAGGAGAATTGCTTGCGCAATCCTTATCCGCCGACTAAAACAATCCACTGGATTGTTTTAGCCACCTAGATATGCTTTTCTGACTTCGTCTGATGCTGCGAGTTCTTTTCCTGTTCCTGATAGGACAATCTTACCTGTTTCAAGCACATAACCTCGGTCAGAAATAGCAAGGGCCTTGTTAGCGTTCTGTTCAATTAGGAGAACCGTTGTTCCTTGCTTCTGAATATCTTGAATGATATCAAAAATTTCTTGGATAAAGATAGGAGCAAGTCCCATTGACGGCTCGTCCAAGAGAAGAAGCTTAGGCGTAGACATGAGAGCGCGTCCCATAGCCAGCATCTGCTGTTCACCACCTGAAAGGGTCGCCGCATCTTGGTTTTTGCGTTCTTCAAGACGTGGGAAGCGTGAGAAAACTTTTTTCAAGTTAGCTTGATTTTCTTCACGATTTTTCTTCAAGAAAGCTCCCATTTCTAGATTTTCCATAACAGTCAAGCCTGGGAAAACATGGCGTCCCTCAGGAACTTGTGAAAGGCCACCTGCCACGATTTTTTGCGCTGGCATCTTTTGAATTTCTTTTCCTAAAAACTGAATTTTACCAGCACTTGGACGAACCAAACCTGAAAGGGTACGAAGAATGGTTGTTTTACCAGCACCATTGGCACCAATCAAGGAAACAACTTCACCTTCATTAACCTCGAAACTTACATCACGAACTGCTTGGATCATACCGTAATGTACAGAGAGGTTTTCAACTTTTAACATAGACATTAGGCTTCACCTCCTAGATAAGCTTCGATAACGCGTTTGTTGTTCTTGATCTCATCCGGAGTACCATGAGCAATCAAACGACCATATTCGAGAACATATATACGCTCAGTGACTTCCATAACCAAATTCATGTCGTGTTCGATGAGCATGATGGTAATTTTAAATTCATCTTTGATACGGCGGATCAATTCTGTCAATTCAGCCGTTTCTTGTGGATTCATCCCAGCTGCAGGTTCATCCAAAAAGAGGATCTTAGGTTCGGTTGCCAGAGCACGAACAATCTCTAATCGACGTTGTTGACCATAGGCCAGATTTTTAGCAAGTGTATCTGCGTCACCATCCAAATCAAAAATCTTCAGCAAGTCCAAAGCTTTGCTTTTTAATTCTTCCTCATTCTTATAAAAAGCTGGTAGACGTAGAAAGCTCGCAAGGACATGTTGTTTATGATGATTGCTAAAAGCAATCAAAACATTTTCCAAAACTGTCAAGTCCTTGAACAAACGAATATTTTGGAAAGTACGACTGAGACCAAGTGAGGCAATCTTATAGGGAGTTTTCCCATTTAGGAGATGTCCATCTAGTGTCACAGTACCTTCGCTTGGTTCATAAACGCCGGTCAAGAGATTGAAAAGGGTTGTTTTACCAGCCCCGTTTGGTCCAATCAGACCAACCAATTCTCCCTCGTTCAATTCAAGAGTGACATCTCCAACAGCTGTTAGACCGCCAAAATGTTTGGTTAACTGTTTAACTTCAAGTAATGCCATTAGTTTTGTCCCTCCTTCTTAGATTTTTTAAAGAAACGTGATAGACTCAATTCCCATGTCCCAAGAAGTCCACCTGGTCTGAAAATCATGACCAATACAAGAGCCAAGGCGTAGATAATCATACGTACGCTAGCAACATCTTGAAGGAGCATATTTAAAATTCCTAAAACAATCGCTGAAACGATGGTACCAGTAATAGACCCAAGTCCACCAAATACAACGATAATCAATACGTTGATGGAATTAATAAAGGTGTAATCTTTTGGGACAACAGATCCGATAAAACCAGCCTGAAGTGAACCAGCAATACTTGCTGTAATGGCACCAAAGACAAAAGCGATAATCTTGATCTTTGTAGTGTTTACCCCAACGGACTCTGCAGCAATCTCATCCTCACGCACAGATAGAGTAGAGCGTCCGATTGGACTACGTAGGAAGTTGAGGGTTGCAATAGTTGTGATAATTATAAAAAGATAAACCATTTGCCAGTTGGTAAAGTTTGGAATACCCAAGATACCAGCAGCACCGTTGGTCAAACTTCCACCATTAATGATAAAGATACGAATGATTTCTGAAACACCTAGTGTTGCAACAGCCAGATAGTCCCCCTTCAAGCGTAGAGTTGGAATCCCAACAAGCAAAGCTACTGCACCAGAAATCAAGGCACCCAAGACCATTGCTCCAAAGAAGGCACCATAGGTTGGTGATTTTGAGCCAATAATCGCTGCTGCATAAGCCCCAATCGCCATAAAACCTGCATGACCGAGTGAGAATTGTCCTGAAAAACCAACGATTAAGTTCAAACCTACTGCAAGGATGATATTAATCCCAATTTGTTCTAAAATTTGGACATGGAATAGATTGAGAACACCAGCAGAAACAAGTACACTAATCAGCCCATAACCTGCTAACAGAAGGAATAACCAGAGAATATTTACTTTAAGATTTGTCTTCATTTGTTTACACCTTCTCTTTCACATTCTTACCAAGGATACCTGCAGGTCGAACAATCAGAATCAAAAGCAAGATTCCATATACGATAGCATCACGGAAATCAGACATACCAAAGGCAGTAGCAAATGTTTCCAACAAGCCAATCACAAATCCCCCTAGAGCTGCACCAGGAATAATCCCGATACCACCGAGTACGGCCGCAACGAAAGATTTAAGACCTGGAGTCACGCCCATTAACGGTTCAAGAGAGTTGTAGTAAAGCGCAATGAGGACACCTGCTGCACCAGCAAGGGCTGAACCCAAAGCAAAGGTAAAGCTGATTGTACGATTTACATTAATTCCCATCAATTGAGCTGCATCACTATCAACTGATACCGCACGCATGGCTTTCCCCATTTTTGTTTTTTGAACAATCACTTGCAATAAAATCATCAGGAGTAAGGAAACTGCTAGAATCATCAACTGAACATTTGTCAAGCTGATTGGCCCCAAATCATAGCGAACTGTTTGAATGGCTTGAGGAAAGGCGCGAGTATTGGCACCGACTAAGTAAACCATCCCGTATTCCAGTAGGAAAGACACTCCGATGGCAGTAATCAATACAGCAATACGTGTAGAGTGTCGCAAAGGACGGTAGGCAAGAAATTCAATCACAACACCAAGTAGTGCGGTTCCTACCATTGAAATAATTAAAGCTAAAAAGAAATCCATTTGGAAAGAATTAATCAAAAAGTAACCAATAAAGGCTCCCATCATATAAATATCACCGTGGGCGAAGTTGATGAGTTTGATAATTCCATAAACCATGGTGTAACCCAGGGCCAAAAGTGCATAAACACTACCCAGAATTAAACCATTCACAAGTTGTTGGAGCATAGCATTCACTCTTTTCTATCGTTATTTTTTAGAAATTTCTCAATTTTCACAAGTTCATAAACACCGAAACAGGGAGTGAGTCAAAGGCTCATTCCCTATTTCAACTACTATTCTAATGTTATGGTTTTACAACTTCTGCTGCTTCCACTTTACCATTGTTCATGGTCATCATGTAAGCAGTTTTCACTGTGTTGTGATCTGCATCAAAGCTCGTTTGACCAGTTACACCATCAAAATCTTTGGTTTTAGCAAGGTTGTCCTTGATTTCACCTGAGTTTTTAGCACCTTTTGCAGCATTAGCTACTAGGTAAACTGAGTCATAGGCCAAAGCTGAGAATGTTGAAGGTTCTTCATTGTATTTAGCACGGTAAGCTTCAAGGAAAGCTTTAGCTTTTGCAGAAACATCAACTGTAGTTGAGAATCCTGAGATGAAGTAAATGTTTGATGCTCTTTCAGCAGTTGCTTGTTGAACAAATTCTTCACCGTTAAAGCCGTCACCACCAACGATTGGTTTATCAATTCCCATACCACGTGCTTGGTTTACGATTTTACCTGCTTCTGTGTAGTAACCTGGAACAACGATAGCGTCAAACTCTTTCCCTTTCATTTTAGTAAGGGCTGCTTGGAAGTCTGTATCACCTGCCACAAACGTTTCATCTGCTACAATCTCACCCTTGTAGGCTTCGCGGAAAGATTTAGCAATACCTTTAGCATAGTCACTAGCATTGTCCGTATAAAGAACAACCTTCTTAGCGTTCAATTTGTTTGTCACATAGTTTGAAATGATCTTCCCTTGGAAGCTATCTTGGAAAGTTCCGATAAATAGATATTCTTGACCTTTGGTCAATCCATCTTGAGTCGCACTTGGTGAGATTAATGGCACTCCTGCTTGAGTAGCGTTGGCTACAGCTGCAGCAGTTGCACCAGATGTCGCAGGTCCTACGATAGCTGTAACTTTTGATTGGGTAACTAGGTTAGTTGTAACAGAGGCAGCCTCAGCAGTTTCAGATTTGTTATCTTTATCCACAACTTCGATTTGTTTTCCATCGATACCACCTGCAGCATTGATTTCATCAACAGCAAGTTGGGCACCTTTTTGTTCAGAAGTACCATAGGCAGCTACAGCACCTGTTTCTTCAAAGTTAAAACCGATTTTGATAGTCTTTTCGTCTACTGGGTTACCAGTTGTATTTGACGCTCCTGACTTGACCTCTCCACAGGCAGCGAGAAGAGCTACGCTAGCAAGAGCCACAAAAGATAGGGCAAATTTTTTCTTCATTTTTAATCTCCTTATAGTTGTTTCAAAAATAGTATGTTAAGAATATACCGAATTATCAGAAAATTGTCAATACTTTTGCTCGACTTTTTTAAATGATAACGTTTTCTTCATTTCGATAAAGATTGCCAACAAAGGGAGTCTCTAACTCTTGAATGTGACACCGTCTAATTTTCTTGATAAATCTTTCCTTACCTAATCTCTCAATTAAGTCATCTAGCTCCTCAGTTGGAACATAGAGCTGCAAGTAGCGATGCTGTTTAGAATGATAGAAAATATCACCATATTCCTGAAGTTTTTTTGCATCTCGATTATAGTAGAGATAGATGATTAATCCTGATCGATTTGTTTTTTCAAACATGAGGGATCCTCTTTCTAAGAAATCTTCTCCTATTATACCAAAAAAAGCAAACTCCGTCGAGTTTGCTTTCTAGGTTGCTTAGCTTAAAGAATTGTTGGTCATGATTTCATCAATAAAGCCATATTCAAGCGTTTCTTGGGCACTCATCCAGTAATCACGTTCCGCATCTGCATGAATTTGCTCGACTGATTTACCAGAGTTATCTGCAAGAATTTGCTCCAATGTCTTACGTGTTTTGAGCAAGTGTTCTGCAGCGATTGCCATATCTGTTTGTTGGGTACCGCCACCTGTTCCACCCATTGGTTGGTGAATCATATACTCTGCATTTGGAAGCATGAAGCGTTTGCCTTTTGCGCCACTTGATGCAATGACAGTCCCCATAGATGCAGCCATTCCCATAACGATGGTTTGAACATCTGCCTTGATAAAGTTCATGGTATCAACGATTGCCAAACCAGCTGACACAGAACCTCCAGGTGTATTGACATAAAGGTAAATATCCTTTGTACTATCTTGGGCATCCAAGAAAAGTAATTGGGCGATAACGGAGTTGGCCATGTTGTCTTCGACTGGCCCAGTTAGCATGATGATGCGGTCTTTCAGAAGACGAGAGTAAATGTCATAGGAACGTTCTCCACGGCTTGTTTGTTCAATAACTACAGGAATCATTCATTTCTCCTTTTAATGTTGAATTTTCTTAGTCATGCGACTCAATACAGAACTATTATATCTTTTTGGTCAAAAAAGGTCAAATTTTTGCTCTATACTATCGACAGAATCAAAAATTCAACCTCCTCGCGAAATTAGAAACATCCTCCAATTTCATCTTTAAGACTCTATCTGAGTCTTATTTCGTACCGAACAAGCGGTCTCCAGCATCTCCGAGACCTGGAACAATATAGCCATGTTCATTCAAGTGTTCGTCCAGAGCTGCTGTAAAGATTTCGACATTTGGGTGAGCTGCTTGAAGAGCTTTCACTCCTTCTGGAGCAGCTACTAGGCAGACAAACTTGATATTTGATGCGCCACGTTTTTTAAGCGAGTCAACGGCCAAGATAGCTGATCCACCTGTTGCAAGCATTGGATCGACGACAAAGATTTGACGTTGGTCAATGTCCTCAGGCAATTTCACCAAGTATTCAACTGGTTGAAGGGTTTCTTCATCACGGTACATACCGATGTGTCCAACTTTTGCTGCCGGAACCAAGCTCAAGAGCCCATCTACCATTCCGATGCCTGCACGCAAGATTGGGACAATCGCTAATTTTTTACCAGCCAATTGTTTTTGAACGGTCTTTGTGATTGGTGTTTCGATTTCCACATCTTCAAGTGGAAGATCACGAAGTACTTCATATCCCATCAACATTGCAATCTCATCTACTAGCTCACGAAAAGCTTTTGTAGAAGTGTCTGTACGACGCAAGATTGACAATTTATGCTGAATGAGTGGATGATTAATGACTTCAATTTTTCCCATTTTCTGAATTCCTTCTTTCAATTTATTCTTCTTATTATATCAAAAAACGGTTTAAAAAGCTTTCTAAACCATTTATTTTTATTAATTTTTAAATCAAATCTGCCTCTTGGAGAGCTGTCTGAACCGTCTCCAATGGTAAATGGGTCAACTCAGTGCCTTTTTCGTGATAAAGGTACTGGGCATAGTCATCCATTCGGTACTGGTTGATATAAACCACGCGCTTGCAACCAACTTGTAGCAGTTGTTTGGTGCAGTTCAGACAAGGAAAATGCGTCACATAGGCTGTAAAACCTCTTGGAACGCCTCGTTCAGCCCCTTGCAAGATAGCATTAACCTCCGCGTGAAGAGTTCGAACACAATGCCCTTCAATGACCAGACATTCGTGGTCAATACAGTGCTCAGTTCCTGATACGGAACCATTGTAGCCTGTTGAAATGACCTTATTATCCTTGACTAGGACAGCACCTACTTTGGCGCGTTTACAAGTAGATCGATTGGCAATCAGTAAGGCTTGTGCTGCAAAGTACTCATCCCAAGCCAGTCTTTTTTCTGTCATAAGTCTTCTCCTCCTTTATTTTTTGAAAAATGGCAAGCGTAAATCTGCAATCTTTTCAGCTGGAATCTTCATGCCATCCTTGATCCATTTGAGCAGAACCGATACGATGGCAGAACTCCAAAACGAATGCAGATAGCTGCTGACACCTTTTGATTTTCCGTGGTATTTTTCCAGAAATTCCTGCATAGCTTGAACAAAAATCTTTTCCAAGTGGTAGTCCAGAGCAAGTTGGATAACCTTAGCTTCTTTCTTTGCTGCTCGGAAAAGGCGAACCCAGACTAGATAAAGATCCGTTTTGACATCGTAGTGGCTCAACTGTTCCATGATGTTATGGACACTGCGTTTAAAGACGCTTTCCAAAATCTCTTCTTTAGAATCATAATTTCGATAGAAGGCAGCACGAGAAACGCCCGCCCGCTTGACCAACTCTGAAATACTAATCTTAGCCAAGTCTTTTCTTTCCAGAAGTTGCAAAAGTGCAGTCTCAATCGCTTCTCTGGTCAAGAAATTAGATTCTTGATTTGATTTTCTGAGATTTTCAAGAGATTTTTCAGATATTTTACGTTCAGACATAACAATTTCTTTCTACTTGTGACAACAGAGAGGTGGTACTTTTGTTTCAAGGGCTTTCATGATATAATTGTAAAAAAAGACAGAACCTTTGTCAATGTATAAGTGACAAAGATGGAGAATTTCTATGACTTGGAAGATTGTAGCTGACTCTGGTTGTGATTATCGTCAATTGGTAACTCCCGCTATCGATACTGAATTTGTCAGTGTTCCTTTAACTATTCAAGTGGCTGATCAGGTCTTTATTGATGATGCCAATCTCGACATTGACTACATGATGAAAACCATGTATGCGACTTCTGAGGCTTCAAAATCAGCTTGCCCTAGCCCTGATGATTACTTGCGTGCATTTGAAGGTGCTAAGCATATCTTTGTCGTTACCATCACTGGTACTCTTTCTGGTAGCCATAACAGTGCACAGCTCGCTAAAAACATCTACCTCGAAGAACACCCTGACACTCAGATTCATGTGATTGATAGTTTATCTGCAGGTGGGGAGGTTGACTTGATTGTCGAAAAAATCAATGACTTGATTGACCAAGGACTTTCTCATGAGGAAATTGTTGAAGCTATCACAGCTTACCAAGAAAAAACAAAATTGCTCTTTGTCCTCGCTAAGGTTGATAACTTGGTAAAAAATGGCCGTTTAAGTAAGCTTATCGGTACAGTCGTTGGTCTTCTCAACATCCGTATGGTCGGGGAAGCAAGTGAAACTGGAACCTTAGAGCTTCTTCAAAAGGCTCGTGGTGCTAAAAAGTCTCTTCAAGCAGCCTATGAAGAACTCATCAAGGCTGGCTATGCTGGTGGTCGTATCGTCATTGCTCATCGCAGCAATGAAAAATTCTGTCAGCAATTGTCAGAACGCTTGCTGGAAACATTCCCACAAGCCAATATCAAAATCCTCCCAACATCTGGTCTCTGCAGTTTTTATGCAGAAGATGGCGGTTTGTTAATGGGATATGAAATTAACTAAGATCATCCGTAACAAGAGATGCCAAGCATCTCTTGTTTTTTGTGGTACAATAGAGCTATGAAACATTTTGATACTATTGTTATCGGTGGAGGGCCTGCTGGCATGATGGCTACGATTTCCAGTAGCTTTTATGGTCAGAAAACTCTTCTCATCGAAAAAAATCGCAAACTTGGAAAAAAATTAGCTGGAACTGGTGGTGGTCGTTGTAATGTAACCAACAATGGAACTCTAGACGACCTACTGGCTGGCATCCCTGGGAATGGGCGCTTTCTATATAGTGTCTTCTCTCAGTTTAATAACCATGATATCATCAACTTTTTTACGGAAAATGGAGTCAAACTTAAGGTCGAGGACCACGGACGCGTCTTTCCTGCTAGCGACAAGTCTCAGACCATTATCGAAGCTTTGGAGAAGAAAATCACTGAACTCAGTGGTCAAGTCGCTACCCAAACAGAGATTGTTTCGGTTAAAAAGGTGGATAACCAGTTTGTCCTCAAGTCCGCAGACCAAACCTTCACTTGTGATAAACTGATTGTCACAACTGGTGGTAAATCTTATCCTTCTACAGGCTCGACTGGTTTTGGTCATGAGATTGCCCGTCATTTTAAACATACGATTACCGAGCTTGAAGCCGCTGAAAGTCCATTGTTGACAGATCTTCCTCACAAAGCGCTTCAGGGGATTTCGCTGGACGATGTGGCCTTAAGTTATGGCAAGCATGTCATCACTCATGATCTGCTCTTTACCCACTTTGGTTTATCTGGCCCTGCTGCCCTGCGCATGTCTAGTTTTGTCAAAGGTGGGGAGGTTATTTCACTGGATGTTTTGCCTCAAATGAGTCAGCAGGATTTGGCAAACTTTTTAGAAGAACATCGGGAAAAATCTTTAAAAAATGCTTTAAAAACCTTGCTTCCAGAACGCTTGGCAGAATTTTTGGTTCAAGGCTATCCTGAAAAAGTCAAACAGCTAACTGAAAAAGAACGGGAACAACTTCTCCAGTCCATCAAAGCACTCAAAATCCCTGTGATTGGAAAAATGTCTCTTGCCAAGTCCTTTGTCACCAAAGGTGGTGTCAGTCTCAAGGAAATCAATCCCAAAACTCTGGAAAGTAAGCTCGTTCCCGGCCTCCACTTTGCAGGCGAGGTACTGGATATCAATGCCCACACGGGTGGCTTTAACATCACTTCTGCCCTCTGTACCGGCTGGGTGGCAGGCTCCAATCCAATAAATACCAAGTAAGAAAGGAAGTTCTTTGGAACATATTATTTTACTGAGAGGCATTACTCCTAATGGAAAAAATGCTATCCCGAAAATGTCTTATTTGATAGATATTTTAACAGAAGCTGGGTTTCAGCACGTTCGAACCTATATTCAAAGTGGGAATATCATTCTTGAAAGTGACTTAGATTTAGAAGAAATACGAGAACGTGTTCATACTCTGATAAAGGAAAAAATTGGGGCCGACTTAAAAATGGTTATCAAGAATAAGAATGATTTTGAAAAGATTGTTCATGAGAATCCGTTTAGAGAAGACTATCTTCATGATCGTGTGCATGTGATCCTTTATCAGGGATTTATCCAAAGTCTGCCATTAGAAAATTTGAAAGCTGACTACGGTGAGGAAGAAATTTGTGTAGGCGATCACTGTCTCTACCTCTATCTCCCTAGAACTGCAAAACGAAAAAAGCTCAATACCAACTATCTTGAAAAACTGTTTGGCGTGGATCTGACCATGAGAAAGCTAAATGTAGTGGAAAAGTTACTAACAAAATAGGAGAACAAGATGAACAGACGCGAAACAGTCGAATTTGTCAACATGTGCATGATTAAAAACGGAGATAAGGTTCTGGTTCAAGATCGAGTTAGTCCCGACTGGCCCGGTATTACCTTTCCCGGTGGTCATGTAGAGCGTGGGGAATCTTTTACCGAGGCAGTTATCAGAGAAGTCAAAGAAGAAACTGGACTGACCATATCCAAACCTCAACTTTGTGGTATCAAAGACTGGTACGATGACGGGGATTATCGGTATGTCGTCCTTTTTTACAAGACAGAACACTTTACTGGTGAACTCCAATCTTCAGATGAAGGTACTGTTTGGTGGGAAGAATTTGAAAATCTGTCTCATCTGAAACTTGCAACTGAGGATATGTCAGACATGCTGCGTGTTTTTTTAGAAGACGATCTCAGTGAATTCTTTTACTACAAAGACGGTGACGACTGGCTTTATGAGTTAAAATAAAAGAGCAGAAAAAAATGACCTGAGCTTCAAAAGTTAAATTTTGAAGCTCAGGTCATTTCTTAGTCCTTTTTAATCTGATAATAAATAAGGTCCGCAACGTAGTCTTTTCTCTCCACACCATTGGTAATGGTTTTTAGATAAGACATTCCCGCTTTTTCCATCACACGGCCTGAAGCTGGGTTGAGACTGGCATATCGTGCTCTGACTTTTTGAAAACCTGCTTGAGTAAAACAAAAGTCTAACACAGCTTTCAAGGCCTCTGTCATCATACCTCGGCCCCAATAGTTTTTTCCTAAAACATACCCAATTTCACAATAAGAATCATTCTCATCTATTTCAACGATACTGATATCTCCTATCACATGCTCAGGATCTTCTTTGAGACAAATGGCCCATTTGAAATAGTGGAGATTGGCATAGGAGGCAACCCAATTTCGAATCGAATTCCGAGTCACCTCTACATCAGGATGGGGATCCCAGGTAAGATAGGTCAGATTCTCAGCAGATGAAGCCCAATTTTGAAACATGGCTTCCGCATCATTCTCCACAAATCTTCTCAAAATCAAACGTTCTGTCTGTAATATTTGCGTACCGATTGCTTTCATAATGTTACCTCGCTTTCTCAGCTTAAGGCAAGGAGCTAAAAAAGTCCACTGGACCTTCTTCGCTTTCTCATTTCTAGGCTCAGGGTAAAAACCTCCACTGGAGGTTATTCTTGCTCTCGAGTTTCAAGGCAAGAAGCTAAAAAGGTCCCCCGGACCTTTTTACTCCCAAAAGTCATCAAATACGGTGATTGGTAGGTGGCGTTTGTGTTGGCCTTTGTGCCACCAGTTTTCGATAGTCTCTTGAGCTTCTGGGCTAACCTGTTTGCCTTCGAGGTAATCATCAATTTCATTGTAAGTGACTCCAAGTGCGATTTCGTCTGCAATACCTGGTTTTTCTTCTTCCAAATCTGCTGTTGGGATTTTTTCATAAAGGGCTGGGTCTGCACCAAGCTCCTTCAAGAGTTGTTTTCCTTGACGTTTATTGAGGCGGTAAAGAGGAAGAATATCCGCACCACCATCACCAAACTTGGTAAAAAAGCCTGTGATATTTTCTGCAGCATGGTCTGTCCCAATAACCGCTCCGCTATGGGCACCTGCAAGCGCATATTGAGCAATCATACGACTACGAGCCTTAATATTGCCCTTATTAAAGTCTGAAACAGGACTTCCTGTCGCTTCAACTGCAGCTGTCATGGCATCAGCTGATTCCTTGATATTCACAACCAAGCTAATATCTGGCTGGATGAAAGCGAGAGCTTTTTGAGCATCTGCTTCATCAGCTTGCACTCCATATGGCAGGCGAACAGCGATAAATTGGTATCTGTCATCTCCTGTCTCTGCTCGCATTTCTTCCATCGCTAATTGCGCCAAGCGCCCTGCTAAGGTTGAGTCTTGTCCTCCAGAAATACCTAGTACAAAAGTTTTAAGGAAGGGGTGTTTTTTCAAGTATCTCTTTAAGAAGTCAATCGAACGACGAATTTCTTCCTGGGCATCAATCACTGGTTTGACACCCAGTTGCTGGATAATGGTCTCTTGCAAACTCATTCTTCCTCTCCTTCACCAAGGGCTTCCTTGCGCATCTTATCAATCAAGTCCATCTTGTCTTGCCAAATATCACGCGCCAAGTCCACTGGATAATGTTGCGGATTGAGTACCCGTTTATACTCATCCCAAAGCTTGTCAAATTCCTTACGTGCATAGGCCTGAATCTCAGTCAAACTAGGCAAGTTGTAAACTAATGTTCCTGCTTTGAAAATATCCACCAAGAGAGGAACAGCGTCAAAATTACGAACGGTTTTTTTGATATAGGTATAGGTCGGATGGAACATTTTGATTTCTGTCATGCCGCTCACATCCACACCATCATAAGTAATGTAGTCACCTTCTGACTTGCCTTTTTCACGACTGGTGATGCGCCATACCTGCTTCTTACCTGGGGTCGATACTTTTTCAGCATTGCTTGAAAGCTTGATGGTATTGCGCATCTTACCAGTTTCATCTTCGATAGCTACAATCTTATAAACTGCCCCAAGAGCTGGCTGATCATAGGCTGTAATCAGCTTGGTACCCACCCCCCAAACGTCAATCTTAGCGTGTTGCATTTTGAGGTTAAGGATGGTATTTTCATCGAGGTCATTGGAAGCGTAAATTTTGGCATCTGGATATCCAGCCTCATCTAACTGTTGGCGAACTTTCTTGGAAATATAGGCTATATCCCCAGAGTCGATACGAACGCCTTTAAAATTGATCTTATCACCCAACTCACGCGCTACCTGAATGGCAGCTGGCACACCGATACGCAACGTATCATAAGTATCTACTAGAAAGACACAGTCACGATGGGTTGAAGCATAGGCCTTGAAGGCTTCATAGTCGTTTCCATAAACCTGTACCAAGGCATGAGCATGAGTCCCCAATACTGGAATACCAAAGAGCTTCCCTGCTCGCACATTGCTAGTCCCGTTGGCTCCACCAATCACCGCTGCGCGTGTTCCCCAGATAGCTGCATCCATTTCTTGCGCACGACGTGTCCCGAACTCCATCAAGGGTTCATCTTCAATGACCGAACGAATACGTGCTGCCTTAGTCGCTATCAAGGTTTGAAAGTTAACGATGTTCAAGAGAGCCGTTTCGACCAATTGACATTGGGCTAGAGGACCTTCCACCTGTACAATCGGTTCATTAGCAAAAACCAAGTCCCCTTCCTGAGCAGAACGAACCGTCAACTCCAACTTGAGATTGCGGAGGTAATCCAAGAATTCTCCATGATACCCAAGCGACTCCAAGTAGTCAATATCGCTATCTGAAAAGCGTAAGTCTTCAAGATAATGTACAATTCTTTCCAAACCAGCAAAAACAGCATAGCCGTTATTAAACGGTTGCTGGCGGAAATAAACTTCAAAGACCGCCTTCTTATTGTGAATTCCTTGGTCAAAGTAAACTTGCATCATGTTAATCTGGTACAAGTCCGTGTGCAATGTCAAACTATCATCTGGATACATCTGTTTTCCTTCTTCCTACTTTACAAAGGTATGAACGTATTCTACCACTTTCACACCATCCGATAAATTAGTACTATTATAACACATTTTACCGAGATTGATAAAAAGCTAACAAGCTATTCTCCATTCTCCAGTTCATCCATATCTTGCTCAAACTTTTTTTGAGCCCATTCACCATAACTTTTAAGGCCGAGATTGCCGATAAAAACCCAAGGAAGGTAAATCAGATAAGTAATGACCCAAGCAGACAAGTATTTAACGTTCAAAGGATTGTGCTGATAAATTTCGATATTGAATTGATAATTCTCCAACATCAAGAGAGTCGTAATAGCGAGAGTTACCAGCAAACACCCTACAATCGTAAAATGAAAACGACTATAGTAGGTCACTCCAAGTTGTCGTGCACGATTGAAAAAGAAGAAAATTCCTAAAAGAAGGGTAACCAGAAGAATATTAGAATTAAAAAGAGCAGGTGCTAATACAGCCACCAAATAACTTAGCAGAATGAGCCCGATAAACACATTAAAAGACTCTGTCCCAGCTTTGTTAATCAGTTGTTCTTCTCTTTCGTCTAATAATTGATAATAAAAAAATCTATTTTTCATCTTCTTCCTCCCAAAATAATTGATCCAAAGTTTTGCCTAAGCATCTGCAAATAGACTGGCAAAGGAAAAGACTAGGATTGTATTTCCCTGCTTCTATCAAGCCTATAGTCTGCCTAGTAACACCCACAGCCTCTGCCAAATCCCCTTGTGTTAAATCACGCTCCACCCGAGCTAATTTTAATTTTAAGTTTTTAGCCACTAGCATCCTCCTTCACATTTTTAAAAAGTTGCGCTTCTTTTAAAAACATTATACTATATATCTAACTTAATGCAATATATAAATGTCATTTTGTAAGATTTTTCTAACAAAAAACTCTCTATCACAAAAAATAGAGAGTGTTATCTTTAAATATAGGATTTCAAAATATCGATGACATCACTTCTTTTCTTGACCTGATAGGTCTTGATTCCTAGACTTTCAAGCTAGAGCTTAGTCATAGTTCTTGTAGTCCATTTGACATAACTTTTATATAAAAATCCACCATATTTAAAACTACGGCTTATCTTTAAAATTCAAAATTACTTTTCTTTATCTAAACCAGAAATATATAGTAAACCCAATAACAATTTAATTTCTTGAGTTTTTTTCATCGCTTCTACCTTATTAATTATTCTAGGCCCTCCATGAGTTGATAAATTCAAAAACGCTACAAAACCTTCACGTTCTTCTTTACTATTAATTGAAGAGAGCAACGCTGACAGTACTCTTTTATCCGCATCATCTAATGAGCTATCTTTAATGAGAGTATTACCCACTTCAATAACTTTATTATAGTTTTTCAACAAGCTTTCTGTCTTATCAATGTTTTGATTATCTAAAATATCGTTAACAACTATTTCTATCAATGTCCTATAAGATACGACTGGTACAAAACTATAATCTTCAATTTTAAAAATTTGATTAATCTCTCTTATAAAGCTAGCAATATCTACTCTGAAGTTGACTTCTTTACTGATTGGCATCGTAACTAAATCAGCTTCAGCCATACTTTTTGGAATATCAAAGCTATCTTCCTCTACTTTAAATGTAAAATCAGCTTCATGAATTTTTTTAGTCTTCTTGTCAGATATCTTGATTGATATTGTGTTTTCATTCACACGTCCAAAATTAATTATTCCTTTGCCTTTGTTAAAATTAATTGTAGAATTATTTTTGGTATCAATTTCAAAAATTAATCCCTCATCTTCCTTACCAAAACTATTTGTAAAAGTAAAAAGATTATCAAGATTATAGTCCATCCCTCTTTTCAAAATACTTTGCTTTTGGACAATTTTAGGCTGGTTGGTATCTTTTAAGATTAGATGCAGAGTTTCAATAACGTTTTCTGTCTCTGTAACGATTTTCCACTGACCTTCAATTTCCTTATTAAAAGATTTTTGTTCTTTACCATCTAATACTATTTTCGTTGAATTTTTTAACAAATCATCAAAATCCGTTATTTGCTCACTGAGATTATCTATTCCAATCCATGATTCAACAGTCCCTAAATTATCTTCGTGTTTAACCTTAGGGATAATGGTGAGAATTTTTTTATTGCCAAATAAAGTACAGTTTATTTGATTTGCTGTTAAATCCTTTTGGAATTCAATAAACCGCTTTAACTTGAAATCTTCTTTGATGTACTTCTGAAGGTTATCAAGATTCGAAGTTTCTGCTTCGGGAATTTGTTTTTGAATGAATGCATCCAAGTCTCTTAATTCATTTTTTAACGAACTACC
>NZ_KQ969037.1:2827-20627 GCF_001578705.1 Streptococcus oralis | reverse complement strand
GTCTCTTAATTCATTTTTTAACGAACTACCAATTTTTTGAGTTTCCTCATTTAATTTTTCAATAAATCGTGTAATTTCATCTGTTAGCTCACTTTGGGCAAATTGAGTTCTATCAGAGTTAAATTGTATTGAAGGGTCACTAGACTTAATTGAAATATATCCAATTAATTGTTTTAATACTTCACTATATTTTTTAGTTGTCATCAACTCTGTATTAAACAAAGTATAATTGTTAAATAAGTTATTATTGATATAAATTAGAGGAGTCAACTCGTTAGTATTAGGATTATAAAACAACGAGTTAATGTTACTCTTCCCATTCGCCTTCAAAGAATAAGCAACTAAATCCATATCAATAGAATATTTACTGGAATTAAAGGTAATTTTTTCCGAATATATATCTTGATTTTCTTTACTAAAAATAATCTCTTGACTATCAGAAGAATATCGTATTCTAAATAATTGTTGTGAGCTATTTTGTTCTCTTAATTGAATTTTATAATCGGTTGATTTAGACTCCCCATCTACACTAAAGTTTATGATAAAGTTTTGGTCAGCAGAAATTTTACCATCTTGTATTTTATCATCAATAAAAGAATTTAAAATCTTATTACGATTTTTTTCTTCACTAAAATACTTACTTAAAGTCTCTACATTGTAATCATCAATTTCAATTTGGATTAATGTACCTCTAAAACTATCAGAATTTGAAACCGTAATATCTAACTGTTTATCTGTTATATTATATTCGGCAACTAGAGAATCAAAATCTGCGGCAAATTCTGATAATTGACCATTTTGAGCTGTTTTCCATGATACTCTTTTTCCAAATTTAAAAACGGATAAAAAACCTAGACCTTTTGATCCCTGTGTTAACCGTCGAGTCTCACTGTCATACGGTATAGCTTTCCCATATTTTTTATCACTGCTAGAAATATGAAATAATTTTTCAATTCCCTCCTTATCCATCCCCTCACCATAATCTCGAATAGTTAGTTGCTTTGTCTTTGAATCTAAGACAATATCCACTTTAGGTGATTTAGCATCATAGGCATTTTTTATCAACTCATTCAAGGCTATAATATTATTGGGAATTTTTTCTGACAATTCACTCAGTATATTACCTGCTACAGTAATAGGTACCTGTTCAACATTATTAGACATCTAAATCTCCTTTATTTTTCTTAATATCAGGACATATTCTTGACTCATTGATTCCACTGATTTATCTTTTACATTCGATAACCTTCTCGGCATTCTCTTAATAGGTATATTTCTTGTAATAGATGCTTCTAATTCAAATCCAATACTCTCAAAATATTCTTGAGTAACTTTAGATAATGGAACCATTTTATTATCAACTCGCCGATTGCCTAAAGTTAAAACAATTCTTTTGTTCTTTTTTATAATTCGTCCCATTTGTCCCATTACATCCAAATAGTCAGTTATAAAATTCATAACTTTTTTTCTCTTATCCGTGGCTATACTTTCAACATACTTATTTAAACAATCTGATTGATAGTTTTGTTTAATTCTTCTAATTCTCCCCCCTAAACTATTCGAGTCAATACTTGAATAATTATCTATTAATTTCTCGTCAAAACTTTCCATATCTTTTCTGTCTATCCAGTAAATTGGTAACATAGAATACTGTCCATATGTTACAGTAGTTGAATTATCTCCATAAGGAGGAGAAGTTACAATCAAATCGACAGAATCGCTCTTCATTCCAAATAAAATATCTTCCGATTTTCCTATTTTTAAATCAATTTTTTTACTTCTGTTATAATCAGGTAAAAATTGACAGTATTCGTTAATGCTCTTTATAAAATCTTCAACGATGTGGTTTTCCATCTTTTCAATAGCGCTTTGCTCTTTTATATGCAATTTAAATGTTGAACTTCTTGTATTACTGTATTTTTTTAAAATATTAATTAAACACACCCAATAATACTGTCTTACGTATCTGTATTTTTCTCTCTGAATAGCACTACGAATTTTACTAAACGTTATTATAAAATCTTTTCGATACCATTTTTCTATATTATAAAAATAGTGTTTGTCAAATTCAAAACTATCACTTTTTAAAAATTTCTCAATCCTATTATTTGCTATATCTATATATTTTTTGTTAACGCCTTGCAACTTAACTTTTGTAATAAGATTAGCTAAAGGGTTAATATCTATGCCAATCGGAGAAAGGTTATTCTTTTCACCCTCCACTAGTGTTGTTCCAGAACCATGAAAAGGATCAAGAATATTTGTAATAGATAAATCTTCACTTTTAATTAATTTAATTAATTCATATTGCATATCTGGAACCATCGTAGCTGGATAAGCACTAATTTTATGTATACCTGAAGCAGTTACATTTTTAAAGTCCCAGTAATCAATTTCTTTTTCTTTTATTTTATCTACTAAATTCGACTTCAACAATTTAGCCCCCGACTAATATTTTTCTACTATGCACCCTAAGTATAGCATAGAATTTTTTGGACGTAAAGAAATAATATAATTAATCTGTTTAGGAAAATTGAATTGATCTCTATTAACAAAAAACTCTCTACCATCTTACATGATAAAGAGTATTCGTTCTTTTTTGATACTTAGCTAAGTTTCTCTCCAAAAGAAAGAAGTCTAGGTCACAAATCCTTTTGGTAATAGTATCTTTGCCCTGTGTAGGGATAGTCTTGCAAGGTAAAGACTTCCTTGTAACCATGTCTTTTATAAAAATCTGGTGCTTGAAACTGGTAAGTATTCACGAAAGAAAAACGACAGTTTCGATTCTTGGCTTCATTTTCAGCTCGCTGCAATAGTTTTGAGCCAATTCCTTGTCCCCGTAATTCCTCTTTCACAAACAAATATTCGATTTCTAGCCAATTTCCGAAAGTCTCAGCTACTAAGCCTGCCATAAGATTGCCCTTTTCGTCTTCGAGATAAAGATTCAGTGGCTCACTTGCAGCCTCTTCTCTTTTGGAACGATTATAAGCACGAATTTGATTCCCAATTTCTTGCGCTTTCTGGGACGCTTTATTTTCCAATCTAAAGTGCATCCAAACCTCCTTCGAACTATTACAGCTTGATTATAATCTTATTTCAATAGACTGTCAAACTAAAAAGAACTCACCAAGCAAAGTTGATGAGTTCATGATTTATTTCCTAAATTTCCACTGGCTATAAATTCCGAAACCGATAATCCAGATAGCAGAACCAACTGCCCCCATGAAGGTAGACTCTTGTAAAAAGAGGGTTACAAAGACAAAGATAAAGAAGAGCATGGTTAAAGGATTTAAGAAACGATACTGAGGCATGAGGTAGCCATCCGCCATGAAGTCTTGTGACTTGCGGTATTTGAGATGAGCCACCATGATCAAGATATAAATCGCGATGTAAACACCTGATGAAGACGCCGTAATCAAAGCAAAGGCATCGGAAACACCTGGCAAAACATTGATAAAGGCAGCTAGAGCAATCAAGATTGCTGAGGCAATAATGGCATTTTGCGGAACATTGTGACGAGAAAGAGTATCTGCCTTGATTGCTTTTAAGAAGCGATTGGGTGAATCATGGGCAATCTGGTAAAGGTGTCGCCCTGTTGAATAGAGGGTTGAATTAAGAGCAGATGCTGCCGACGTCAAAACAACGAAGTTAATCAGAGCTGCCGCCCACTTGATACCTGCTAGCTCAAAAACCGTTACAAATGGTGAATCTGAAGAAGCAAGTTCTCTCCAGGGAATGATAGACATAATGGCTAATAGGGCTCCACCATAGAAGAAGACAATTCTGAGAGGAATTTCCTTAACGGCCTTGGGCAAAACCTCCCGAGGGTTCTTCGTTTCAGAGGTTGTCACTCCGATAAATTCAATCATCAGATAGGCAAAAAATACCATTTGAAAGGCCATGACAAAGTTCATGACTCCGTTTGGGAAAAGAGAGAACTGATTGCTGATATTTGCCAGACTTGCAGCACCATGCGGCGTCTCAAATCCAGTTAAAACCATAAAGGCTCCCGTTGCAATCATAGCTAAAATAGCCACAATCTTAACCATTGCAAACCAAAACTCGACTTCTCCAAAGAGCTTAACCGCAATCAGATTGACCAAGGCCAAAATCGTTAAAAAGACAATCTGAATCAACCAACTAGGCCAGCTAGGAAACCAAAACTGAACATAATGCGAAATCGCAGTGATTTCTGCCATACCGATAAAGACGACAGACAACCAATAAGACCAAACTGAGAAATAACCCCAGCCTTTCCCCAAATGACGGGTGATAAAGTTGATAAAAGTATGTTGTTCTGGATCCTGATAGAGCATCTCTCCAACAGCCCTCATCATCAAAAACATAAAGGCTCCTGTAATCATGTATATCAGGATGATAGAAGGTCCAGTAAGGCTGATAGAACGACCAGCACCTAGGAAAAGTCCTGTTCCGATTGTCCCAGCAATGGCCATCACCTGAACGTGGCGATTGGTTAATCCACGCTCCATTTTATTTTTCTTCTTATTTTCACTCATATAGTCTCCTATTTATCCAAAAAACCAAAAAGGAGTTGAGCAAGGTAAAACCTTCACTACTCCTTTTTCATCCTATTTAGGCTGTTTTCTCAACCTTTAAGATTTTGACATCATAGCTACCAACTGGTGTTTCAATCGTTGCAGTATCGCCAGTCTTCTTGCCAATTAGAGCACGGCCAATCGGACTTTCATTTGAGACTTTACCAGCAAAAGCATCTGCACCTGCAGAACCGACGATGATGTAGACCTCTTCTTCGTCTTCACCGACTTCTTGGATTGTTACTGTCTTACCGATTGCTACCTCATCTTGGGCAACCGCATCGCTATTAACAATTTCAGCATAGCGAATCTTTGTTTCTAGACTTGAAATTTGACCTTCAACAAAAGCTTGTTCATCTTTCGCTGCTTCATACTCACTATTTTCTGAAAGGTCTCCATAGGAACGAGCAATCTTGATACGCTCTACGACTTCAGGACGTCGAACGAGTTTCAACTCCTCTAATTCTTTTTCTAGTTTTTCCTTTTCTTCAAGGGTCATTGGGTAAGTTTTTTCTGCCATTTTTTTAACTTTCTTTTCTATTTACTTTTTTAAAACAAAATTATGTGGAAAACCACATAATTTTAGTTTGAACTACTTGCTTGAGGTAATTTGCTATTGATGTGTTCTGCAACGTTTTGATCATGTTCTTCTTTGGTCGTTGCAAAGTATACTTTACCATCTTCGACATTGGCTACAAAGTACAAGTACTCACTCTTTGTCTGATTTACACTTGCTTCAATAGCATCGAGGCTTGGACTATCAACTGGTCCAGGCATGAGACCAAGGTGTGTGTAAACATTGTATGGTGAATCAATCGTTGTATCAATTCCAGCATCATCCGCTAGGCTAATCTTTTGACCAAGCTTGCCTTGGGCATACAGGATAGCGATATTACTTTGAAGCGGCATACCGAGATTTAGGCGGTTATAGAAGACACCAGCAATCTTCTTGCGGTCTTCTGTCTTGGCACCTTCTTTTTCAACAAGAGAAGCGATGCTGAGTAATTCATTGACTGTCAGATTCTTTTCTTTAATTGAGGCGTAATATGATGACATGTTCTTATCCATAGCAGCTAACATCTCATCAATCAAACTTTCAACTGTAGTGCTTTCTTTGATGGTATAAGTTGCTGGGAAAAGGTAACCTTCTAGGCGATAACGAACCCCGCTATCTTTTGTTGGTAGACTTCCAAGCAAGTTTGGATACTTGGCTACTACTTGAGAGATAAAGGTCTCATCTTGAGCTTTTGCCAAGAAAGCATCCGCTGTAAGAGGTTCTTTAAATTCACCTTGAAGTTGTCCTACTGTTTGAGCGATTTGCTCTAATGTATATCCTTCTGGAATTGTCAGGCTTGCAAGAGCTGGTTCTTGAGGTTCAGGAGTTCCCCCCTTTTGCAATTCTTGGATCAATTCATCCGTACTCATGCTCTTCTTCAAGTTGTAATAACCTGATTTTAAGTCTGCGCCCTTATATTTAGCATAAAAGCTAAAGATAAGTCCATGTTTTACCAAACCAGATTTTTCCAAAGTGCTCCCAATTTCTTGAATATTTGAACCTTCTGGAATTTGAACCGTTACATAATCCTTAGAGCTCGCATCAACAGGTTTCAAGGATTCTTGAACGTATCCATAACCAAAGAAGCCACCAATACTTACGAGCACTAGGAGAACTAGGAAAGTTAGCAAACAGCCTTTAGCTTTTGATTTCTTCTTTTTCTTAGCTGGCTTTGTTCCTTCACGACGACTGCGTCGTGGAGCATCCGCTAGGTTATCAACTTTCTCAACTGGAGCCGGGACTACATTCTCCACAACAGGAGGGACTGATTCTTCTTTTTTGTCATCTGTTTTATAGGAAACAGCCACTTTAGTTGGAGTAGTGTTAAACTCTTTGTCTTCCTTTTTAGGCTCTACAGCATCAATCTTGGCTGGTGCAGGCTCTTCTAGTTTTGACTCTTCTGATTCTGGTGCTGTCACTTCGCTTGATTCAAAACTTGGACGTGGTGGCACACTTGGGGCATTTTTAAGGATTTCATCCACAGTTGACAGAGAGTCTACCATTAAACCTTCTGTGGCAAGATTTGGTTCTTGTTCAGAAGGAGCGGGTGGAGTTACTTGAGAAGATGGAGTTGGGGTGGTCGGACTTTCCTCTTCTTTCCCTCTTCTTTCTCTCTCTCTGACTCTCTCTAAATCGCGTAAAATCTGTTCTTTAAAGCTTAACGTTTCTTCTCTTGATTTCTCGCTCAAAAGCTTTACCTCCTTGTTGGCAATCCATAACATTATATCTTAAAAGTCTCAGAAAAGCAACAAAATATACCTTTCTACAACTATATTTCTTGTTTTCAAGGTTTCCAAACCATGTTATACCAGGTCTCACCTGCATAGGTAGATTGGGATAGTCCTTCATTGACAAAACCATGTTTCTCGTAATATGAGATAAGATAATCATGACAAGTCAGGTTAATGCCTTCTCGTTCATGTTCTAAAGCGACTTCTTTCAGAGCCCTTAACAGTCTTTTTCCCACGCCCAAAGCCTGTGCCTCCTTGGCTACCGACAGGCTCGTTACTGAGATATAGCCACCAGACCGATGACTATGGTCTTCTACTTCTTCCGTAAAGGACTGATCTTGTAGATGGCGGTGTGGGACGACTGGACCTTCAATATACCCAAGGATGCGTCCCTCCCTTTCAGCTACAAGAAAACTGGTCTGAATTTCACGTAAGTGCGCCTCAAAGACCGAACGAGGAATGGCTTCTTCAAGGGAGAAATTCTCTAGCTCTATCTCTAAAATTCGGTCCAAATCCGAAAATCTTGCTTGTCTGATTTTCATATTTCCTCCTGATAAAAAGGATTGACCCAAATCAGATTCCATTCCGAAGAGCTTGCATACAGGGCTTCTGGCACTTCTTCCTCGATAAACCCATTCATCTCAAAGTAAAAAAGGAGGTCGTCAGAGCAAGTCAGACGAAGACACTTGACTCCTTCTTCTACAGCCGCTTGTTTTAAGCTGGCTAGGAGAAGAGTTCCCAAACCTTGTCTACGATGGTCAGGATGAATGACTACACGCTTGATTTCAAGGTTTAGGAGTGCTTGAGTGTGTGTTTCTGACACTTCAGCCCCAAGAACATAGCCCACGAGCTGATTTTCATCCCTAGCTACAAGAAAGGTACCCGCAGACTTGCGGATACACTCTTCTAAGGATTGTCGACTCACTGCCTCGTCTGCTGAAAAATTGGACTCTTCAATCGCCAAAATTTCATTTAAATCTGATAAGGTGGCTTGCCTTATAGTGATTGGAATTTCCATCTGGTTTTCCTTATTGGACGTTGCTTGTCAAGTTTGACAAGAGACGTTCAAATGAATATTCATAGGTTTGGATGTCTCCAGCACCCATAAAGACGTAAACAGCATTGTCATGATCTAGGAGTGGAGAAACATTTTCAACTGTGATGACTTGGTGTTTCTTGTTGATTTTATTGGCTAAGTCTTCTACTTTAACATCACCATGGTCCACTTCACGTGCTGATCCATAGATTTGCGCTAAGTAGACTGCATCTGCCTGATTCAAGGCTCGTGCAAAATCATCCAACAAGGCGATGGTTCTTGTAAAGGTATGCGGTTGGAAGATTGCTACGATTTCCTTGCTTGGGTATTTCTGACGAGCCGCATCCAAGGTCGCGATGATTTCTGTTGGATGGTGGGCAAAGTCATCAATGATCACTGTATCATTGACAATTTTCTCAGTGAAACGACGCTTGACACCTGCAAAAGTTTTCAAGTGTTCACGGACCAAGTTCAAATCGAATCCTGCTGTGTAAAGAAGACCAATAACAGCTGTCGCATTCATGATATTGTGACGACCAAAGGTTGGAATGTGGAATTGACCCAACTCTTGTCCACGGAAGTGAACAGTAAAGGTTGAACCAGTTGTTGAACGAAGAAGATCACTAGCTACAAAGTCATTGCCCTCAGCTTCAAACCCATAGTAATAGATTGGAGCATTGGCTGTAATCTTACGCAACTCATCATCCTCACCGTACACAAACAAACCTTTGGTAATTTGTTTGGCATAGTCGTTAAAGGCATTGAAAACATCCTCTAGACTAGTAAAGTAATCTGGATGGTCAAAGTCAATGTTGGTGATGATAGAGTATTCTGGGTGGTAAGGCATGAAATGACGCTCATATTCGTCTGATTCAAAGACAAAATATTTGGCATTAGCTGAACCGCGACCTGTCCCGTCACCAATCAAGAAGCTGGTGTCTGTGATGTGAGACAAGACGTGTGACAGCATACCTGTTGTTGAAGTTTTTCCATGAGCTCCTGCCACTCCCATGCTGACAAAGTCGCGCATAAAGCTACCTAGGAATTCGTGGTAACGTTTGTAGCTGATACCATTTTGATCTGCATAAGCAATTTCAACGTTGTTATCTGGACGGAAGGCATTTCCAGCGATAATCTCCACATCACCTTGTAGGTTCTTTTCATCAAAAGGAAGAATCGCAATCCCTGCTTGCTCTAGTCCACGTTGAGTAAAGTAATATTTTTCAACGTCTGATCCTTGAACCTTGTGTCCCATTTGGTGCAACATCAAGGCCAAGGCACTCATCCCTGATCCCTTGATTCCAATAAAATGATATGTTTTTGACATGCTTTTCTCCCCTACTCAGTAATTCTTGTCAGATTCAACTCTTGGGCAACCTGACGTTCCTGTTCTGTTTGCTTATTCTTTTTATTATAGATTTGACTCTTCTTTAGAAAATCATAGTTGTTCTTTTTATTTTTTCCCGTTTGGGTTTTCGGAGTTGGAGTCGCCACTTGGCCAACCTCTTCAGCTAGAATATAGTGAGACTGGATCAAGTTTTTGCTAAACTTGGCAAACTCACCTGGATTTTCCTTTTGAAATGGTGCTGTTGGTTGGTTTCCTTGACGAACAAGTGTTGAACCATTGTGTCGTCTAGTATGACTAACATCCTGAGTCAAATACTTGGCTGAACGTTTCTTCTTCAGATCCGCACGCGCCTCTTCTCGAGCCAATTCAGCATACGTTTTTTCAACCTTTTTAGGTTCTGGGCTCAGCTTTGACTCCTTATTAACCACTGGAGAAACTACGGTTTCTTCCTCATTGATAGGAGACCATTCCAAATAGTTCTTATCGCGGTAATCACCTTTGATATTGCTAATAAAGTCTGACTCATCGTACAAGTCCATGACTGGCATTTTGGTCAGCATGATCTCATCATCTGACACCAATGGAAATCGATCTTGTTTCATTTTGTATTTCCTTTCAACACTTCATTATAGCGTATTGTTTTGATTTTTCAAGTGCTGGCTTCAGAAATTCCCAAAATTTCACGAATTTCTGCCAGACTGAGACTCGCACGCGACTCTGTACCATCTAAAACTTGGGAAACCAAATGTTTCTTTTGTTCTTGAAGTTCTTGGATCTTTTCTTCAATGGTTCCCTTGGTAATCAAACGATAGACCTCGACCATCTGCTCCTGCCCCATGCGGTGGGCTCGTCCGATAGCCTGTGCTTCGACAGCAGGATTCCACCAGAGGTCAACCAAAATAACCGTATCAGCTCCCGTTAGATTGAGACCAACACCACCCGCCTTCAGAGAGATGAGAAAGGCATCTCTTTCTCCTTGGTTAAAGGACTTGGTCATCTCCTGTCTTTCTTGAGCAGGAGTTGAACCTGTGATTTTGAAGGAAGTCAAGCCCAAGTCTGGTAGTTCTTGCTCAATTTTTTCCAACATTCCTTTGAATTGTGAGAAAATCAAGACCCGATGCCCACCATCAGCCACTTGTAGCAATAAATCTCGGAGACTATCCAATTTACCACTAGCTCCTTGGTAATCGTCCATAAAGAGAGCTGGCGTATCGCAGATTTGGCGCAAACGCATGAGACCAGATAAAATTTCTACCCGACTTCTCTGGAATTCTTGATCTGTCACTTGGGCTAGTCGGTCTCGCATCTGTTGCAACTGGGCTAGATAGATGGCCTTCTGCTGGTCTTCCAGTTCATTTTTATAGACGACTTCGATTAGGTCAGGCAGTTCTGTAAGGACTTCTTCTTTCTTACGCCTCATGACGAAGGGCTTGATAAACTGCGCCACTCGCTCAGCTGGTAATTTCATAAACTCTTTCTTGTTCGGCAAGAGCCCTGGGAGGACGATTTGAAAGATAGACCACAACTCTCCTAGATGGTTTTCTATGGGCGTTCCTGATAAAGCAAAGACTGCTGGTACCACAAACTGGCGCAAACTCTGGGCAATCTTGGTTTGAGCATTTTTCATAACTTGGGCTTCATCTAAGAAGAGAAAATCAAAGGCCATCTCTTGATAAAGCTCGCTGTCTTGACGAAAGGTGGCATAGCTAGTCACATAGATTTGGTGATTTTCAGAAAGAATCGCTTCTCGATTCGTTTTCAAACCATGAACGACAGCCAAATCCAACTGTGGGGCAAATTTCCTGAATTCATCTGCCCAATTGTAGATTAAACCTGACGGAGCTAAAATCAAGACCCGACTATCTTCTGTCACCTGACTAGTCAAAAAAGCGATAGTTTGCAGTGTTTTGCCCAACCCCATATCATCTGCCAGAATGCCACCAAAACCATAGTGATGAAGCATCTGGAGCCAACGAACACCCTTTTCCTGGTAGTCTCTTAAATTCGCCTGAACCCGTATATCTCCCAAAGGAAAGTCCTCTGGATGAGTCAAATCATGAGCTAAATGCTGAAATTCCTCTGTGAAGGAGATCCTGTCTCGACCTTCAAAAACCTGAGAAAGGCTATAAGCCAGAGATTTTCGAGCTTGAAAAGAACCATCTTTTAGCTCAACCCCCAGTTCCTGCAAATTTTGACGAATCTGCTTGGTTTCCTCATCAAAAAAGTACACTTGGTCAGAAGAACTGATATAGAAATCCTGATTGCTGGTCAGGGCTTTAAGAGCTTGATCAATCTCTTCTTGGGCAATCCCTTGGAAATCAAACTGAATCTCCAACAATCCTCCCTTGGACTCAATCTGAACCTGAGGAGCTTGGACACTGTAGAGCTGATTTATCTCATCAGACAAGAAAATCTGACCCAATTTCTCAAAAGCTGGAATCGTATGGTGAAAGAAAGAATAAACCGCTTCTGGCTTCAAAGCCTGTCTCCAAGACTGAAAATCAGCCTCAAAACCAGCCCCTAAACAGATTTGAAATAGCTGGTTTTCCAAGACGGCATCGCTTGAAAATGGTAATTGTTCCAACTGTTGACGGCTAGTAACCTTAACATCTCCATAGTCAAACTGGATATCCAAGCGGATGCGACCATCCTTCTCCTTGTCAAAGTAAAAAATCGGTGAAAAGGCTCGTATTTGTAAACGTTCTGGAGCAGAAACTGTGCCCAGCTGTCCAAACAAAGGCAAACAGGCGGCCAGACGGTCACGATCACTGTTGTCAAACTGGAGCCATTTTCTCCCTCTTTCTTCCTGAGGAAGCTCCTTGATTTCCTTTAGGAGGCTGATTTGTTTAGTGTTTAAGAGATAAAGATTCCCCTTACGAAAGAGAACCGCTCCCCCATAGAATACGTTGACTCTCTCAGTCTCAGAAATCTCCATCTCAAAATAATCGGGATACTCCTTCACAGAAAAAGCGAAAAGTTTCGCATCAGAATCTAGATCATGAAAGAGAAGATTTTCATAACTAGTAATCTGGTGTTCAAAATGAAAATCCTCCAAGTTCATCAGCAACTCTACCCCCTGCTCAAAAAAGGTCAGAGGGAAAAAGAGGTGACGACCTTGATTGGGGAAAAAGAGGTCTTGACTCAGTCCCTCCTCAATCAAGCCACATAAAAAAGTAATAACATCTTGACTAGCTGTATCAAAAGCATCCCAAGACAAGTCATTTTCATAGTGTTTCCCAATCATATATGGCTTTCGATAGACCAAGACCTTCAAAAAGAGAGGGATGTCTCGAATGACATAATATTTTTGACTATTAACTAAACCGATTCGGAGAGTCCAAAGGAGGCGATTGGTCCCAGCTTCTACCTGGCCTTGAGCCGACAAAGTGTAGATTTTCTCTCGCTTCTGAGGTTGGATACGCTCCAAAAAACTACCACCAAAACTAACCTTAGTTTCGACCTCTTCTTGCTCTTCATGTCCTTTTTCTAAGGCTTGTAAAATCACCTGGCCTTCTTCGTCGTTCTTCAGATAATGCTCGAGCGCTGCGAGGTGAACACAGTAACCTCTTTTTTGGAAAAAATCGCAAGCACAAAAAACCAGATCATCCTCTAAACTGTAGCGCAAGTCTTCTCCCGCCACACGAGTATAGAGGCGATTCCCTTTTTCCTTGATAATCTCAATGTTGCCTGTTTCATAGAGAGTAACACCCTCCATGCGCAACTTTCCCGGAATCAATTTAGCCATAGTTACCCCTTTATCTTATCTTTTCATTATACCACATTTTCCCCTATGAAAATAGCCTTCTAGGAAGACTTTTCTCCTAGAAGGCTGGATTTTTAAAGTGTAGCAAAAGTGGTCACGATGCGTTGGCAAACCTCTTCCAGTACTGACTTCGGCATAGCTACATTGAGGCGAGCATGAAGGGTTCCTTCCTCCCCAAAGTCCAAACCTCGGTTCAAGATAACCTTGGCTTCATTCTTCAAAAGCTCTTGCAAGCGGTCATCCGTTAGGTCATAGGCTGAAAAATCAAGCCAAATCAAGTAGGTACCTTGCGGTTTCATGACCTTAATCTTGGTTTCTTTGCTCAAAACATCCACTACATAGTTAATGTGGTCCTCGATGACTTCTTTTAACTCTCCTAACCAGTCCTTGCCATAACGGTAGGCAGCTTCTGTCGCCAAATAGCCCAATCCTGAGATTTCATGTTGGTTATTGGCCAACTGGCGTTTTTGGAAAGCCACACGAAGCTTGGGATTTTCAATAACTGCATAGGAATTCTTGGTCCCAGCAATATTAAAGGTTTTAGTGGCACTACTCAAAATAAGGGCAAAGTCTTTAAAGGCGGGATCAATGGTGTTGAAAGACTGGTGTTTGTGACCAAAGAGGGCCAAATCTTGGTGGATCTCATCTGAAACCAACAAAACACCATGTTTTTGGCAGAGATGGCCAAGCTTTTCTAACACTTCCTTTTCCCAAACACGTCCACCAGGATTGTGGGGATTGCAAAGGATATAAAGCTTCACATCCTCTTCTACCAAATCCTTCTCCAACTGGTCAAAGTCAATCTCAAACAATCCATCCTTTTCCACCAAAGAATTGGTAATCAATCGGCGATTGTTCAGTTTGACACTGCGGGCAAAAGGTGGATAGACCGGTGTGTTAATCAGGACAGCCTCACCTTCTTTTGTAAAGGCTTGAATAGCTGTTGAAATAGCTGGCACCACTCCCTCGATAAAGACGATGGCATCCTTGTCAAAGTGATACCCATGTTGACTGGCTTCCCAGTCCTGAACCGACTTTATCAAAGCATCGCTAGCATAGGTATAGCCATAGACCAACTGATCTGCGTAGGCTTGTACAGCTTGTCGAACCTCAGGCAAAACCACAAAGTCCATATCTGCTATCCAGGCTGGTAAAACTTCTCGATCAGCTTCCGCTTCTTTCCATTTATAGGTATGGTGCCCAAAACGATTGGGCAGGCTTGTAAAATCATATTTTCCCATATCTATCTTATCCTTCCAAAGCTTGGCGCAAGTCCGCAATCAAATCTCTAGCATCTTCAATCCCAATAGACAAACGCAAAAGATCATCTGTCAATCCATAGGAATGGCGCACTTCTGCTGGAATATCCGCATGGGTTTGCGTCGTCGGATAGGTGATCAGACTCTCAACCCCACCCAAACTCTCAGCAAATGAGAATACCTTCAAGCTGTTTAGAATATGAGGAATTCGTTTTTCATCCACTACTTTAAAGGAAATCATGCCTCCACGGCCTGTATAGAGCACTTCCTTGACAGCAGGCGAATCCTTCAAAAAAGCAACCACTTCTTGGGCATTGGCTGTCGAACGCTCCATACGCAGAGACAAGGTCTTAAGACCACGAATCAACTGATAACTATCAAATGGTGACAAGACCGCACCAGTCGTATTCAAATTGTAGAACAGTTGCTCATATAGTTCTAAACTATTAGTCACAACCACCCCAGCTAAGACATCATTGTGCCCTGCAAGGTACTTGGTTGCCGAATGAAGGACAATATCCGCACCATCTTCGATTGGTCGTTGGTAAATCGGACTGTAGAAGGTATTGTCTACGACTACTTTAGCACCCTTGTCATGAGCTAGTTTGGCTAGTTTTGCAATATCAAATTCCAACATCAAAGGATTGGTTGGCGTTTCGATGTAGAGAACATCCACATCATTTTCCAGCTCAGCAATCAACTCTGCTTCCGTATTGGCATAGGTAAAATGGAAACGGCCTTCTTGCTCTACTTGGTTGAACCATCGGAAAGAACCCCCATAAAGATCGCGCACAGCCAAGACTTTACTTCCTACTGGAAAAACACTAAAAGCCAGTACAATCGCAGCCATACCTGAGCTCGTCGCTAGGGCATAGTCTGCTGATTCGATTGCCGCCAAGACTTCCTCCGCCCTACTGCGAGTTGGGTTTTTAGTGCGCGTGTAGTCAAATCCAGTAGACTGACCGAACTCTGGATGCTGATAAGTTGTTGAAAAATGAAGCGGCGTCACCAAGGCACCTGTCGTCTTATCTGACTTGATACCCGCCTGGGCCAAAATTGTGTTGATGTGTCGTTCTTTGCTCATACAATACCTCCAAATCTATAGTAACTATTGTACCACTTATTTTCGCCAACTCATTTTCTTCTTTTCAAGAGCTAGTTATAGTTTCAAACTATACAAAAACGATAGTTCCTTGAGAAACTATCGTTTTTCCTGTTGAATAGACTGGTTATTTAACGTGTTTTGCCAGTTCTTCTTGGGCTTTTTTATTTGATTCTTCTTTTTCTTTCAGCCATTTTTCTTTAGCTTTTTCATACTCATCAGCCGTTACAGTCTTATCTTGTAACTTGAGGTACTTGTATGATTCCACACCCTTATTTCCTGCTTGTGAGAATGGTGCTGAGAATGGAACTGTCTTTCTCAAGCTAGGTGTTCCACCAAGGGAAACGTTTGGAATTGCAAGGGCGCTATCAACGAGCCAAGCTTGAATTTCTGCATATTTTTCATAACGTTTCGCTGGATCTTGCTCCTTGTTAGCTTCTTCTAACATTTGAGTGTAAGTATCCAGACCAACTGCCTTAGCCTTGTCATTGACCTCACCTGGTTCTAGACCAAGGTTTTGCAACATACCGCCGTTATTGACATTTAGGATATCTAGATAGCTTGATGGATCCAAGTAGTCAGCACTCCAACCGCCATTATAGATATCAAAGTCTTTTTGAGCTGCCGTTTGAGCGAGGTAGCTAGAATTATCGAAGTCATCTGTTGATAATTGTTGGATATCAATAACCACATTCTCAGCTCCTAGAACAGATTCGATGGATTGTTTTAAAGAACTTGCTTCAAGTACACCTTTTTTAGCTGATTGGTCAACTGATACATCCAAGTGAATTGGGAATTGCACACCCTTAGCTTCCAATTCTTTCTTAGCTTCTGCAAATTTAGCTTTAGCCTTGTCAGGATTGTAGTATGGATCTTGCGCGTCTGCAAAGTTGATTCCTTGCCATTCTTGACCATAGTTGACCATCTTTTCTGAAACAACATCGCCAAAGTCTTTTCCGTTGATACTTACAAATGTAGGAGGTACCACTAGGTTACGAATAATCTTCGTTGCTCCATCTTCCCCTTGAGATTGAGCTCCATAGGCTGTACGGTTATAAGCATAGTTGAAGGCTTGACGGAAGTTTTTATTCAGAACTGCTTCTTGTGTTGATTTCTTTTCGATATCTGAGGACTTAGAAGTGAAGTTATAAGATTTTCTGTCCAAGTTGAAGTTCAAGTAATAAGAAGTTGCGGTTTGCATACTATAGATGATGTTATCCTTGTTCTTCTCTTTAATTCCTTCAAAACTTGAGCTATTTGGATAGAGACGCGCGTAGCTGTAGACTCCTTCTACAAAGTTACGAGCTAGGGCATCTTGGTCACTACCATCATAGTAAGTCAATTTCACATCGTCCACAAAGACATTTTTAGCATCCCAGTAGTTCGGATTTTTCTTGTATTCGATAACAGATTTTGAAACAAATGATTTCATCAAGAAAGGTCCATTGTACAAAATGCTAGAAGGGTCTACCTTACCAAAATCATCCCCTTTTGATTTCAAGAAATCCGCATTGACAGGGAAGAGAATGGTTGAAGTTGTTTTAGAGTTCCAATAAGATTCTGGACGTGTCAAAGTGTACTGAACTGTTTGGTCATCAATCGCCTTCACACCGACAGTTGAAAAGTCTGTTGTTTTACCGTTGATATAGTCATCCAAACCTGCTACAGAGTCTTGAACCAAGTACAAGGCTTCAGATTTTTTATCTGCCGCATATTTCAAACCTGTCACAAAGTCTTGAGCAGTTACCGGTGCGTATTCTTCACCTTCGTATGTATACCACTTGGCATCTTTACGAAGTTTGTAGGTATAAGTCAAACCGTCCTTGGAAACGGTCCAATCCTCTGCCAAAGATGGAACATAGTTACCATATTGGTCATTTTCCATCAAACCATCTACCAGATTGGTAACGATATCATTGGTTGTTGCACGGTTCTCTGCTAGATAGTTCAAACTAGATGGATCACTAGAATAGACATAGTTATATGTTTTAGATGAACTTGCTGAGTTCCCACATGCGCTCAATAGGATACCTGCGCTTAACACGACACCTGCCAGTGTCAGATACTTGGCCTTAGACTTTTTCATTTCCAGAACCTCCTGTTTTAGATATTTGCCTTATTATACAGCTTTAGTTTTATTTAGTCAAGCAATTCCTGTCACAAAAGGTCGAAATTATATTATTTTCTATACAAATTTTAGATTTTTATCTATTTCGTTAGGTATATGCAATGAGTAGTGTAATATTTTTACCTCTTATTCCTAAGCGCTTTAAAAGCTATCTTGTAATTTGGATACTATCTTTGGCGGTGATTAATAACCAGTAAGACATCATTAAGTTCTTTAGAACATTTAGAGCGATAGTTCTCGTCACTTTGAATGTTAGAAAAGAGAGAACCAATCTGATTCTCTCTCATGCTTAGTTAGATCTCACCCTCTACAGTTGACAAAA
>NZ_KQ969037.1:965-1755 GCF_001578705.1 Streptococcus oralis | reverse complement strand
CTTGCTGAAGTACTTGCTGAAGTTGAGGCATCGCCTGAACCATTGCTTGTGCTTGTTGAACCTGAACCGCTACCTGAGTTGTTGCTTGCACTGATTGAAGCTGAAGCTGATTGGCTTGCACTTACAGACGCTGAAGCTGATTGACTTGCAGATACTGATGCGCTAGCTGATTGACTAGCTGAGCCATTGCTTGTGCTTGTTGAACCTGAACCACTACCTGAGTTGTTGCTTGCACTGATTGATGCAGAAATGCTGTCACTCAAGCTTGCGCTTGTTGAGACTGACTCACTTGCGCTGATTGATGCTGAAGTACTATCGCTCAATGATACGCTTACTGACTTGCTGAGTGAAACTGACTCACTTGCACTTACAGATTCAAGGTAGCTAGGAAGGTTAAACTCTGGCTTAGATTCGCTTGTTGGCTCACCCTTACTATAGCTGAATGAGTTAGATTGTTGTGACGCACTTGTACTCAAACTACTTGAAACGCTATTGCTAAGTGATGTAGATGTGCTTACGCTGTTACTCAAGCTTACTGAAGTACTTGTTGAAACTGAAGTACTACTTGAGTTGTTGCTTGCTGATTCAGATGCACTAATTGAAGCAGACACGCTGTTGCTCATGCTTGTGCTTGCTGATTGGCTAGCACTAATTGAAGCAGATACGCTGTTGCTCAAGCTTGTGCTTGCTGATTCAGATGCACTGATTGAAGCAGATACGCTGTTGCTCAAGCTTGTACTTGCTGATTCAGATGCACTGATTGAAGCTGACACGCTGTTGCTCATGCTTG
>NZ_KQ969037.1:0-643 GCF_001578705.1 Streptococcus oralis | reverse complement strand
GCAGACACGCTGTTGCTCAAGCTTGTGCTTGCTGATTCAGATGCACTGATTGATGCAGATACGCTATTGCTCAAGCTTGTGCTTGCTGATTCAGATGCGCTGATTGAAGCAGACACGCTGTTGCTCAAGCTTGTGCTTGCTGATTGGCTTGCACTGATTGATGCAGACACGCTGTTGCTCAAGCTTGTGCTTGCTGATTCAGAAGCACTGATTGAAGCACTTACGCTATTGCTCAAGCTTGTGCTTGCTGATTCAGATGCACTGATTGATGCAGATACGCTGTTGCTCAAGCTTGTGCTTGCTGATTCAGATGCACTGATTGATGCAGATACGCTGTTGCTCAAGCTTGTGCTTGCTGATTGGCTAGCTGATACAGATGCTGAAGTTGATTGACTTGCAGATACTGATTCGCTAGCTGATTGGCTAGCTGATACAGATGCTGAAGTTGATTGACTTGCAGATACTGATGCGCTTGCTGATTGGCTAGCTGATACAGATGCTGAAGTTGATTGACTTGCAGATACTGATGCGCTAGTTGATTCGCTTGCACTTACAGATGCTGAAGCTGATTGACTTGCAGATACTGATGCGCTTGCTGATTGGCTAGCACTGATTGATGCAGACATGCTGTTGCTCAAGCTTG